>JAWXBK010000067.1:0-56074 GCA_034439975.1 Rhodospirillaceae bacterium | reverse complement strand
TTCGAGCCTCAGCGGCTTGACGCCTGCCGAGTTCGCTGACCAACTAAACCCAGCCCGAAAGGTCGCATGAAGGCCGGACCAAAGACGGGGTCAAGACCAACCATGGCCAAACCATACTTCAGGGAGGACCACTTCAAAGGGGGCAGGACACTGCGTGACGGATGATCGTTGGGAGTTGAACATGTTGGCGAAGGCCTTTCGGGGACTATGGCAAAAGAGGGGGAATGCATGTACCAGCATATTCGCGCCCTCCCTTAGCACGAGATCGGCAAGAGATTGAAGTCACGCCGTCGCGATTCGACAAGCGCCAAGTCGCAAGCCGACGCAGCCGGCCCGACCGCTCGTCCAGGCCAACAGGGCCGTGCGATCCGAGCCCGACACGGAAATGCCGGGTCGGGGCGCGGTCCGAGCCGCAACCATTAACGACGACGAATCTCCCGGAGGAACGGCCCGACCCTAGTTCTGCAACGCGCGCACCATCGGCTCCATTCTCTTCAAATGAGCGCCATGGCCGTATTTCTCCTCGACGAACAGCCGGCCCGTCGAGACCCGATCGAGATATCGTCTCTCGTTTGCAAGCAGGGACTTAACGGTTTTCTGAACGTCGTCGGGCTCGCAATACAGCGCTGCGTTTCCGAAAGTCGATCGAAATCGCGTCGGCAGAATGACCGGCACGCCGACTGCCATGGCCTCGAAGATAACGCGACCGAATGCCTCTATGTAGGATGAATGCGTGAAATAGACGAACACGTCCAGTCGCGCGAGGAATTCGTACGGCGTGATCGAGTTGAACTGAAAGACGGTCCAGTTGTCCGGCAGCCGCCCGAGGATCGATCTGGGCACTTCGGCTCCTCCTAGAATCGACACGTCGAACTCGGACCGGTCCGGATAGGCCGCCAGGAGATCATGGGCCGTTTCGGGCCACTTGTCCGAATGATCGCGGGAATGGCGCCCGATGACCGGACGCGCGTTTTTCTGGCGTTTGCAACGCGGCCGCCACTCGTCGAGATCGATGATGTTTACCCAGTTCTCGTCGCTGATGAGAAGGCGGTCCCGATAGGGATCCAGCACCGATCGCGGCTCCGCCCCGATCGGCGACCAGACTCCGCGCGTGCCGAAGATTTCCTCGACCCTCCGGTCCACCTCCATGACATCGTAGAACGACTCCTCCTCGCCGTGCCGTCGCATCGGCGTCTGGTTCAGGATGATCCGGACATTGTCCGACCGGACGCGGGGCACGAATTTCGGCCTGTGCGCCAAGGCAGGCGGCCAGCGGAAGACCACCAGGTCCGCGTCGACCGTATCGCCGAATGTCAGGATCTGGACACGGTTGCCATCCACCAGTTCGCGGTAATTGGGGAGAATCCGGTTCTTTGGCGGATAGGCGTAGCGTGGGACATGCATGAGCCCGGTGGTCAGGCCCGCATGGCTCTGAACCTTGATTTCCTGAAGCGTCGAAAGATTGGTGCCCCCGGGAATTCGGAAGTCGGTCGCAATGACGACATCGAATTTATGCGGCGCCGCGTCGATCTCCGGTCGCATCAGGAGCGGAATCGGGAACGGCCTTTCCGGCAGCACAAAATCGACGCGCAGGCTCTCCTGCTCGTTCATCCGCTCGACATGCCAGTTCTCCGAACATTCCCAGTATTCGAGCCTGGCACCGAAGCTGAAACCCGGATAGCCGGTGATCGGCGATTGCGTCAGGCTCTGCTCGTGGACCCTTGCGAAGTGGAGTGGCCCCGTCGGCAACCTTTTCACATTTTCCTTGCCGTACCAGCGTTCGCACCGTCGAAGAAACTCGTCGTCTTCGACACCGCCGCGAACGCTGTCCCAGTATCCCAGATTGTTGAGCACCTCGGTTCGACGAAACAGAAGAGAGCTGAAATAGATCGCAACCAGCTCGCCGGGCCTTCCGCGGCGCAGGAATTTCAGGTCGGTCGAGACCCTCACATGTTCGCACAAATTCGCGGCATGCCGGGGATGACTGAGCAGATCGACGATCTGGGTCTCGATTTTCTTCGGATGACTCCAGTCGTCGGCATCCTGCACGGTCACGAAGTCGCCGGTCGCGTGCGCGAGGCCGATATTCCGCGCCGGGCCGGTTCCCCTGTTTTTCGGACAGGTCAGGACCTTGATGCGACCGTCCAGGCGAGAAGCATCGTATGCAATCTCCAATGTGCGGTCGGTGCTCGCATCGTCCACAATGATCAGTTCGAGGTTTCTCCAGGTCTGCGCCAGCACCGACCGGACCGACGTCATGAGAAACTGCTCGGCGTTGTAGGCCGGCATTATGATGCTGACGCACGGCTGTTCTCCGGCGAGCGGAACAGCGTCGCCGGCGAGATTGTCGATGTTCAGCGCAGCATCGGCCTCGGCCTTTCGTATCCGGAATGCGGCACCCTGGGGAAACGATCTGTTTATCCAGCCCAAGCGGTTTTCGTCGGCATCGAAATTCGGACGTGCACCAGGATCGTTCTCGACGTCGGAAGCAGGATCGGTTTCGGCTGCGAGCGCATTCGCCATGGAAAGCGCGATGTCCGGCGCCGGATGGCTGTCCCAGGCTCTCAGGCACAGAGACTTCGCTTCTTCGCGACGTCCGGACTCCAGCAGGCTTTCGCACAGTGCCACGGTATATCTGTGCTGATCCCTGGCGTCGCCGCGGTCCGGCGGTCCGATCGAAGCGAGACTTTCCACGGCGGCGATTGCGCTGCCCCTGTCGCCCTGGTCGAGCAGCCAGAGCGCGTTGATCCAGGCGGCCGCTCGCCGCGCGGCGGGCTGGTAGGGGCCAGCGATGATCTGCCGCAATTCCGCGATTGCTTCGGATTCGAAGCCGATCTGCAGGCGGCCCTTGAGCGTCTCGACTCTTGCCAGCTGCCGCTCGGCGCTGCCGCCGCCGGCCGTTGCTGTTGTCGTTGCGGTCGCGCCGGACAGGTCGGGATCCGCCGCCGCCGGTCTTTGCCGGGTTTGCGGCCGCCGACGCCGCAGCTCCGCCATCATGGTTTCGAGCCACCCCTCGCCGAGCCGGTCCCTGAGATAGCCGGGCGGCCCGAGATCGATGAACGATTCGACTCCCCATTTCCGAAGCTTGAGCAGGAGGTTTTCGGCCAGCAGGGCAGCCTGCTCGATGCCGCCGTAGGCCGTGGCGGGAAAGTATTCGCCGATAAATCCCGCGGGGCATTCGAGTATTCCGGCCGGCGAATCCGTCAGGAGAACCGGCACGAAATCGCCCGCCTGCTCTCGCTGGAGCGCGATCCGGGAAATCGCATGGTCCAGCCGGGACTCCGGGAGACCGAGAACGGATACTGCGATGACCGGCGCTTCCGGCTTCGGGTGCTTGCCGTCCGTGCGGCCTTCCCGTCGCTGAAGCGGCTCTGTCGGTGCCGAAACCGATGGCCACCATGACGCTTCCGTATCGCCTGCCGGCAACGGGTCGATCGCGCAGGGCGGCGCTACCAGCCTCTTGCGTGGCCTGACCGGGACGACATCGCCACAGGCTGCGGCATAGCTGGCGAGCGCAGATTGCAGCGACTCGATGTAAATGCTTTCAGCGGATGGGGGATCTCTGCGCGCCGAGCCGACAGACATTATCGATTCCTGCCCTTCTGAATGCCGCAAACTCTCGGGTGACGTCCGGACAGCGTCGCCAGCAACTCGTCGGCGACTTGCGCCGCGCCGTTCCGCTGGCGAATCTTTCGGCAATTAGCACGAACCATGTCGCGGGCGCGGTCGACCATCAGGACTTCGACGATTTCCGACAGATCCTGCAGCTCGTCCGCCGCCAGTGCGAATCCCGCGCCTTGGTCCTGCGCGAAACGCGCGCGGGCCCGATGATCGTCGCGTCCGGGGCTCGAATTGGGGATGAAGACGGTTGGCAATTCGAAGGAAATGACATCGTGGAACGTATTGTATCCGGCCTCTGCTATCGAGAAGTCGAACGCATTGAAATACTGGGAGATCGGAAACCCCTGCAGCACCCTCAGGCCCGGCCATAGCGAAAGGCATTGTGTGCCGGTGAGCCACTGGGCCAGGACGATCTGCAGGGAAGAAAACTTCCGGAGCTCCTGAATCACGCCGGATACGAGCGTGAGCGTGTCGTCTCCGGCACTCGCGCCGATCTGGACCAGCGCGGCCGGTCTGTTCGGGTCGAGGCCGAGTTCGGTGCGTGCCGCCTTTCTCGAAATAAGATCGCGCTTGTCGAGAAGCCTGATCGGCGGAACGCGAACCACACGATCGCTCAGTCTCGCCGTAACCCCCGTGTCGTAGGCAGCCGCGATCTCGCCCGGCTCGATAATCGCGTCGAACCAGCGGGAATTCTTCAGTAGAGAAGTGTGGGCGTCGCCCCACATGCCCCGGCGAATCCAGACCAGCGCGCAATCCGCCCGACTTGCGACGGCACGTACGAGCCCGAATGGCGCGTTGCTGCCATCGAATGCGATAAGGCTGGCGCCGTAGCGATCTGCCAGCCGTTCAATTTCCGTCGAGAACCATCTGTCCCAGAGCCGCGGATCGGCATTCGTCATTTTCTGGGACGGCAGGTACTCCACCTGGTGTCCGAAGTTCTCGATATCGGGCAGTGCACGCGACAGCGAAACGATAACCGGCACAAACCGCTCCCGGACATGTCTGGTTATCGCGAGAATGCGCGAAACATGGCCAAGACCGATGCCGTTCGATGCGACCAACAGGGCCGTTGGCTTGGTCACCTTTGGACTTCTGTTCGCGCGCCTGCCCTGCCGATTGCGCTTGCCCGGTACGAGCGCGCGGACCCGGTCCCTGTAACCGTCAGACAATGTCGCGGCGAAGCTTCCGACATCGGCAGGCGACCCGACCTGTCTTTCGGCATCCTTCGAAACGAGAGAGCGTCTGAGCGTGTCATCGATCGCGTCGATGTCGCAGTACTGCGCAAGCGAACCGAAATGGGGGCTGAGCCGGTGCGGAAGGATCACTGTCTTCGCCATGGCCATTGCCGCAAACAAGGCCGCATCCGGAATGTCGCTGCTGTGGGCGGGCGGAAAACATACCAGCGCGTCCACAATATCGAGGAAGCGCTGTACCGACACGTCCCCGGATCGATAGATCGACCACGGCATCGCACGCTCGGGCGTACCGGTCACTTGGGCAGGCGGGTCGCCCAATAGGCATACCTCGAACGACCCGTCGGTCGGCAGCAGCTTTTCGAGATCGCCGGGGGCGTATGGCCATTCGTCCCTGTCCTGACCGCCGATCCAGCCGATGGTCGGCCGCGGATTGATGCGGTTGACCAACCGGCTCGTTCCGACCCGACGGGCGACAGGGGTCCAGTTCTCGCCTTCAATCGGCAGGGGAAGACTCGCCCGGATCGCAGCGTTCCGGATCCACGGGTTCGACGGCGCAATCGATACATTCGTGCCGAAGCACATCGAAGCCTGGGACAGGCATTCCAGATCGGACTGTCGGCAAAGGACCAGTACACGCCGGTCGGCGGCCACAACTGCGTGATCGCCGGGCATCCCTCTCGAATTCGGCGCCGGATGATCGAGAAGCAGGCGCGTATTGACCATCGTGCCCGGTTCGATGACGGCGGCCATGCCGGATCGAACGCAGTTCTGGATATCCGGCGCAATTCGCCGGCATGAAATTCCTGCCGAACGATGATAAAGGGCGGTCCGGTATCCGATTTCAAAATTCGCGTGAACCTCCTGCGCGATGCGCAGGCCGAAGTCGCCCCCGGTCGTCATGTCTCCGGCGATGACGATATCGTATTCGAGAAACTTCCGCGCCCCGAACGTCGATCGTTCCGATCCTTTTGATCGCTTCGGCTTGCGACCGGGCTTTCCATTTTCCACGATAATGTCGGGGTCGGATCGGGCCAAAACTGGCTGCGGCAAGTCGGTCTCGAAAGCAGACGCATCTGCCTTCGCAGAAATATCCGGCAGCCCTGTCGAGCCCACGCGCCGATCACTCTTCATTCTCTACCGTCCGCCAATCGACAGATAATGCGACTCTGGTGCAACATTGTTCACTGACCTTTCCGGTCGGGCTTCGGTTCTGTGCGATCAAACGGTACTGCTCAAGACCGGGCAAACTGGACATCTCCTCGCTTGATTGCAGGTGATGACGTCGAATCGGGACAGGACGAAATCATGGCCGATGCGGGTCTGCGCCAGCCTGCCGAGGCAACACGTTCAGGGCCCGGCAATCCCGCGAACCGGTCGGACCGATTGCCGATCCCGACGCTTTCCATGTTCCGGCGAACGTTCCGCCGCCTCCCCCCTGGAAAAGGGCGAAAGCGCCAGCAGGCAAACTGCTGGCGCTTTCTCGAAATCCGGTTTGCTGAACGGATCCGTTAGCGTCTTAGCAGTCCGGCGTGTTCGGGTTACCAACACCGCGGTTGTCGGGAGAACCGTTGGCATTGGGATTGCCCGAACGCTCGAAACCGCGATCTCCGTTGTTTTCACCGCGTTTCGCAAGCTGGATCATTCCATCCAGAGCCTGGTTCCCAAGTTCATTGTCCGGGTTCTGGGAAAGAAGTTCCTGCAAGCCTGTGGATCCCTTGGCCAACGCAGCTTCAAGGCTTGCTGCGTCAGTATCCGTGGTTTTTGCCGTTGCAACACCAGACAGCGATACGCCGGCTGCCGTGGCCAGTGCAACGAGTAGCTTTGTTCTCTTCATTTGGGATCTCCATGAGGTTTCATGTCCAAGTAGCGGCGTAGTCGACATGCGCTCGAAACCGAACGCACCGCGAAAATATCTTGGATCCGCGACGCGAGTAGACAAGAATCGACGTGGCGGTTCTTGTGTTTGTTTTGTGATACGGGAGAGACTATACGCATGCAGGCAAGACTGCGCGGCGTCGATGCTGTTCGCAGGTAAACGCTATCCGTTGGTAAATGGACCTAACCGTTGGTATATGGACCTATCCGTTGGTAAATGGACACAAGGCTTGCCCGCCGCACAGGCCTACTAGTTAATTGCACCGGATGCCGCCCACGCACTTCACATGCCCTCGCATATATTTACGCGGCTGGGCCATTGGCACGAGTCGATAGAGGGGAACCTGGAATCTGCGCGCGTTGCCGGAGATGCGACCTTCGATGGTCACCATGCGTCCGACTACATGGTCTATGCGCATCTTCAGTTGGCGCAGGACGAGGCCGCGCGCAACGCTATGGAGGCGTCTCTCGGTATGAAGCCGATCGATAATTTCGGGGCTGCCTATGCCTACGCGGCAATGCCCGCACGTCTGGCGCTTGAGCGCGAGGACTGGTCGGCAGCGGCGCAACTCACCCTCACGCCGGACCCCGATCTCTATCCCTGGGAGAAGTATCCTCATGCTGAATCGGTCAACGCGTTCGCACGCGGCATCGGTGCCGCATTGTCCGGTGACGCCGCAGCGGCACGCGAGCAGGTGGCTTGATCGACAACGCTTCGCGACGCAGCGGAAGCGGCAAAGTTGACCTACTGGGTCGAACAGATCGACATTCAGGCGGCGCTGGTCGCCGCGCTCGCCTTGTGCGTCGAGGGTGATTCTGTTGGCTGCATCGATCAGCTGAGGCAGGCCTCCATTCGCGAAGACGCAATATTCGAATGCGCCATCTCGCGTCGCGGTAGAGTTTCAAGGTGAAGACGTGCACCGCGCCGCGACACCCCGCGCTTTTACTGCATGCGGGGCGACCTGAGCCCCTGAACCTCTTGCAGATTGGAGTAGTCTGCCCGATCCGCAGCGCCGTTTGTCCCGCTACCCAGATGCCTTCGCCATATCGGCAGTCGGGACAACATTGGGTTTGACTCAAGACGGGCCTCTGCCATTACCTCTCATTAGCAGCAATCGACTACTCCTCGTCGGAATAAAGAGGGTGCATTAAGGAAAATGACCGGCCCCCATCGAGTGGTCCGGTTGGAATGTTAGTTCAGCGACGTCATTGTAGTCATCGGTTGGTTGGCCGGCCGAGCGCCCGGCAACGAGGCTGGCGAGGCCGGCCACGAGATGACCTCGGGTGCCGGCGGCCGGTATCCGAGTGAAGAGTGTGGCCGGATGGCATTGTAGTGACGCCGCCAGGCTTCGATCACGATCCTGGCCTCCTTCAGACTGTAGAAGATCTCACCGTTGAGGAGCTCGTCGCGCAGCTTGCCGTTGAAGCTTTCGCAATAGCCATTTTTCCAGGGGCTTCCGGGTTCGATGTAGGCGGTCCTGGCGCCAACAGTGGCAATCCAGTCTCGCAGCGCAACAGCAACGAACTCCGGACCGTTGTCGGAGCGGATATGGGCCGGGATGCCGCGCAGGATAAACAGGTCGCAGAGCGCATCGATGACGTCTGTAGCCCTGAGGTTCCTGGCTACCCGGATGGCGAGGGCTTCGCGTGTGAACTCATCGATGATGCACAGCATCCGGAACCCCCTTCCGTCGTGGGTGCACTCCGCGACAAAGTCATAGGACCAGACATGATTGGGTCGCTCGGGCCGAAGACGGATACACGATCCGTCGTTGAGCCAGAGACGGCCGCGTTTCGGCTGTCTTGTCGGAACCTTCAGCCCCTCACGCCGCCAGATCCGCTCGACCCGCTTCCTGTTCACTGTCCAGCCAGCTGTTCGCAACAGTGCCGCAATCCGGCGGTAGCCGTAGCGGCCATACTGGCGGGCCAGTGCGACGATGTCGGCGGTCAGGGCCGCTTCGTCTTCGGGCGTCCTCGGTATCTTGCGCTGCGTGGACCGGTGCTGGCCCAGAGCCTGGCATGCACGTCTTTCCGGCACGCCAAGTTCGGCCCTCACATGGTCCACGCAGGCGCGGCGGCGTGCGGGGCTTAGAAGTTTTCCCTGGCGGCCTCTTGCAGGATCAGCTTGTCCAGCGTCAGGTCGGAAACCGCCCTGCGCAGCCGGGAGTTCTCGGTCTCGAGCGCCTTCAGCCGCTTCACCTGGTCGCTCTTAAGGCCGCCGTACTCGTTCCGCCACCGATAGTACGTAACCTCCGTCACGCCGATCGTCCGGATCGCCTCGCTGACCGGCCGGCCTTACCCCGTCAGCACAACGACCTGGCGCAGCTTCGTGACGATCTCTTCAGCCGTATGTCTCTTCCTTGCCATTGCAGTCCTCCTCCATGGCCAAACCATACTTCAGGGAGGACCACTTCAAAGGGGGCAGGACAATTTTTTCAACGCAAATTACTGCGCAATGCCGTCACGCGTGCTCGTCGTTAAGAACAGGACGGAGGGCGACAATGTCGGGTCACCTTCAGCTGCGAATTCCAACGGCACAGGGCGTCAGGAAGGCCTGCCGATCGGCAAGCCCTCCAGATGCGACATGCAACGCCGTCCTAATCTTCGACGATATCTTCCTTCCAGAGATCCGGCCGCTCGCGGATGAACTTCTCGACCAGCGCGATGCACTCAAGATCGTCGAGCACGACGACCTCGACGCCGGCGCGTTCGAGAAATTCGACATTGCCCGGAAAGTTCTGGGTCTCGCCGATGACCAGGCGCGGCACCGAGAACTGGGTGATCGCGCCGGCGCACATCATGCACGGGCTCAAGGTCGTATAGAGCGTGAGGCCCTTATAGTTCCGGCGGCGTCCCAGCCGGCGCAGACAATCCATTTCGCCATGTGCGATCGGATCGCCTTCCTGGACGCGCCTGTTGCGCCCGGACGAAAGCAGTTTGTCGCGCTCGGCGACGACCGAACCGACCGGTACGCCGCCTTCGTCATAACCCTTGCGCGCTTCGACCAGTGCCGCCTTCATCATGACGCGGTCGGTCTCGGTCGCATTGCCCTTTGGCATAACAGTTACCTTTCAATGTCTACGTTTGAATCGGATTGCCGGCCTATCGTTCCTGCCAGGGGCCGAACGATACCGGATATATTTCGTCGATCGGCGCGCCCCGATAATGATAGTCGGGGAAATGCCGCCACGCCTTGTCGCTCGCCGCGCGAATATCCGCGAGGAGCTTGGCTTCATCCCATGCGACGACGCGCCCGCCATTGACCACGGTCTTGCCGTTGACGATCACGGTATCGACGAGATCGCCGTCGCCGCAATGCACGAACGCCTTAATCGGATCGAGGAATGGCCCGATGCGCAGGCGCTGCAGGTTGGCGATCACGATATCGGCCTTCGCACCCGCGGCAAGGCGGCCGAGATCGTCCCGCTGCAGCGCCTTGGCGCCGCCGAGCGTGGCTGCATTGAACACGTCGCGGGTCTTGGCGGTGTCGAAGCGGCGGTCGTTAACCTTGCTCAGCATCGACACGAGTTTCAGCTCGGCCACGATGTCCTGCGGATAGGAATCGGTGCCGATCGTCATGTTGACGCCGTTGTTCAGGTAACGTTGGAACGATTCCATTGTAACCCCGCGACGTGCGAAAACGGCTGGCGAATGAGCGACGCTGGCGCCGGTCTCGCCCAGCAGTTTCAGATCGTCGTCAGGGGCATAGCCGGTGGTGCTGTGGCCGCCGATGTAAATGACGTGGCCGAGGATCACCTCGGGCCCGAGGAAGCCCATATCGTAAAGATACCGGATCGGCGTTTTGCCGGTCTCCCGCACGGTCTGGTGGAATTCCATCAGCGTTTCCGCGAGGTGGGTCGTGATCCCACAGCCGAGTTGCTTGGCCGCCTCTTTGGTGCGTTTCAGCATGGCTGGCGTCGAGGTCCAGAACTCGAACGGCACCAGGATGCCTTTGAACAGGCCGCCGTTCTTGCCGTCATTGTCCTGGATGAAACGAACGGCACGCTCGATCCCCTCGAGCCCGGCTTTTTCGTCCCATACGGTATGATAGTGACCGTCGGCGTCGAAATGATGACTGGCACCGGCAAATCCGGGCGAGGAATAGAAGCGTAGGCCCAACTCGCCGGCGAGGTCGACCATGCGGCCGGGATTGTCGCCAAACTCCCCGCCGAGCTCCACGACCGTCGTCGATCCATAGCGCAGCATCGAGGCCAAACTGAAGCGCGTATTGGCGTCCATATCGCTGAATTGGTTCATTGACGCGCCGCCCTGTCCGCGCGTGGGGACGTAATTCATAAAGCCGGAACGGAACACGTCCCAGCGCCCCTCATCGAGGATCATGCGGTCGCCGGCCATCGCGCCGGCATGGGCATGCGTGTTGATTAGGCCGGGCATCACCAGATTCTGCGATGCGTCGATCTCGGCATCGACGGGGCCGTCGTAGCTCTTGCCAACATGCACGATGCTGTCGCCCCGATAGACAACGACGCCATCCTTCAGGATGCGATGTTCTTTCCCGTCATACGCAACGATCCATCCGCCGCGAATCTTTGTCGTGGATCCGCCGCCACCAGCTTTGGTCAGATTCATGATTTTCTCCCGCTCGACCGTTTCCTCGTGCCGCGATTATTAGACGAAGTCATTGTCATCCCGACTTCGCTGTTTACGATCGCGCCATCCCGCGCCGGTACATCCGGTGTATTGCGGCCCGCCGGGGATTGCGCATAATCGTCGGCGAGCAAGGTTGGCTCCGATCCGGAGACGAAGCAACAGATGACGACAACAGCGATGCGCGCTGACATCGTTTTTCGCGGCGCGCGTCTGATCGACGGTACCGGCGGCCCGTCGCGATCGGGCGACCTTGCCGTGGTCGATGAACGCATCGTGGCCATCGGCGATCTGCGCGGCTGGCAAGCGTCTCTCGAAATCGACGGTCGCGGTCGCGCGCTGGCGCCGGGTTTCATCGATTCGCACACGCACGACGATCGCGCGCTGTTGTCGGCGCCGCTGATGAAGCCGAAGGTCAGCCAGGGCGTGACGACTGTCGTCGTCGGTAATTGCGGCCTCAGCGTTGCGCCCTTGCGCGGCAAGCCACCCAATCTTGCCGAGTTCGGTGTATTCGGCGAAGGCGACGATCACTGGTTTGCGGATTTCGGCGACTATATTCGCGCGCTGAAGAAGGACCCGCCTGCAACCAACGCGGCGTGCCTCGTCGGCCATTCGACCTTGCGTGCCTCGGCCATGGAATCGCTCGACCGCCCGGCCAATGACAGCGAGATTGCGGCAATGCGGGAAGAGCTCGGCCGCGCGCTCGAAGCTGGCGCCATGGGCCTCAGCACCTGCATGGCGGACGATGCCGCACGCGAGGCACCCACGGCGGAGATTGAAGCAATCGGCGAGGTGCTCGCGGCCCATCGCGCCTTCTACTGTACGCATCTGCGCAACGAGGCGAACACCGTCATCGAGGCCCTTGAGGAAGCGTTCGTGATCGGCCAGTCCTGTCATGCCCCGGTGCAGGTCGCACATCATAAATGTGCCGGCATGCAGAATTTCGGCCGCAGCCGCGAGACACTCGCGCTACTCGACCGGGCGCGTCTGAAACAGGATGTCGCGATCGACGCTTATCCGTATGCGGCCGCCGCGACCGTTCTGCACCCGGACTATATCCACGATGCGACCCGCACGATCGTTGCCTGGTCGGGCGCCGTTCCCGCCGCAGCGGGACGCGATCTCGCCGAGCTTGCCGCAGAATGGAAATGCAGCCTCGACGAGGCCAGTGACCGGCTTCAGCCGGCCAGCGCCATCTATTTTATGATGGACGAGGCGGATGTTCGGCGCATCCTCTCCGATCCCCATACCATGATCGGGTCAGACGGATTGCAGCACGATCCCCATCCGCATCCGCGTCTGTGGGGCGCGTTTGCGCGCGTCCTCGGTCACTATACCCGCGATGTCGGCCTGTTCACGCTGGAAGAGGCCGTGCGACGCATGACCGGCCTGCCCGCAAGCCGATTCGGCTTCGTCGATCGCGGCCATTTGCGGCCGGGCGCCTTCGCCGATCTCGTGATGTTCGACCCTGACCGGATTCTTGACAAATCGACCTTCGAGAAGCCGGTGCAAGCCTGCGCCGGAATCGACCTTGTCGTCGTCAACGGCCAGATCGTGTTTCGCGACGGCAATCATACGGGAACGCGGCCGGGCATGGTGCTGACCGGCGCTGCGGCCGCATGATGACCATCGCAACCAGACGACCGATATTGCTGGCAGCATTGCCGGCGACGTCTCGGTTGTCGCTGCGCATCGGCGCAGCGCATTGTTGTTTGTGAAGAACCCGGAAGAACGAACGGCACACGCCGTCCGAATTGTTCCGCTAGGGAGGATTACGATGAGTACGATTTTGCGGAAGGCTCTGCCCCGCGTCTTCGCGACCGCCGCGTTGGTCGCGCTGCTCGGGATGTCGAACACGGCCGGTGCCGAAACGACGTTGCGCATGGCTGTAGTCAACGACCTGAAGATCCTCGATCCGATTACCAATACCGGTTACGAATCGCGCAACCATGGCTACATGATCTACGACACGCTGTTCGCCATGGACGAGAATTTCGAACCGCAGCCGCAGATGGTCGATACCTGGACCGTCAGCGACGACAATCTCGTTTACACCTTTACGCTTCGCGACGGCCTGATGTGGCATGACGGCACCCCCGTCACGTCCGAGGATTGCATCGCGTCGATCAAGCGCTGGGGTGCGCGCGACAGCATGGGCCAGAAGCTCATGGACTTCACCGCCGAGATGGCGGCGGTCGACGACAAGACCTTCACGATAACGCTGAAGGAGCCGTACGGTCTGGTTCTCCAGTCGCTCGGCAAGATCAGCTCGAACGTGCCCTTCATGATGCCCAAGGCCGTCGCCGACACCGATCCGAACACCGCCATCACCAGCACGATCGGCTCCGGTCCGTTCAAGTTCGTCGATGCCGAATGGGTGCCGGGCAGCCTCGTCGTCTATGTGAAGAACGAGGACTATATCCCGCGCGACGAGCCGCCCAGCCAGGCGGCTGGCGGCAAGGTGGTCCATCTCGATCGCGTGGAATGGCATTACATTCCGGATCCCGCGACGTCGGTGAATGCGCTCATCGCGGGTGAAATCGACTACATTCCGGAGCCGGCGTTCGATCTGCTGCCACAACTCCAGTCGGCCGACGACGTCACGGTCGAGATCGTCGATCCGGTTGGCAATCAGGGAATGATCCGCATCAACCATCTGGCGGCCCCCTTCGACAATGTTCTCGTGCGCAGGGCCGCTTACGAGGCGATCCAGCTCAAGGACTATCTGCAGGCGGCAATCGGCGATGAACAATATTACGTCGAGTGCACGGCGCTCTTTATGTGCGGCGGCCCGTACGAAACGGACGTCGGCGGCGAGGGGTTGCTGGAGGCCGATCCGGAAGCGGCGCGCGCGCTGCTCGCGGAAGCCGGTTATGACGGCACGCCGATCGTCATCATGCAGCCGACCGACGAACCGGTCATCGCGGCAGCCAGCCTGATCACGGCCCAATTCCTGCGCGAAGCGGGATTTGAGGTCGATGTGCAGGCGATGGACTGGAGCACGATGGCCTCCCGCCGGCAGATGAAAGAGTCCGTCGCGGATGGCGGCTGGAACATCTTCCACACCTGGTGGGCGGGTCCGGACATGCTGGATCCGGTCGTTAATCTGGGCGTGAATGCCGGCTGCGAGGAACGCGGTTGGTTCGGCTGGCCCTGCAACGAGGAGATCGAAGCGTTGCGCGACCAGTTCGTGCGCGAAGCGGATCCGGCCAAGCAGAAAGAGCTCGCCGCGGAGATCCAGAGACTGGCTTACGAGGACGTGGCCTATCTGCCATACGGCCAGTGGTTCCTGCCGATCGCGCATCGCAACACCATCACGGGCATCATCCCTTCGAGCGTGCCCTACTTCATGTGGAACGTAGAGAAGCAGTAAGCTGACGGAACCATCGTATCCGGCGGGGCGAGCCATCGCAGGTTCGCCTCGTCGGATGCGGTTTTTTGTCGGCTGACGCTGTTCGCTCAGGGATTCGCAGGCCCATCGCCTGAAGGCAGCGTCGCTTTCGCGCTGTTGTTCCGCATCCGAGGTCACCGAAAGGTACCAGGCCGCCCGTGCTCAACTTTATCGTCAGACGCATATTGACCAGCATTCCCGTGCTTGCGGTGGTGGTTGTATTCGTGTTCCTGCTGCTTCATCTGAGCCCCGGTGATCCCGCGGCTATGCTTGCCGGTCCTTATGCCAAGGCAGCCGATATCGAAAAGATACGTGAACAGCTCGGTTTCAATGCGCCGCTGATCGAGCAATTCTTCAACTGGGTCATGCAGATCCTGCGTGGCGATCTCGGTGTTTCGATCTTCAGCCAGAAGCCTGTCACATTGCTGATCGGCCAGCGCGTCGAGCCGACGCTGGCACTTGCTACCGTCACCATGGTCATCACGATCCCGGTGGCCGTGTCGATCGGCGTGCTTGCCGCCTGGAAGGCGGGGAGCTGGATCGACCGTGGCGTCATGGCGTTCGCCGTCGTCGGGTTTTCGGTGCCGGTGTTCATCTTCGCCTATCTGCTTATCTACGGCTTCTCGCTCGGCCTCGATCTCTTCCCGGTCCAGGGCTATAAGAAGATTTCCGACGGGTTCGGTCCGTTTATCTATCACCTCGTGCTGCCAAGCATCACGCTCAGCGTCATTTTTATTGCGCTGATTGCGCGCATCACGCGGGCGAGCATGCTGGAAATCCTCAACGAGGATTACATCCGCACCGCCTACGCGAAGGGGCTGCACGAGCGGAAGATCCTGCTGCATCACGCGCTCAAGAATGCCGGTGTTCCGATCGTTACGGTGATCGGCTTCGGCATCGTGCTGCTGATCGGTGGCGTCGTCGTGACGGAGAGCGTTTTCAATATTCCCGGTCTCGGCCGGCTCGTGGTCGACGCGGTGATGAAACGCGACTACCCGGTCATCCAGGGCGTGATCCTGCTGTTCGCCGCGGTCAATGTTTTCATCAACCTTGTGATCGATATCATCTACACGGCGATCGACCCGAGGATACGCTATTGATCGAAATCTCCGGCTCCGAAAGCTCGATGCCGGCGGGCGACGCCCGCCGCAACAACGCCTGGGTGCAGCTCCGGCGCAATCCCGCGGCCATGGCCGGCGCGATCATTCTCGTCATCATGGCGGTGACAGCCTTGTTCGCGCCCTATCTGGCGACGGACCCCACGAATATGAGCCCGGTCGACCGGCTGCAACCGCCTTCGGCCCAATGGTGGTTCGGCACGGATATGTACGGGCGCGACATCTATAGCCGCACGCTGCACGGGTCGCGCATCTCGCTCGCCGTTGGCGCATCGGTCGCCATCCTGAGCATCGCGATCGGCCTGGCGATCGGCCTGATTGCCGGTTACATCCGCGTGCTCGATGCCATCATCCTGCGTTTCATGGACGGGCTGATGGCGATCCCGGACATCCTGCTCGCGATCGCGCTGATCGCGCTGACCGGGGCGAGCCTCACGACAATCATTATCGCGATCACGATCCCGGAGATTCCGCGCGTGGTCCGACTTGTGCGCGGCGTCGTGCTGTCGGTGCGCGAGGAGCCCTATGTCGAGGCCGCGATCTCGGTCGGCACGAGATTGCCGCTGATCCTCATTCGCCATGTCCTGCCCAACACCATCGCGCCGCTGATCGTGCTGGCTACCTATAACTGCGCATCCGCCATCATCATCGAGGCGATCCTCAGCTTTCTCGGCGCGGGCGTACCGCCCGAGATTCCAAGCTGGGGCAACGTGATGGCGGAAGGGCGGATTTACTTCCAGCGCGCCCCCTGGATCATACTTTTTCCGGGCCTCTATCTGGCCCTCACCGTGCTCGCCGTGAACATTCTCGGCGATGGTCTGCGGGATACGCTCGATCCGCGTATCGCCAAACGGATGTGAGGGCAGGGTTGTGGCATTGACACAAGAAGCA
Source organism: Rhodospirillaceae bacterium (assembly GCA_034439975.1). Classification (GTDB taxonomy): domain Bacteria; phylum Pseudomonadota; class Alphaproteobacteria; order Dongiales; family Dongiaceae; genus JAWXBK01. The sequence goes on along the minus strand of JAWXBK010000067.1, from coordinate 39,374 downwards.
GCGACCCAGCCGGTCGTCGAGGTGCGCGGCCTCACCGTGCAGCTGCCGAAAGGCGGCGATCGGGTGAACGCGATCGAAGACATCAATTTCTCGATTGCGCCGCGCGAAACCCTTTGCGTCGTGGGCGAATCCGGCTCCGGCAAATCCGTGACGGCGCAGGCAATCATGGGGCTGTTGCCAAAGAAGCAGCTCGTGGTAACGGCTGGCGAGATCCTTCTTCTCGGTGAGAATCTTCTGACTGCATTGCCCGAGCGGCTGCGCGCGCTGCGCGGCAGCCGGATGGGCATGATCTTCCAGGAGCCGATGACGGCGCTCAACCCTGTGCTGACCGTCGGCCGGCAGGTGGAAGAGGTATTTGCAACGCACTCGACCTTGTCGCCAACGGACCGCGCGCGCCGCGTCGTCGATCTGCTCGGTTCGGTCAAGCTCGCAGACCCGGAACGGCTGGTTCATGTCTACCCCCATCAGCTTTCGGGCGGACAGCGGCAGCGGGTGATGATCGCGATGGCGCTCGCGATGGAGCCGGCCTTGCTGATCGCTGACGAGCCGACGACGGCGCTCGATGTCACGACGCAAGCGCGGATCCTCGAGCTCATCAACGAGATCAAGATTTCGCACAATATCGGCGTCCTGTTCATCACCCATGATTTCGGCGTGGTGGCGGAAATCGCCGACCGGGTCGCCGTCATGCAGAAAGGCCGCATCGTCGAAGCCGGTAATGCTGCCTCGGTTCTTGGTACGCCGACCCATCCTTACACGCGGATGCTGATTTCGTCGGTGCCGAGCATGATTCCGCCCGACAAGAGGACCAATGATGCGGGCGCTGTGGTGCTGCGGACGCGGGATCTTGAGATGACCTATCGCGGCGGCGGTTTCTTCCAGCGCAGCCGCGAGGTCCATGCGGTCAAGAAGGTGAGCTTCAGCGTCCAGCGCGGCCGGACGCTCGGCATCGTGGGCGAGTCCGGATCCGGCAAATCGACGGTGGCGCGCTGCATCGTGCGGCTTATCAATCCGACCGGCGGCGACATTTTTATCGACGATGTCGAAATCGCCAAGCTGTCGCCGCGCCGGCTGCACGATTATCGCCGGCGTATCCAGATCATCTTCCAGGACCCGTATCGATCGCTCAATCCACGCCGCCGCATCGGTCAGTCGATCGTCGAGGGTCCGCTGAATTATGGCATTTCTCACGACGAAGCCTGGCGGCGGGCGAAGGATCTGCTCGAGTTGGTCGGACTCGATCCCGCTGTGGTGGATCGATATCCCCACCAATTTTCGGGTGGGCAGCGCCAGCGGGTCTGCATTGCCCGCGCGCTCGCGATGGAGCCCGAACTGCTGGTCGCCGACGAGGCCGTGTCGTCGCTCGACGTGTCGGTGCAGGCGCAGGTGCTCGACCTGCTCGACGATATCCGGCTTCGTTTCAATCTCGCCTTGCTTTTCATCACGCACGATCTGCGCGTCGCAGCGCAGGTCTGCGACGACATCGCCGTCATGCATCAGGGCGAGATCGTCGAGACGGGCCCGACCGCCGACGTCTTCGGAAATCCGCAGGAAGCCTATACTCAGGCGCTGCTCGCGGCAGCGCCTGGCAAGGAATGGCGCTTCGGCGAAGGTGCCATCACACGCAGACCCTAGTTAGCGCTGGTGTGAAGGCAGGCGTCAGCGCGCCTAGTCGGGAAACGTCTCCATGCGACGCCGGAAAATCTCGAACCCGGCCTGCCGATAGACGGCTTCGGCGTCGGGGTGATCGTTGGTGTCGGTGTGCAGCCAGATTCGGCGCGGTCCGTTTACCCAGACATCGCGCAGCGCATGATCGAGCAGCCACGGCCCCAGTCTGCGACCCTGCGCGTCAGGCACGAGGCCAAAATTGGTGAGCTCGGTCTCCGGTTTTCCGACGCCGTCGAACTCGCACAAACCGACAGGGGCGCCGTTCAGCCGCAGCACATAGATATGCGTCGTCGGATCGCGCAGGAATGCATCGAGCGCGGCCTTCGTCATGCGCAGCCGGTCGTCCCACTGCACCGCGTCGCCGACGGCACGATAGAGGGCGAGGTAGGAATCCGCATCGAGCGGCTCGCGCGCGATCGCGGCGCCGGTGAGGGGCGGCGGAAGTGCCGGTCCCGCGGGCGGAGCCGTCATCTCCAGATAGGTAACGAGCAGGTCGACCATCTCTACCGTCGGGTATTGCGGATGCCAGCACAAAGACATCGCCGGTGCGAACTAAGAGTGCAGCGCGCGATCCGGTCCGTTGCTTTTTGCAGGTTCGCCGGCTGTGCGCATCATGATTGCCGCCTGCTCGATCGCGACGCGCATGCTGACGGCGCTTGCCTTGCCGGTGCCGGCGATATCGAAGGCCGTGCCGTGATCGACGCTGGTGCGCACGAAGGGCAGGCCGACGGTCACGTTCACGCCATGCTCGATACCGAGATACTTGACCGGTATTAGCCCCTGATCGTGATATTGCGCGACCACGATATCGAACTTGCCCTGGCGCGCCTGCATAAAGACGGTGTCGCCCGGCCAGGGACCGCTGGCGTCGATCCCTTCGGCGCGGGCTTTCTCGATGGCAGGGCGGATGATGTCGAGATCCTCGCGACCGAACAGTCCGTTCTCGCCGGCATGCGGGTTGAGCCCCGCGACCGCGACGCGCGGTGCCGCGACGCCGAGCTGGCGGGCCGCACGATCGGCCAGCCGCATCGCGATCATTTCCTTTTCGATCGTCAGGCTGCGGATCGCCTCGGCAAGCGACAAATGGATCGTCACCAGCAGCACGCGCAGTTCGTCGTTGAACAGCATCATCGCGTGGTGGGGCGCACGGGTCAGATCGGCCAGCATTTCGGTGTGACCCGGATAGGGCACGCCCGCCTTCTTGAGTGCTTCCTTGTGAATGGGCGCGGTGGCGATCGCGCCGATCTTGCCGTCGAGTGCGAGTGCGATCCCCTTGCGGATATAGTCGTACGCGGCCTGGCCGGCGACAGCCTGGATCTTTCCGAACGGCAGATCGGCCGGCAGAGATGAGCCCGCGATCAGGTCGATCGTGCCGGGTGTGAAGCTTGCTGCCGCCGGATCCTCGATGACATTGAGGCGCAGATTGGCGCCCACGATACCGATTGCGCGCGCAAGGATCGCCGGATCGCCGATCACCAGCGCGCGCGCGTCGGCGCGCGGTTCGGTGAAGCTGCCGGCGACGATCTCGGGACCGATGCCGGCCGGATCGCCCATCGTCACCGCGATCGGAAGACGGTCAGCCATGATGGAATCTGTCGCGGGGTTTCGCATGCATCGGTTGGTGCTCAGATATACTCGAAGAAGCGCATGAGCTCGACATCGCTGACCAGACCCCTGAAGTCGCGCTCCTGCGCGGCGCGGGACTCGGCGAAGAAATCGACGAACCCGTCGCCGAACAATTCGCGCGCGATTTTCGAATTGCCGAACCGGTCGATCGCCTCGACGAAGGAGGCCGGGAATTTGAGCGGCTCGGGGATTTCCTGCATGTAGACATTCCCGACCATCGGAACGCTCGGTTCGCGCTTGTTTTCGATGCCCCACAGGCCGGCGCCGAGCAGACAGGCCATCGACAGATAGGGGTTCGCATCGGCGCCCGGGGTGCGGCATTCGACGCGCTGCGACATCGGCGCGCCGGGAATGACGCGCAGGGCACAGGTCCGGTTCTCAAAACCCCAGGTGGCGGCGATCGGCGAGAAGATACCGGGCAGATAGCGCTTGAACGAATTGATATTGGGCCCGAGCAGCAGCAGCAATTCCGGCATCAAAGCCTGCATGCCGCCAAGGAAGTATCGCATCGTCTGGCTCATGCCGCGCTCGCCGGCCGGATCGTGGAAGACCGGCTTCCCCTCGCGATCGCGCAGCGAGATATGCACATGACCGCTCTGCCCGTCGGCATTGTTCGACCAGCGCGCCATGAAAGTGACCAGCATGCCCTGGCGCTGCGCATAGGCCTTGGCGAAGGTCTTGAAGATGACCGCCTTGTCGGGCGCGCTGACGCCTTCGTCATAGCGCAGCGCCGCTTCCATGAAGCCAGGGCCCATCTCCTCGTGGACGGATTCGACCGGCAGGTTCATTGCCGTGCACATATCCATCAGCCCGTTATGGAACTCCGAACGGACTTCCTGGCGCAGCAGCACCTCGTAGGATTTATGCGGTGAGCTGATCTGCAAATTGCGATAGCCCTTGTCGAAGGCCGAGCGCGCGGTCTCCTCGAACAAGGTGAATTCCAGCTCGCAGGAATGAAATGGCCTGAACCCCATCGTCGCGGCGCGTTCGGCGACGCGCTGATAAACCGCGCGCGGGCAATAACGCTGCGTGTCGCCCTCGAACTGGCCGAGGAAGAACAGATTGCGATGCGGCGATTCCCATGGAATCTCGCGACAGGTCTCGGGCAGAACCCGCACCGTGGCATCGTGATAGGCGCTGGCCGGGTCGCTGAGGCCGCTGACGTCGAGGATCACGTCGGTCGGATCCAGCGCATAGATGACGGCCGGCAATCCGAAACCCTTGTCGAGCGCCGAGAAGAATTTCTCCCGCGACACATATTTTCCGCGCAGGAATCCCTGCAAATCGGGAACGCCGAGCGTCACATGTTGCGCATCGCGCTCTTCGACCAAATTTTTTGCATCGGCGGCGGTGCGAACGTCGGATGGAATCACGATGGCATCCCCTTGCGCCGATGCGGCAATTGATTCGCCGCTTGTTTCTGTCGCCGCACATGACCGGACTTGATGGCTGCTCGAGCCCGCAGCGGTATCGCCGGTTCGGCTGGCGGCTCCAGATTGCTCCAGTCGATGTAACCCGGCAGCTTGGCATGCGTGATCGTGTTCGACATCAGGATCAGCGCATCGCGTTGGCCGACCGAAAGGTAGGCGTGATCGAGCGCACTGTCGAACTGGATGCTGTCGCCGGCGGCGAGTTGCTTCGGTTCCTGACCGCGGATCAGGAACTCGACTGCGCCGTCCAGCACATAGAAGAACTCTTCGCCGGGATGCGAGTGATAGGGGCCGAACTCATCCAGGGTCCTGCATTTGACCCGGACTTTCCAGAAGATGTTGCGCTGGGCCGGCAGGTCATTGTGCAGGACTTCGAAATCGAGCTCGGGCAGTTTGTGATTGTAGGCGCCGCCGCTCCGGCTGATCGAAAAGGCGCCGGACGCAGCGCTGCCTTCGTTGAGCAGGATCGAGACCGGCATCGAAAAACCGCCGGCAAGCCGAATGACATTGTCGAGATTGAGCCCGGTCTGACCGTTTTCGAGCTTCGAGAGGGTCGATACCGAAATCCCGCAAAGCTCGCTTAACCGCGCCAGCGTCATGCCGCGCTGGTTGCGCAGCTGGCGCACCCGTTCGCCCAGAGTCGACGATTTTCGTCGCTTTCCGGCCATTTGCTCGCAATCTTTCCCGTCCGGGCCCGCCCTCAGCAGGCGGAGATTTTCGAAATCGAAAATGATAATTGTGCTGCTGGGCAATTCGAGTCAATAATTCTGCGTAGAAGCCGCGCGGCACCGGATCGCCCGAGTTGGCGACGGTAGCTCCCATGAGCAGGCCGACAACGGACGACAAGGGAACCCAAGGGGAGACAGCAATGACAAAATCTTCAAAATCATCCGGCAACCGCAAGTCGATGTCCGGTGGCGTTTCACGCCGCACGGTACTGAAGACCGGTGCGGCGACGGCCGTCGCGCTCGCGGCGCCCCATATCCGCAACGCGGAAGCGGCCACCGTCAATGTCCGCATGCTGATGTGGCAGGACTACAATATCGAAGAGACCGTCGCCGAGTTCGAAAGCCAGTACGATGCACGCGTGTCGCCGGCATTCTTCGATGGGAACTCTGAAGCGTTCAACAAGATGAAGGCGGGCGGTACCGCCGACTTCGATCTCGTGCAGGCGGACGGTTTCTGGCCGCGGCTCTATTATCGCGACGGGCTGATCCAGCCGATGCGCGACGATCTGCTGCCGAATCTGGCGAATCTGTTCCCGGACTTTGCACCCGGCGCCTATGACCTGCTGCACGACAAGCCGGGCGGAACCCGCATCGGTGCCAATAACTGCTGGGGCAGCTACGGCATCACGATGAACCTCAACCATATCGAGGAAGCCGATCGCGACAGCCTCGAGATCATGTTCGACGAGAAATATGGCGGGCATCTTGCGACCGGTGCGCGGTTCGAAGAGAACATCGCGATGGCCGGCATTCTGGCGGCGACCCATATGGGCACCAAGGACGGGCCACGGCCGGACGGCGAAGCCTTCAATCCGTACAAGCTGACGGATGAGGAACTCGAAACGACGAAGCAGTTGCTGATCAAGCAGAAGGGCCTGCTGGTCACCCGCTATCAGGATTATGACTCGCTGCAGAAGCTGATGCGGCCGGGCCTCGTCTGGGCGTCGCCCGAATTCTCAGAGATCTATCGTCGCCTGACCAGGGCCTACCAGGCCGGCGAGATCGATTTCCAGGTTGCGCATATGCTGCAGCCCAAGGAAGGCGGGCTGGGCTGGATCGATAGCTGGCAGTTGAGCTCCGGCACGACCGACAGCGAAGCGATCGAGGTCTGCCATCACTGGGTGAACCACTTCATCAGCAAGGAAAGCATGCACCGCGTCGCACAGAAGGGCGTCGCCCCCTGCTACGATGTGCGCGACATGCTGCCGCCGGAAGAAGTGGACCTCCTGTTGCTCAACCGCACGGTCGAGTTGCGCGGTCTGCACATGTTCGATCAGCCGTCGTCGCCCGAGAAGTGGGAACGCGTCTGGTCCGAAGTCGAGGCCGCCTGATCGAGGTCGAACGGGGCCCGGTTCGCTCAGGCGGACCGGGCCTTTTTCTGCGAGACCTTAGGAAGGCGCTGGCACGCTAATGTCCGAACTCGTCCTCGAACTTCAGAACGTCACCAAGCGCTTCGGAACGGTTACCGCGGTCGATCGCATCTCGCTGGCCGTCACGCGCCGCGAGTTCTTCGCGCTGCTCGGGCCAAGCGGTTCGGGCAAGACGACGATGCTTCGGATCATCGCCGGGCTCGAGGTTCCCGATGAAGGCAAGGTGCTCATCAACGGCCGGGACGTGACCGCGCTGCCGCCTTATGCGCGGGGCGTCGGCATGGTCTTTCAGAATTTCCTGTTGTTTCCGCACAAGACCGTCGCGGAGAATGTGATCTTTCCGCTGCGCATGCAGGGTGCCAGCAAGGCCGACCAAGCAGAGCGGCTGAAATGGGCGCTCGAACTGTTGCGTCTCGACGGGCTGGGCGACCGTTATCCCCATCAGCTTTCCGGCGGCCAGCAGCAGCGCGTGGCGCTCGCGCGCGGGCTCATCTCTCGCCCGGCGCTACTGTTGCTGGACGAGCCGCTCGCCAATCTGGATCGCGAGCTGCGCAAGGAGATGGAGGTCGAGGTTCGCCGCTATCAGGTGGAGCTCGGCATTCCGTTCATCTACGTGACGCATAACCAGGAAGAAGCACTCACCATGAGCGACCGGATCGCGGTGATGAACCACGGACGGTTCGAGCAGGTGGCGCCGAAGCTTGAGGTCTATACCCATCCCGAGACGCGGTTCGTCGCCGGGTTTGTGGGCCATTCCAACCGGATGAGCGGTCCGCTCGTCAGCGCGGGCGGCAACGCGCACGTGTCGTGGAACGGCACGCCGATCCAGGTGCGGCGCCCTGACGGCGTTGCCGACGGCGCCGAGGTCGATTGTTTCGTAAAATGCGAGAAGATGCATCTTGCGCGCCCCGGCGAAGCGGGGCCAGCGGAGGCCCATAACCGTATTGCCGGCATTCTGCGCGACATCATCTTCAAGGGTTCGACCGCCGACTATCTCATCGCGCTCGACAATGGTGCCGAGCTGATGGTGAGCGAGACCTCCGAAATCATGTCGCTTGAACGCGGCCAGCGGGTCGATGTGGTCTGGCCGGTTTCGGGCAGCGCCAGTTTCGCCGCGAAGAAGGCCTGACCGGCATCATGGCGTACGGACCATCGACATTGCGCCGTCGCCTCGGCCCGGAAGGGCGCTTCCTGCTGATGGCGGTGCCCGGCGCGCTGTTCATCGTCGTGTTCCTGCTCGGTCCGATCGTATCGATCATCGTGTTCAGTTTCTGGCGAACCGAGGTCTTCAATCTCATTCCGGACTGGAACATCGACAATTACGTCATCCTGTTTACCGAATCGACCTATATCGAGTTTCTCAAGCGGTCGTTCGTGACCGCCGTCCTGGTATCGCTGGCCTGCCTGATTTATTCCTGGCCGGTCGCGTACTTCATCGCGAAGCACGGCGATCGCTACCGGCTCCTGCTTGTTCTTGCGCTCGCAGCGCCGTTCTTCACCGGGATCATCCTGCGCATCGCCGGCATTCAGGGAGTGATGGGGCCGGTCGGCATCGTCAATCTCGCGCTGATGAATTTCGGCATGCAGCCGATCGAATTCATCATGTATACGCAGACGGCAACCGGGATCGGGATCGCTTATCTGTTCGTTCCGTTCATGGTGACGGCGATCTATCTCTCTCTGCTCAACTTCGATTTCGAGCTACTGGAAGTCGCCAAGATCAACGGTGCGCGGCCGTGGCGCGCGTTCATTGAAATCACCTGGCCGCTGAACTGGATCGGCACCGTGATCGGCCTCGTCCTGGTCTTCGTGCCCAGCATGGCGGAATCGATCACGCCGCGGTTCCTCGGCGGGCCCAATGCGGCCTCGTTCGGTAGTGTGCTCAGTTTGCAATTCGGCGAAACCGGCACCTGGGCGCTGGGCTCGGCGATGGGCGTGGTGCTGTTCGCGGTCTCGTCGATCGTGATTTTTGCGATGTGGCGCACGGTGAACCTGCAGCGCAGCGGCTTCACCGGCAAGGGATCCTGAGCGATGGCCGCGGCGGGCGCCGGACATGTTGCAACCAAGGGCGTCGCGAGCCTGCTGCTGGGGGGGCTCTATCTCTTTCTGTACGCGCCGATCGCCTACGTCATCTACATTTCGGTCAACAAGGATCTTATCTGGCCGTTTCCCCCGCAGTTCACGCTCGAAGCCTATGAGCTTCTTGCCAACAGCAGCACCTATAAAGATGCGCTCTGGAACAGCGTGCTGCTCGGGCTCGGCAGTGCGATTATCTGCACCTTCTTTGCGACGATGGGCAGCATCAGTATCCTCAAGTATCGCTCGCGCTGGCGCGGCCTGATTGCAATCGTCTATCTGGCGCCGCTCTTTATCGCCGATCTGCTGGTCGGCATTTCAAGCCTGCTGTTCAACCGGCAGGTTCTCGATCTGCCCGGCAACATGGGCTCGGCGATGATCGCCAATGCCGTGCATGGCACGTCGTTTGCCTTCCTGATCATGCTGGCGCAGCTCGCGCGCTATGACTGGCGGCTCGACGATGCAGCGATGGTGTTCGGTGCGCGTCCGCTGCGCTGCTTCTGGGAAGTGACGTTGCCGATCATCTGGCCGGCGATGCTGGGCGCGTTCATCATCAGCTTCATTCTGGCCTTCAACAATCTCGAAATATCGTTCTACAACCTGGGCGCCATCCCGACCCTGCCGACAATCGCCTGGGGATCGTTGCGCTTCGGCCTGAGCCAGAGCCCCGAACTGTTCGCGCTCGCAGCCTTGGTCAACGGCGCGGTGCTGCTCGCGTTCACCGTCATGTATCTGTTGATGCGGTACCGGATCGTCAGTTTCGGTCATCGCGACTGATCGCGGCAGCGGCGCCGGGATCGCCCGGCGTCGCATTGCGCGTGATCGATTGGCTAAAAAATGGAGCAAAATCAATGAGTTTCACGGGTAAGGTGGCGATCGTGGCCGGCGCCGGCGGGGGTATGGGACTGCAGATCGCAAGCGATCTGATCCGCGAGGGCGCACATGTCGGTCTCATCGACGTGAAGGAAAAGCCGGCGAACATTCCCGACGGGCCCGGCAAGTCTCGCTATTTCAAGGGCGACGTGACCGACGAGGCGTTCGTCAAGAAATCCGTTGCCGATATCGTTGCCGCGCATGGGCGGCTCGATTATCTCGTCAACACGACGGGTGTGCTCTGGTTCGATCGCGACAAATCCTGCACCGAGATGGATATGGATGTGTGGGATCGCGTGATGGCGATCAATCTCAAATCCTTCGCCATGACGATCAAGCATGCGATTCCGGAAATGAAGAAATCCGGCGGCGGGGCGATGGTCCATTTCGCCTCGACCGATGCGCTGCGCGGGGACAACCGGCCGCAGGATGCCTATGGCGCCTCGAAGGCCGCCATCGTGCGGCTCTCGAAATCGATCGCAATCCAGTTCGCGCGCGACGGGATCCGCTCGAACTCGATCCTGCCCGGGCCGGTCCATACGCCGATGCAGGCGCGCTGGGACAATAACGACACCGCGCAGAAGGCGATCAATGAGTATGTACCGCTCGGCCGCGTCGGCACCGTGCAGGACATGGCCAATGCCTGCCTGTTCCTGCTGTCGGACAAGGCGTCGTTCGTGACCGGCACCGAGCTTCTGGTCGATGGCGGCATCATGGCGAAGCCCTGAGCCGCATCCCGGAAACGATGACACGCAAACGATGGGCAGGCTCGCAAGCCGCGTCGCGATCGTAACCGGCGGCAGCCGGGGTATCGGACGCGGCATTGCCGAACTGTTCGCGAAGGAAGGCGCGCGGCTGGTGATCGTCGGCCGCGACCGCTCGAGCGGCGACGAAGTGGTCGACGCAATCGTGCGAGCGGGCGGCGAGGCGATGTTCGTCGCTGGCGATGTCGCGCTGGCGGAAACCGCGGCGGCGATGGTGGCAGCCGCGCTCGATCGCTTCGGCCGGCTCGACATCCTCTGCCACAATGCCGGGATCTTCCCCGAGGTCCGGGTCGACGACATGACTGAGGCACAATGGGACCGCGTCATGGACGTCAATCTGAAGAGCACGTTCCTCGCGACCAAGGCCTGCTTCAAGCCGATGCGGGCGCAGCTTTATGGCCGGATTGTGCTGACCTCGTCGATCACCGGCCCGATCGTCGGCAATCCCGGGCTCGCGCATTATTCCGCGAGCAAGGCCGGGATGGAGGGGTTCATCCGCACCGCGGCGATCGAGTGTGCCGCCGATGGCATCACTATCAACGCGGTCGAACCGGGCAATATCCTGACCGAAGGACTCGCAGCGACCCTGGGGCAGAAGCATATCGACGCGATGACCGCGGCCGTGCCGATGGGGCGGCTTGGCGAACCGATCGACATCGCCTGGGCGACGTTATTTCTCGCGAGCGACGAGGCGCGCTACATCACCGGCCAGCGCATTGTGGTCGATGGGGGACAAACGTTGCCGGAGACGCGAAGCGGCGTGAACTAAATCCAAGACGCGAAGCGGCGTGAACTAAATCCAAGACGCGAAGCGGCGTGAACTAAATCCAAGACGCGAAGCGGCGTGAACTAAAGTCCGGACGCGAAGCGGCGTGAACTAAATCCAAGACGCGAAGCGGCGTGAATTGAAATCCAGACGCGAAGCGGCGTGAACTAAAGTCCGGACGCGACCGCATCTGTCGAAAAGATCCGATAAAGAGAGGAAGGAATTACCACAGAGACACAGAGGACAACGAGACGATTCATTTCTCGTCTTGCTCTGTGTCTCTGTGGTGGGAATGTCGATTTGGTGGCGGCGTCCTCCCTGCGTGGGCCTTCCCTCGCAGCGACAGGTAGAAGGGAAACGCATCACGAAATCGGCGTGCGCCCTATCCGCGATGCTTGTCGAGAAAGCCCCGCACCGTATCGAGATAAGCCTGCGGCTCCTCGTACATCGCCATGTGCGAGCTGTTCCGGAACACGCGGATTTCCGAGTTCGGCAGGTTGCGATGGATCCGCATCGCGCAAGCCGGCGTCAGCTCGTCATGCAGGCCGACCAGAACCAGGGTTGGCGTCTCGATGCGCGGCAGATCGGGCACGCGATTCCAGTCCTTCAGATTGCCGGTGAAGTGGAACTCGTTCGGCCCCTGCATGGCGTCATAGATCGCGTGGTTCTCATGGTCGATCGAGTTGAGCACCGATTGCGGCAATTCCCGCAGTCGGTAGACATGCCGGTACGAGAGCAGCGTGATCGCCGCCTTGTATTCCGGATGGTCGTAGTTTCCCTCGGCCTCGTAGGCCAGCATCATCGCCTGCGTCTCTGCGCCGAGATTGCAGCGCAAACGGTCGAGCTCGGCGATCATATGCGGCATGTCGGCGCTGGTGTTCGACAGCACCAGCGATTTGAGTGCAGCCGGATATTTCAGTGCATATTCGATGCCGAGCCAGCCGCCCCAGCTATGACCGAGGAGATGCATCCTTTCGATGCCCAGCGCCTTGCGCACCGTATCGACCTCGTCGCAGTAACGCCCGATCGTCCACAAAGCCCGATCGGTCGGTTTGTCGGACTGGCCGGTACCGAGCTGGTCGTAGGTGACGACGCGATAGCCCGCCTCGACCAAGGCGACCAGCGGGTCGCGCAGATAGTCGCAGGGCAGGCCCGGTCCGCCATTGAGCAGGAACAGAACCTCGTCGCCCTTGCCATAGCTGTAGGTGACGACCTTGTGCCCGTCGACCGCGACCGAGCGCTTCTCGTCCGGCTTCCGCGGATCGATCATGCGGCGTTCCTCTCGTTGCTCTGCGTCATTGGGCGAGGCAGGCCGGAATCTTGTCGAACACCGAGGCGAGGCGTCCCGCCCATTCGCGTTGTCCCTGTTCGTCGGCGATCAGGTCCTGGCGGATTTCGATCTCGATATGCGGGATGCCGCGTTGCTCGCCATGCACCGGAATGCCGTAGTCGGATGTGTCGGTGATCGCGTAGGGCTCGTTGTCGCCGATCTCGAGCCCGTGGCCGGCGAGCAGACCCTTCAGAATCCGCGCCACGCGCGTGTCGCGATTGTAGAGCAGGCCGATCTGCCAGCGGCGAGACACGTCCTTGAAGACCGGCGTGAAGCTGTGCATCGCGATCAGCACATCCCGCCGTCCGGTGACCGCCCGCTGATCCAGCAGCGTGACGATTCGGTCGTGATAGGGCCGGTGGATCTCCCGTTCGCGAGCCGCGAATTCTGCCGGTTCGAGATTTTTGTTGCCGGGAATCTCGGTCGTTTCGCTGAGCGGCGCGATGAAGGTCGGCATGTCGGGCGCGCGGTTGCAGTCGACGACGAGGCGTGAATAGACCTGCTCGACCAGGGTCGCGTCGAGCCGGTCGGCGACCAGCTTCGAGGTCGCAAGCGCCCCGATGTCCCAGGCGATATGGCGCGTGAGTTCCGTTGCGGGCAAGCCGAGATCGCCGAGCCGGCGCGGAATGCGGCGCCCGGCATGATCGCAGGTGAAAAACAGCGGCGAGGTTCCATATTCGCGATGCACCACGACGGGATGCGGTTCGTCATCGTCGAGCAGGCGGTAATCGGACATGGATGCGTCGGATCCGTCAGCGGAAAGGCCCGCCCGGTGGTCAGGCGCGCGTGATCGTCACGAATCGGCCGGTTTCGGTCAAGAGAGCAAATCCGGGCGCTGCCGCCCGTGCGCCATCAGCCGCGATAGCGGGTGAGGTGCAGCGCGATCGCGCTGGAGCCGATCGTTGCGACAATGATCAGCGTTCCGAGCGCGTTGATGCTCGGATCGATCGCCGTGCGCAGCATGCCCCAGATCAGCGTCGGCAGGGTCATGCCGCCGCCGATCGTGAAGAAGGTGATCACGAAATCGTCGAGCGAAATGGCCATCGCGATCAGGGCAGCCCCGATGATCGTGGGCCGGATGATTGGCAGCACGACCGTGACGAAGGCGCGTGGCCGCGAGGCGCCGAGATCGCGCGCGCTTTCGATCACGGCATGATCGAAATTTACCATCTGGGCGTAGACGATCAGGATCACGAAGGGCTGGGTGAAGACCAGATGGCTCGGGATAACGGTAAGGACGCTCAGATGCAGACCCGCCGCCGAGAAAGCGGTCGCGAGTGCGAGGGCCAGAACCAGCGGTGGCAGCATGACCGGCATGGTGAGGACGGTCATCGCCGCGTTCGCAGTGCCCATCGGCCAGCGCGCCAGCGCCATCGCCGCGGCCGTTCCGGTCACGGTCGACAAGGCGCCGACGCTGAGTGTCACGATCAGGCTGTTGTTCAAAGCGTGCCAGAAATCCGGATTGTCGAGCAGCACCCGGTACCAGTGGACGGTCAGACCGCCGACCGGCAAGGTCGCCTGCGGGTTGTTGCCGAACGAAAAGAAGACCACCAGTACCAGCGGCGACATCATGAAGACGACGCTGAGCAGACCAAAGGCGCTCCAGAGTGTGCGGGGAATGATACGCATCGTCTAACGCGGCCTGAGCAGGCGCCGCGCGAGAAAGGTTGCGCCCGCGAGTGTCACGAGACACGCTGCCAGCACGGAGAACGATAAAGCGGAACCGACCGGTGCGTTGAGCCGGTTGACAAACTGGCTTTCGATGAAATTGCCGACCATGAAGGTGCTGGTGCCGCCGACCAGGCGCGGCGTGACGTAGTCGCCGGCCGAGATTAGAAAGGCAAGCGCGAAGCCGGCGGTTATGCCGGGCATCGCCTGGGGCAGCACGATATCGATCAGCACACGGAGCGGCCGGGCGCCGAGATCGCGCGCCGCCTCGAGCGGGTCATCGGAGATGCCGCGCAACGCCCCATAGATCGGCAGCACGGCGAATGGCAGCAGGAAATGGACGAGCGTCAGCACCACGGCGTGCGGGCTGTAGAGAATCCAGGCTATCGGCTCGTCGATGATCCCGAGCGCCATCAATCCGGCATTCAGGATTCCCTGCGTACCGAGGATGGTCTTCCAGGCGTAGATCTTCACCAGATAGCCGCCGAACAGGGTAATCATCACCAGGAAGAGGAGGATCGGTCCGTATCGACCGGCCCGGAAACGGATCAGATAGGCGAGCATGAAGCCGATGACGGTGGTGAGGGTCGCAATGATGAGCGCGATCGAGAAGGTGAAGATTCCGGCGTGCAGATATTCCCGATAGACCTCGACATAGTTCTCGAACGAAAAACCCGGGACCAGCTCATAGAATTTGAGCTGCCAAAAACTGACGACAAAAAAGAATCCGACCGGGATCAGAAAGAAGACGGCAAAGACGACGAGAGCGGGCGCGAACAGAATCGAACTGCGGCGATCGATCGCGCTCACGCCGCCTCCACGACGCGCCGGCCATCCTTCTGCCAGCCCACATGGACGCGCGTACCGACGGCAAGATCCGTGCCAGGAGCCACGGCATCGCGATGGCTGAACACGCTCTCGCCGCTGTCGAGGCGGATGGCGACCCGGAAATGCGTGCCGAGGAACATGACGTCCTCGATGCGGCCGGTCATTGCCGCTTCGCCGCCGAATGGGGCGGGTGCGAGCGCCATCGCATCGGGCCTGACCACGACGACGACACGGCCATCGCGTCCGGCATCGGAAAAGCGCGTGCCGTTCGCGAGCGCGACCGTACCTGCGCGGCGCTCTCCCTCGAAGATGTTCGCCTCGCCGATGAAGCCGGCGACGAATTCGGTCGTGGGCGCCGTGTAAATCTCGTGCGGCGATCCGTCCTGAATAATGCGCCCGTCCTGCAACACGACGATACGGTTCGCGAGCGCCATCGCCTCGCCTTGGTCGTGCGTCACGAAGACGAACGTACCGCCGATGGCGCGATGCAGCGCACGGAGCTCGTCCTGCATCGCCTTGCGCAATTTGAGGTCGAGGGCGGCGAGACTCTCGTCGAGCAGCAGCACCGCCGGTTCCATCGCTAGCGCGCGGGCGAGTGCCACGCGCTGCTGCTGGCCGCCCGACAGATTCTTCGGCAGGCGGTCGGCGAGCCCGCCCAGATGCACCAGATCGATGAGCTGGTTCACCTTCGCTTCGATCTCGGGTTGGGGCTTTCCGGCGATGCGAAGGCCGTAGCCGATATTCTGGCGTACCGTCATATGCGGGAACAGCGCGTAGCTCTGGAAGACCATGTTGGTCTTGCGCCGCTCGGGCCCGAGGCGCGTGACGTCGCGGCCGGCAATGTCGATATGGCCGCTCGATGGTTCGAGGAAGCCGCCGATCAGCCGCAAGAGTGTGGTCTTGCCGCAACCCGATGGTCCGAGCAGCGCCAGAAACTCGCCTTCGTGGATGTCGAGATCGAGCGGATGCACGGCCCAGACGTCGCCGAACCGCTTCGAAATCCCGCGCAGCCGCACCAGCGGCTGGCGATCCGGCGCCGTCGCCGCGCGATCGAGTGCACCCTGCAAGATAGCCTCCGTAGTAAACGCCTCTGGAGGCCGAATATACTCGACTTCAGGCCTTCAGCACACGTTCCCAGGCCTCCTGATACTCATCCCAGGTCGGATGTGTGCCATCGGCTTCGAGCGGGTACATCGGCATGACAAGGGTCTTCTCCGTGAAATAGGCGTCCAGATCGTCGTAGCGATAGAGCGCCTGGTTCAACTCGCCGACCTGCTTCATGGCTTCCTGGTTGACGACCGGCATCGAGTTCCAGTCGGCCCCGACGAGCTGTGCTTCCACGGAGAGCGCGTGATTGATGATCGCATGCGCCGCATCGACATTTGGCGAACCGCGACCGATCGCGTAGCCCTCGATGAAGCCCATACATTTCTCCGTCGGATAAACTGCCTTGATGTTGACGTCTTCGCCGACCCATACGGAAACCGGCTCCCATCCCTGGCAGATCACGATCTCCTTGTTGGCGAGGAGGTTGATCAGATCGCCGTAACTCGACGCGATGGTACGCAGGTGATTCTTCTTGAGGTCGATCAGCAGCTCGACGGTCTTCTCGAGCTCTTCATAGGTCATATGGCTCGGCTGTTCGGCGCCGGCGACCCGCGCCCAGGCGAAAATATTGCCGGGGTAATCCGAGGTGATCGCGCATTTGCCCTTATATTCGTCCTTCAGCATGTCGGTCCACGAGGTCGGCTCCGGAATCTCGTCGACATTGTACATCATGCAGATGGCGCCGTAGGTCATGGGCGCGGCATACCAGTTGCCGCCCTCGGACATATTGGCTTCGCAGTATTTCAGGACCGTCGGATGCACATGCTGGAAGTTCGGGATCTTGGAAAGATCCAGCGGCTCGAGCAGGTCCGTGTTCGCGAGGAAGTCGTCGTGGATGCTGAACGGCGTACAGAGATCGACCTGGCTCGAGTTGAGCCGCAGCTTGGTGACGATCTCGTCCGGCGCAGAGATGAAGCTCTTCTGCAGCGTGACGTCGTTCGCCTGCGGATACTCGCCGGCTTCGAGGAATGTGTCGAACCCTTCCCAGCCCACATAATTGAGCGTGGTCGCCGCCGAGGCGGTCTGCGGACGCAGGCCGAGCCCCGCTGCGGCGCCGGCCGCCGCCGCACCCTTGAGGAGCGAACGGCGGTCGATGCTGTAAGGAATCCGAACCCGGACCAGACCGCCGGGGCCGCCCATTGGCTTCGTCATCGTTACCTCCCTGACATCGCCGGTCCGTATCGTTCGATCGGACCGTGCTTGATTGTGCGACCCCGGACCGGGACCGCAGTTATTCCGGATCGCGTCGGATTTCGTGGCAGGAACAATGCACGCCGCCGCCACCCAGAGCGAACATGTCGTAGTCGACTGCGAACACCTGGAAGCCTTCTGCTTCGAGCTGCTTGTTGACGTTCACGTTATGCGCCATCGAGAGTACGCGCTTGCCGCCAAGGCTGACGAGGTTGCCGCCCAGCTTGACGCAGTCGGCATAGGCGACGGGAACCGTACGGATGCCATGCTTCTTCTTGATGAAATCGAGCGCGTATGATGGCAGCGCGTCCTCGCACACCAGCGCGAGGCCCTTTTCGAGCATGACGACGACGGCATCCACGTGCACGAACTGCGGCGGGATCGGCACCACGGACACCTCCCAGCCTTTCTCGCGCACCCAGCCGGCGACCTGATCGGCGCCTTCCTTGGTCGAGCGGTCGCCCGACCAGCCCAGTACGGCGACGCCCGGTTTCAGGATCAGGAAATCGCCGCCCTCGAAATGGCCTTCCGTGACCCATTTCCAGATCGGAATGCCGGCCTGATGATAGAATTCGGACGCGACCGCATAGTCGCGACGCCGCGGCGGCGTCTGGATGCTGGTCACGACGGCGCCCCAGGGCGTCATGAAACTCGAATCGCGGGTGAAGACGCTCGACGGCAGCCCGACATCGGCTTCGACAAAGTGACAGCGCACGCCGGCCTGCTCGTAGATGTCGACCATCTTGCGATGCTGCTGCATCGCCTTCTGCTGATCGAACCGGTAGCCCATCTGCTCCTGGTTCGCGAGCGTCACCGCCGAGATCGAGTTCAGCGCGACCCAGCGGAAATGATCCGGCTTGCCGAGAAGCACGTCGGTCAGCATGCCGGTTTGCGCATTGACGCCCCAGCCCTGCGGAAAACGATCGGAGCGACGCGTCTCGAAGGGCAGGTTGATATCCGGCATCTGACCCATAATTCCATTCTCCATTCGTTGGCAAAGCCCGGGATTGTCCAGATGCAAACGCTATCACGTGGTATCCCGGCGAACCACGCAGAAGACTGCAACGCAGCTTCGAGCCCGATACAAGCGTTCGGGGTCCGGGTCTCCGAAATTGCGCGGATTTCCGGGCGAAACCCTGCCAGGCGCGTGTTGTGAGCGATTTGTCCTCTCGCTAGGATGCCGGCCGCAGGACCGCGCCCGGACGGCGCCCGGCGCCTGCGCCAGAGGCGGAATGCGCGTTGCCGATGCCGATCTTCATTTGCTGCGGGTCTTCGCCGCGGTGGCGCGTTGCGGCGGATTTGCCGCGGCGCAGGCAGAGCTGAACGTCAGCGTCTCGACCATCAGCCGGCAGATCTCCGATCTCGAACGCCGCCTCGGCGTCAAGGTATGCCGGCGCGGTCGCGCCGGTTTCGAACTGACCGAAGAGGGCAAGCAGGTTCTGGCCGCGAACAAGCGCGTGGTGGGCGCACTCGACGAATTCGGTGCGATCGTCGAGGGACTGCGCCGCCTGCCCGGCGGCGAGCTGAAACTCGGCATGACCGGGAACATCATCTATCACCCCGATGCGCGCGTGGCCGTTGCGATCGGCCGGTTCCGGGCGCGACTGCCCGGTGTGCATCCGGTCATTCACATCAACATGCCGCTCGAACTCGAACGCGGGCTGGCGGACGGGGATATCGAGATCGGGATCGGGCCGTTTCCGGAACGTGTCCATCGCGCGCTGGAAAGCCGCCCGCTATTTGTCGAACGGCAATTCCTATATTGCGCGGCGGCGCATCCGTTGTTTGGGCGTGTCGACGCGTCGATTACCGAGCAGGACATCTTTGCGGCGCCCTTTGCCTCGCGCGGCTACATCACGGCGGCGGCCGATCCGCTCAAACCGCGCTTCAACATCGCCGGCACGGCCTATACTGACGAAGGCATCGCGCAACTCATCCTCTCCGGTGCGTTCGTCGGCTTCCTGCCCGAGCCCTACGCGGCGCCGTGGATCGAGCGGGCTTTGATCCGCGCCGTCTGCGCCGATCGGTTCAGTTACCGCGTTCCCTACGCCGTTGCGTTTCGCAAGGGCGCGCTGACCCGGGCCGGGCAGATGTTTCTCGAGGATCTCATTGTGGCGCATGCGGGGCCAAGCTGACGCCGCCCGCTGCGGCAGCGCCGTGCGCGCGATCAATGCGTCAAATGTCCGCCATCGATGACCAGTTCGCTGCCGGTCATGTATTTCGATTCGTCCGAGGCGAGAAACAGGGCGCCGGCTGCGATGTCGGCCGGTTCGCCAAAGCCGAGCGGGAACAGTTTGAGCCAGTCAGCACGCAGGCTCTCGCGGGTCAGGCCCGGCGTCTTGCGCACGATCTCTGACATTTCATGCTCGAGGAGCGGCGTCGGGACGATGCCGGGATGGATCGAATTGACGCGGATGCGCGTGCCTTCCCGCGCGCAGGCAAGCGCGACCGCCTTGGTCAGATGCCGCACCGCGGCCTTGCTGGCGCAATAGGCGATGTTGAGTTCGTCGGCGACCATCGCATAGGTCGACGACATATTGATGATTGAGCCTTCGCCGTGCCGTTTCATCGCAGCGACGCCATGTTTGCAGCCGAGAAACGCGCCGTCGGCATTGACCGCCATGACGCGGCGCCAGTCCTCGAGCGTGGTCTCCGCCAGCGTTTTCGAGATCTGGATGCCGGCATTGTTGACCAGCACGTCGAGCCGTCCATGCGTTGCGAGCACCGCTTCGATCAGGCGGATCCAGTCATCCTCGATCGAGACATCCATTTGGCGCGCCTGCGCGCGACCACCGATGGTGGCGGCGGCGTCGGCTGCCTCGTCGCCGTCGCGATCGCAGACGAAGACGATGCCGCCCTCCGCGGCGAAGCGTTCGGCGCAACCTTTACCGATGCCGCGTGCGGCGCCGGTGACGATACAGATCTTGTCCTGGATACGTTTCATGCTGGCCGCCCCCGATCTTCGGCCGGCAGCGAACTGCCGGCGCGGGCGGGAGTCAAGCGCGCGGCGGACGGCGCCGGCTTAGCCGAGTTCGAAACTGGTGATGCCGAACACGCGATCGAGGGCGAGATCCGGCACCGGGCCGCGATACATCCGCGCGGTTTCGAAGACCGGTTCGAGGCCGAGCCGCTTCGCGAGACCGACCGCCGGTGCGTTCGGTTCGGGCGGGTCGAGGAAAACCGGCCCGCGTCCCGCTTTGGCAATCAGCGCCCGCGCGAGAAGCATCGCATCGTCGGCGTTGGCGGCGAACAACGGGCCGATCTTGAAGCCGCTGCGGCAGGGCCGGATCGTGCCATAGCCCTCGATCGTGCCGTCACGCCCGCTCAGCGCGAACGAGGTTGCGCCGGGCAAATCGAGCCAGCCGCGCAGAAACGCGCTTCGCCCGGCGGGAAAGAGGCGAAAAGCCGTCTCATATTCGAGCACCGCACCGACATCGTTCGAGCCGATGTGCGTCAGTCGCGGATCGTCGGGCGCCGCCGCCACTGGCGTTCCGCCATAGCGGACATTGCGATGCGCGAAGGCGAAACCGGACTTCCGGTAGTTCGATTGCTGGTCGACCACGCCGTCGAGCCCGAGCGTGCCGGCGCTTGCATCTTCCAACGCCGCTTGCCAGAGGCGATAGCCGATCCCTTCGCCGCGCCGGTCGGGCCGGCAGATATAGAGACCGACGAACGCGAGGGCGGTGCCATAGCGCACGACCGAGATCGTCGCCAGCATGGCGCCGTCCTCGAACAGGCCCCAATAGCCGCCCGGATCGGTCGCAAAAAACGCGTCGGCATCGTTCAGACCGGGATTCCAGCCTTCCTCGGCCGCCCATTCGACCATCCGGGCCGTTTCCTTCCGGTCGAGCAGCCTTATTTGCTGCTTCATGCGCTCGCCATCGCCGCGATCTCCGTCTTGCCGCCGGCAAGAATGCCCGTCGCATTCGACCCGGTCGAGCGCTTCCGGTTCGCGGTCCGCGCGTTATAGTTTGGCAGGACGAACGAGAGCCGGCCGAATGCCCGAACGCACAAAGGCCGAACCGACAGGGGACGACGATGGCGAAGAGCACGAAATCGACCAAGGCCGCACGCAGCCGCAAACCGGCCGCGCTCAAGAAGCGCGCGACCAAACCGGCCTTGCGGTCGAAGAAGATGCCGGCGGCGAAGACCGCCGCGAAAACAAAGGCAGGCTATGAGAGCGGGCGGCTCAATCTGCCGTTCGTCGGCATCTGCACCTTCGCGAAATGTCCCTACGTCGAAGACTGGGATGCGATCGACTCCGATGTGGCGGTGCTCGGCGCCCCGTTCGATTTCGGCACGCAATGGCGCGCCGGCGCGCGCTTCGGCCCGCGCTCGATCCGCGATGCCTCGACCTTGTTCTCGTTCGGCCATGCCGGTGCCTATGATTTCGAGGACGACGTCGTTTATCTGCCGAGCGATTCGACCAAGATCGTCGATATCGGCGATGCCGACATCGTTCATACCGACACGATCAGCAGCCACCGCAATATCGAATTCGGTGTGCGCAAGATCCTCGAGGCCGGCGCGCTGCCGGTCGTTCTCGGCGGCGATCACTCGGTCAATATCCCCTGCATCAACGCCTTCGAAGGTTACGGCGATATCCATATCGTGCAAATCGATGCGCATCTCGATTTTGTCGATGAGCGTCACGGCGTGCGCTACGGCCACGGCAATCCGATGCGGCGCGCGGCCGAAAAGAAATATGTAACCGGCCTCTCCCAGCTCGGCATTCGCAACGTCTCGTCGACGGCCCGCGAAGGCTATGACGAGGCGCGCAAGATGGGCTGCGACATCCTCTCGGTCCGCCATTGCCGCAAGCTCGGCACCGAAGGCGTGCTCGAACGCATCCCCGCCGGCAAACGCTATTACCTCACCATCGATATCGACGGATTCGATCCGTCGATCGCACCCGGCACCGGCACGCCCTCGCATGGCGGATTCCTCTATTACGAGGTGCTGGAGCTGTTCGAAGGGCTGGTGGAGCGCGGCGAGGTGGTCGGCATCGACCTGGTCGAGGTCGCTCCTGATTACGACCACACCGCCACCACCTCGATCCTGGCGGCGCAGCTTCTGATGAACCTGATCGGCCGCGTCCTGCACCGGCGATCGATCGGCTGAGGCATTCCGGCACCGCACGGCTGGATATCGGCAGCCGGTATACCAAACCAGGGCGCGTCAGCGGGCAGGAGCCCGAGGACGCATCTGGCATACCGTCGGGTAATGCCGGCGCGCGGCGCGGCCAGTGGCGGCGATCCGCTGGGCCGAGAAAAGCAGATTGACATCTGGTCCATATGTCTATATGTCTCGACATATGGACGCAAATATAGCCATCCGCGCCTTCGGGGCGCTCGCCCAGGACAGCCGGCTCGAGGCGTTCCGTCTTCTGGTCCGTGCCGGAGAGGTGGGCCTGCCGGCGGGCGAGATCGCCCGGACGCTGGCTATCCCGCACAACACCCTGTCTTCGCATCTTTCGATCCTCGCCCAAGCCGGGCTCGTAACCTCGCGCCGCGACGGGCGGTTAATCATCTACCGCATCGATTTCGAAGGGACCCGAACCCTGCTGGCCTTCCTGATGGAGGATTGCTGCCAGGGACGGCCCGACCTCTGTGCGCCGCTGCTGGCCTGCGTCCAGCCGGTCGGCTGCGGCCCCACCACCAGCGACAAGGGAGTTGCATCGTGAAACGGCTGCATATCGGTCTTTCGGTTACCAATCTCGACGAATCGGTGCGGTTCTATGCCGGCCTCTTCGGCGCCGAACCAACCGTCGTGAAATCCGATTATGCGAAATGGATGCTCGACGATCCGCGCGTCAATTTCGCGATTTCGACCCACGGCGCGCGCAAGGGCGTCGACCATCTCGGCATCCAGGTCGAGAACGACGGCGAATTGCGCGAGGTATTCGGCCGGCTCAAAGCCTCCGGCAGGAAGCTGATCGAGCAGGGCGAAACGACGTGCTGCTATGCCAAGTCGGAAAAGACCTGGATCGTCGATCCCGAGGGCATCGCCTGGGAGACCTTCCTGACTAAGGGCGAGAGCCCGTTCTACGGCAGCGACGTCGTGCTCGGATTGCCCGGCGTGCCGCAATCGACCGAGGAAGAAGCCGCCGCCGGACGGTCGCGCGCTTCGGCCTGCTGCGCCTGAGGAGACCGTTCCATGGCGCCGATCGCCGCGTTCAACGTACTCTTTCTGTGTACCGGCAATTCCGCGCGCAGCATCCTGGCCGAGGCGATCATCAACCGCCTCGGTCGGGGCAAGTTTCGTGGCTTCAGTGCCGGCAGCCAGCCGAAGGGTGCGGTTCATCCCTACGCGTTGGATCTTTTGTCGAAACTGAATCATGAGACTGCGGATTTTCGCTCCAAATCCTGGGACGAATTCGCGACGGAAGACGCGCCGAAGCTGCATTTCGTGTTTACGGTATGCGACAACGCTGCGAGCGAGGTCTGTCCGGTCTGGCCGGGCCAACCCATGACCGCCCATTGGGGCCTGCCGGATCCGGCCGCCGCTCAAGGGACCGAGGCCGAGCAGCGCCTTGCCTTCGCCGAGGCCTATCGGATGCTGAATAACCGCATTAGCATTTTCGTCAATCTGCCGCTCGCTTCGCTCGATCGGCTCGCATTGCAGCGCCGCCTCGACGAGATTGGCCGCGAGCTGTCCGATACGGCCTGAAAAGGTCCATGTTCTTTTGGATTCACGGAAGACGGAAATCGGAGCGCCGGATGAGTCCCCACGGAAACAGCAAAGCGACAGTCGCACCGGTTCCGGCCGGTATCGGCTCATTCGAGAAATATCTGTCGGTCTGGGTCGCGCTCTGTATCGCCGCCGGTGTTGCGCTCGGCAGTGCATTTCCGGGCGCCTTCGCCTTCATCGCCCGCCTGGAATACGCCTCGGTCAATCTGGCGGTTGCCGTGCTGATCTGGGCGATGGTCTATCCGATGATGGTCAATGTCGATGTCGCGAGCCTGCGGCATCTGCACGAACGGCCAAAAGGGCTGATCCTGACGATCATCGTCAATTGGCTTATCAAGCCGTTCACGATGGCGGCGCTCGGCGTGTTGTTTTTCGAGGTCGTGTTCGCCGACCTGATCGCGCCGGCCGATGCGCAGCAATACATCGCGGGCCTGATCCTGCTCGGTGCTGCGCCCTGCACCGCGATGGTGTTCGTCTGGTCGCAACTCACACGCGGGGATGCGACTTACACGCTGGTGCAGGTTTCGGTGAATGACATCATCATGATCTTCGCCTTCGCGCCCCTCGTGGCGCTGCTATTGGGCGTGACCGACATCGTGGTGCCATGGGAAACGCTGATCCTCTCGGTCGCGCTCTATGTGGTGATTCCGTTTGCGGCCGGCGCCTGGACCCGGCACCGCCTGACGGCGAACACTCGCGACGAAATATCCGCGGCAGCGGCGGTCGGCCGGTTCACGGCGGCGGTCAAGCCATTCTCCGTGATCGGCCTGCTGGCGACGGTGGTCCTGTTGTTCGGTTTCCAGGGCCCGGTCATTCTCGATCGCCCGTTGCTGATCGCGCTGATC
The DNA here is from genome assembly GCA_034439975.1 of Rhodospirillaceae bacterium. Lineage (GTDB taxonomy): Bacteria > Pseudomonadota > Alphaproteobacteria > Dongiales > Dongiaceae > JAWXBK01. The sequence goes on along the minus strand of JAWXBK010000067.1, from coordinate 14,414 downwards.
GCCGTGCCGCTTACGATCCAGTCCTACGGGATCTTCGCAGTGACCTATGTAGCGGCCTGGGCCTGGCGAGTGCCCTTTGCCATCGCCGCGCCTTGTGCCCTGATCGGCACCTCGAACTTCTTCGAACTCGCCGTGGCCGTGGCTATCAGCCTGTTCGGATTGAACTCCGGCGCCGCCCTGGCGACGGTCGTCGGCGTGCTGGTCGAGGTTCCCGTGATGCTGTCGCTGGTCGCCATTGCCAACCGCACGCAAGATTTGTTCGTCAGACCGAGGCCGGCGCTGCCAAGCCATTGAAACGGCCGCATTCGGTCAGTTTGGTCTTGCCGGGCTTTGGCCGGCGCCATATCGTGCCGCTGCCGGGAAAAGCAATCGGGAGACCGGCGCCGGGATCGACTGCCGATCGATCCCTCCGATCTATTCCCATCTTGATCGGCCTTGGATCGGCTGGTGGATTCGCCTGCCGGCCGGCGGCCCCGGTTATGCCCGACCATGATGGGCCAGGAACCGGGCAAGTTCACCGCGCGATGGTTGCGCGACAACAGAAACAGGACGGGCAAGGACACACGCATGCGATACGAGGCCCCCAAGACCGTCGATGAGGCGGTTGCATTGATGGCAAAGGAATCCGGTCAAGCGCGCGTGCTGGCCGGCGGAACGGATCTTCTGGTGCAGATGCGCGGCGGAAACCTCGAGCCCGACCTGGTCGTCGATATCAAGCGCATTCCTGGAATGCGCGACATCGTCGCCGAAAATGGCGGGTTTCGCATTGGCGCCGCGGTGCCGAGCGCCGAACTGGGCGAACATAAGGACGTTCGCAAAGCCTGGCCGGGCGTGGTCGAGGCGGCAAAACTGATCGGATCGACCCAGATCCAGGGCCGCGCGACAATCGTCGGCAATCTCTGCAATGCCTCGCCGGCGGCGGACAGCGTCCCGGCAATGATCGCAGCCGAAACAACCGCGCGCATCGTGGGCCCCAAAGGTCAGCGCGACGTGCCGGTCGGCGACATCGCCACGGCACCGGGCAAGACGTCGCTGGCGAAGGGCGAGTTCGTCGCCTCGGTTTTCCTGCCGAAGCGTCCGGCTCATTCGGGCGATGCCTATCTGCGGTTCATCCCGCGCACGGAAATGGATATCGCCGTGGTCGGCGTCGGGGTCAGCGTAACGCTCGATGGTGCCGGCAAGATCACGGCCGCCCGCGTATCGCTCGGCGCTGTTGCGGCCCGCGCGTTGCTGGTCGAGGACGCCGCGAAGGCGCTGATCGGCACCAAGGGCGACGATGCTGCGATGGAGAAGCTGGCCGCCGCCGCATCGGCTGCCGCCAAGCCGATCGACGACAAACGCGGCACAAAGGAATTTCGTACCAAGGTCGTCGGCGTCCTGGCACGGCGCGCCGCCGGCATCGCTATCGAACGCGCAGGGAGCAAGGCATGAGCGGGATTCACGTCACCACCACGATCAACGGCGACACTGTCGAATATGTCTGCGAGCCGGATGAGCCGCTCCTCGACGTGTTGCGCAATCGGCTCGGCCTGACCGGCGCCAAGGAAGGTTGCGGCACCGGCGACTGCGGCGCCTGCAGCGTTACGGTCGACGGTCGCCTCGTTTGCTCCTGCCTGGTGCTGGGCGCGGAAATGGACGGGCGCAAGCTGACAACGATCGAAGGCATGGCCACAGGCGACAAGCTCCATCCTTTGCAGCGCAAGTTCATCGAACATGCGGCACTGCAATGCGGGATCTGCACGCCGGGCATCCTGGTCGCCGCCAAGGCGCTGCTCGAACGCAATCCGAATCCCGACGAGACAGAGGTCCGCTTCTGGCTCGCCGGCAATCTCTGCCGGTGCACCGGCTACGACAAGATCGTGCGCGCGGTCATGGATGCCGCCGCTGAAATGAAGGGAGGCCGTCATGCCGCTTGATGAAACGAAGGCGAGAGCCGGTCGGGAGTATCTGAGTGTCGGCACGCGGCCGCTTCGGCCGGACGGCGTCGACAAGGTAACCGGTCGGGCCCGTTTCGGCGCCGACATGAGCGCGCCGGGTATGCTGGTCGGGCTCATCCTGCGCAGCCCGCATGCCCATGCGCGTATCCGCAAAATCGACACTTCGAAGGCGGAAGCCCTGCAGGGCGTGAAGGCGGTCATTACGCGCGACGACCTGCCGGCGCTCGACGGTGCCGACAAGGACGTGCTGGTCAACATCATGGCGCGCGAGAAGGCGCTCTATGAGGGCCATGCGGTTGCCGCCGTGGCGGCGATCGATGCGACGACGGCGCGCAAGGCACTGAAGCTGATCACGGTCGATTACGAAGTGCTGCCACATGTGACCGACGTCGACGAGGCGATGAAGGCTGACGCGCCGGTCCTGCACGATCACATCTTCACCAAGGGCGTCGAGCCCGCGCCAAAGAAGCCCTCCAACGTCGTCAGCCGCTGCGAGTTCGGGCATGGCGATCCGGAAGCCGGTTTCGCCAAAGCGGATTTCGTCGTCGAGAAGAGTTTCCGCACCGAAGCGACCCATCAGGGCTATATCGAGCCGCATGCCTGCCTCGCGAGCATGGGTCCGGACGGCCAGGGCGAAATCTGGTGCTGCACGCAGGGCCATTTCATGGTTCGCGACACCTGTGCTGCCCTGCTCGGCCTCGAAGTGTCGAAGCTGCGCGTGACGGCGTCGGAAATCGGCGGCGGTTTCGGCGGCAAGACGACGGTGTTCATTGAGCCGGTTGCACTCGCGCTGTCGCGCAAGGCGAACCGTCCGGTCAAGATCGTCATGAGCCGTGAAGAAGTGTTCAAGGCGACCGGCCCGACCTCGAGCGCCAGCATGCGCGTCAAGATCGGCTGCAAGAAGGACGGCAGCATCACCGGCGCCGAATGTGAACTGCGTTACCAGGGCGGTGCGTTCCCCGGTTCGCCGGTCGAAATGGGCGCGATGACGGCGTTTGCCTGTTACGACCTGGAGCATGTGCGGTCGGTCGGATACGACGTGGTGTGCAATCGGCCGAAGCAGGCCGCCTATCGCGCGCCCGGTGCGCCGATGGCGGCGTTCGCGGTCGAAAGCGTGGTCGCGGAGCTCGCGCAGAAGATCGGGATGGATCCGATCGACATGCGGCTCAAGAATGCGGCCAAGGAAGGCACCAACTCGTCTTACGGTCCGACATTCGGTCGCGTCGGCCTGATCGAGACGCTCGAAGCGGCGAAGAAGCATCCGAACTACAAGGTCAAGCTCGGGAAGAACCAGGGCCGCGGCGTTTCCTGCGGGTACTGGTTCAATTTCGGCGGCCAGACGTCGGTGTCGCTCAACGTGAACGGCGACGGCACTGTGGGCCTCGTTCTCGGCACGCCGGATATCGGTGGGTCGCGGGCCTCGATGTGCCTGATGGCGGCCGAAGAGCTCGGCATTCCTTACGAGAAGGTGCGTGCGGTCATCGCCGATACCAGCTCGGTCGGCCATAACGACACGACCGACGGCAGCCGCGTGACCTTCGCGGCCGGACTTGCCACCATCGAAGCCGCGCGCAACGCCATCAAAGTGCTGTGCTCACGGGCGGCGAAGACCTGGGGCATTCCCGAAGACGCCGTCACCTGGGAAAAGGGCCATGCGAAGCCGGCCGGTAAGAATGCCGGCGAGTTCCCCCCGATGTCGCTCGCCGAGATCGCGGCGGTTGCGGGACGGACGGGTGGACCGATCGCCGGCCATCTCGAAACCAACGTCGAAAACGCCGGCCCGAGCTTCGCGACGCATATCGTCGATGTCGAAGTCGATCCCGAGACCGGTTTCACCAAGGTGCTGCGCTATCTCGTCGTGCAGGACGCCGGCAAGGCCGTGCATCCGAGCTATGTCGAGGGCCAGCTTCAGGGCGGTGCCGTGCAGGGCATCGGCTGGGCGCTCAACGAGGAATACATCTATGGCAAGGATGGCAAGTTGCAGAATGCCGGCTTCCTCGATTATCGCCTGCCGGTCGCATCGGATCTGCCGATGATCGATACCGTGATCGTCGAGGTGCCGAACCCGGGCCATCCTTATGGCGTCCGTGGCGTCGGCGAAACCTCGATCGTGCCGCCGATGGCGGCGATCGCGAACGCGGTGTCGGCGGCGGCAGGTTTGCGACTGACCGAACTGCCGATGTCGCCGCCGCGTATCCTCAAAGCCTTGGCGGGCTAGGGCGATCGCAGCGGGCAACCAGCAGACGATCGAGGTTCGTCTCAGCGGTTCGCTGAAGACGCAAGCCGGCGGTCGCGAGCGGGTCCAGGTCGAAGGCCGCAACATCCGCGAGATTCTCGATAGTCTCGCGGAATGTTGCCCCGAATTGAAACCGTTGATCGCGCGCGGCGTTGCCGTGGCGATCAACGGCGAAATTTATCGCGACGCATGGTTCCAGCCGATCGCGGCCGACAGCGAAGTCTATATCCTCCCCAAGATGGCGGGCGGCTAGCGCCAGAACGGCCGGTCGCACTCCGCGCGCACGTCGTCCGCACTGAGCCCGATATCGTCGAGCAGCCGCCGGTCGAGCCGCGCGAGCGCGCGGCGTTGCCGCCTGCGTTCGAGCGCCGCGACGAGCGCGCGCAAAAACATTCCGACGGATGCCGTGGCGAGCCCCTCGCGATGTCGCGCGCCTGGATATGCCTGTTCATTTACGACCATCGTCCCTTGTCCCGAAAACGGGTCATCCGATGCGCGCCAAACTGCCTGAGCCATGGCCTGTCGTCCCGGCCGAACGCTTCGTTCGCGGCCGAAGCATCGGACGAGGCGAGGCCCGGCGGGATCGGTTAGACTGATGCCATGGTTGCGAATAACGGCCTCACGCTCGATCTCGCCACGGTCGGCCATCTGGTCGGCGACGTCGCGCGGGCGAGCATGCTGGCGGCACTCCTCGAAGGGCGTGCGCTGACGGCAGGCGAACTCGCATTCTGCGCCAACATCTCGGCGCAGACCGCGAGCGCGCATCTTGCGAAGCTGGTGGATGGTGGCTTGCTCGCGCGCGCCAGCCAGGGCCGGCATCGCTACTTCCGGCTGGCCTCGCCCACGGTCGGCCGGATGCTGGAAAGCATGGCAGTGGTCGCCGCGACCGAGACGCCGCTGCGCCATCGCCGCACCAGCCGGATGGACGAGAAACTGCAATATGCGCGCTGCTGCTACGACCATCTCGCCGGCAGGCTCGGCGTTGCCATTGCCGATGCGATGGTCGCGCAGGATCTGATCCTGCTGGCGGACGATGGCGGCATGGTGTCCGATCCGGGTCGCCGGTTTCTCGAACGCTTCGGCATCGCGACCGCCTCGCTCGAGGCGCAGCGCCGCTGCTTCTGCCGGCCGTGTCTCGACTGGACAGAGCGCCGCCCGCATCTTGCCGGCGCGCTGGGTGCCGCGCTGCTGGACAGGATGTTCGAACTCGGCTGGATCGACCGGATCAAGGACAGCCGCGCTCTGTCGGTATCGGCCGCCGGTGCGCGCGGCCTCAGCGATCGTTTCGGGATCGGTGCGAGCGGGCGGGCGTCGGTTCAGCCGTCGCTGGCGGCGACGGGATAGACCGCGAGTTTGTCGATCCGTCGGCCGTCGAGATCGAGCACCTCGAAGCGGGTACCGCGATACACGAAGCTCTCGCCCTCGCGCGGCAGGCGGCCGAGCCGATGCAGCACGAAGCCGCCCACCGTGTGAAACGTGCCCTCGGCTTCGAGATCACGCAGGCCGGTCTTATCCTCGAACTCGTCGAGCGGCATCATGCCATCGACCAGCCACGAACCGTCGTCGCGCCCGACAATCATCGGTTCGACCACCTCGCCGCGCTCGGGCAGATCGCCGGCGATCGCCTCGAGAATATCGGTCGGCGTCAGGATGCCCTCGGTCATGCCATATTCGTCGACCGCGATCGCCATGTGGATGCCTTCGCGGCGGAAGCGATCGAGCAGACGCAGGACCGGCATCGATTCCGGTACGATCAGCGGCGACATCATGACGCTGCGCAGGTCGACCTTTTCACCGCCAAGCGAAGCGGGCACGAGATCCTTCATGTGAACGACGCCGATCGGATGATCGACCGTGCCTTCGCAGACCAGCAGCCGCGAATGCTTCGTCTGGCGCAACTTCGCTGCGATCGCTTCCGGCGTATCGTTTATATCGAGCCAGAAGAGATCGGTACGCGGCGTCATCACCGCCCGGACCTGCCGGTCGGTAAGGCGCAGTACGCCTTCGATCATCGCCTGTTCTTCCGGCACGAACACACCCGCTCGCGTACCTTCGGCGATCATCGATTTGAGTTCTTCTTCGGTGATCGGCTGGCGATGGACGCCCTTGAGCCCGAGCAATGCCAGCACATTTTCGGTCGAGACCTTGAGCAACCACACCGCCGGTCCGGCGGCCTGCGCCAGAATCTTCATCGGGCGCGCGACTCGGGCAGCGATTCGCTCCGGCTTCGCCAGCGCAACGCGCTTGGGCACGAGTTCGCCGACGATCAGCGTCACGTAGGTAACGGCGATCACCGTCAGTGCAAAGCCGACCTCTTCACCCCGGGGTGCGATGAACGGAATGGTGTCGAGCCAGCGGCCGATCCGTGCGGCAATCGTGGCGCCGCCGAACGCGCCGGCTAAAATACCGACCAGTGTGATGCCGATCTGCACCGACGACAGGAATCGCCCGGGATCGGCGATCAGCTGGAGGGCGATGCGCGCGCCGCGGTCGCCGCCCGAGGCCATGCGTTCGAGCCGCGCGCGGCGCGACGACACGACGGCCAGCTCCGACATGGCGAGCATGCCGTTGAGGACGATGAGCACAAGCAGGATGAGAATTTCAAGATACAACATGAACGATGGCGCAGGCTCGGTCGGAAACTTCGGCCGCGCGGGGCTCTCCTCGGTCGCTTGCAGATACCGCTGCAATCGGCGCATCCGCCCTGCGCTGGTGATTGGACGCATCGGAACAATATGATCCACCCGTCGCCCCGGCAACCTTGCACCCGCCGGAACGGCCCCCTAGGCTCCGCGCCGGTCGCAAACGCGCGGGATCGGGAGAACAGCATCATGGCAAAGCAGGCGCGGGTCGGGCTCATCGGCGCCGGTCTCATGGGCCACGGCATCGGCAAGAATATTGTCGAGAAGGGTCATGAGCTGGCGGTCCTGGCGCATCGCAACCGGACGCCGGTCGAGGATCTCGTCAAACGCGGTGCGCGCGAGCTATCCGATGCGCGCTCAATCGCCGCGGAAAGCGATGTCGTGGTCACTTGCGTGACCGGTTCGCCGCAGCTCGAATCGGTGGTCTATGGCGAAACGGGCCTGCTGGCCGGTGCCCATCGCGGGCTGACCGTGATCGACTGCACGACGGCCGATCCCAATTCGACGGCGAAGCTCGCCGTCGCGTTCGACCAGGTCGGCGCTCGTTTCATCGATGCGCCGCTGACCCGCACGCCGAAAGAGGCCGAAGCCGGCAAGCTCGCGGTCATGGTCGGCGGCGATGCGGCGATTATTGCCGAGATCCGTCCCATCCTCGAATGTTTTGCCGATACGATCGTTCATGCCGGCGGCGTCGGGGCCGGACACAAGCTAAAGCTGGTCAACAACTTCCTCGGGCTCGGAGTCGCAGCATTGGTCGCCGAGGCGTTGTGTGCGGCGAAGAAGGCCGACATCGACATGAAAGCACTCGAAGCGGTGGTTGTCTCGGGCGGCGCCAACAGCGTGATGTTCCAGCGCCTGATGCGGCTGGTGTTCGACGACGACGACAGTGCGGCGCAATTCGCGATCGGTAATGCGGAAAAAGATCTGCGTTACTACACCGACATGACGCGCACGATGCCGGTCACCTCGATGCTTGGCGAAACCGTGCACCAGACCTATCTGCTTGCCTGTGCGATGGGCCGGCGCGATCAGTTCGTGCCGCGGCTTGTCGATCTCATGGGCGAGATCAACAAGATCACGATCCGCGCCAGCAAGTAGGCCCGGGCAGGCACCCGACAGATCGCGCGTTTTGGCATCGCGCCGCAAGCTCGTTTAACCTGCGCCATGGCCAGGAAATCCAGCGAACCCAAACTCTGGATCCGGATCGATCTCGGTGCCGGCGAGAAGATCGGCCCGGGCAAGATCGCGCTGTTGCGGGCGGTCGACGAGCATCAATCGATTTCGGCCGCGGCCCGGGCGCTGAGTATGTCGTATCGGCGGGCCTGGCTGTTGATCGAGGCGATCGGCCAAAGCCTCAACGGGCCCGTGGTCGAAACCCATGTCGGCGGCCGCGAGCGGGGCGGCGCCGTCCTGACCCCGCTCGGCCGCGATCTGCTGGCGCGCTATGACGAGATCCAGAGCGTGGCGAGCAAGGCCGCGACCCCGGCGCTGCGCCGTCTTGCGACGCTGGGTCGCCGCCGCGGCTGAAGCGACCGCGCTGTCGTCAGGAGATATCGGTGGCCCGATCGGTTGCGAGACTGCGGCGGTCGATCGTGACCGATTTGATCACGGCATAGAGCGCGGTGCCCGGTTGCAAACCGAGCCGCTCCAGCGAGCGACGGGTAATGCGCGCGATCAGAAGCGTGCCGCCGCAGGCAATCTGCACGTCGATATGGGGGCTGGAATCGGGCCGGATTTCGGTCACGGTGCCGCGCAGCACGTTATTGGCGCTGATGGAATGCGGTTTCTCGAGCGCCAGCATCACGTCGCGGGCGCGAATGCGTACGCGCACCGTCGCGCCGATCGATCCCTCGATTCCCGGTACCCAGAACCGGCCGCCGTCGAACGTGAGCGCGGTCATCTGATCCTGCAGGTCATGCGTTTCGATGCGCGCCTCGAACACCGCGCCGGCCTCGATCGGGCCGGTCAGCGGAAACAGATCGAGCCGCGCCATCAGGTCGAACACGCTGCCCGATGCGACGACCCGCCCTGAATCGAGCACCACCATATGGTCGGCGAGCCGCGCAACCTCGTCGACCGCATGGCTCACATAAAGCATCGGTATGCCGGCCTCGTCCCGCAGCCGTTCGAGATAGGGCATGATCTCGGCGCGGCGGCCCTGATCGAGACCGGAGAGCGGTTCGTCGAGCAGCAGCAACCGCGGTTCGGCCAGAAGCGCGCGGCCGAGGGCGATGCGCTGGCGCTCGCCGCCCGACAGATGGCGCGGCCGGCGGTCGAGTATCGCAGCGATGCCAAGCAACGAGACGATTGCATCGAAGGGTGCGGCGGTTCTGCCTGCGGCGCAGCGCCGTGCGCCGAACAGCAGATTGTCGCGCACATCGAGATGGGGGAACAGCCGCGCATCCTGAAAGACATAGCCGATGCGCCGCTGTCGTGCCGGCAGGTTCACGCCGCGCTTCGAATCGAACAGGACATCGCTGTCGATTGCGATGCGGCCCGCTTGCGGGCGGAGCAATCCGGCAATCGCATTTACGATGGTGGTTTTGCCGGCACCGGAAGGTCCAAACAACGCGGTGATGCCCGGCCGCTCGATTTTAAAATCGACATCGAGCGCAAAGGCGCCGAGCCGATGTCGCAAAGCGAGAGCGAGAATCATCGGCCGTGCAACGTCCGGACGCGGCGCGCGGCCAGTTCGGACAGAATGAGGCCGATCAGCGCGAGTGCGATCGCAAGCAAGGCAAGCCGGCCGGCCGCCGCCTCGCCGCCGGGCGTCTGGATCGCCGTGTAGATCGCGAGCGGCAACGTGCGCGTCTCGCCGGGGATGTTCGACACGAAGGTGATAATCGCGCCGAATTCGCCGAGGCTCGCGGCGAAGGCGGTGATTGCACCGGCAATGATGCCGGGCAGCGCGAGCGGCAATGTGATGTTCACGAACCGGTCGATCGGACCGGCGCCGAGCGTTTCGGCCGCCGCGTCGAGGCCGGGATCGATCGCCTCGATCGAAAGACGGATCGCCCGCACCTGGAAGGGGAAGCTGATGATTGCGGCGGCGAGTGCAGCCCCGGTCCAGCTGAAGACGAAGCGGATATCGAATGTCTCGAGCAGCCAGGCGCCAACCGGCGCGCGCGTACCGAAGGTGATCAGCAGCAGATAACCGATCACGACCGGCGGCAATACGAGCGGCAGATGCACCAGCCCGTCGACAAGGATTTTTCCGGGGAAGCGGCAGCGCGCCAGCAGCAAGGCGACGGCAATGGCGAACGGGAGGGCACAGGCGACAGCCACCACTGCGATGCGGAGGCTGAGCCAGAGCGCCTCCAGTTCGGCGTCGCTCAACAGGCCCGATGTCGGATCAGTCATTCGCCGAGAAGCCGTATTTCCGGAATGTTTCGAAACCTTCTGGCCCCGTTACATAGCGGAAGAAGGCGTGGGCGTCCTCGCCATTCTGGCCGGCGATCATCGCGAACGGATAAGTGATCGGCGTATGCGAATCCGCCGGGAACGACCCGATAACCCGAACCTTGTCGGAGATTGCGGCGTCGGTCGCATAGACGATACCGAGCGGAGCCTCGCCGCGTTCGACCAGCACGAGCGCCGCGCGCACATCTTCCGCGTGGGCGAGGCGGGGTTCCACTGCGGCCCAGAGCCCGAGCGATTCCAGCGCCTCCTTGGCATAGATGCCGGCCGGCACATGGTCGGGATCGCCGACGGAGAGACGCCCGTCCACGCCGAGCAGCGCGCCGAGATCGGTCGAGCCGTTGATCGTAATGTCGCCGGCCGCGCTATCCGCCGGTACGATCAGAACCAGGCTGTTGCCGATTGGGCTCACGCGCGTATCGGCTTCGATGAGATTTCGTTCAGCCAGATAATCCATCCATTTCTGGTCGGCCGCGGCGAAGATCTGTGCCGGCGCGCCGGCCTCGATCTGCTTTGCCAATGCCGAGGAAGCGGCGAACGAGAACCGCACCGTTTTGCCGGTTTCGGCTTCGTATTGTGCCCCGATCTCCTCGATCGCGTTGGTCAGGCTCGCCGCCGCGAGGATCGTCAGCGCGTCGCTCTGCGCGCTGACGGCCGGAATGCCGCAGAACAAGGCAATAGTAAGTGCCGCACCGACGATCGACGATCTCAGACGACGCATGGAGCTCCCTGGGCACATCGCTATATCCAATAGAATATAACGGAGGGGTGCCGGAACGGCAACGACGGGTGCCGGTCGCTGCCCGGACCCTAAGTGTGGTGAATGCGGGGCTCGTGAATCGCCAGCAGTATGCGGCCACGCACCGGTTCGCGCCGTTCGAGGCGCAGCCCGGCCTCGCGATCGTCCAGCAGCCGGAAGCCAGACGCGTTCAGGTCCGCGCGCACGGCCGCTGGATAGTGACGATAGCGCTGCCCGGGGCCGAGATCGAAAGGATCGATCGTCCCTTCTTCGATCGTGAAGGCAAGAATGCCGCCGGATGCGATTCGCGATGCCGCGGCGATAAACGCCGGCTTGAGATCGCCCAGATAGTTGAAGACATCCGACGCAATCACGAGGCCGTAGCGCTGCTCCGCAGCATGGGCCTTTTCGAGCAGGTCGCCGGTTCGCACGCTGTCGTAAACATTCTTTCGCGTCGCCTCGTCGATCATGCGCGGCGACAGATCGATGCCGTCGAGCCGTTGCGCCAGCGGCCGGAAGATTTCACCGGCAAGGCCGGTGCCGCAGCCGAGATCGAGGATCGAGAGCGGCGTTGCCAGGCGATCGCGATGATCCGTGACCGCGTCGTACAGCAATTGTGGGGCCCGATAGTCCAGCCGCCCGAGCAGCGATTCCTCGAACAGCGTCGCAACGCCGTCGAACAGGGCCTTCACATAGGCCGCTGGCAATCGCGGCGGTGTTGGGGCCGCACCCATCATGGCGAGCCGGGCGGCAGCACCGAAGCGGTCGGCGGGGTCGATCGCAAGGCAGCGACGATAAGCCGATATGGCATCGTCAAGAGTACCAAGCTGTTCGCAGGTTTCGGCAAGGACGAACCAGGCATCGACCCAGTCCGGTTGGAGCACGCAAGCCGCATCGGCAGCTTCGCGTGCGCCGGCCAAATCGCCTTCGTCCTTGAGCGCCAAGGCGAGATCGAGCCGACGCCCGGCCTGGCGGAAGGTTTCGTCCATCGAATCTTCTGGATCGGTTGGGTTCTGGGCGCATCATGCCAGCCTGGCTCGGATCGGGCCAAGCATCGTGGGCGTATCCAACAGAAAACGGCCCGCTCTGCCATGAGCGGGCCGTTCCGGTTCGACCGAAGTCGTCGAGCGCGCTCACATCTCGCTCGAATCAGTCTCGTCGTTGAAAGTCTCGTTCCACGTGGCCTCGAAGTCGTCCCAGGCCTCGATCATGGTCTCGCGAGCGCCTTCCCACTCTTAGTCGACAGCCGCCTGGGTCTCCGCCCAAGTCTCCTCGGCAGTCTGCCAGGAGGACTCGACGGCAGGCAGCGCGTCATCAGTCACCGTCGTCTCGCTGTTGCGAAGCGAATGCACCTCTGTCGACCGCTCGTCCATCACGGCCTGCATCTGCGTTTCATAGTCGCTCCGCGGCACCGTCGTATCCGGCAACGCACTGGCTTCGTTGGTGTCGCCCGCGGCGAGCTGGATGTATTCCGCTGCGAACGCATAGTGCGACTCGATCGAGCTGGCACCTACCAGCAGCGCACCAACCGTAAATCCAACGGCGAGGGATCCCGCAAACTTTTTCATGATTGTTCTCCTGTCGTCGATTTCAGTCAGACTCGAGCCTGCACCATGCCGGCTCACCATGTAGTGCCGGTTACTTCCAGATCGGTTCGCCGAGATCGAGATCTTCTTCTTCCGTCAGGGCACCGATCGCGGCGCCCGCGGCACCGCCGAGCAGTGCACCGCCGCCGACACTGCCACCGGTCAGAGCCGCACCCGCAGCGCCGGCACCGGCGCCGATACCCGCACCTGAAAGCGCACGGTCACCCTGCGAATTGCCGCAGGCGGCGAGCGGGCCAAGGGCGAGAATTGTAACGGCGATCAAAGCTAAGCGTTTCATGATGTGCTCCTGTAGTTGGGTTGTACGCACAAAGATGTGCGCTCCTTCAGCCCCCGTTTTGGACGGTCTGCCGGCACTGTGCGACCATGCCGTCCATCGTCGCCTTTACCGTGGCGTCGTTGGGGTCGGCTTCGTAGCGCTGCACCAGCTGGTCGTACTCTGCCATCGTCCAGTCGGACTGCATGTTGCTTGCAACGCAGCCGCACATCTCTGTGCAGTAATCTGCGCGCTGACTTTGCTGGCACGATGCGGTGCAATCCGCGCGGTAACTACTTAACACCGGCTCCGGAATGGATTCCGCCTGTGCGGCAAACGACGCGATACAAAAGCCGGCGGCAAGAATTGCTAATCTCATTAGTAGCTCCCTTACTCAGATATCGAACCGCGACGCATTGGTTCGATGCAGTTCCATTTAAGGGTGGTACTACGCGCCGCAACCCGGTCGTTGTGGCAAGGCTGCGACCACGCGCCATATCGGCGGATTTGAACGCTTAATGTCCGAAATCATTGGACTAACGGCGATGTGGCAATGATGTGATCCCGATCCTATCACGGTATTTTTGTGACCGGTGTCGATTGAATTTACGCCATATCGCCGCCAATTGTTGAACAGTGGGCTCCGCGCTATTTGATGTAGCGCAATTTTGGAAAATGGCGCGCACGCATCGATCATGCGTCGCAGTGCAAGAGGGGGTGGGGCGATGTTTGGCGAGCTTATCGCAGCAGAATTTTCGACACTTACAATCTTGGTTCGCCTGGGCGCTGCCGTCCTGCTCGGTGGCATCATCGGGTTTGAGCGTGAGATGAAGGGTCGGCCGGCCGGTCTGCGGACGAACATGATGGTTTCGCTCGCGGCGGCAAGCTTCACACTCCTGACGGCCGAGTTCGTAATGGAAGCCAAGGAGGTCGGCGATATCGAGATCGATCCGCTGCGCGTCATAGAAGCGGTGATTGCGGGTGTTGCATTTCTCGGTGCCGGCGCCATCATTCGCGGTGGCGACCAGGTGCACGGCCTCACCACAGGTGCCAGTTTGTGGATGGCCGGCGCCGTCGGCGTTGCGGCCGGCGCGGGCTATTTCAAGCTTGCGGCGATCGGTGTGGGTTTCGCCGTGTTCATTCTTATTGTTCTAGGGTTGTTTGAGCGTCACGCGCTCGGCACCGAAGCGCCGCCGCTGCGGCCTGAAGACGCCAAGGGAGAAAAGGACTGACGCTCGCTACCCGGCGATGTTCGCGCCGGCAATGTTTGCGCCGGCAATGTTTGCGCCGGCAATGTCTGCGATGGAATGAAAGGAGATCGATATCATGCTTGGCTGGGCTCTGACGTTTCTGGTAATCGCATTGGTCGCGGCGGTGTTCGGCTTCGGCGGCATAGCAGCGACGGCGGCGGGGATCGCCAAAATCCTGTTCGTGATTTTCCTGATCCTGTTCGTTGTCTCGGTCGTCGTCCATCTGGTTCGCGGCCGGCGGCCGCCGGTATGACCATCGACCACCGCGACATTGGGGCGACTTCCGGGCGGTGCCGGATCAGGGTCCGGCCGGGGGCCCACTCGCCATCCGGG
>JAWXBK010000066.1:0-11978 GCA_034439975.1 Rhodospirillaceae bacterium | reverse complement strand
TCAGCAAAGCGTTTCTTCGGCATTTGAGCACTCCTCTCTTCAAGGATTCGTGCCCGAATTTTCGCACTGCAATCGGATCAGTTTCGAGGGTCAAGACCAGTCATTGTTGTCATCGGTTGGTTGGCCGGCCGAGCGCCCGGCAACGCGGCGTATCGAATATCATTTTCCTGACACTTCTTGGCGGAGGCGCCTTCGGCAATCACTGGAGTTGGATACATGCCGCCATCCGCCGGGCGTTAGAATTGGTGGCGGCCTATGATCTCGACGTGAGGTTCGTGAGCTACAGGACACCATCAAAGGAGTTAGTGGCGATCGCGGATGAATTCAGGTGATCCGTTCTTTCGTGAACCGCGATCGCTTCATCGTCTGCCTCCCTCGCTGGGGCGAGCCCCATTCAAATCTGAATGAGTCCAGAGCTTTCGATTGGAAAATTCGACCAGGGGCGCGCGCCATGATCCCGCGCATTGGCGCACGCGCAACGAAGCAGCGGCCTTGTGTGGGCAGTGGGTAGAGTGCATCTCAGGAATGATCAAAGACCGTAACGCGGACCGGTGTGGGGTTAAAGTTATTCACTGCGTTGTTGATCTGCGGGCAATTGGATAGCACGGCAAGAACGTCCATCTCGGCCTGGAGCTCGACCCGATCCCCCGGATTGGAGTGCCCGGCATCGAGGCCAGTAGCCATAGAGCCATTGGCGTGGACCGGCACAAACATGAAGAAATTGATGTTGGCGACGACGTCTTTTTTGCCGAGGCCGTGACGCGTTAATGCACGAACAAAATTGTCCCGACAGTTCGGGCCGTCCTTGGCACCGTAGCGCACCCGATTCGCTTCGTTGGAACAGCAGCCGCCGATCGTGTCGTGCCGACCGCATGTGTCCTCGATGACCGTAAAGAGCGCGTTACCCATATCGGAGTAAATCTTCGAGCCCTTGCCGATAAAGATCGACCCGTTGATCTTCATCGTATCGGCAGCGTTGTATCGCTCCGACGGGTCCTTGGCGTTGTAACAGAGGAAGTCGACAGCCTGGAAGCCTTCGAGATCGGTGATTCGAAGGATTTGGCCCTTTGTCAGAACGCGCGACCAACCCCCGGCTGCGGGTACAACACGGTCCTCAACAATCGAATTGTCGCCAATGCTGCTCATTGCGGTGCCCGCTACCAGTTGTCGGCCTGCGCCTTCATGCTGCGCCGACCTCATCGCAAGAGATCCTAGTGCAAATCTGCGGGCGGTTGAAAGGGAGATGGTGACGGACCCAGCCGAGCCAAAATTAACCCGCGTAGCACGAGAACATCAATAGTATTACATTTCGGTTATGAACTAGTATTACTGAGAAACAGGGGATGTGCATGCCGCACGCGATATCGCGGATCTTGTCCGACCAAGAAGCCTATACGCCGGGTTTGCCGCGCGAGTTTGTCGCCGAGAAATTCGGAATTGCGCTGGACGATGTCGCGAAGCTGGGCTCGGCGGAGAATCCCCTCGGTGCATCGCCGAAGGCGCGCGCCGCCATCGAGCAGGTTCCGCTCAAGCTCGACCTTTATCCCGAGTGGTCGTCGAGCGTGCTGCGTACAGCGATTGCACAGAAGTACGGTTTCGATCCGAGTTCGGTCGTCTGCGGTGCGGGCGAGACCGAAGTGATCTCGTTCGTGCTGCGCGCCTTCTCGTCACCGGGCGATGGCATCCTGATGTACGAGCCGTGTTTCCCGATCTATCACATTTTTTCGGAGAACGAGAACCGGGTGCCCGTCTACGTTCCGATGGGTCCGGATTTCGATCTGGTGGTGGATCGATACATCGCGACGCTGCGGGAGCATCGGCCGAAGATCGCCTTCATCACCAATCCCCATAGCCCGAGCGGCCGTCTTATGTCCGTCACGGACATAAGACGCATCTGCGAAGCCGCCGGAAGCGGGACTTTGGTGGTGCTGGACGAAGCCTACATCCATTTCACGGAAACTCCGGGCGGCATTGAACTGACCAGGGAGTTTTCGAATCTTATCGTTCTCCGTACCTTTTCAAAAGCGTTCGGTCTCGCCGGACTCCGGATCGGCTTTGGCATCGCCGACAACGCAGAGCTGATCCGTCCACTCCTGAACATCAAGCCGACCTGGAACATGGGCCACGCGCAAGTGTTGGGCGGGGCGGCCGCAATCGAAGACGATGCGCATGTCGAGAAAACCGTAAAGCTCATCGTCGAAATGCGGAACTACGTGAGCGAGCGCCTTGCCGGTCTCAACCGGTTTCGCATGGTTCCGGGGTCGCGCAGCAATTTCTTCCTACTCGAAATACTCGACCCCGCGCTCGACTCCACGAAAGTCTTCGATGAGTTGCTGCAACGCGGCGTCATCGTGAAGGATGGCTCGGTTTCCTTCCGCGGCCTCGGCGATCGTTACCTGCGGATCGATGTGAGCCTAAAGAAGCACATGGACCGGCTGATCTGGGCGATAAAGGATATCGAAGCCGGATCCCAGGGCGGATAACGCCACATGAAGCGGCCCCCTCTGATCGGCATCGATGTCGGTGGAACTTTCACCGACGCCGTGGTGCTCGACGGCACCGATGGCCGGCTCCTCGCCGCATTCAAACTGCCGTCCACGCCCGACGATCCCGACCGGGCCGTCATACAGGCTATCGAAAAGATCGCCGAGACCACGGATGTTCGGGGATCGGTGCTCTGTCACGGCACCACGATCGGCACCAACACGCTCATCCAGCGCAAGGGCGCCCGCACCGCGCTGGTCGCGACGCGCGGCTTCGCCGACGTCATCGAACTTCGACGTCAGGCGCGCCCCAACCTATATGGGTTTGCGGTTGAGATTTCCGCCCCTTTGGTGCCGTCAACGCTGCGCTTCGAAGCGGCGGAACGCCTCGATGCGGAAGGCGCGGTCGTCACGCCGCTAACGGGGATCGATGCGCTAGCCGAAGAGCTGGCCGCGGCAGGGGTCGATTCGGTCGCAATCTGCCTGCTCCATGCCTACGCGAGCGACCGGCACGAAACCCGCATCGGCGAGGCGCTACGAAAGGCAATGCCGAACGCCTTCATCACGCGTTCGAGCGATGTCTGTCCCGAGTTCAGGGAATATGAGCGAACCAGCACGACCGTGGTGAACGCTTATATCGGGCCTTCGGTCAGCAACTATTTGTTGCGCCTCGATGACGCGGTGCGGTTGCGCGGCATAGAGCGCCTCATGGTCGTAAAGTCGAACGGGGGGCTTACCGCACCGACGAATGCAGCCGCGTATCCCGTGCATCTGATCGAATCCGGTCCGGCGGCGGGGCTCGTTGCTGCTGCCGCATATGCGCGCGCCAGCGGCCGGCGCAATCTGCTGGCCCTGGATATGGGCGGCACAACCGCGAAAGCCGGCCTGATTCGGGACGGCGAACCTGCGACCTCCAACGAATTTTATGCCGACCGGCTCGTAGAAGGCCGAGAGGTCGGCGGCTACGCGATCAGAAGCGCCGTGCTCGATTTGGTCGAGATCGGTGCCGGCGGTGGGTCGCTTGCCTGGATCGACGAGGCGGGCGTCCTCAAAGTCGGCCCGCAAAGTGCCGGCGCAGATCCCGGTCCGGCCTGCTATGGCCGCGGCGGCCAGGGCCCGACCGTCACCGATGCCCATGCAGTGATCGGCACGATCACCGCCTGCAGCTTCATTGGAACCGGCATCGTGTTCGAACGCGACGCGGCGGTGGACGCCATCCAGCGTCATATCGCCGATCCTCTCGGCTGGCCGCTTGCTCGCGCGGCCTATGCGATCATCGATATCGCGGTCGCCAACATGGCCGAGATGGCGCGGCTGGTGACGGTGCAGCGCGGTCTCGACCCGCGCGACTTCGCCTTGTTGGCAACGGGCGGTGCTGGTCCTTTGCATGCGGCAGCGGTCGGTGCCGAGATCGGCGCGCTCGAAATCGTGGTGCCACCTTACCCCGGAATGTTCAGCGCGCTCGGAGCAACGCAGGGCTTTGTCCGCCACGAAGTCGTTCGTACTCTCCTGCAGCCCATTGAAGGACTGCCCATCGAACGAATTCGCGAAGGTTTCGACGAACTGATCCGCCGGGCCGAGGCGTTGCTCGCGACGGAGCCAGACAGCATCGCAACGCCAAATTTCGAACGCTATTTCGAGGCCCGCTTCATCGGCCAGCTCTTCGAGCTCAAGCTGCCGTTCGGAGAAGAGGCGGCTGAACTTTCTTCTGCGGAGGCCATCGAAGGGCTGTTTCGGACGGCTTATAGAAGGGAGTTCGGTTTCGATCTTCCGGAAGCGCGGATCGAGATCGTCAATCTCAGACTGGTCGCGACATCGGATATCGGCAGGCAGAACGAAACTTTACCGGAGAGCGGCGGGTCCACGCTGCGCAGTTCCGATCCCATCCGCCGCTCGAGCTTTCTCGCGCGCAGCGGAGAGGCGATTGAAATTCCGGTCTATCGCGCCGACGCATCCGGGACGATCGTTCCCGGCCCTGCGGTCATCGAACATTTCGGTTCGACGGTCTGGGTCCATGCGGGTCAGACGGCTACCATCGGCGCCAATGGTCATGTCCTTATCGCGCTCGCGGGCGCCCGATCATGAAAGCCGATACCGTTCACATCATCGACCGGGACCCCGTCCTGTTCGAAGTATTGCGCAGCGCGCTCTATGCGATCTGCGCCGAGATGAAGAGCGTTATCATGCGCGCCTCCTTCTCGCCGCTGCTCAGCCTTTCCGCTGACCTGTCCTGCGCGCTGCTCGATGCGCGAGGTCGCGTCGCCGCACAAGGCAACGACATCCCGGTCCATCTCGGCGCGGTTCCTTTTACCGTCCAAGCTGCGTTGCAGGCGTTCCCGATCGAGACCTGGGCAGCCGGCGACGGCGTTCTCCTGAACGATCCTTATGCGGGCGGTACGCATTTGCCCGACATGTCGCTGATGACGTCGATCTTTCACAACGATCGCCTGGTCGGCTTTGCTCTGAGCCGCGTGCATTGGCCGGATATCGGCGGTATCGCGGCCGGCAGTTCGAGCGTTTCCGATGAGATTCTCAAGGAGGGGCTGCGCATCCCGCCGGTGAAAATCTTGCAAGCCGGGCAGCCGCAACGCGACCTGCTGACTGTGATCCTCGCCAACGTCCGGGTGCCGGCTGATCGCGAGGGCGATTTCAACGCGCAGATCGCGGGTGCCATCCGCGCCGGCGTTCGGTTGGCGGATCTCGCGAGCCGTTACGGCGCCGGTACGCTGGCGGAGGTGATGGCGGACTCACAGGAATATTCGAGACGTTTGGTCGAGCGGCGACTCGCCGCACTTCCCGATGCGGAGATCAGCCATGAGGAAACGCTCGACGGCGACGGGATCGATCCGGACGTGGCGCCGCTGGTGCGGGTCAAGATCGTGAAATCGGGGGCCCGGTTCATCGTCGATTTTGCGGGCAGCGCCCCGTGCGTGCGCGGACCGATCAACGCGCCGATAGCGGTCACCGCATCGGCGGTTTACTACACGCTTCTCTCTCTGGTCGGCGGCGGCATTCCGCCGAATGGCGGAATCTACGATATCGCAGAGATCGAGGCGCCCGTCGGTAGCATCGTGAACGCGAATTTCCCTGCTCCGGTCGTGGCGGCGAACACCGAAACCTCGAACCGGGTCGTCGATATCCTGTTGACCGCGCTCGCCAAGGCCTATCCCAAGCACGTACCGGGCGGCAGCTACGGATCGGCTTGCGTATATACGCTCGGCGGCTTCGATCCGCGACGCAACCGTCCGTTTGTCCACTACGAGACAGTCGGCGGCGGCATGGGCGCCAGCGCGAGCAACCACGGCGTCGGCGGCATTCGTGTTCATATGGGCAACACCATGAATCTGCCGATCGAAGCAATCGAGGCGGCAGTTCCGATCCGATTCCACGCTTATGAATTACGGCGCGGCAGCGGCGGTGCCGGGCGCTGGCGGGGCGGCGACGGTGTGCGGAAAAGCTTCGACATTCTGGTCGACGGCATTGAAGCTTCCATTCTTGGCGAGCGCACCCGAACGCCTGCGCTTGGTGTGGCGGGCGGAAAGGCAGGCGAGCTGGCGCGCTTCATCCGCTATCGCGCGGGCGAAGCGCCGGTCGAGCTGGGCGCCAAGAGCGGACCGCATCGGCTGGCGAAGGGCGACCGCATCGAAATGGTCACCGCCTCCGGCGGCGGATGGGGCAACGCCGGCGTGGAAGACGAACGCGTATGACCTGGAACCTGCATCTTGCCGCCGGCAAGACGAAGTACGCCGCGCTGGCCGAGGGCAAGAGCCAGCAGTATTCCGATTAGTTTAAAGAATTTGCGGTATTTTCTCTGAACGAGGCAATAATCAGAGAAACACTCAAAGCATTCGGCCCGGCGGCCAGAGACGGTTCGCTCCCGGTTTTCTCCGCTCCGCCAGTTTCTGCGCGAAATTCCTGGCTTCCGGGGGCTTTCGTCTGAGCGCTTGCCATAGCGCTCCAGCCGGCGTCGATCAGCAAGATCCCTTGATAGCCCGAATCAGGTGGCGATCGAACCCGGTCTCATAGTCCCGCCGAGAAAAATATGGACATCAGTCTCTCGAGCAACTCGCCAACAGGCATGATCGTAAGCAGGAGCGGTGCGATCGGGAGCAGCGTCGCGATCACGATACGCAGGATATCGTCCCGTATGATAGGGATAATACGCATGGAGCGAACGATGCTATAGCTGTTGTCGAGATCGGCCAAAGACTGGATGTCGCTGCTGCCGATGAAGAGCTCGCCGGGACGAGCCTTTCCCTGCAACCACTTCGCATCGAAATCCTTGACGTATTGCGAGGCTAGCGCACCGTACTCACGCAGACCCCTCCGCTTTGCCGACGCAAGCTGGGCCGAAAACAACAGAAGCGGCCCGAGCGTGATGCATAGCATGAAAGCGACCGTTGCGCCGATCTCGAACTTGAACTGTGCAAGTTCGGCGTCGAGATAGACGATGCGCAACGACAGCCAGCCGGCGAGAAGTGCGCCGTGCGCAACTGCAAGCACCATGAATGCGCTGGCCATGGCGGAGAGGAAACCCAGCCCGCCGATACGATCGGGATGGGTCGGGATGAGCGTCAGCCTTATCCGCGATACCATCCATAGATACCGCGCCCAAACGAAGATCCGGAAATACCAGCGGCACAGGAGAAACTGGAAAATCGGCAGACTTACATAGCCATACCATATCCCAGCGAAAGTGAGCTCGGAGCCGCCGGCAGGTGCCGTCGAGTACCATGTCTCGGCGCCGACCATGACATAGTGGCGCCATATGATCTGAATCCCGACCGCGTAGACGAATACGACAATGAGACCTTCGGCGATCGGCGAGTTTCGCAGCCGCACGGCCGATGCGATCGCCAACTCGTACCTATGGGCTTCGCTATCGGGGATGAGATTTCGCAATTTAAACTGCTGGAACAGGTGGCGACTTCTCTGGTGAGTCACGACTTCAGCCACAACGAGTAACGGCAAGGCCACCAGAAAGCGAACATGGGCTTCAAGATCCAGCAGAAACGAAATAACCGTGCTCCGGCCGAAAGCATGACCTTCGATGGCAGAAAGAATTAGGAGGGGAAGCCACGCAAAGAGGGCGATGGCGATACCCCAACGCAGATAGAGCCGCCCATTCTCGAGCGCATGTGCCCAGCGAAGAAGTCTAAAGAGCGGTCCGCCTTCGAAGAGCGAGAAACCTGACGCATCGCCGGACGATCCCCGATCGTCGCTGCCGGGATCCGGTTCGCTGCTCACCATCTGAGGTCTTCTCTTTGCAATGGGCCTGCCGCATCATGTAGACGGCGGTTTGCCGAAAATAGTGCCGAGACTCCGGTCGGCCGACAGGTCCGTCTTTCGTCGATGGAGACGGTTCGCGCCCAGTCTTCTCCGCTCTGCCGTTCATTTTCTGGAAATCGCGACTGACACCGTGACAACGCCGCATCCCGTCGTGCGCGCGAGCGATAGCCAACGACATCCGCGCTGGCGCACGGTCGGCCTCGATGTCGCCGGCAACAAGCTGGCCGACGGTTCACTGCTCTACGACGGCGATCGCGAGATCGGCATGGTCACATCGGCTCACACCGGAGTTGGCTGTGCCTTATTGATTTGACGTCGTTTGTTCTGAACCGACCACCCATTGACAGGATCGCGTGCCGGGGGCTGGATAGCATATCTGTGAAATGTGGGCATGCCGCTTGTTCGTCCTGGGACGACACAGTCATGTCCCTAAGTTCAGATAAACGAACCTGACGGGGGGACATCATGAAATGGATAGCGATTATCAGTGCCGGTGCGGCGCTGATCACATGTGCGCTGAGCGATACAGCGTCTGCGGACGGGCCAAAGCAGGGCGGCTCGATGGTCGTCAGCTACAAGGAAGACATCACCACCCTCGACCCGGCAATCGGTTACGATTGGCAGAATCCTTCGATGATGCAGGCCCTGTTCGATGGTTTGATGGACTACGAACCCGGGACTACGACGTTAACCCCCGACTTGGCAGAGAAGTTCACCGTTTCACCCGACGGGCTGTCTTACACATTCGATCTTCGCAAGGGCGTTATTTTCCACAACGGGCGCGAACTGACGAGCGCCGATGTGAAGTACACGCTTGAGCGTCTTGCCAATCCGCTGACCCAGAGCCCTGGGCAAAGTTATTTCAGCCAGATTGTTGGATTCGATGATTTCGTCGCTGGCAACAGCGCGGAGCTTAGCGGCGTCAAGACGCCGGACCAGCACACGGTCGTAATCGAGATGTCACAGCCGACGGCCTACTTTCTTAACGTCCTCGCCATGCATTTTGGTTCAATCGTCCCACGGGAAGAAGTCGAGAAATGGGGCGATGATTTTGGCCATCATCCTGTCGGGACCGGTGCATTCAAGCTGACAGAATGGACGCCCGGTCAGCGCATTGTGTTCGAGAGAAACACTGACTACTTCAAACCCGGCGTTCCGTATCTGGATGAGATTGTCTTTGAAATAGGGCAGGAACCGAACATCGCACTGTTGCGTTTGTTGAGCGGAGAGGTCGACATCGCCGGCGACGGTATTCCGCCAGCACAGTATGTCGAAGTAACGACCGGTGCTGAAACCAAGGATCTTGTTGTTCTAAGCGACCAGTTGCAGACCGGCTATTTGACACTCAACGTAACCCAGCCGCCATTCGACAATATTCTTGTCCGTCAGGCCGTGAATATGGCGATCAACAAAGATCGGATCGTACAGATCGTCAATAATCGTGCTTTGCCGGCTAATCAGCCGTTGCCGCCGCTCATGCCCGGCCATGATCCGGATTATGTAGGCTATGCTTATGATCCAGAGAAAGCGAAAGCACTGCTAGTCGAGGCTGGTTATCCCGACGGTTTTGAAACCGAGCTTTACGCCATGAACGTCGACCCGAACCCACGCATTGCCCAGGCCATGCAGCAGGACCTGGCTGTGATCGGTATCAAGGCCGAATTGCAGTCGTTGTCGCAGGGCGTGGTTATCGAGACGGGCGGGCAGGGCAGCGCGCCGATGTTGTGGTCGGGCGGCATGGCCTGGATATCGGACTTTCCTGATCCTTCGGGTTTCTATTGGCCAATTCTTAGTTGCGGAAGCGCCGCGCCGGGTGGTTGGAACTGGGCCAAATATTGCAACGAAGCGCTCGATGCCCGCGGTGTCGAGGCCGATGCGATCGTTGATCCTTCGCGGTCGGCCGAGCGCATCGAGAAATGGAGCGAGATCTATCTCGAAGTCATGAATGAATTGCCCTGGGTGCCGATCTTCAACGACAAGGGCGTATTGATTCATTCGGATCGGATTGGTGGCGAGGATGTTTACTTCGTATCGCCGGTTCATATCCCAATCTGGTACGACTATTTGTATTCGAAGGAAGTTCAGTAACGGCTGCGGTGATTTGTCGGTTCGCGTTGCTGGATCGGCTCGGCTTTCGTACGAAAGATCAAAGAGACCTGTTGCAACGGGGCCGGTCCTGTCGACCGGCCCCTGGTCTTGCAGCAGAAAAAGCTGCACACCGAACTAATCCTGCGTGCCGTCCTCGATCCAGAGGTCCGGATTTTCCCGGGCAAACAACTCGGTCAGGGTGACGCAATCCGGGTCGTCAAGCAGCACCACATCGACGCCGGCACGCTCGAGGTATCCCATGTTTCCTTCGAAGCTGCGCGCCTCGCCGACGACGACGCGCGATATCTTGAACTGAACGATGGTGGCAGCACACATCGTACAGGGGCTCACGGTCGTATAGAGGGTTAGCCCTTTATAGTTCCTGCGTCGGCCCGCCTGCCGCAGGCAGTCGGTTTCGGCGTGTGCGACGGGGTTGCTGTCCTGGACACGCCTGTTGCGCCCCGACGCAAGCAGCGTGTCGCCCTCGGCGATGACGGAACCGACCGGCACGCCGCCTTCCTCGTAACCCTCGCGTGCTTCGCGAAGCGCCGCCTTCATCATGACGCGGTCGGTTTCCGTCGCAACTCCCTTTGGCATGATTCACCTTTCACTAGCCGAGTTCGATGCCCGACGCCGGATTTATCGGCCCTGCAGGGGCGAACGATAGCTCGAATTCAAGATGACGGCGACACATGCTCATCGCGTCACGGTTGCGGAATCCGCAAGCGCGCGCCACGCAGTTCGGCAATTGACCCTGCGATCAACCGGTGGCTAGCTTCCCCCCGGTCCAACATTCGTCCATCGAACGGGGGCACGCATCATGGTCGACATGTATTTCCCGAAAGAAGAATACGAGCAGCGTTGGGCGAAGGTACTCGCCAACATGAAGAAGCAGGGGTTCGACACTGCCGTGGTCTGGGGCCGCTCGGCCGGCTCCTTCGACCGCTGCGGCGACGTTCTCTATCTCACCAACTTCTATTCGGGCCATTCGGCGCATGAGTACGACACGCCGATCTGGCAGGCGCGTTCCTACGCAGCGGTGATCCTGCAGCAGGGGCAGGACCCCGAACTGCACACCGACGAGGCGGGATATCCCGAAGATCTGCTCGCAACGCGCCGCCACCGCTGGCACATGGACCCCATCAAGGGCGTGATCGACGCATTGAAGGAACGCAAGGTCAAAGGCAGGGTCGCCATGGTCGGGGCCGACACACTGCCGGCCAAATACTGGCGCCAGCTCGAGAAGGCGACGCCGGAGATCGAGTGGGTCGATGCCGACAAACTCGTGCTCGATGCACGAAGGAAGCAGAGCCCGCGCGAGCTCGATTGCCTGCGCGAGGGCGGCGAGATCGTGACCCGCGCGATGGACATCCTGATGAAGAACCTCGTCATGGGAAAGACCGAGGCGGAATCTGTCGGCCTCGCCACGGCGGAGGCGATGAAATATGGCGGTTCGATCGCCTATATCCGCTGCTCGCATGGCGACCGCGCGCAGTACTGGACGCGCGATCCGCTGACCGGATACAGCACCGACCCGGTTAAGCAGGGCGATCTCGTGCGCGCCTGGTTCATGGGGCCGATGAAGGCCGGTTACTTCCTCGATCCCGGCCGCACCACCGTCTGCGGCGCAAAGCCGAGCAATGCGCAGCGCGACCTCGTCGAGGGCTGTGTCGCCATCGTCGAGGGTGTCATGGCGGCGATGAAGCCGGGCGTGAAGGTGCGCGAGCTCGCCCGCATCGGGCGCGAGCTGCAGAAGAAGCATGGCGGCCAGATCGAAGGTGCCGCCGAGCAATGGCCGCTTTTCGGCCATCGCCAGGGCATGTTCTGGGATAGCTGGATCGGCGACGAGATCACCGACGCAGACGACGTGTTCGAGGAGGGCACCGCCTGCAGTTCGGAGGCGTTTCTCATCCACGAGAGCGTGGGTCTGGCCGGTTTCGAGCAGAACGTGATCATCACAAAAACCGGCGTCGAGATCCTGACCAAGACGCCGATGATCTTCTGGTAGATCTGAGACGGGGTCGCGCGCGACCGCAGAGACCAACGCAACAGAACACTGGAAAGAGAATCGCCATGCGCATCGATCTTACGAACCGTCGCGTGCTTGTGACCGGCGCC
>JAWXBK010000065.1:0-12767 GCA_034439975.1 Rhodospirillaceae bacterium | reverse complement strand
TCAGCAAAGCGTTTCTTCGGCATTTGAGCACTCCTCTCTTCAAGGATTCGTGCCCGAATTTTCGCACTGCAATCGGATCAGTTTCGAGGGTCAAGACCATCATCGGCACCGTCGCTGCCTTCGGTTTGTTCTGATGGCTGTTGGTGCCCGAGCAATCGAAGAAATCCGAATCGCGCTAGAATCTCGGCACGATCCCCTGCTTTGGCGGCGATCGCGTTATCCCGAACAAAATGGCGGCCAACAAGACATTTGCGCCGGCGAGCAAAACAATCGCGGCCAGCGATTCCTGAGCGCCGAGCGTTTCAATGAGAAAGGCGCCAATCGATGGCGCGGCCGCCTGTGCGATCAGGCTGGGACGCGCGATCTTTCCGACAATGAGCGCATAGTCGCGCGAGCCGTAGAGCTCGAGCGGCAAGGTCGCCCGTGCGATGGATTCGAGGCCAATGCCGGCACCATAGAATATCAATGCAAGAAAGACGATCGGGGCGCCGCTCCACAGAAGGCCCAGTCCCAGCGCGACCAGTGTGACGGACGCGATCTTTGTCCAGATCGGATGGTGATACCGGCCGACCAGGATTTCGATAAATCGGGCGCCCACTTGCGCCGGCCCGATAAGCGCACCCAAGGCAACTGCGGCGGCCAGAGCGATCCCCTGGGCCTGCAGGATGGTCAGAAGGTGAACCGAAACGACCGTCGAAACCGTCGAGCCGATCGTGATCGTCACAGCCAGCAGGAGGAAGACCGGCGACGATCGGAAGGACATCGCGGCAGACTTGTCGCGCTGCGCGTCCACCGGGGCGATGTCGATTTCATCGCGGTTTGCCGTGCGCGCGGCCGTCTTCGGTAGAACCAGCAGATGAAGCGGGAGGCAAAGCGCAATTTGGATCACCGCATAGACAGCACAGGCGCCGCGCCAACCCAGTTCGGTGACCATATAGGCAGAGAGCGGCCAGCAGACGGTGCTCGCGAGGCCGCCGAACAATGTCAGCACCGCGATGTGATGCCGGGCCGCGCGCCCGAAGAGATGCCCGAGCGTGGAGAATGCGGCGTCGTAGAGGCCGGCACTCATGCCGAATCCCAGTACGACCCAGCACAACACGAAGACGGCGAGATTGGGTGCCAGCGCAAGGCCGAACAATCCGGCGGATAACAGAATCGAACTGGCGGCCAGCACGGGCCGGCCGCCGTACCGGTGAATCTGGCGACCGACAAACGGCGAGGTCAGTCCCGCGATCAGCAGGCCGATCGAAAGACCGCCAACCACCCAGGTCAGCGACCATCCGGTATCGCTCGCAACAGGTTGGGCCAACACCGCCGGGAGATAGAACGACGATCCCCAGGCCAGTATCTGTGTCAGGCCGAGCGCCGGAACGACCAAACGTGGCGACACCGCAACCCGGTTCGCCGGATCGTCCAGCGACAGGCTCACGCCGGTTGTCCGCGCTCCAACACCGCGACCCGGACCGGTTCCATTTTTTCGGCGCCGCAGCAAGAGGGGTGCGCGACCGCAACCGGATCCCCGCAACATCCTTCCGCGTCTGCATCGTCCTGGCAGATCCCGGTTTCCGGCAGTTCGAGATGCACGTCATCCGCCGCCGCCATGTCGCCGGCGATCGCGGCGGCAACCGATCGGGCCTGCTCGTAGCCCGTCAGCAACAGGAAGGTCGGCGCCCGCCCGTAGCTCTTCACGCCGATCGTGTAAAGGCCCGGCTCCGGATGCGACGTCTCGCGATGTCCATGCGGCGGAACCGAGCCGCAGGAATGCAGATTCGGATCGATCAAAGGCCCGAGCGCTCTGGTGCTTTCCAGCCACGGATCGAGTTCGAGGCGAAGCTCGCGTGTCATCTGCAGATCGGGCCGCTGTCCGGTTGCGACCACGATCCGATCTGCCGCGGGAATTTGCATCGATCCTGCCGATGTCTCGCCATCGATGACGACACCATCCGCTGTCTTACAAACGGCTTGCGCCAGGAAACCGGTGATGAGCGTGATCGTCTTCCGTTTCACGAGGCCCTTGAGACGTTGACCGAGACCTCCGCGCGCCGGCAACTCGTCGGCCTCGCCCCCGCCATAGATGCGCGCGAGATTCGTGCCACGCACCACCCAGGTAATCTCCGTTCCCGGCACGGCCTCGCCGAGCGCGGCAAGATTCAGCAATACATTGATGGCCGAGTATCCACCGCCAATGACGACAACCCGGCGCCCCGCATAGGTTTGACGATCGCGGCCGAGCACATCCGGCATGCCGTAAGCCAGCCACGCCCGATGTTCGCGTTCACCGCGAGCGGGAAGGCCCGATGCGCCCAACGGATTCTGGTTCTGCCATGTGCCGGATGCATCGATCACGGCGCGTGCCAGCACTTCCCGAACGCCGTCATGTCCGGCAATCTCGAGGCGAAAGGGTTTCTCTGCCCGACCCTTGCTGCCGACCTTGTCTATTCCCCATCGAGAAATGGCCGTGACTTTGGCACCGATCTCGATATGCGGCGCCAGCTCGGGCGTTTCGGCGAGCGGTTTCAGGTACGAGTCATACAGATCGCCGCCGGTCGGCAGCGCGTCCGGCCGCGCCATGCGCCAGCCGTGTTTCTCCAGCAGCGCGCGCGACGCGGTGTCGACACTCTGCGTCCAGGTCGTGAAAATCCGGACATGACTCCAGTCGCGGACATTCTCGCCGACACTCCGGCCGCTTTCGTAGACGCGAACTGGAATGCCCCGCGCCACCAGGTGCGCCGCGGCTGCCAGACCGATCGGGCCAGCGCCGATAACCGCAACCGGCAAATTCGAAACGTCGATCATGGCCCCAGTCTCCTTCGCTATTTCTAGTATAATGGAATTAGAAAAGTAAAAAAATGTCATTCGGAACGCTACGCGACCTTGCCGTCCGTCTTGCAGCGCGCATCCAGGCAGCATTCGTTCACGAGATAGCCGACCAGTTGATCCATCGACTGAAAGTTCGCGCGGCAGATCAGCGTGGTTGCCTGCCGTTCCTGCGAAATGAGGCCGGTATTGATCAGGCTTCGCAAATGATGCGACAGCGTCGAGGCCGCGATCCCGATCTTGTCCTGCAGATGTCCGACCGGCAGCCCGTCCTCGCCGGCCCGCACCAGAGCGCGGTACACCTGCAGGCGGACGGGATTGCCGAGCGATTCGAGCTGCTTCGCTGCTTTTTCGAGTTTCATCGAAATAGGATGGCCCTGAAGTGAACGCCGGTCAAAATATATTTCAAGAATAGTCGAAATAGAAGAATTGATCCAACGGAGCGTCTCGGGCGGATCCGAATCGCGCATGGTGCTAGTAAAGAATGCGCAGACGACGACGAACAGTTGTCCGATGGCCCTGAGAGTCCCAATTGGAACCTGAGGTAGACATCAGGACGCCACCATACAAGCCACGCCTCCGACTACCGTGGACTGACTGCTCCGAACCAGCAGTCCGCAAGTTTCCCGACGGCCGCCATGCCGGCATTTCTTCGACGAGGTGGCAAATGGTCGGGCTGGCGGTGCGACGCGCGAGCCTCCAATCTCGAATGACGCGATTTCAGGTCATCGCCCCATTGGGTGATCGTTGATTGCGAACAACAAACATCATCGGAGCATAGCGAACAACAAACAGCAGGAAGGCTGTAATCCATGCTGCTGCTGATGCCATAAGCAACGGCCAATGGACGAATGGCAGAAATACCGCTGCCAGCCGCAGGACGGCCGCCGCAAAGATCAGCAGATAGATGGCCGCCGTCGCTCGATCGGCATGCAGCTCGTGACCCGTATGGCCAAGTGTTGCTCGCGTCATTACAGCAAGGATCATTGATCCCGCTCCGCCCGTGGTAAGGGCGTGCAACCCCGCAGAAGTCGGAAGCAACGGCAGGAACCCGTGCGTACCGAGCAGCAGCAAGCCGACCGGAATCCAGAGAAAACCGAGATGCAGGCTCCAGAGTAACGGCTCTGCCAGTGTACGATGCCATTGCCAGCGCTGCCACCGGACCAGGCTGGCAAGACCGGCAAGCACAAGAATTCCAGCAGCGAATGCCGATTCCGGGCGGACTGCCCAGACCGCCATTGCGATCAGCACCAGGACGATGCAGAGCCGGTCGAACCGGCCGAACGGCGCAGGCAGTACCGTATCGCCACGCTTGACTAGCCAGTTGCGCGTAAAACTTGGAATGATCCGGCCCCCGATCAGGCTGATGATGAGTGCAATAATCGCGATGCCAAGGCGCGCGCCGATTCCATCCGCTCCAATCCAGTCGAGCACCTCGGCATGCATCAATGCGTTTGCCGCGATAAAGCCAAAAAGGACAAAACCGATCGGAAGATTTTGCCAGTTTCGTCCGGCAACGATCTCGCGTAGCGCAAAACCGACCAGCAGAATCAGAAAAGCGAGGTCGATGGCGGCGGCAATCGTGGGCCCTATAGTCAGTGAGAAGGCGACCGCCAGGCGCCCGGCAAACCAAACGGACAGGAGACAGAGCAGAGGCAGACCACGGAGTGGCAGCCGCCCGGTCCAGTTCGGAATCGCCGTTAAAATGAACCCTGCCACAGCAGCCGCCACAAAGCCGAAAATCATTTCATGCGCATGCCAGGCGTGTGAATCGAAGGCACTTGGCAAGCCGATCCACCCCAACAACATTGGTAACCACAGTGCAACCGCAGTGCCGGCCCAAAGTGCCGACACCAGGAAAAAGGGTCTGAATCCATGACGCAGGATTGGCGGGCCTCCATGACGCTCCCAGTTCCCGGTTGTCTTCGCAGCTGGCGGGGTTTGAGATGGAGAATGCGCGGCGGCAGCATCCGGCACTTCTGGCTCGCCGGATTTCACGACCATCGCTGCTCCGGGGCCGCCGACGATCCGGAACCCGCACTAGCCTGAAGTCGATTGCGCATTGCAGTGGAAAGCTTGGCGAGATCGGCTTGTGTCATGCGCGCACGGGCGAGCGGCAGGACGACGCTATTCTCGAGCGCCAGATGTCGCCGCAACGACCGGGCATACTGAAACAGCCGTTCACGCAGTGCAAAGTCAAGCATCGGCTTTTTTCGCCCGACCAGCGTCGTCAGTTCGTACTCGACGCCACCAGCCAGGCGATGTTCGTCCCTGTGTTCGGCATGCAGCCGCGCCAGCACGATCTCGATCTCGTCCTCGGGCAGGCATCGTTCACGCAGTATCGGAAAGAGATCGCTCTCCTCATCTCGAACATGCCGCGAAAAATCCCGACCGAGATACCGGAGAATCACACGGGCGACTTCATGGTCGAAGTCAGGCGTACCGGCGAAGTTCTCGATCAGATTGCAGAGCGCCCGTTGCCCGCCATGCTCGGCCGCGATGTAAGCAAGTGGATTCTGCAACATCGAATGAGGCGGCGGCATCATCGCAGCGGCCAGATCGGGTTGCGTCGCCACCGCCACTTTAGTACTCGATCGAATTCTGGCCCTCACCATTGCCGCCTGCTCTATTGAACCAGCGGCCCGTCAGCGCGTCGTAGATCGATGCCGTCAATCTCCGCATTTGCCACGAGAATCTGGATGTATTGCGCAACAGCCCGTTGCCATACCGATTGCTCAAGATACTCAGCGATCCGCTCCTGCACCATTTCGAACAACAGCTGGCGGCCCTCGATTCGCCGATCGAGTCGGAGCACATGAACGCCATAGCGGGTGCGCACCGGCACTGGACAAAGCTGGCCCGAACCGAGGTTGACGAGAAAGGTCTCGAACTCCGGCACCGTCTGGCCCAGCGACACCTGGCCCAGATTGCCGCCGTTCGTTGCCGAGGAACAGGCTGATTCCAATCGCGCGACATCGGAGAACCGCGCCGGGTCCGCACAAAGCAGTTTGATCGCTGCCTCCGCTCGCGATGTTGCCGCCGTCACAGCCCCCGCATCGTCGGGGTGCGCCGGGTAAAGGATGTGCGCAGCCTCGAACAAGTCGGGGCTCCTGAACTTCCGCTGATTGTTCTTGTAGAACCGCCGCAGGCTGTCCTCATCGGTCGCCGGTACCGAGATCGCGCCGCGGACCAGCGCGCGGATCATGGCCTCCTCGTCCGTCTCGCGCCGCCCGTCCACATCCGTGAATGGCACCGGCGCGATGCCCTCGCGTTCAACTTCCTGCAGCAGCAGCTCGCGGACGACGAGCGCCTCGGCCGCCGCTCGTTCGGCTGCGGCCCAGTCGCGCGCCGGATGGTTCTGCGCCTCTTCTGCGATCGCTCCGGAAGTGATCGTGGTCCCGTTGACCGTAACGTCGTTCATCGCACCCTCACTTTGCGGACCTCGCAGTGCGGACGATCTGGTAGCCGCGGCGGCCAAGATACCAGACCGGCGCACTCCAGACGTGAACAAGCCGGGTGAATGGGAATACGAGGAAGATCGTCATACCGAGAAACAAATGGACCTTAAAAAGGATATGCGCGTTTGCAACAAAGTCCGCCGCACCGCCCTGGAGGGTCACGATCGCCTGGGCCCAAGCCATGAAATTGAGCATCTCACCGCCGTCAAGATGCTGCAGCGAAATAAGGATCGTGAACAGCCCCAGCACGAGCTGGACCCACAGCAACAGCAGGATGGCGATGTCGCTGAAGCTGGAAGTCCGGCGGATGCGCGTGTCGAACAGCCGCCGATGAATGAGCATCGTAAGGCCGACGAAACAGAGAATGCCGAAAACGCCGCCAACGACAATCGCCATCATCTGCTTTGCGCCATGCGAAATACCAAGTGCTTCGAAAACCTGTACTGGCGTAAGAAGCCCGACGAGATGCCCGAGGAAGACCACAAGGATGCCGACGTGGAACAGGTTGCTGCCGACCATGAGCTGGCGCCGGCGCAACAGCTGGCTCGACCCGGAGCGCCAAGTGAACTGTTCGCGATCGAAACGGATGACACTACCGACCAGGAAGATGGCAATGCAGAGATAAGGATAGATACCGAAGAGGAAGGCGTTGAGATAGTTAGCCATGGTCGGTCTCCTCAGGGCCCACGCGCCGGAGCAGGCTTGCCGGCGCCCATTCGCTTCAGCATCCCATCGACTCGCGAGCAGCCTTCGCTCGCCGCGCCCGGGCCGAACGTGACAGGTTCGTCGGCCCAGTTGCGATCCAGCGCCTCGAGATCGTCGGGATCCTCGTCGGGCTTGGCCATAAGCTGTTCAATCTCGGCCGCCGGGGCACGCCGAGCCGCCAGCGCCTCGATCGCCAGAAACACGGCAGCGTAGGCGCTCTTGCGCTTCTGCAGCCGCTTGCGCAGCGCCGAGAAGATATGAACCGGCTGTGCGAGCTGGTCTTGGGCGCGTTCCAGGGGCAGTGTTGCGAGGAACTCAAGGAAAACCGGCAGATAGTCCGGAAGCTCGCGCGCATCGAGCAGCAACCCGACCTCCTCGTACTGCCGAAGCAGATCGACCATCGCCTGGCCGCGATCGCGACTCTCCCCGTGGACGTGCTCGAAGAGATGCAGCGAGAGGCTGCGTGTCCGGTCGAACAGCAGCACATAGCGCTCCTGCAGGTCGTAGAGGTCGCGGGTTGCAAACTCGTCAAGGATACGGATAACACGGCTCAGGGCACGCTCACCGAGCAGCATCTCGTCGGTCAATGCTCGCCGCATTGCTGGCACTGCTGCACATATCTCTTCGGTCGGGTAGCTGAGCAGTGCGCTGAGTACGCGATAAGTTCCGATCATCACTGGACCTCCATCGGCGTTTTGAGGTGCCGCTTGGGCGTTGCAAATAGGTTCGGCGCACTCTGGCCACCCGAACAACCATTGCCAAAGCTGAAACCGCAGGAACCGCGCAGCTCGTAGGCGTCCTCGCTGATCTCGCGGTGCCCGGTCGGAATCACGAACCGGTCCTCGTAATTGGCGATCGCCATGATGTGGTACATGTCCTCGATCTGCGTCGCCGTCAGGCCAACTCGCTCGGCGATCCGCTCGTCGATCACGCCGTCCACCGTCTTTGCGCGCATGTAACCGCGCATCGCCAGCATACGCTCCAGCGCAAGCGCTACCGGTTCGTCCTTGCCTGCTGTGAGCAGATTCGAGAGATAGCGCAGCGGAATCCTGAGCGAGCGCACGTCCGGCATGTCGCCATCGACTCCCATCGCGCCGGACTCGGCAGCGGCCTGGATCGGCGATAGTGGCGGCACATACCAGACCATCGGCAGCGTCCGGTACTCGGGATGCAGCGGAAAAGCGATGCGCCACTCCATCGCCATCTTCCAGACCGGTGAACGCCGCGCTGCATCGAGCCAGTTCTGCGGTACGCCGTCCGCGAGCGCCTGCCGCTGCACCGCGGGATCGTTCGGGTCGAGGAAGATCGAGAGTTGGGATTCGTAGAGATCCTGTTCGTCCGGTGCGGACGCAGCTTCCTCGATCCGGTCGGCGTCATAGAGTACGACGCCAAGGTAACGGATTCGCCCGACGCAGGTTTCGGAACAGACGGTCGGCTGACCGGCCTCGATCCGCGGATAGCAGAAGATGCACTTCTCCGATTTGCCCGTCGACCAGTTGTAGTAGATCTTCTTGTAGGGGCATCCGGAGACGCACATCCGCCAGCCGCGGCACTTATCCTGATCGATCAGGACGATGCCATCTTCTTCCCGTTTGTAGATGGCGCCCGACGGACAGGCCGCCACGCAGGTCGGATTGAGGCAGTGCTCGCACAGCCGGGGCAAATACATCATGAATGTGTTCTCGAACGAGGCGTAGATCTCCTTTTCGATGCCCTCGAAATTGTAATCCTTCGAGCGCTTACTAAACTCACCACCCAGAATTTCTTCCCAATTCGGACCCCATTCGATCTTGTTCATGCGTTCGCCGGTAATCAGCGATCGCGGCCGAGCGGTCGGCGCCGCTTTCGACTCGGGTGCCGACTGCAGATGCGCATAGTCGAAGGTAAAGGGCTCGTAATAGTCGTCGATCTCCGGCAGGTCAGGATTGGCGAAGATCTTCGCGAGGATCCGCCACTTGGCGCCCATGCGCGGCTGCAACTTGCCGGACCCGGTTCGCTTCCAGCCGCCATTCCAGCGTTTCTGGTTCTCCCAGTCTTTCGGATAACCGATGCCCGGCTTGGTCTCGACGTTGTTGAACCAGGCGTATTCCATGCCTTCGCGGCTGGTCCAGACGTTCTTGCACGTCACCGAGCAGGTATGGCATCCGATGCATTTGTCGAGGTTCAGCACCTTGCCGATCTGCGCACGTATTTTCATGGCGTCCGTCTCCCTCTTCCGCCAGGCCGGCTATTCTGCGGCCGTCTGAACGATCGCCGGGCTCTCGGGATCCTCAAGCCAGTCGACCTTGTGCATCTTGCGCACGATGATGAATTCGTCGCGGTTCGAGCCGACAGTGCCGTAGTAATTGAAGCCGTAGCTCTGCTGCGCGTAACCGCCGATCATATGCGTCGGCTTGACTGTTGCCCGTGTGACCGAGTTATGGATGCCACCGCGCTGGCCCGTAATTTCCGACCCGGGCACGTTCACGATTTTCTCCTGCGCGTGATACATGAGGGCCATACCCTCCTTTACGCGCTGCGAGACGACGGCCCGCGCGGTCAGCGCGCCGTTGGTGTTGTAAGCCTCGATCCAGTCATTATCCTCGATGCCGGCCTTGTTCGCATCGGTCTCGCTGATCCACACGATCGGTCCCCCGCGCGAGAGCGTGAGCATGAGGAGATTGTCGGTATAGGTCGAGTGGATTCCCCATTTCTGGTGCGGTGTGATGAAGTTCAGAACGATCTGCGGATTGCCGTTCGAGCGCGCATCGATCATCGGCTTTATTGTCTTGGTGTCGATCGGCGGCCGGTAGACGCATAACGCCTCGCCGAAGGCCCGCATCCAGAGGTGGTCTTGGTAGAGCTGCTGGCGGCCAGTCAGCGTGCGCCAGGGAATCAGCTCGTGCACGTTGGTGTAACCCGCGTTGTAGCAGACTTTTTCGGATTCGAGCCCCGACCAGATCGGCGACGAGATGATCTTGCGCGGTTGGGCTACGACGTCGCGAAAGCGGATCTTCTCGTCCTCCTTGGGCAGCGCGAGATGTGCATGCTCGCGACCCGTTGCCTTGCCGAGCGATTTCCACGCCCTGACCGCGACCTCGCCATTGGTTTCCGGTGCCAGCATCAGTATGACCTCTGCCGCATCGATGTCGGTCTCGATGCGCGCCATACCCTGTGTCGGTCCAGCTTCTCCGACCGTGCCGTTGAGGCGCCGAAGGTTTTCGACCTCGGTCTCGGTCGTCCAGCTTATCCCCTTGCCGCCGTTGCCGAGCTTTGTCATGAGCGGCCCCAGCGCAGTGAAGCACCGATAGACGTTGGGATAGTCGCGCTCGACGACGGTTACCTGCGCCATCGTCTTGCCGGGTATCGGCTCGACCTCGCCGCGCTTCCAGTCCTTGACGTCGAAAGCTTGGGCGATCTCGCCCGGCGTATCGTGCAGGATCGGCGTCAAGACAACATCTTTCTCGACCCCGAGGACCTCCGGCGCGACATCGGAGAAGGCACGGGCGATGCCCTTGTAGATGTCCCAGTCGCTGCGGCTCTCCCAGACCGGATCGATCGCACTCGTCAGCGGATGGATGAACGGATGCATGTCCGAGGTGTTGAGATCGTTCTTCTCGTACCATGTGGCGGTCGGCAGAACGATGTCCGAGTAAACGCAGGTCGTGGACATGCGGAAATCGATGGTCACCAGCAGGTCGAGCTTTCCTTCGGGGGCCTTGTCGTGCCAGACGACATCCTCAGGCTTGTCGCCACCTTCCTCACCGAGATCGCGGCCCTGCACGCCATGCGACGTACCAAGCAGATGCTTGAGAAAATATTCGTGGCCCTTGCCGCTCGATCCCAGCAGGTTCGAGCGCCAGACGAACAGGTTGCGCGGCCAGTTTTGCGGATTGTCGGGGTCGTCGCAGGAGAGCTTGAGCTCGCCGCTCTTGAGCCGGCTCGTGACATAATCCTTCGCCTCGACGCCGGCCGCCTCGGCTTTCGCGGCGATGTCGAGCGGGTTGGCCTGCAGCTGCGGTGCCGAAGGAAGCCAGCCCATGCGCTCCGCGCGAACGTTGAAATCGATCAGCGAGCCGCTCCAGTTTCCCTCGGGCGCTGTCGGCGAGAGAATCTCGCTGACGTCGAGCGTTTCGTAGCGCCACTGATCGGTGTGCGCGTACCAGTATGAGGTCGAGTTCTGCTGGCGCGGCGGGCGTGTCCAGTCGAGCGCAAAGGCGAGCGGCAGCCAGCCGGTTTGCGGCCTGAGCTTCTCCTGCCCGACATAATGCGACCAGCCGCCACCCGACTGGCCGATGCAGCCGCACATCACCAGAAGATTGATGATGCCGCGATAGTTCATATCCATATGGTACCAGTGATTCAAACCGGCACCCAGAATCACCATTGACTTGCCGCGGGTCTTTTCGGCATTGCGTGCGAACTCGCGTGCGACAGTGACGACATGACTGCGCGGCACGCCGGTGATCTTTTCCTGCCAGGCCGGTGTATAGGGCACGTCGTCGTCGAATGACGATGCGACATTGTCGCCGCCAAAGCCGCGATCGAGCCCATAATTGGCAGCCAGCAGGTCGAACACTGTCGCAACGAGCGCCTCGCCGTCCTTGAGAGCGAGAGCCCTGACCGGTACCTTCCGCACGAGCACGTCTTTATGGTCGGTGCCGGCGAAATAGTCGTGATGGCGATTACCAAAATAGGGGAAACCGACATCGACAGTGCGGGTTGCATCGCCCTCGGATACGCTCAAGCTCAGCTCGATATCCCTGCCTGCGGCGTCGCGCGGCTCAAGATTCCACTTCCCCTGCTCGCCCCAGCGGAAACCGACCGATCCCTGTGGCACGACGACCGAACCGGTCTTGCTGTCAATCGCGACCGTCTTCCAGTCAGGATTGTTCGACTGATCCATAGCGCCGTCGAAATCCGATGCGCGCAGCAATCTGTCGGCGACAAATGAATCGCCTTTCTTTACCAGCCGAACCAGCATCGGCATGTCGGTATACTGCTTGGCGTATTCGATGAAATACGGAACCGGCCGATCGAGATGAAATTCCCGCAGGATGACGTGCCCGAGTGCCATTGCGAGCGCAGCATCGGTTCCCTGCTTCGGCGACAGCCACAGATCGGCAAACTTCGAAGCCTCGCTGTAGTCGGGCGAGACCACGACGCTCTTGGCGCCTCGGTAGCGCGCCTCGGTGTAGAAATGCGCATCGGGCGTGCGCGTCTGCGGAACGTTCGAGCCCCAAAGCATCAGGAAACCGGAATTGTACCAGTCGGCACTCTCGGGCACGTCGGTCTGCTCGCCCCAGGTCTGTGGCGATGCCGGCGGCAGATCGCAATACCAGTCGTAAAAGCTCAAGCTCACGCCGCCGAGCAACGACAGATAGCGCGAACCGGCCGCGTAGGAGACCATCGACATGGCAGGGATGGGCGAGAAGCCGGCGATGCGATCGGGCCCGTATTGCCGGATCGTGTAGGCATTGGCAGCCGCGATGATTTCGTTGACCTCGTCCCAGCCGGCACGCACGAAGCCGCCGAGCCCGCGCCGTTTGACGTACGATGCGCGCTTGTCAGCATCCTCGACGATCGAACGCCAGGCTGCGACCGGGGCGAGCGTCGCGCGCGCCTCGCGCCAGGCCCGCAGCAGGCGCGAGCGCACTAGCGGATATTTGAGCCGGTTGCCGCTGTAGAGATACCAGCTGTAGCTGGCGCCGCGGCTGCAGCCGCGCGGCTCGTGATTCGGCAACTCGGGCCGGGTGCGCGGATAGTCGGTCTGCTGCGTTTCCCAGGTCACGATGCCGCCCTTGACGT
>JAWXBK010000064.1:0-75131 GCA_034439975.1 Rhodospirillaceae bacterium | reverse complement strand
CGCGCGCGCGCCGGTGGCGAGGATGATATTGGTGGCGATGAGCTCTGCAACGGTCTTCCCGTCTTTCTCGACGATGACCTTACCCTTGCCGGCCAGTCGCCCCTGACCGTCATGCACGGTGATCTTGTTTTTCTTCATCAGGAACTTGACGCCGTTGCTGAGCCGACCCGCGACCTTGCGACTGCGCTCGACCACTTTCGCGATGTCGTAGCCGACATCTTTCGCCGACAGGCCGAAATCGCCGGCATGAATCATCAGATGATATACCTCGGACGTGCGCAGCAGCGCCTTGGTCGGAATGCAACCCCAGTTGAGGCAGATGCCGCCCAGATTCTCCCGCTCGACGATCGCCGTTTTCATGCCGAGCTGGGCTGCGCGGATCGCCGCGACATAGCCGCCCGGCCCACTGCCGACGACGATGAGATCGTATTTGTCCTCGGCCATCGATCAGATCCTCACAGCATCATGGTCAGCGGATCTTCAACCAGCTTCTTGAACACGTTGAGCCATTTTGCGCCCAACGCACCGTCGATCGCGCGGTGATCGCAGGAGAGCGTCGCCGACATCACGGTCGCGATGGTGAGCGCACCGTTCTTCACAATCGGGCGCTGCTCGCCGACGCCAACCGCCAGAATCGAACATTGCGGCGGGTTGATGATCGCCTGGAAATGCTTGATGCCGAACATGCCGAGATTGGAGAGGGCAAAACAACCGCCCTGATACTCCTCCGGCAGCAGCTTGCCCTTGCGGGCACGCTCGGCCTTGTCCTTCATCTCGGCCGAAATTGCGCCGAGCCCCTTGCGGTCGGCATTCCTGACGATCGGCGTGATGAGGCCGCCATCGATCGCAACCGCGACCGACACGTCGTAGCTCTTCGAGCGCATCATCTGGTTGCCGGTCCAGATCACGTTGCATTCTGGGACCTGCGCCAGCGCCATGCCGCAGGCGCGGATCAAGAGGTCGTTCACCGTGATCTTGAGATCGTCGCGCTTTTCGTTGAGCTGCTTACGCAAGGCGAGCAGCGCATCGAGTTCGACATCGAGCGTGAGATAGAAATGCGGGATCGTCTGCTTCGATTCCTGAAGCCGCTGCGCGATCACCTTGCGCATGGTCGAAAGCGGGACGACTTCAAAGTCGCCGCTCTGTATCAGAGCCGGAAGCTGGCCCGAGACCGATGGCGCAATGGATGACAGCGCGCCGGCCGGTGTTCCGGGCCGTGCGCCGGTGCCAATGCCTTTCGCCTTTGCCGCCTCGACATCGACGCGAACGACGCGCCCGTGCGGGCCGCTACCGGAAAGCTGTGCGACGTCGATACCGGTTTCGCGTGCGAGGCGTCGCGCCAGCGGACTGGCGAAAACGCGCTTGCCATCGTTCGTTGCGGCCGGCGCGGCTTGGGGTTGCGCAGCCGGTGTCGGCTTCGCGACGGGTGCTGGTTCAGGTTTTGCGACGGGCGCAGGTGCCTTGTCGTCAGCTTTCGCAGCGGGTTGGGCTTCGGCAGGCTTTGCTTCAGCGGGCTTCACCTCGGCTTTGGATGCTTCCGCCTGTTTCGCTACGGTTTTGGGGGCGTCGGATTTCTTTATCGCCGCGTCGGGTTTCGCGGCGGCCGATTCTTGAGCGAGCGCGGAAGCGTCCTCTCCCTCTTCCAGCAGCAGTGCGATCGGCGAATTGACCGGCACGTTCTCGCTGCCTTCGGCGACGAGGATCTTGCCAATCGTGCCTTCGTCGACCGCCTCGACCTCCATCGTCGCCTTGTCGGTCTCGATCTCGGCGATCGGGTCGCCCGGCGAAACTTTGTCGCCTTCCTTCTTGAGCCATTTGGCGAGCTTGCCCTCGGTCATCGTGGGCGAGAGCGCCGGCATCAGGATTTTCTGCGGCATCGTTCGCTCCTCACGTCCGATAGAGGACGCGCTTTGCCGCCTCGACGATGTGCGTCGCCTGCGGCAGCGCCAGCTTTTCGAGATTGGCGGCGTAAGGCATCGGCACGTCGGCGCCGTGCACGCGCACGACCGGGGCATCGAGCCAGTCGAAAGCCTGCTCCATCATGATCGCGGCGAGTTCGGCGCCGATCCCGGCAAATGGCCAGCCTTCTTCAACCGACACCAGCCGGTTGGTCTTTTTGACCGAATTGACGATGGTCGCGACATCGAGCGGACGGATCGTGCGCAGATCGATCACCTCGGCCTTGATCCCCTCGCCCGCGAGCATCTCGGCCGCTTCGAGCGCAAGCCCGACCTGGCGCGAGAACGCGGTGATCGTCACGTCGCTGCCTTCGCGCAGGATCTTCGCCTTGCCGAACGGCACGAGATAATCCGACGCGGTCGGTACCGGAAAGCTCTGGCCATAGAGGATTTCATTCTCGAGGAAGATGACCGGGTTCTCGTCGCGGATTGCGCTCTTCAGCAGGCCTTTCGCATCGGCGGCCGACCAGGGCGCGACGACGATCAATCCCGGCACATGCGCGTAGCAGCTCGAGAATTCCTGCGAATGTTGTGCGGCGACGCGCGCGGCCGCGCCGTTGGGGCCGCGGAACACGATCGGGCAGCTCATCTGGCCACCCGACATGTAGCGCGTCTTCGCAGCAGAATTGATGATCTGGTCGATCGCCTGCAGCGCGAAGTTCCAGGTCATGAACTCGACGATCGGCCGCAACCCGTAGAACGCGGCGCCGACCGCGACGCCGGCAAAGCCATGTTCGGTGATCGGCGTATCGATGACGCGCTTCCTGCCGAACTCGTCGAGCAATCCCTGGCTGACTTTGTAGGCGCCCTGATACTCGGCGACCTCTTCGCCCATCAGCAGCACCTTGGGATCGCGCCGCATCTCTTCCGCCATCGCATCGCGCAACGCTTCGCGCACGGTCATCGACGTGGTTTCGCCGAGCTCGGGTTCGATCGGCAAGGCGGTTGCGACGGGGCGCGGCGCAGTCGCCGGCGCGGCAGCGGGTTTCGCTTCGGCCTTGGCCGGCGCGTACGTGCCGGTGTCGGACTCCGTTTCGTCGGGCACTTCCGGCTCGGCTTTCTTTGATTCCGCCGGTGCGGATTCCTTCTTCGCGTCGGCTTTGGGCGCGTCCGGTTTGGTAACCGGCTTTTCGTCGGCAGCGGATGCGTCCTCGCCCTCTTCGGCGATAACGGCGATCGGCGTATTGACCGCAACGCCCTCGGTGCCGGCTTGGATCAGGATCTTCGCGAGCGTGCCTTCGTCGACCGCCTCGAGTTCCATCGTCGCCTTGTCGGTTTCGATCTCGGCCAGGATGTCGCCGGCAACGACTTTGTCGCCTTCCTTCTTCAGCCAGGTCGCGAGTTTGCCCTC
This sequence comes from Rhodospirillaceae bacterium, assembly GCA_034439975.1. Classification (GTDB taxonomy): domain Bacteria; phylum Pseudomonadota; class Alphaproteobacteria; order Dongiales; family Dongiaceae; genus JAWXBK01. The sequence goes on along the minus strand of JAWXBK010000064.1, from coordinate 71,822 downwards.
GGTCATGGTCGGCGAGAGCGCGGGCATCAGAACCTTGGTTGCCATCGGGTGCGCTTCCTAGCCGGCCAGCACGTCGGTCCAGAGCTCGGTCGGATCCGGCTCGGGGCTCGACTGGGCGAACTCGGTCGCCTCGGCGATGACTTCCTTGGTCTCGCGATCGATATTCTTGAGCTCGGCCTCGTCGACGATCTTCGCCTTGAGCAGCCGCTCGCGCAGATGGTCGATCGGATCATGCTCCTGTCGCATCTTCGAGACTTCTTCCTTGCTGCGATATTTCGCCGGGTCCGACATCGAGTGGCCGCGATAGCGATAGGTCATCATCTCGAGGATGTAGGGCCCGTGGGCGCGCACGTGCTTCGCCGCGCGCCGCGTCGCTTCTCGCACCGCAAGCACATCCATGCCGTCGACCGCCTCGCCGGGAATGCCGAACGGCTCGCCGCGCTTGTAGAGCTCGGTCCGTGCCGAGGATCGCTCGATGCTGGTGCCCATGCCGTATTTGTTGTTCTCGATGATGTAGAGCACCGGCAGCTTCCACAACGCGGCCATGTTGAAGGCCTCGTAGACCTGACCCTGGTTCGCCGCGCCGTCGCCGAAGAACGTGGCGCAGAGAAAGGGTTCTTCCAGATATTTATGGGCGAAGGCGATGCCGGTACCGAGCGGCACATTGGCGCCGACGATGCCGTGGCCGCCGAAGAATTTCTTCTCCCGGCTGAACATGTGCATCGAGCCGCCTTTACCCTTGGAATAGCCGCCGCGCCTTCCGGTCAGCTCGGCCATTACGCCCTTCGGGTCCATGCCGGTCGACAGCATGTGGCCGTGATCGCGGTAGGTCGTGATGACGCTGTCGCCGTCGTCGAGGCCGGAGAGCACACCGACCACGACGGCTTCCTGGCCGATATAGAGATGGCAGAACCCGCCGATCAGGCCCATGCCATAGAGTTGGCCGGCTTTCTCTTCGAAGCGACGGATCAGCAGCATTTCGCGATAGAGAGAGCGCAATGTGTCGGGTTCGACATCCTCGACGCCGGGAACGCTGTCTTTCGCCCGGGTTCGGACGCCGCTGCGTGTCTGGGTACCGGATCGGGGGGAAGGCCGCGTCGCGGACCGGATCTTGGACTTGCTTCGGCCTGCCGCGCTGCGTGCCATGCCCTGCCTCCCCTCAGTCGAGAGTGGTATCGGCTGCCAGGGCGGTTCGGGATCGACCCCGGTGCCGCAGCTACCGATGCTGATCCCTTTAGTTAATGGCGGAAACACCAGTTGGCAACAGCGATTAAACCACTGCCAGCGTTGTGGAAAATGTCAGTTAACTTGTTTTTAGTTATTCGCGATCGAGGTCGACGTTGGAATAGCCGCTGCTGTCGGGCCGGCCGAGCATGATCACGAGTTCGTCCGAATGCGCATAGTTCAGCATCAGCCGCGCGCGCTCCTCGACCATGTCGGGATCGAGCGAGTCTGGACTGAGCAGAGCGACGCGCCGTTCGAGGGTCGCAGCCTCACCGGACAGCGCGGTCTCGCGCGCTTGGGCGGCCCGGATTTCCTGCTTGAGTACGAGCCAGGCAACCAGCCCCCGCTCGCCCTGGATCGAATGGAAGACGAAATAGCCGAACAGGACGAGCCCGATCACCGGCAGCAAGGCCGGCTGGAGTCGTGTCCCGAGATTACGTGCGAGCGCCATGGGAACAGCGAATCACAATCGATTCGCGTCGGTCAAATGAAAAGCGACCCGGCGGATTTAAACGAGTCGCACTGTGTCGGCGGGGACTCGCTTTTGATTCTTTTGTTGCGCCGCACCGGTTTAGAAAAGATGCGTTCAGCCCCGCGCCAGGGCGGCGCGCCCGGCATAACGACCGGTGCCGCCCAGCCCTTCCTCGATCCGTAGGAGCTGGTTGTACTTGGCGAGACGGTCGGAACGCGACAGCGAGCCGGTCTTGATCTGACCGCAATTGGTCGCGACCGCGAGATCGGCGATCGTCGCATCCTCGGTTTCGCCCGAGCGATGCGACATCACTGCGCGATAGGCGGCGCGATGCGCCATCTCGACCGTCTGCAGCGTTTCGGTCAGCGTGCCGATCTGGTTCACCTTGACCAGGATCGCATTCGCGACCCCGCGCTCGATGCCGTCCTTCAGCCGTACCGGATTGGTGACGAAGATGTCGTCGCCGACGAGCTGCACTTTGTCGCCAAGCATTTTGGTGAGCTGCGCCCAGCCGTCCCAATCGTCCTCGGCCATGCCGTCTTCGATCGAGACGATGGGATAGCGCCCGCAGAGTTCGTCGTAATAGGCGACCATGCCGGCCGCATCGAGCGTGCGGCCTTCGCCGGCGAGCCTGTACTTTTCCTTGTCGTGGAACTCGGTCGCCGCGGCGTCGAGCGCGAGTGCAATCTGTTTGCCGGGCTTGTACCCGGCCGCCTCGATCGCCTGCATGATGAAGGCGAGTGCCTCCTCGGCGCCTTTCAAATTGGGTGCGAAGCCGCCTTCGTCGCCAACATTGGTATTGTGTCCGGCCTTCTTCAGCGCGGCCCGCAGTGCGTGGAACACTTCGGCGCCCATGCGCAGCGCTTCGGCGAAGCTCGACGCATCGAGCGGCAGAATCATGAATTCCTGAAAGTCGATCGGATTGTCGGCATGAGCGCCGCCGTTGACGATGTTCATCATCGGCACCGGCAGCACATGCGCCGAAGCGCCGCCCACATAGCGATAGAGCGGCAGTCCCGCATCGACCGCGGCCGCCTTCGCAACGGCAAGGCTGACGCCGAGAATGGCATTGGCGCCGAGCCGGCTCTTGTTCTCGGTGCCGTCGAGTTCGATCAAAGTGCGATCGATCCGCGCCTGACCCTCGGCCTCGAGGCCGGAGAGCGCATCGAAGATCTCGCCGTTGACGGCATCGACCGCCTGGCGCACGCCCTTGCCGCCATAGCGCTTCTTGTCGCCGTCGCGCTTCTCGACCGCCTCATGCGTGCCGGTCGATGCGCCCGACGGCACGGCGGCGCGGCCGAAGGCGCCGCTTTCGAGCGTCACCTCGACCTCGACGGTCGGATTGCCGCGGCTGTCCAGGATCTCGCGGCCGTGGATATCGACGATGGCGGTCATGGTTCAAATCCCTTGATGCGCGCCGCTTATAAGCCCGGCCATGCGAGGGCTCAAGGGACCGCGCCGGCCGGCGCCTAGAGCGGCCGCTGCTTCGCCAGTTTGTCGAACGCCATCAGATCGGCGAGCAGCGCCGGAAGCTGCTTCAGTGGCACCATGTTCGGTCCGTCCGATGGCGCCTTGTCGGGATCGGGATGTGTCTCGATGAACACGACGGCAACGCCGATCGCGACCGCAGCGCGCGCGAGAACGGGCACGAACTCGCGCTGCCCGCCCGAGACGGTGCCCTGCCCGCCCGGCTGCTGCACCGAATGGGTCGCATCGAACACGACCGGATAACCGTTCGCCTTCAAAACCGGCAGCGCTCGCATATCCGAAACCAGCGTGTTGTAGCCGAACGAGACGCCGCGCTCGGTCTGCAGGATGTTGCGGTTGCCGGTCGAGGCGATCTTGTCGACGACGTTCTTCATGTCCCAGGGCGCGAGGAACTGACCCTTCTTGACGTTGATCGCCTTGCCGGTTTCGCCTGCCGCGAGCAACAGATCGGTCTGGCGGCAGAGGAAAGCCGGAATCTGAATTACGTCGACGACTTCGCCGACCGGCGCGCATTGCGCGGCGTCATGCACGTCGGTGAGTACGGGCAGACCGGTCGTCTCGCGCACCTCCGCGAGAATCGGCAGACCGAGTTCCATGCCGATGCCGCGCGCTGAGTTCGCGCTGGTGCGGTTCGCCTTGTCGAAACTGGACTTGTAGATGAGACCGATGCCGAGTTTGATCGTGATCTCTTTCAGGGCCGCGCTGACCTCGAGCGCATGCGCGCGGCTCTCCAACGCGCAGGGCCCGGCGATGATCGCCAACGGCCTGTCATTGGCGATCTCGAGATCGCGGATCTTGACGGTATGAGCGGCGGCCATGCGGCTACTCTACACCAACCGGCTTTGCTCGAGTGCGGCGCCGACGAATGAAGTGAACAAGGGGTGCGGCTCGAAGGGCCGCGATTTAAGCTCGGGATGGAACTGCACGCCGACGAACCAGGGGTGATCCACCAGCTCAACGATTTCGGGCAGTAGCCCGTCGGGCGACATGCCGGAGAAACGCAGGCCGACCTGTTCGAGCCGGCCCTTGTAATTGACGTTCACCTCGTAGCGGTGACGATGCCGCTCGCTGATGATGTCCTGCCCGTAGATCTCATGCACCTTGCTGCCGGGCAGCAGCCGGCATTCATAGGCGCCAAGCCGCATCGTGCCGCCGAGATCGCCTTTCGCGTCGCGCTTCTCGAGCTGATTGCCGCGCAGCCATTCGGTCATCAGACCGACCACCGACTCATTCACCACCCCGAACTCGCTCGACCCCGCGCCCTCGATTCCGGCGAGATTGCGCGCCGCCTCGATCACCGCCATCTGCATGCCGAAGCAGATGCCGAAATACGGCACGTTGCGTTCGCGCGCGAAACGCGCGGCCGCGACCTTGCCTTCCGAGCCGCGTTCGCCGAACCCGCCGGGCACCAGGATCGCGTGCACGTCTTCGAGATGATGTACCGCGTCTTCCTGCTCGAAGATTTCGGAATCGATCCAGTTGAGATTGACCCGCGTGTTGTTGGCGATCCCGCCATGGGTCAATGCTTCAGACAAAGATTTGTAGGAATCGAGCAGCGACACATATTTGCCGACGACGGCAATAGTCACCTCGCCCTCCGGCTGCACCAACCGCTCGACGATATGATCCCAGCCGCTCAGATCGGGCTCGTGCGTCATCAATCCGAAATGGCGACAAACCTGCGTGTCGAATCCTTCCGCGTGATAGGCGATCGGCACGCGATAGATGGTGTCGACGTCGAGCGCAGGGATCACCGATTCCGGCTTGATATTGCAGAACAGCGCGATCTTGCGCCGCGCATCGGCCGGAATGGGCCGGTCGCAGCGGCAGAGCAGAATATCGGGCTGGATACCGACCGACTGCAGCTCCTTGACGGAATGCTGCGTCGGTTTCGTCTTGAGTTCGCCGGCCGATGGAATATAGGGCAGCAGCGTCAAATGCACGAATATCGAGCGCTCCTTGCCGAGCTCGTTGCCAAGCTGCCGGATCGCTTCGAGGAACGGCAGACTTTCGATGTCGCCGACCGTGCCGCCGATCTCGCACAGCACGAAATCCTCGTCGCCGATATCGGCGCGGATGAATTCCTTGATCGCATCGGTGACATGCGGAATGACCTGAACGGTGCCGCCGAGATAATCGCCGCGCCGCTCGCGCGCGATCACGTTCGAGTAGATGCGTCCGGTCGTGACATTGTCGCTGCGTTTCGACGATACGCCGGTGAAGCGTTCGTAATGACCCAGATCAAGGTCGGTTTCCGCACCGTCATCGGTGACGTAGACCTCGCCATGCTGCGTCGGGCTCATCGTGCCCGGATCGACATTGAGATAGGGATCGAGCTTGCGCAGGCGGACCTTGTAGCCGCGCGCCTGCAGCAGCGCGCCAAGCGCCGCCGACGAAAGACCCTTGCCCAAAGAGGAGACCACGCCGCCGGTGATGAAGATGAACCGCGTCATGGACTTGCCTTATGGCGCGGATACCCGGCCGGCCGCAAGCGCCGCGTTGCGCCCGACGAATTGTTCAATGATTTCGAGGCCGCGCGCGGCGGCTATTCGCTGACCGGAACGCTCGGTGCGTCAGACTCGGGCTCCGCTGGCACCGAATCGGCGGCGGCCGGCTCTTCCCCGGTCGCCGGCTCGTCGGTCGTGGTGCCCGTCGGCAACTGGAGCTGATCGAACAGCGACGGCCGCTCGGACGCGCCGCTCGCCAGAATGCCGAGCGTGATCGACGTGACGAAAAAGGCGACCACCAGCCCGGCGGTCAGCCGCGTCAGAAGATTGGCCTGGCCGCGCCCGGTCATGAACCCGGCCATGCCGCCCGCACCGCCACCACCACCCCCGCCGAGGCCGCTGAGGCCCGCGCCGCCCTCGTTACGCTGCACCAGGATCACGCCGATCAATGAGATCGCGATCAGCAGATGGATGACGAGCAGGACTTCTTGCATGGACGCCTTCGGCGATCGGTTGGACGTTGCGAGCGATGGCGCGATCCGGCCCCGATGGGCCCTAACCCGGCGCGGATCGCAGCGGCCGGCCTTTTAGCGCGTTCGGGCCCCCGATGCTAGAGGGCCGGAACCCTGCGGGGCTGCCTGACGGCCTAGCGGACTGCCGCCGCGATACCCGTGAACGCCCTGGCATCCAGGCTGGCGCCGCCCACGAGCGCGCCATCCACATCGGCGATCGCCAGCAGTTCGGCGGCATTATCCGCTTTGACCGATCCGCCATAGAGCAGCCGCAGATCGGCGCCATCGACCAGCCGCTTTGCGACCAGCCGCCGCATATGACCATGCATCTCGCCGACATCGGCCGCGGCCGGCACCCGGCCGGTGCCGATCGCCCATACCGGCTCGTAAGCGATCACGCTGTTTTCTGCCGTCGTGCCCTCGGGCAGCGAGCCCTCGAGCTGACGCGAAACGACGGCCAATGCCTCGCCCCGATCGCGCTCCGCCTCGGTCTCGCCCACGCAGACGATGGCAATGAGCCCCGCTTTATGGGCTGCCGCCCCCTTTGCCGCGACCAGCGCGTCGGTCTCATGGTGGTTCTGGCGCCGCTCGGAATGCCCGACGATCACATAGCGGCATCCCAGATCCGCCAGCATCGAGGCCGCGATGTCTCCCGTATGCGCGCCTTTCGCGGCCGGGTGGCAGTCCTGGGCGCCGAGCACAACAGGGCTGCCGGCGATGGCCGCGCCGATTGCCCCGATCAACGTGGCCGGCGGGCAGAGCAGCAATGTCAACGCCGGGCCGCCCTGCTGGCGCGCCCAGTCGGCGATGGCCAAGGCGAGCGCCACGCCATCGGCGCGCATCCCGTTCATCTTCCAGTTACCGGCGATCAGCTTGCCGCCAACCGCCCTGCCCTTGCCCATCGCAATTCCGCTCCCTTTTCCGCTATCGCCGCGTCCTAGCATGGCCGCCGCAGCGCGCCAATCGCCGGTTGCCGCTATGGAATCCGGCTCCTATCATGCCGCGCGCTTCGAACCGGGCCCGCGAACCGCAGCAATTTCCTGCACACCAGAGCACGTACGGAAGAGACAGACCGCCATGATGATCGCCATGAAATCGAAGTTCGCCAAATGGGTGCTGGGGGCGTTGGGCATCCTTGTTGGCGGCGGACTGATCATCAGTCTCGGCCCCGGCGATTTGCTGCGGAGCCGCACGATCATGGCGCCGGTCATCCAGGTTGGCGATGCCAAACTGTATCGGGAACAGGTCGATCGCGAGTTCAGGAACCTGACCGACCAGGTGAGCGAAGCCTTCGGCACGACGATCGACCCCGAGCGCGCGCGTTCGATGGGGCTGATGGATTCCGCCGTACAGACCTTGGTCAATCGCACGCTTTACGACAATTACGCCGAGGATCTCGGTGTGACCGCGTCCGAAAGCCAGGCGATGTCGCGGCTCGCCTCCGAACCCGGCCTGGTCGATGCCGCCGGCAATATCGACATGGGACGCCTCAACGAGATGATGCGTCAGGCGAATCTCAACGAGGCGGGCCTGATCGAAACGCTGCGGCGCGAAATCATGCGCGACCAGTTGTTGATCGCTGCCACGGCCGGCGCGCATCCAAGCGATGCGATGGTCAATCTGCTCTACGATTACCGCGCCGAAAAGCGCACCGCCGACACGCTGCTGATCTCGGCCGGCGCGTTCCCCGAGCCGACGGCGCCGGACGATGCGGCGCTGGATACCTATCACCAGGAAAACCCCGATCGCTTCATGGCGCCGGAATATCGCAGCATCGAGTTTCTCCGTCTGACCGAAGAGAGCGTCGCGAGCACTATCCTCATTGATGAGGCGCAGCTCCGCGAAGAATACGAAGCACGGCGCGCGGAGTTCGATCAGCCCGAGCGGCGCACCGTCGAGCAGATCCTGTTTGCCGATGACGCGAGCGCGGCGGCTGGTGTGGAGAGGATCAATGCGGGCGAAGATTTCAATGCCGTCTCGCAGGAACTCACCGGGTCGGGTCCGATCGATCTCGGCGAAATGGAGATGACCGATCTCGCCGGTGATCTTGCGGTTTTAGTCGAAACCGCTTTTGCGACCGAGATGGGTGCCATCGCCGGCCCGATCGAGACGCCGCTCGGCTTCCACGTGATCCGCGTCAACGCCATCACCCCGGCCCACTCGCCGACCTTCGAGGATGTGCGCGACCTGCTTGAACAGGAGATGAGGCAGGAAATTTCGGTCGATCGCATGATCGAGGCCGCCAACCTGATCGATGACGAACTCGCGGCGGGCGCATCGCTCGCGGATGCCGCATCCGCGGCCGGTATCGCGGCCGTGACCGCCGATGCGGTCGACGGCTATGGCAACGGTCCCGACGGAAATCCGGTCATTGCCGACGATCCCGCCGGGTTCATCGCCAGCCTCGCCTTCGCAACGGAACCCGGCGAGAGCAGCCTGCTTACCGAAGATCCCGACGGTAACGGCTACGCCATCGTGCAGGTGATCGGCGCGACGCCGCCGGCCTTGCGTCCGCTCGACCAGGTCCGCGCCGATGTGCTCGCGGCATGGATCGAGCAAGAGCGGCTGCGCCTTGCCGAGGAAAAGGCGAATGCGATCGCCGACCGCGTCAATGCCGGCACACCCCTTGCAACGATCGCGGCGGAAGAAAGCCTGCCGGTCGCGACCAGCACGCCCGTCACCCGCACCCAGGGCGATAGCGCCGCCAATCTTCCCTCGTCCTTGACCGGCGGTCTCTTCACGGTTGCACCGGGCGCAGCGGTCGCCGGCCCTGTCACCGGCGGATTCGTCGTCGCGGTGTTGAAAGACGTGACGCCGGCCGATCGTACGGCCGAAGCCGAACTCGTCGATGCGCTGCGCGATCAGATGAAGGCCGGTGTCGCGGGCGATATCGTGACCAGCATGGCGAATGCGTTGCGCGTTCGTTATCCGGTCGAGATCGACGAGGCCGCGCTCGAAGCAGAAGAACAGTTCTGAGCGACGCGATGGCCCGCTTCGAACCCGATTTCGAGAAATTCGCCACGGGCTGGGATTCCGGCCGGCCGCAACTCGTCTGGACGCGGCTGGTCGCCGATCTCGAAACGCCGGTCTCGGCGATGCTCAAGCTCGCCGACGGCCGGCCATACAGTTTCCTGCTGGAATCCGTCGAAGGCGGTGCCGTGCGCGGCCGCTATTCGTTTATCGGATTGAAACCCGATCTGATCTGGCGCTGCACCGGCCATGTCGCCGAGATAAACCGCCAAGCGCGGTTCGAGCCGGACACGTTCGTCAAGGACAGCAAGCCGACGCTTGATTCCCTGCGTGCGCTGATCGAGGAATGCAAAGTCGATCTGCCGGAAAAGCTGCCGCCGATGGCGGCCGGCCTGTTCGGCTATATGGGCTACGACATGGTGCGGCTGATCGAGCGGCTGCCGACCGACAAGCCCGATCCGCTGGCCTTGCCCGAAGGCATGTTCGTGCGGCCAACGGTGATCGCGATCTTCGACAATATCGAAGACCATATGACGCTGGTGACGCCAGCGCGCCCGGATGGACAGCTCGGCGCGCGCGCCGCGTATAACCAGGCGCTCGAACGGCTCTCCGACGTCGTCGCCGATCTCGACCGCAGCTTGCCCGGGCGTCAGAGCCGCGAGGACGCGTCGCTCTCGGTGCCGGAGCCGGGCTCGAACCTCACCCGCGAGCAGTATCATGCGATGGTTGCGCGCGCGAAGGAGTACATCCTCGCCGGCGACATCTTCCAGGTCGTGCTCTCGCAGCGTTTTTCGATGCCGTTCGCCTTGCCGCCGATTGCGCTCTATCGCTCGCTGCGCCGCCTCAACCCCTCGCCTTTCCTGTTCTATCTCGATTTCGACAAATTCTCGGTCGTCGGATCGAGCCCCGAAATCCTGGTTCGCCTGCGCGACGGCACGGTGACGATCCGCCCGATCGCCGGCACGCGCCCCCGCGGTGCGACGGGCGACGAGGATCGCGCCAATGCCGCCGACCTGCTGGCCGATCCGAAGGAACTCGCCGAACATCTGATGCTGCTCGATCTCGGCCGCAACGATGTCGGGCGCGTCGCCCAGATCGGCAGCGTACGCGTCACCGAAAAGATGAAGATCGAGAATTACTCCCACGTCATGCACATCGTCTCGAACGTGGAAGGCCGGATCGATCCTGCGCACGATGCGATCGATGCGCTGATGGCCGGGTTTCCCGCCGGCACCGTCTCGGGCGCGCCCAAGGTGCGCGCGATGGAGATCATCGACGAGCTCGAACCGGAACGGCGCGGCATCTATGCCGGTGCGATCGGTTACTTCGGCGCGGACGGCGCGATGGACACCTGCATCGCGCTCAGGACGGCAATCGTGAAGGATGGCCGCATGTATGTGCAGGCCGGCGGCGGCATCGTGACCGACAGCGTGGCCGAGAGCGAATATCAGGAATGCCACCACAAGGCCCGCGCCCTCGTCCGCGCCGCCCAGGAAGCCGTGCGCTTCGCGGGCGAAGCCAGCGGGAATCGCTAACCCGCTCTACCCCGCCAAGCCGAGTTTCTTCCGGAGGATCGTGCTGACCGGCACGATCACGATGCCGCGCGCGGTGAGTTCGGAGATCCAGCGTTGCAAGGCGGCGATCGTCGAGGGGTATGGATGTCCGATGCCGATGGCGCTGCCCTTCTCAAGCGCGATGCGCTCGAGTTCGGCGAGCTGCGCCGCAATAGCTGCGGGCGACGGATCGTTGTCGAGGAATATGTCGCGATCGAGATGCGGCAAACCAAGCCGCGCGGCGATTGCGCCGCCCGCGCTGTCGGCGATGGTGCGGGAATCGAGGAACATCAGTCCGCGCTGGTGCAACTCGCTCAGCACGACGGCCATCGGCGCCGGCGCGCGCGTGAACGCGCTGCCCATGTGATTGTTGACGCCTATATAACCATCGAAGCGCGCGAGCGCCCAGTCGAGCGCCGCCCGTAACTCGGCCGGCGACTGATCGATCCGCAAACTGTAGGTGCCGGCATCGACACCCGCATCGAGCGGCTGCATAGGCAGATGCAACATCAGCTCGTGACCCTGTGCGCGCGCGGTCGCAGCGAGCGACGGCAGATCGTCGGCATAACTCATCAGCGAGAGCGTCACCGGCGCCGGCAGGGCGATCGCCGCATCGGCATTGGGCCGGTCGACACCGACATCGTCGATCACGATCGCGATCATTGCCCGGCCCTGCGTATCGACCGGCGGCAGCGCGTTCGCGAGCCACGCACCCGACGAGGGGGTCGGCGTGGCCGGCAGCGCGACCGACGCGAGTTCGACCGATGGCGTCGCTGTCGTGACGACAGGATCCGGTGCGGGTTCGGGTTCGGCGATCGGATCGGGCAGAGCCGCGATGATGTCGCCGATGCCCGGCTCTTCCGCCTCGACCGCCGGTACAGGCGCCAGTTCGGATACTGATGCGGCCGCCGGTTCGGCGATCGTTGCGCCCTCGTCGCGCTCCCCGACCGCATCGAGACCGATCGCGCCGGCGAGCAGACCGAGCGCGAAGATGACAACGATCCAGACCAGGCGTTGCGGCGAGGCGCACGCCTTCCGCCGCTTGCCGGCGGCCTTCGTCGCGGGCGCGGCGAGCCCGAGCCGGCCGCGCCAGGTCGCGAGCCATCCCTTGCTCTTGCCGCCCGCCTTGCGTCGCCGCGCGCTTGCCATCGAAGCTTCGTCTCCGCTCAGGGATCGCCGAATAGCATGATTCGGGCGCGTCCTGCCGGCCGCCCTTGCTTTCGCAGCCCTGGACGACCTGATATAAACAGGCAGTGGCAGTGCTTTCGCGCTGCCTGAAAAACAGCCGGCAGTACGCTGATATGTTTATCTTAATCGATAACTACGACAGCTTTACCTACAACCTCTACCATTATCTGGGCGAACTGGGGGCGACGATGCGCGTCCACCGCAACGACCAGATCACGGTCGACGAGGTCATGGCGGCCGCGCCGCAGGGCATCATCCTGTCGCCCGGTCCGGCCACCCCGAACCAGGCCGGCATCTGCCTCGATCTGGTGAAGACGGCGGCGGGCAAGATACCGCTATTCGGCGTCTGCCTCGGCCATCAGGCGATCGGTCAGGTCTTTGGCGGCGATGTCGTGCGTGCGCCCACGCCGATGCACGGCAAACTGAGCAGGATCCGCCATAGCGGCAACGAATTGTTCGACGGCATCGACGGGCCGTTCGTCGCGACGCGCTATCATTCGCTGATCGTCGACCGCGAGACCTTCCCCGACGCTCTCGAAGTGACCGCCGAGACCGATGACGGCATCGTCATGGCGCTCCGGCATCGCAAGCTTCCGCTGTGGGGCGTTCAGTTCCATCCGGAAAGCATCGAATCGCAGCACGGACACCGCATCCTGGCGAACTTCCTCCGTCTCGCCGGTCATAACGCGGATGCGCCGATGCTGCGCAAATCGGCGTAGAGGCACGGCCATGACCACGACCGGCGATCTACGGCCGCTGATCGCGGCCGCGGCCACGGGTCGCCCGCTAACCGCCGCGCAGGCCGAAGAGGCCTTCGACATCATGATGTCGGGCAATGCGACGCCAGCGCAGATCGGCGGCTTCCTCATGGCGCTGCGGGTGCGCGGCGAAACCGTCGAGGAGATCACCGGCGCGGTGCGCGCGATGCGTAGCAAGATGACCCGGATCGTCGCCCCCGAAGGCGCGATCGACACTTGCGGCACCGGCGGCGATGCGTCGGGTACCTGGAACATTTCGACGGGCGCCGCGCTCGTCGTGGCAGCCGCCGGCGTTCCGGTCGCAAAGCACGGCAATCGCGCGCTCTCGTCCAAGACCGGCGCGGCGGACGTTCTGGCGGCGCTGGGCGTCAATATCGATGCCGATATCGCGCTGGTCGAACGCGCGCTCGGCGATGCCGGGATCTGTTTCATGATGGCACCGCGTCATCACAGCGCGATGCGCCATGTCGGCCCGACCCGCGTCGAACTGGGCACGCGAACCATCTTCAACCTGATGGGCCCGCTCTCGAACCCGGCCGGCACCAGGCGCCAGTTGATCGGCGTCTTCTCCGAGCAATGGCTCGAACCGCTCGCCCATGTGCTGGCCGAACTCGGCACCGAACGCGCCTGGCTGGTGCATGGCTCCGATGGCATCGACGAAATCACGACGACCGGTCCGACCCATGTCGCCGAACTGAGCGGTGGCCAGGTCCGGCGTTTCGACGTCACGCCCGAAGAAGCGGGATTGCCGCGCGCAACCGCCGCCGATCTCAAGGGCGGGGATGCCGAGGCGAACGCGGCGGCAATCCGCGCGATGCTCGGCGGTCAGCATGGTCCCTATCGCGATATCGTGCTGCTGAACGCGGCGGCGGCTTTGCTCGTCGCCGGCAAGACCCCGAACCTCAAGGCGGGCGTCGCCGACGCGGCCAAGGCAATCGACGGTGGCGGCGCCAAACGCGCACTCGAGCGGCTGGTCGCCGTCACCAACATGGCAGCCTGATATGACCGCATCGGCCGAGACCGGCAAGGACGACGTACTCGCCCGCATTTGCTCCGAAAAGCGCGCGCATATCGCGCGGCGCAAGATTGCGACGCCCGAAGCCGAACTGCTCGAACGCGCGGTTGCGGCCGAAGCGCCGCGCGGTTTCACGAAGGCGCTCGCCCGTGCGCTCGCCGCCGGCCCTTACGGGCTGATTGCCGAGATCAAGAAGGCCTCGCCGAGCAAGGGCGTGATCCGTGCCGATTTCGATCCGCCCGCGCTCGCGCGTGCCTACCGCAATGGCGGCGCGGCGTGCCTCTCGGTGCTGACCGACCAGCCGTTCTTCCAGGGCCGTAACGAGTATCTCGCCGCCGCCCATGCCGCGGTCCAGCTTCCGGTCCTGCGCAAGGATTTCATGCTCGATCCCTATCAGGTGCTCGAGGCGCGCGCGATCGGCGCCGACTGCATTCTGCTCATCATGGCGGCGCTCGACGATGCGATGGCGAAGGAACTCGAAGATGCCGCGGGCGAACTCGGCATGGACGTGCTGGTCGAGGTGCATGACGAAGCGGAGCTCGACCGCGCGCTCAGGCTCGATGCGAACCTGATCGGCATCAACAACCGCAATCTGAAGACGCTGAAGGTCGATCTTGCGACGACCGAAACGCTTGCACCGCGCGTTCCGGTCGATCGCCTGATCGTCGCGGAGAGTGGCATCGAAAATACCGAGGACCTGGCGCGCCTTGCCACAGTCGGCGCCCGCCTCTTCCTGGTCGGGGAATCGCTGATGCGCGAGGCGGATGTCACCGCGGCGACGCGCCGCCTGCTGGGCGCGGCACCCCTTCCCGCGAGCGCCTGATCCGCCGATGGCCGATCTCACCCATTTCGACGAGCAAGGCCGCGCCGTGATGGTGGACGTCTCGGGCAAGGATGCGACCGAGCGCGTCGCCGAGGCGCGCGGCACGGTGTTCATGGCAAAGGCGACGCTCGAACGGATCATGGCGGGCGGCATCAAGAAGGGCGACGTGCTCTCGGTCGCGCGACTTGCCGGTATCATGGGCGCCAAGCGCACACCCGATCTGATCCCGCTCTGCCATCCGCTCGCGCTGCAATCGGTCGCGGTCGATCTGAAGCCCGATCCCGATCGCAGCGCCGTCGATATCGTCGCCATTTGCAAGGTAACCGGGCAGACCGGCGTCGAGATGGAAGCGCTGACCGCCGTCGCGGTCGCGGCGCTCACCGTCTACGACATGTGCAAGGCGATCGATCGGGGCATGCGCATCGGCGAGATTCGCCTCACGCAGAAATCCGGCGGCAAATCCGGCACCTTCCAGGCCACGTGACGATGATTTCGGTTGCCGAGGCGCTGCAACGAATTCTGGATGCGCTCGCCCCACTCGGTACCGAGCAGATTGCACTCAACGATGCGCTCGGCCGCGTGCTTGCTGTCGATCTCGAATCGCGCGTTACGCAGCCACCAGTTGCCGTATCGGCGATGGACGGTTATGCGGTGCGCGCCGCCGACGTCGCATCGGTGCCGGCAACGCTCACCGTCATCGGCGAGGCGCCCGCTGGCCGTTCCTTCGCTGGCAAGATCGGACCCGGCGAGGCAGTGCGTATCTTCACCGGCGGTCCCATTCCCGACGGCGCCGATGCGATCGTCATCCAGGAAAACACCGACGCCGATGGCGCGCGGGTGATCGTGAAGGAGGCCGTCAAAAGCGGTCTCTTCGTTCGCCCCGCCGGCCTGGATTTCAAAACCGGCCATGTGCTGCTGAAGCGCGGCCGCCGTCTCACGGCGCGCGATGTCGGCCTCGCCGCCGCGATGAACCGGCCCTGGCTTCAGGTACATCGCCAGCCGCGCATCGCGATCCTTTCATCGGGCGACGAGATCGTGATGCCGGGCGAGCCAATTGGTCCGAGCCAGATCGTCAGCTCCAACGGCATCGGTATCGCCGCGTTCGTGCGTGCCTGCGGCGGCATCCCGATCGATCTTGGCGTCGCACCCGACAATCTTGAAGCGCTCAAGACGATGACCGATGGCGCGGCGGCAGCCGACCTGCTGGTAACGACCGGCGGCGTCTCTGTCGGCGACCACGATCTGATGCGCGCGGCACTGGGCGCCAAAGGCATGGCACTCGATTTCTGGAAGATCGCGATGCGACCGGGCAAGCCGCTGATGTTCGGCATGGTCGATGGCACGCCGGTGCTCGGCCTCCCCGGCAATCCGGTCTCGACCCTCGTATGCAGCACGATCTTCCTGCGCCCCGCCCTTGCCTTGCTCGAGGGCGTTGCCGATCCCGTCGTTCCCCGCGAGCGCGCCCGGCTCGGCAAGGATCTGCCGGAGAACGACCGGCGCGAGGATTATCTGCGCGCCCGCCTTGAGCGGACGCCCGACGGCGGGCGGGTCGCCACCGCCTTTGACCGGCAGGACAGCTCGATGCTCTCGTTTCTCGCCGGCGCCGACTGCTTGATCGCGCGGGCGCCCTTGGCCCCGGCGCTCAAGGCCGGCCGCGAGGTCGAGATCGTGCCGCTCGCCGGCGGCGCCGTCGGTATATGAGAGAAATCGGCGATTTCCGCCGATTCTGACCGGCCCGCCCGGCGGCGATTGCCCCCTTTGTTCGGTGGGTCTTGACCTCGCACAAAGAACCAAACTAGAACAGACGCGCATTTCCCGTTTTGTTCCCGGAGTCGTCGCCAGGATCTGGCGGCGTCCGGCTCATGCCAAGGATGGGCCCATGCTTACGCGCAAGCAGCACGAACTCCTGATGTTCATCAACCGCCGGCTTGGCGAGACCGGGGTCTGCCCCTCCTTCGAGGAGATGAAGGCGGCGCTCGGCCTGCGGTCGAAATCGGGCATCCACCGGTTGATCACAGGGCTCGAGGAGCGCGGTTTCCTGCGTCGGCTGCCGCATCGCGCCCGGGCGCTGGAAGTCACCCGCATGCCGGACGAGGCAAGCCAGGCGAACGGCCGCAACGGCGATAGCGGCTTCCAGCCCAATGTCATCCAGGGCCGCTTCAGCGGCTCGATGCCCGGCGCCAAGATCGCGCGCGAGACCGGTTCGATCGAACTTCCCCTTTACGGTCGGATCGCAGCCGGTACGCCGATCGAGGCGCTGCGCGACCATAGCCAGACCGTCGACATTCCGGCGAGCCTGGTCGGCCGCGGCGATTACTACGCGCTCGAGGTCGAAGGCGATTCGATGATCGATGCCGGCATTTTCGATGGCGACACCGCGATCGTGCAGCGCTGCGACACCGCCGAGAACGGCAGCATCGTGGTCGCCTTTATCGACGGCAGCGAAGTCACCCTGAAGCGGCTGCGCCGCAAGGGCGCATCGATCGCGCTCGAACCAGCCAACCCGACTTACGAAACGCGGATCTTCGGCCCTGACCGGGTGCAGATTCAGGGTCGCCTCGTCGGTCTGTTGCGGCGCTACTAAGCGACCGACGCGATCGCGGGCCTAGCGATCCTAGGGGCGATCGTACGGCAGCCGCGACAGATCGATCAGCGTCGGCGGTTCGCCCGCCTTGTGCCGCGCCCACATCGCCGCGTACGCCTGCTCCATACCGCGCACCAGTCTTTGCGTGTCGAAGATCGGCGCCACGGGAATGGCGATCGCGAGCCGCGCCTTGAACGCCGCACGCCGTTTGTCGTCTGCGGCGAGATCGATCGCGAGCTTCGTACAATCCGCAATGTCCGCCGCAATCAGATCCTCGAAGCCGGCCGCGGTCAGAATGCTCGCCGCCACCCGCGAGGCGAACGCGGGCCCGAGCCGCGTCACCATCGGCACCCCGGCGCGCAACACATCTGCCGCCGTCGTGTGTGCACCGTAGACGAAGGTATCGAGCGCGAGATCGGCCAGCGCAAGACGGGCCAGATGGTCGGCACGCGGTTTGCGCGCGGCGAAGATCAGCCGCTCCGGCGCGATCCCTGCAATGGTCGCGGCGGCACGCAGATTGGCTTCTCCCTCCGGCGATTCCCGCAACAGCCAGAGTACCGCTCGCGGCACCGCGTTGAGAATTTCGCACCAGCTCGCGAAGGATTCTCGGTCGATCTTGTAATGCGCGCAGAAACAGGCGAGCACCACTGCGTCATCGGGCAGGCCTTCTTCGGCGCGCGTAACGCCCCGCTCGATCCGGGTTTCGTCGTCATATGGATAGTAACAACCCGGCAGCAGACAGAGATGCTCCGCGTAAAGCGGTTGCATCTCCGGCGGCGTCACGATGCGGTCGCTCAGCGCGTAATCGATGAATTCGGCGCCGGTGGAGCCGGCGGTGCCGAGCCAGGTTGCGATCAATATCGTCGGCCGCAACGCCAGAATCTCGGGCCGCGCGAGGGCCGTCAGCCCGTTGATGTCGATCAGGATGTCGATCCCGTCTTCACCGATGCGCGCGGCCGCATCGCGATCGCCGAGCGCCTGCAGATCGACCAGCCGGTCGAACCCCTGTCCGGCGCGCTGGCGCCAATGGCTGCCATCGTTGGGGCCAATGCTGTAGCCGATCACCTCGAACCGGTTTCGATCGTGCCGATCGAACATCGAGGCGACGAGATAGCCGACCGCATGGTCGCGATAATCCGACGACAGATAACCGAGCCGGATGCGATGCGCGGATGCTTCACGCGCGGCCGAACCGCCCAACGGCTGCAGCAATCGTGCATCGTCGGCAATGACCGCGGCGTTACGCCGTGCGACGATGCTGCGCGATTCCTGCGACATCGGCAGCGACAAGGTAAAGAACGGCGTCAGATAGCAGACGCCGCCCTGCTCCGCCGCCGCGATCTCCGATTCGATATCGGGCCATAGCGTATCGAGGCCATCCCAGTCGCACATTGCCTGCGATGCGCGCGCCTTCTGCACACGCACGCGACGGCGCTCCGGCATCAACGGTTCCGCCGCATCCAGTGCCGCGCGCGCCTCTCGATAGCGCCGTTGATGAAAGTAACTGAGCCCCAGGTTGTAGCGATGCTCGCCGGCGCGCGGCTCGAGCGAGACCGCCGTTTCGAGGCAGCGGATGGCGTCGTCCCAGGCCCCCTGCGCGCGCAACGCGAGGCCGAGGCTGGCATGGGCCGTTGCCAGTTTCGGGTCGAGCCGCAGCGCCGTCTGCCAGGCCGCGATCGCTTCGGCGCGCCGGCCCAACTGATAGAGTGCGTTGCCGTAATTCGCCTGCAACCCGGCATGATCCTGGCGGCGTTCGATCGCCTGCCGGAAGACCGCCAGCGCTTCGTCGAGGCGCTGATGCGTTGCGTAAAGCGTACCGAGGGCCGCATAGGCCGCGATCAGGTTGGGTTCGCATTTGATCGCGGCACGCAGATGGCGTTCCGCAGTTTCAATGTCGTTCTGCCGCGATGCGGCTGTGCCGAGGGCGAAATGGGCGGGCCCGTGGCGCGGTGCGAGCGCAATTGCGCGCTTCATCGACTGGCTGCCGTCGACGAGCTGCCCGAGTTCGAGCAGGCACAATCCGAGCAGATAATGCCGCGCCGGATCGCTCGGTTTCTCGCGCACGGCGGCTCGGTAGGCCTCGACCGCCTCGGCCCGACGCCCGGCGCGATGCAGCGACTTGGCCCGGGCCAAAGCCGAGATTGCTCCCTCCGGATTGAACGCCAGCCTGCCCTCCTGTGTCGCTCGTAAAACCGGCGCGACGGTACGGAGCACCCTCGGCGCGGTCAACCGAGGCATGGCTGCATCGGCAGACCCCTCGCTTGTCTCGGCGGGGTTGCTGGTCTAAGCAGCGCCCCTGATACGGCGCGAGGACGGAGGATCATGAACCCCGCCATTCTGGTACCCGGCGGCGCCGGCTATATCGGCAGTGCGGCCTGTCACGCGCTGGCCGCGGCGGGCTTCATTCCCGTGGTGGTCGACAATCTCTCGACCGGCCATGAATGGGCGGTGCGCTGGGGGCCGTTCGAGCGTGTCGATATCACCGATCGCGATGCGCTGGTCGCCGTGATGCGCCGCCATGACGTGCGCGCCGTGATGCATTTCGCAGCACACGCCCTTGTCGCCGAATCGATCCGGCATCCCGATCTATACTTCCAGAATAATTTCGCCGGTTCGATGGTCCTGCTCGACGCAATGCGACTCTGCAACGTCGACAGCTTCGTGTTTTCCTCGACCGGCGCGGTCTATGGCTATCCGAACGCGCCGTCGATCGTCGAGGATCATCCGCGCGAGCCGATCAATCCCTATGGATTGTCGAAGAAGCTGATCGAAGACGCGCTACCCTGGTATGGCGCGGCCTATGGCCTGAAATGGGTGGCGCTGCGTTATTTCAACGCGGCCGGCGCGCTGTCGGAACAACAGATCGGCGAAGCGCATGCCGATGAAACGCATCTCATCCCGCTTGCCGTCGATGCGGCGCTCGGCAAGCGCGATCCGGTTTCGATCATGGGCACAGACTATCCGACACCGGACGGCACGGCGGTGCGCGACTATGTGCATATCGTCGATCTGGCGGACGCACATATCCTGACTCTGCGCTATCTGATGGCGGGCGGCGCATCCGACATCTTCAATCTCGGCGCCGGACGCGGCTGTTCGGTGCGCGAGGTGATCCAGACGACCGAGCGCCTCTCCGGCAAAGCCGGTATCTCGCGGGATGCGCCGCGGCGCGCGGGCGATCCGCCGTTCCTCGTCGCGGATTGCCGCAAGGCGGCGTCGGCCCTCGGATGGCGGCCCACGCGATCCGACCTCGACACTATCGTCGGCTCGGCGCTCGACTGGCATCGCACGTACGCCGCTCGAAATGGCACTGCTGCGCCGGCGCCCATCGAAGCCTGATTACTCCCTGACCGGCCGCGGTTGGCGTCGCACGAAATCGGCGACCCAGGGACGGATGCCGCGCGTCTCGGCAACCGACAAACTGCGGATCTCGTCGGGTTCAAGCCAGATCGCATAACCGCCGTTACGCCAGAGATCGAAACGGTCGATGACGATGGGCTCACCCGCTTCACCGCCGCGGCAAAGATCGCGGGCCGGATCGAGGCTGATGACCAGATCGGCGATGGCACAATCCTCGATGAGTGCGCCAGCCTGCCATGCGATCGCAACCACATAGTTCTCTGCGCGATAGACACAGCCGAGCGCATCGCAGAGCAGCCTCCCATCGGCGCCGTAACCGTCATCCGGCCAGGCCTGTCGCTCTTCCTGTCCGGCCCGGTGCATCCAGATATCGGCTTCGAACCGGTTGGCGCGTTCCTGCGAAAACACATACTCCCCATTCTCGTCGGCGACCGCGACCAGGCGTGCGTCGCCCGACACCAGAACATGCGGTGGCGTCACGAAGGCGATGCTGATGAAACCGGCAGCGATCGGCGCTGCACCCCACCAGCGCCAGGAACGACGCCAGAGCGTCAACCAAAGCCCGCCGATTGCAACGAGCACCGCGCCCCAGAGCGGCATCGCCGGCAGATAGCTGACCGAGGCCGGCCAGGACGCGACAATGCGCGCGGTCGCGAGTACGATATCGATACCCCAACCCATCGGGACGAGCGCGAGCACCTCGATATGGAACGGCATCAGCGCATACGCGACAACCGCCCAGGGCATGATCCAGACCGCCGTGACCGGAACCGCAACCAGATTGGCGACGAGCCCGAACAGAGTGAGTTGACTGAAATGATAGAGTGCGAATGCCGTCGTCGCCGCTTCCGCCACCAGTGACGTCACGGCGACGCCGAGCAGATGAAACGGCAACCGCGCAAGCCAGCTTGATCGACTGCGCTGGCGGAGGCGCCAGGCGAGACTGGTTTCATAGGCGGCAATCAGCGCCACGACCGCCGCAAAGGAAAGCTGGAAGCTCGGACTCGTCAGCGTCTCGGGTTGCAGCAGGAGAATCACGCCGGCTGCCCAGGCGACGAGCCGCATCGATAAAGCGGTGCGGTCGATCATCACGGCGAACAGTACGAGCCCCGCCATCAGGAAGGAACGCTGCGTCGGCACACCCATGCCGGTGATCAGCAGATAGAAGAACGCGCCGACAAAGGCGATGCCTGCTGCCCACTTCTTGATCGGGTAGCGCAGCGCAATCGACGGAATGAGCGCGAGCCCGGCGCGCACCGCGAGCAGCAGGATGCCGGTCACGAGCCCGATGTGAAGGCCCGATACCGAAAGCAGATGCGCGAGCCCGACGGCACGCATGGCATCCACCGCCTCGCGCGGAATCGCGGTCTGCGATCCGGTCATCAGCGCAACGGCGACACCGCCATCGGCATCCGGCAACACCGCGCGGATGCGCTGCGCCACGCGGAGCCGCAAAGCCTCGATCCCGGCGCTCAGCGAGGCGAGATAGGACATTGTTGCTTCCGGATCTTCGACCAGGCGAGGGCCGCCATAGGCGAAACCCTGCGCGCCGATCCCTCGGAAATAAGCCGCGCGCTGAAAATCGAAACTATAGGGCGTCACCGGCAGGCTGGGTGGCGCGAGTTCGGCCAGGAGATCGATGCGTTCGCCCGGCACGACGACCGCGTCGCGTTTGACGATACGGATGCGTACGCGGACCGGCGTTGCTTCCGGTGCGATCCCTTCGATAACGACGTCCTCGAGCAGCACGCGTTGGCCGCTGGGCAGCGCCTCGACCGCGACGACGGTGCCGATCACTTTCACCGGCCCGATCTCTTCGGCGAGCATCGGCGTCGCGACCATGGCGGTGCGGATCTGCGCCGCAAGGAACCCGATCGACGCGGCCGTCAGCGCGATCGCGACCAGCGATCCCGCAACATACCGACGTGCCGCGATCGACAGCGCAATGCCCGCCACGACCAGCGCGAGCCCCATCCAGAGCGGTGGCTCCATCGGCAGCAGGAAATAGAGGCCGATCCCGGTCCCGATAAAGGGCGGCAACCACAGCGCCCAGCGGTCCCGTTCGGCATGCAGCCGGCCCGCCAGCCCTTGCAGGACCGCGCCCGCCGCGATATGGCTCCCCACCCAGTGCACCGGCGCGATCCTCATCGGACGATGATCGGCTTGCGTCTCGCCGGTCGGAATGCTGCAAGGTTGAGCAATCCGATCAAATTTTCGAGAATGGGCCGCTTCCCTCGCCCGGATCCGACCAGCCGGGCGTGGCGGCGCGTCCGCTTCTCCGCTTCGATGGATCGGCAACCGGCATGACCGTGATCACACGCTTTGCGCCCTCGCCCACCGGCTATCTTCATATCGGCGGTGCCCGGACCGCGCTCTTCAACTGGCTGTTCACGCGCCATCATGGCGGACGCATCCTGCTTCGCATCGAGGACACCGACCGCGAGCGCTCGACCCAGGCAGCGATAGACGCGATCATCGACGGGCTCGACTGGCTCGGTCTCGATTTCGATGCCAAGCCAGTCTTCCAGTCCCGGCGCGCCGAGCGCCATGCCGCCGTCGCACATGAGCTGGTCGCTGCCGGACATGCTTACCCCTGCTACACGACACCGGCGGAGCTGCAGGAGATGCGCGACCGCGCCAAGGTCGAAGGACGGCCGATGCGTTATGACGGGCGCTGGCGCGACCGCGATCCCTCTGAAGCGCCGGCTGGCGCGCGCCCGGTCATTCGCCTCAAGGCGCCGCAGACCGGCGAGACCGTGATCGACGATGCGGTGCAGGGCACCGTTCGCGTCGCGAACGAACAGCTCGACGATATGGTGCTGCTGCGCGCCGATGGCACGCCGACCTACATGCTCTCTGTCGTGGTCGACGACCATGACATGGAAATCACGCATGTGATCCGTGGCGACGATCATCTGACCAACGCCTTCCGCCAGGCGCAGATCTACCAAGGTCTCGGCTGGACGCGACCGGTGTTCGCCCATATTCCCCTGATCCACGGGCCCGACGGTGCGAAGCTCTCGAAACGCCACGGCGCGCTCGGCGTCGATGCCTATCGCGAGATGGGCTATCTGCCCGAAGCGATGCGCAACTATCTGATGCGGCTCGGCTGGTCGCATGGCGACGACGAGTTTATCAGCACCGAACAGGCGATCGAATGGTTCGCGCTCGACGGGGTCGGTCGATCCCCCGCGCGGTTCGACTTCGACAAGCTCAATCACGTCAATGCCCATTACATCCGCGAGGCCGGCGACGCGCGACTGGTCGAGTTGATCCGGCCGCGGCTCGAGGCGGCACTCGGCGCATCGCTCGACGATGCCAAGCTTGACCGGCTGAAACACGGCATGGCCGGGCTCAAGTCGCGCGCGCGCACGCTGGTCGAGCTGGCCGAGAACGCGCTCTTCTACGTACGCGAGCGACCGCTGTCGCTCGATGACAAGGCGGCCCGTCTGCTCGATGCCGAAGGCATCGCGCGGCTCAAGCTTCTGGCCGATGCGTTTGCGACGGTGCCGTCCTGGGATGTCGAGACGCTGGAAACTGCCGCACGAAACCTCGCAGAAGCGCAGGGCTGCAAGCTCGGCCAGATCGCCCAGCCGTTGCGCGCCGCTCTGACCGGTGCGGCGGTTTCGCCGGGCATCTTCGAGGTGGCGCAAGTCCTTGGAAAAGAAGAGGTTATCGGTCGCATTCGCGATGCCGAAACGACCTCCGCGATGTCGCCATCGGTCACGTGAGCGTGCTAGGATTGCGCCAGCAATCGGAAATTCTGTCGGCGCGCCGGCAATCGGCGGCAGCGCCGCGAACTCAAGGACCGACTTTATGAACGATGTGAAGAGCGCACGCCGCGTCCAGGCGCAGAACAGCGTCACCCTGACCGACAACAGGACCGGCAACAGCTTCGAGTTGCCGATCATCGACGGCACGATCGGCCCCTCGGTGATCGACATCCGGAAACTGTACAACGAGCACGGCCTGCTGACCTATGACCCCGGCTACAGCTCGACCGGAAGCTGCCAGTCCGCGATCACCTATATCGACGGCGAGGAAGGCATCCTCCTGCATCGCGGCTATCCGATCCAGGAGCTGGCCGAGAACAGCGACTTCATGGAAGTCTGCTATCTGCTGCTGCACGGCGATCTGCCGAGCGCGGAAGAGAAGACCAAGTTCGTGCGCAACATCACCTATCACACGATGCTGCACGAGCAGATCAGCACGTTCTATCGCGGATTCCGGCGCGACGCACATCCGATGGCCGTCATGGTCGGCGTCGTTGGCGCACTCTCGGCCTTCTATCATGACAGTCTCGACATCAACGACCAGTATCAGCGGATGATCGCCTCGCACCGGCTACTCGCCAAGATGCCGACGATCGCCGCGATGGCGTACAAGTATTCGATCGGCCAGCCCTTCGTGTACCCGAAGAACGATCTCTCTTATGCGGAAAACTTCCTGCATATGACGTTCGCAGTGCCGGCCGAGAACTACAAGATCGACCCGGTGGTCGCCCGCGCGATGGACCGCATCTTCATCCTGCATGCCGATCACGAGCAGAACGCATCGACCTCGACGGTGCGTATCGCGGGATCAAGCGGTGCCAATCCCTTCGCCTGCATCGCCGCCGGCATCGCTTCGCTCTGGGGGCCCGCCCATGGCGGCGCCAACGAGGCGGTGCTCAACATGCTGAAGGAGATCGGCGACCGCTCGCGGATCCCCGAATTCATCAATCGCGCGAAGGACAAGGACGATTCGTTCCGGCTGATGGGCTTCGGCCATCGCGTCTACAAGAATTACGATCCGCGCGCCGCCGTGCTGCGCAAGTCGTGCCACGAGGTGCTGGATTCGCTTGGTATCCGCGACCAGCCGCTGCTCGACCTCGCGATGGAACTCGAGCGGATTGCCTTGGAAGACGACTACTTCGTCCAGCGCAAGCTGTTCCCCAATGTCGATTTCTATTCGGGGATCATCCTCCAGGCGATCGGCTTCCCGACCTCGATGTTCACCGTGCTGTTCGCCCTTGCCCGCACCGTCGGCTGGGTCGCCCAGTGGAACGAAATGATCGAAGATCCCTCGCAGCGTATCGGCCGGCCGCGGCAGCTCTATAGCGGACCGTTGATGCGGCATTATTTGCCGATCGACCAGCGCTGAACGGCCAACGCTGAAATGAAGGCGCCGCCGGCAGCGGCGGCGCCGACAGCCTTCAGCGATCGCGGATCATGGCGGTGAAAGTGGCTTCGGCGACGGTCTTGTCGTCGACCCGGGCATCGCCGGAAAATTTCCAGACATTGCCACGGCTGCGCTCTTTGGTGACCAGGATCTTGAGTTGATCGCCCGGTACAACGGGCCGGCGAAAACGCGCGTTGTCGATCGACATGAAATAGACGAGTTTGCCCTCGGCATCCGGACCCAGCGTATGGGCTACCAGGACCGCGGCGGTCTGCGCCATCGCCTCGATGATCAATACGCCCGGCATAATCGGATCGCTCGGGAAATGGCCGATGAAATGCGCTTCATTGATCGTGACGTTCTTGAGCCCCAGCGCGCTGACATCCGTCTTGAGATCAAGGATCCGGTCGATCATCAGAAGCGGATAACGATGCGGAATCATTTCCATGATCCGCAGGACGTCCGCCCGCGTGCCCCCCATTACCTCCTGGCCGTCTGCGACCGTGCGCGTCGTTCCGTCGGACATTCTGCGTCCGCCTCCGATACTACTGAATGCCGGGAATTTGCGTGCTAGGCAGCCGCTGGTTCAGCTGCGTCAACACTTCGTTTGTGATGTCGAACTCATTGGCGCTGAGAAGAACCGTCGATTTATTGAGCACGAGCGTGTAGCCCCGCGCCTGCGCGATCTCGGTCAAAATATCGATGACCGACTGCCGCACCTCGTCCATCGCGGCGTTGAAAGCGTCCTCGAGCTGCTGGCGCCGCAACTCCGACTGCTGGCGCAGTTGCTGCACCTTCTGGGACATCTCCTGCTGCTTCTGCGCAATCGCCTCGGCCGTCATGGTGCCGCGTTGCGATTCGAGCGCCTGACTTTCGGCCTGCAGGGCCTGCTCCTGCTGGGCCAGCTCCGACTGGAACCGCTGGCGCTGCTGTTCGATCTGGGTGCGGACCGCCTGCGCTGCGGTCGAATCCCGCAAAATGATCGGCAGATCGAGGACCGCAACGCTGACCGGGACGGCAGCATCCTGCGCAACCGCCCGCGGCATCTGTGCCGGCGTTGCGATCAGGGTGAAAACGGCCAGAGATGCCAGGACAAAGCGGCGCAATGTCATGACGCGTTCTTGCGGTTAGAACCGGGCACCGACGCTGAAACGGAAAAACTCGACTTCGTCATAGTCTTCCTGCGCAATCGGCCAAGCCAAGTCGACCGCGATCGGCCCGAGGAACGAATTCCACGTAATACCGGCGCCGACCGAAGCCCGAATGCTGCCCGAATCCTCGATGTTGCAACCGACTCCGGTGCATTGCGCGTCGGTATCGGTCAGGGTGCCGAAATCAGTGAAGACCCGGCCACCAATACCATACTCCTCGGGCAGGCCAAGGGGGAAGGAAAGCTGGACACTGCCCAGCGCGAACACATTGCCGCCCAACTGGTCGCCCGTCGCCGTGTCCTGCGGCCCGATACCACCGTCGGCGAAACCGCGCAGATTGTTACCGCCGACAAAGTAGGCATCGATAATCCGAACGTCCTGACCGAAACCCTGGATCTTGCCGGCTTCCGCCGTCAATTCAAGCGTCACGGCATCGCCAAAGGGGATGTAATAACCCGCGGCGACCGTGGTGGAAACATAGCGGATATCGCCGCCGAGGCCGGCCAGTTCGGACGATATGCTCAGATAATGGCCTTCATGCGGGAATACGCGGTTATCGCGGCGATCGTAAGTGATCGTGTGCGTAACTGCGGATGTGAGCGAGGTACCCGCCTGCTGCTGAATGACCTGGGACGCATTGTTGGCCACATCGAACACGTCGGAGTGTTCGAGCGTGTAGCGCCAGGCCTGGCGTGTGTACTCGGTGAGCTCGTATCCGGCACGCAAGCCGAGGCCGATCCGCTCTTCGTTGAACGAACTTTCATCGCGGTCGGTTTCGACGCGGTAGACGTCGAAACCGGCCGCCAGCGGAAGATCCTGAAAGTACGGGTCCGTGAATGCCAGGTTGATCTGCGAGCGCCGGCCCGAGAGGCTGATGTCGAAGCGAAGATCCTGGCCACGACCCAGGAGGTTGCGTTCTCGCAAACCAATTTGCCCGAGCGGTCCTTCCGAGGTCGAGAAGCCGATACCGAAGGTCAACTCGCCGGTCGATTGCTCTTCGACCTCGACCTCGATCCGTACCTTGTCCGCATCGGCGGTGGGAACCGGCTCAATCCGGACGAAACTGAAATACCCGAGATTCTGAATGCGTTGCTGCGTGCGCTCGAGCTTGGCGGCATTGAATGGATCGCCTTCGATGAGGCGGAACTCGCGTCGGATTACCTTGTCGAGCGTGCGGACGTTGCCGATGATCTCGATCCGATCAACGAATACCCGCGGACCTTCCTGTATCTCGAAGAGCAGATTGATGACGCCGTTCTCCGGATCGCGATCGTAGCGCGGGCGCACATCGACGAATGCATAGCCAAGCGTGCCGATGGTGTCGACCAGGTTCTCAACCGACTTGTCGATCGCCGAAATATCGAACTGATCGCCCTCGTCGACTTCGAGCTCGCCATAAAGCTCTTCCGGATCGAGATCGGGCAATGTCGAGATGATTTCGACCGTGCCGATGTGATAGAGAACGCCTTCCTCGACCGTGAAGGTGATGAAGAACGCGGTCTGATCGGGCGAAAGTTCGGCGACGGCGGAGACCACACGGAAGTCGGCGTAGCCCTCTTCGTTGTAGTACCGGCGCAGCGCTTCCTGGTCGACCGCCAGACGATCCGGATCGTAGACGTCGGATGTCGAGAGGAACCGCCAGAATGCAGCTTCCTTGGTCAGCAATTCGCTACGCAGCGAGCCGTCGCTGAAGGCCTCGTTTCCGACGAAATCGATTCGCTCGACCAGCGTCGTCTCGTTCTCGTCGATTTCGAAGATCAGGTCGACGCGGTTTTGGTCGAGCTTGATGATCTTGGGTTCGACGGTGACGTTGTACCGGCCGGACCGGCGATAGATGTCGATGATGCGCTGCGTGTCACTCTGTACGCGCGTCTGGGTATAGACGATACGGGGGCGAAGCTGGATTTCCTGCTGCAGAATCTCGTCATCGATATCGTCGTTGCCTTCGAACACCAGTCGGTTGATGACCGGGTTCTCGACGACCTCGACAATCAGGACGTTTCCCCGCCGGTCGAAGGCGACGTCGGCGAACAGCCCGGTCCCGAACACCGACTTGAAGGCGCGATCGATCGCCGCCGGTTCGAACCGGTCGTTCGGGCCAAGCTGCATATAAGAGCGGATGGTCTCCGCTTCGATGCGCTGATTGCCCACGACTTCGATATCGGCGATGGGGGCACCGTCGAATACGAATTCTTGTGCGCGGCTCGCGCTGGCTACGACCAGCCCGGTAACCAGTACCAGGATAGCTAAAACAAATCGCACTCCGGGCCCCCCTGTCGAACCGCGGTTAGGTTAGCAGATTCTTGAAAAAATCGAAGAGCTTAAGATCGTTTCTGATTGCGAAGAGCGTAAGCCCGACGAGGAAAACCAAGCCGACCCGGAAAGCCCATTCCTGGGCCCGGATGGCCATCGGCCGCCCCCGTACCGCCTCATAGGCGTAGAATGCAAGATGGCCGCCATCAAGCATAGGGATCGGAAACAGATTGAACAAGCCGAGCATGATCGAGATAAATGCCGCGAAGCCGATCAGCTGCACAATCCCTTCCTTCGCGATATCGCCGGCCATCTTTCCGATGCGAATCACGCCGCCCAGTTCGTCAGCCGATCTCGTACCTTCTATGATCTGCCACAACGATTCCAGAATTCGTCCCGATGTGTTCCAGCTCTCGGCGGTTGCCGCACCAAACGCAGCAAGCGGTCCGAACGTGCGCGTTTCTGTTTCCCCCGCAGGGCCGATGCCCAAACGTCCGACGCGGTGAACATTACCGAAATTATCGGTAATCTCGACGACGCTCGGTACCGCGGGAATCGTTTGCGATTCGCCATCGCGCTCGATCGTCAGTTCGAGCGGCACGCCGAGTCCAAACTGCACGGTTTCGGCAACGTCCTGGAAGCTCTCGACCGCATTACCATCGATGGCGACGATCCGGTCGCCGGTCTGCAGCCCGATTTCGGCGGCAACCGAATCGGCCTGCACTTCGCCGACAACCGGTGCCGTGAACGGTTGCCCATAAGACAGATAAAGAATGCCGAGAACGAGAATAGCGAAGATGTAATTAGCGACCGGCCCCGCGACCACGACGGCACTGCGCCGTGCGAGCGACTTATGGGCAAACGAACCCGCGCGCTCGGTCTCGGTCAACGGTCGGGTGGTACCGTCCGGCTGAACCGTATCGTCGCTTTCGCCGAACATTTTTACGTAACCGCCAAGCGGGAGCAGGCCGAATTTCCAACGGGTGCCGCGCCGGTCGTTGAATCCGAACAGCTCCTTGCCGAAGCCGATCGAAAACACCTCGACCCGGACGCCGACCGCCCGGGCAACCATGAAATGCCCCAGCTCGTGGACGAAGACCACGACCGTGATTACGGCGAGGAAGGCCAGCACATAGATAGGGGCCTGGGTGAAAAACTCGATCATCGTGCGTTACGCCAATCATGTTGGGGGAACGGCGAGGCCGCTCCCCGGATACAGGGTTTGCCGCATATGCCGCGATTCATCAATGGCCCGATCGGCGGCCGATCGCAGCCCAAGCCAGCTCGCGCGCAGACTGGTCGATGTCGTCGACCTCGGCCAGCGTTGATGGAGAGCGGGTCGGCGCATGCTCGAGGCAGGTCTCAACGACCCGGCAGATGTCGGTAAAGCGGATCCGTTCGTCAAGGAAGGCCGCCACCGCGACCTCGTTGGCAGCATTCAGAACGGTCGTCGCCCCGCCCCCCTGACGTAGCGCGTCCCGGGCCAAGGCGAGAGACGGGAATCTAGCAAAATCAGGTGGTTCAAACGTAAGGTTCCCGATCCGCGCGAGGTCCAGACGTGCCGAAGGTGCGGCGATCCGATGCGGCCAGCCCAGTGCATAGGCGATGGGGGTCCGCATGTCCGGGGTGCCGAGCTGGGCCAGCACCGACCCGTCGATGTAGCTGACCAGGCTGTGGACCACGGATTGCGGGTGCACCAGCACCTCGATCCGTTCAGAGGGTAGGTCGAACAGATGGCGCGCCTCGATCAGCTCAAGGCCCTTGTTCATCATGGTCGCAGAATCGACCGAGATCTTGGCGCCCATCCGCCAGTTGGGGTGTGCAACGGCTTCCGCCGGGGTGACCCGGCTCATGCTTTCGAGATCCATAGTGCGGAACGGCCCGCCTGACGCGGTTAGGATGATCTTCTCGATCGCGTCGCGCCGCCTGGTGTCGAGCACCTGAAATACTGCGCTATGCTCGGAATCCACGGGCAGAAGCTGTGTATTATTCCGCGCCACCTCGCCCATCACCAGATCGCCGGCGCACACCAGGCACTCCTTGTTCGCGAGCGCGACGATGCCGCCCTGCCGGATCGCCTCGAGCGTGGGGCGCAAGCCCGCCGCCCCGACGATCGCCGCCATCATCCAGTCGGCCGGCCGCGCGGCGGCTTCCACGAGGGCATCCGGGCCGGCTGCGGCTTCGATCCCGCTGCCTGCCAGCGCCTCCTTGAGCGCGGCATAGGCGCCAGGATCGGCGACCACGGCAAGCTGCGCGCCGACCTCTCGCGCCATCCTGGCGAGCGCGGCGACATTGCTGCGCGCGGTAAGGGCTACGACCTCGTAGCGCTTGGGGTCGCGACGGATCAGATCGACAGTGTTGGCACCGACCGAGCCGGTCGCGCCAAAAATAGAGATGCTTCGAACATCGGGCGGCCGTTTCGGAAGCGGTGCCTGGACTACGACCATGCGAGCCCGTTCCCGCCCGAGACATAAAGGGCCCCCACAAAAAGGGCAGCCGCCAGCAGGGCATCGATCCGGTCGAGGACGCCGCCATGGCCTGGAACGAGCCAGCCGCTGTCTTTGACGCCGACATGGCGCTTTACCGCCGATTCAACGAGGTCGCCCGCCTGCCCGAACAGCCCGATGCCGAGCCCGATCAGCCCGAGGAGGCCGACCGCCGGCGCACCCGGCCAGAACAGGCCGAACAGCATGCCCATGACGGCCGGCGCCGCCATCGCGCCGCCGAGCCCCGCCCAGGTCTTGTTCGGACTGATCCGTGGCGCGAGGCGCGGGCCGCCGATCAGCTTGCCGGCTGCGTAGGCGCCCGAATCCGAGGCCCAGACGCTGACCAGTAACCAGACCAGCGCCGCAAATCCGGCTTCCGGCATCAGCCGCAGCAACACGAGAGCCAAGGCTCCGAGACCGATATAGATCACCCCGGCACCGAGCAGCAGGCGTCGCCCGAGCGCCGCATTTCGAGTGGCAACCGCCACACTGGCGATCGCTGAGATTGCGACGACCAGCAACGCGGCACCGCTGCCTTCGATGATCAGCGCCAGACAACCGCCCGCCGCGATCAGCGGCGCGAGGATCGTCGTGATCCAGCCATCGGGGATGGTCATGCGCTGCCATTCCCAGAGCGCGAGCGCCGCAAGGCCCGCGATAGCGATGGCCCATAGCAAGCCGCCCGCCCAGGCGAGACCCAGCGCCACCGGCATCAGCACCGCCGCGGCAATCAGACGCCGCGACAAGGCCGAGGGATCAGCCGCTGGCACCGTATCGACGCTCACGGCCGTGATACTCGCGCAGGGCATGCTCGAGATCGTCCTTGGTGAAATCGGGCCAGAACCGGTCGAGGAAGACCAGTTCGGCATACGCGCCCTGCCAGAGCAGGAAATTGCTGATCCGCTTTTCGCCGCTGGTGCGGATGATCAGATCGGGATCCGGAATCCCGGTGGTCAATAAACGCGACGCGAATACGTTCTCGTCGACGGCCTCGGGTGCGAGCCGTCCGGCGCGAACATCTTCGGCGATGCGGCGCGCGGCACCCGCGATCTCGGCGCGCGCACCGTATGAGAGCGCAATGACGACGGTCAGTCCGCGATTCGATGCGGTTTCCCGTTCCGCCTGTTCGATGAGCGCGACGATCTCGCGGTCGAGCCGCTCGCGATCGCCGATGACCTTGAGGCGCACATCGGATTCCTGGAGCGTTCGGAGCTCCTTGCGCAGATAGAGCCGCAGCAGGGCCATCAGATCGTCGATCTCGGCCGGCGGCCGATTCCAGTTCTCCGACGAGAAGCTGAACAGGGTCAGATAACCGATGCCGAGCTCGGCCGCACCGACCACCGCACGCCGCGCCGCTTCGGCGCCGCGATGATGGCCGGCCGCGCGCGGCAGCCCGCGCGCCTTCGCCCAGCGCCCGTTGCCGTCCATGATGATAGCGACATGGGTCGGCGGCGGCGGCGACTCGGATTTGCGCAGCGGCTCCATCAGACCTGCATGATCTCCTGTTCTTTTTTGGCGAGCGTGTCGTCGACCTTCTTCACATGTTCGTCGGTCGCCTTCTGCACCAGGTCGGCCTGATGGCGCTGCTCATCCTCGGAGATCTTGCCGTCCTTCTCCATCTTCTTCAGTTGTTCCATCGCATCGCGTCGCACGTTGCGCACGGCAATGCGGGCCTGTTCGGCATACTTGTGCGCGATCTTGCTGAGTTCGCGGCGGCGATCCTCGCTCAGTTCCGGAATCGGCACACGCACGAGCTGGCCGTCGGCGGTCGGATTGAGCCCGAGTCCGGCTTCGCGGATCGCCTTCTGTACCGAGATCACAAGGCCGCGATCCCAGACCTGGACGGTGATCATGCGCGGTTCCGGCACGTTGACGGTACCGACCTGGGTCAGCGGCATCTCGCTGCCATAGGCACTGACCGTGATCGGATCGAGCAGATGCGCCGAGGCGCGACCCGTGCGCAGGCCGCCGAACTCGCGGCCCAGCGCCTCCAGAGCGCCGTCCATCCGACGCTGCATATCTTTGATGTCGAACGCTGGCATGACGATGCTCCCCACCCCTCCTTAGTCCGAGATAACCGTGAAGCGACCATTCCCCGCCATGACGTCGGCGAAGGCCCCGCTTTGACTGATCGAGAATACAACGATGGGAATGTGGCTTTCCCGTGCCAGGCTTATGGCCGTTGCGTCCATGACCTTGAGGTCGCGCGACAGCACCTCGAGATAGGTCAGCCGGTCATAGCGCTGGGCATCGGGATTGCGCGTCGGATCGGCGCTGTAAACGCCGTCGACCTTGGTGCCCTTGAGCAACGCATCGCAGCCCATCTCCGAGGCGCGCAAAGCCGCCGCGGTATCGGTGGTGAAAAACGGATTGCCGGTGCCGGCTGCGAAGATGACGATGCGGCCCTTCTCGAGATGGCGGATGGCACGGCGTCGGATATAGGGCTCGCAGACCGTCGCCATCGGAATGGCAGAAAGAACGCGGGTCGGGATGCTGGCCTGTTCGAGCGCGTTCTGCATAGCGAGCGCGTTAATGACGGTCGCCAACATGCCCATATAATCTGCGCTGGCGCGCTGCATGCCCTGGGCGGCCCCGGCGACGCCACGGAAAATGTTGCCGCCGCCGATCACCAGACAGACTTCGATGCCGAGCCGGTTGACCGCAGCGACTTCGGTCGCGACGCGATTGACGGTATCGGGATCGAGCCCGAATTCGCCCGACCCCATCAGGGCCTCGCCGGAAATTTTCAGGAGGACGCGCCGGTAGGCCTGACCGGCCGGCTTGTCTTTATCGGGTGCGGCCTTGGAGTCCGGCATGTCGCGGGCGATCCCCTCTCAGCGGCGGGCACAGCGCCAGATCCGCCACGGGCCTTGACCGAGTCAGGCCCGGGCGCGGGCCAAGCCATCATACACGAAACGCCGGGCGGCCAACCTGCCAGCGCCCGTTCAAGGCGCCAGCGGCCGGTCCGACATCGTTCTCAGGCGTCCCCCTCCGCGTCGCGCGGCACGCCCTCGCCGAGCACCAGGCGGCGGAACCCGGCAATCTCGACCGGGGTACCGAGCTGCTTGGCGAGATCCTCAACCACCTTCTTCACGCGACTTTCACCATCGACGACATAGACCTGCTCGAGCAGGACCACATCCTCATAGTATTTGCGCAGCCGGCCTTCGACCATCTTCTCGGCGATCTCCTGCGTTTTGCCGGAGGTCTTCGCCTGCTCGATCAGCACATCACGCTCGCGCGCAACCAGCGCCGGATCGAGGTCCGCAACCGAGACCGATTGCGGGCTGGTGGCCGCGACGTGCATCGCGATCTGACGCGCTGTTTCGGCGAGCTTGCTCTTGTCACCACTCGACTTGAGCGCAACCAGCACACCGATCTTGCCCAGGCCCGGCGCGATCGCGTTGTGCACATAGCTCGCAATAACGCCGCCCTGGACCGACAAACGTTCGATCCGCCGCAGCGTCATGTTTTCGCCGATCTTGGCGATGAGCTGGGTCAGCGTTTCGTCGACCGTACGGCCATCGGCCAGCTTGCTCGCCTTCAGTGCATCGACACCGTCGGCCTTGAGCGCGAGCGGCGCCGCGGCACGAAGGAAGCCCTGGAACTCTTCGTTGCGCGCGACGAAGTCGGTCTCGGAATTGAGCTCGACCAGAGCCGCCTCGCCGCCTTCGACGACGGCCGCAACCAGACCTTCGGCTGCGACGCGGCCGGCCTTTTTGGCGGCCGCAGCAAGACCCTTCTTGCGCAGCCAGTCGACCGCACCTTCCAAATCGCCGGACGTTTCGGTAAGCGCCTTCTTGCAGTCCATCATGCCGGCGCCCGACATCTCGCGAAGCTGCTTCACGAGCCCTGCGCTGATTTCAGCCATGCACTTCTCTCCTGATTACAAATCGTCGTTTCGGATCCGGACGTTCACAGTGTCTGGGCGGCGGTCCGGCACGAGCCGGACCGCGCGCGCCGGATCGGATACGGAGGTCAGGCCGTCGCGGCCGCTTCGCCGGTCGAGCCGGCATCGCTTGCGATGGGGGCGTCGGCCTCGGGCAGACGTTCGACCGGTGCGTCGGCCTGTTCGCCGACATCGACGCCCGATGCGATCATCTCCTGCTGCAACCCGTCGAGCACCGCATCGGCCATCAGATCGAGATACATCGCGATGGCACGCAGCGCGTCGTCATTGCCCGGAATCGGGAAGGTGATGCCTTCCGGATCGGAGTTGCTGTCGACCACCGCGATGACCGGGATGCCCAGTTTCGCTGCTTCGGCGACGGCGATGTTTTCCTTGTTCGTATCGATCACGAACAGGATGTCGGGCCGCCCGCCCATTTCCTTGATTCCGCCGAGCGCCCGCTCGAGCTTGTCGCGCTCGCGGGTAAGCTGCAGCAGTTCCTTCTTGGTCAGACCGGCAAGACCGGTATCGAGCTGCTCGTCGAGTTCGCGCAGCCGCTTGATCGAGTTCGAGATCGTCTTCCAGTTGGTCAGCATGCCGCCGAGCCAGCGATGGTTGACATAGTACTGACCGCAGCGCTTGGCCGATTCCGCGAGTTTCTCGCTGGCCTGACGCTTGGTCGCAACGAACAGAACCCGGCCGCCGCCGGCGACGACGTCCCGCGCGGCCTGCAGGGCCCGATGCAACATCGGGACGCTCTGTTCGAGGTCGAGAATATGGACGTTGTTGCGGATGCCGAAAATGTACGGAGACATCTTCGGGTTCCAGCGACGTGTGTGGTGGCCGAAATGAACACCAGCTTCGAGAAGCTGGCGCATGCTGAAGCTTGGCATTGCCATGAGTCGGATCCTTTTCCGGTTAGTCCGCCACGGGGTTGTCGTCCGACCGAAGCCGGACACCGGAGCGGGCGCGCGGGATGTCTCCCCGACGTCCGCGACCCCGTGTGAGGGTTTGGAGGCCGGTATTTAGGGCATGGGGGCTGCCGCATCAAGCCCCGAGCGGCCTCCTGAGGTGACCTGAGGCCCGGAACCAGGTCCGGGCGGGGTCTCTTCGCCCTAGATTTCCTGCACTTCGACGACCCCGGGGATCGCCTTGATCGCAGCCCGCCCGGCCGGCGAGACCGCCCAACCACCCGGCAGCGCCATTTCGACCTCGCGGGCCCCGTCGAGATCGAGGACGAGGTTGATCCGGCCCTTGCCCTTCCCTTCACGCGCGATGATCTGCTTCAGGCTTTCGAGCGGGCCCGGCGCATTGAGGAAGACCTTGAGCCCGGCGGCTGCGTTACGGGTCGCCTCGTCGATCGGCTCGATCGTTTGCAGGGTGAGGCGGAAACTATCCTCCTCGTGCCGCGCATCGGCTGTGATGACGACCATGCGGCCCGGCTCGAGCAACTGGCGCGCGCTGAACAGCTGGTCGGAAAAGACCGTGGCCTCGAATACGCCGCTCGAATCCGAGAACTGCACGAAGGCAAACCGATTGCCGCGCGCCGAGGTTCGTTCCTGACGCGAAATGACGATGCCGGCGAGCCGGGCCCGGTTGGTCGGCCTTCCCTGCAGCCAGGTCGCGAGATCGGCAAAGCGCGTCACGTCGAGCCGGCGCAGGCTGGTCACGTAGGAATCGAGCGGGTGCGCCGAGATATAGAATCCGATGGCTTCGAACTCATGCTGTAGACGCTCGAGCGGCAGCCAGTCGTCGATTGGCGGCAGATCGAAGCTCGGCATCGTCTCGGCATCGCCGAACAGATTGGTCTGGTTGCTCTCGCGCGCCGCGACCTCGGCATTGGCATGGCGCAGGATCACATCCGAGCTTTCGAACAGACGCCTCCGGTTCTGATCCAGGGAGTCGAGCGCACCTGCGCGGATCAGATTCTCGAGCGGACGTTTGTTCACATGGCGCGGATCGAGCCGGCGCGACAGATCGCCGATATCCTTGAAGGGTCCGTTCGCGTCGCGGTCCGCGGTCATCGCTTCCATCGCCCCGGCGCCGACATTCTTGATCGCCGCCAGGGCATAGCGCACCGCAAGCTCACCATCGGCAACCGGCTCGACCGTGAAACAGGGGCCAGAGCGGTTGATGTCGGGCGCCAGCATGCGGAAGCCCATCCGCTCCAGTTCCTGCCGGAACAAATTGAGCTTGTCGCTGGAGTGGATATCGAGCGTCATCAGTGCGGCGAAGAACTCGACCGGATAATTCGCCTTCATCCAGGCGGTCTGATAGGCGACCAACGCGTAGGCCGCCGCGTGGCTCTTGTTGAACCCGTAGCCGGCGAATTTCTCGACCTGATGGAAGATGTGGGCGGCCGTATTCTCCTGCACCCCGCGCGCCAGCGCGCCGTCGGTGAACGCCTTGCGCTGCGCCTCCATCTCCGACTTGATCTTCTTGCCCATCGCGCGACGCAGCAGATCGGCACCGCCGAGGCTGTAGCCCGAGAGCGCCTGGGCGATCTGCATCACCTGTTCCTGGTAAATCGCGATGCCGTAAGTCTCGCGCAGGATGCCCTCGAGCGATGGATGCAGATAATCCGGCTGTTCGGTGCCGTGCTTGCAGGCAATATAACGCGGAATATTGTCCATCGGGCCCGGCCGGTAGAGCGCGACGACGGCGATGATGTCCTCGAACCGGTCGGGCTTCAGCTTGCGCAGCACGTCGCGCATGCCCGAGCTTTCAAGCTGGAAGATGCCGGTCGATTCCCCGCGCCCGATCATCTCGTAGGTCTTGGCGTCGTCGAGCGGCAGGTTTTCGAGATCGACCGTCACACCGCGTTGCGACAGCAACGCCTGCGCCTTGGCCAGCACAGTCAGTGTCTTTAGACCGAGGAAATCGAACTTCACGAGGCCGGCGAGCTCGACATACTTCATGCTGAACTGCGTGACCGGCATGTCCGAGCGCGGATCGCGATAGAGCGGCACCAATTCGTTGAGCGGTCGGTCGCCGATCACCACGCCGGCCGCATGGGTCGAGGCGTGACGGTAGAGCCCTTCGAGCTTGATGGCGATGTCGATCAGCCGCGCAACCGAAGGATCTTCTTCCTGCATGGTCTGAAGTTGCGGCTCGCCCTCGATCGCCTGCGCGATCGTGACCGGATTGGCCGGGTTATTCGGTACCAGCTTGCAGATGCGGTCGACCTGGCCATAAGGCATCTGCACGACGCGCCCGACGTCGCGCAGCGCCGCGCGCGCCTGTAGCTTGCCGAAGGTAATGATCTGCGCGACGCGGTCGCGGCCGTATTTCTCCTGCACATACCGGATCACCTCGTCGCGGCGGTCCTGGCAGAAATCGATGTCGAAATCCGGCATCGAGACGCGTTCCGGATTGAGGAACCGCTCGAACAGCAGCCCCCAGCGCGTCGGATCGAGATCGGTGATGGTGAGCGCCCAGGCGGCAACCGAGCCGGCACCCGAACCGCGGCCCGGCCCGACCGGTATACCCTGCCGCTTCGCCCACTGAATGAAATCGGCGACGATCAGGAAGTAACCGGCGAAACCCATCGCGATGATGGTTTCGAGCTCGAAGGCGAGCCGCTGGCGATAGGGCGTCGCGCGCTCGGTGAAGGCGCTGCCGCCGGTGTCGAGGTTCTCTTGCGCCGCCAGAACCGCGAGCCGCTCCTCAAGCCCGGCCGCCGCCTGCGCGCGCAACTCGTCCTCGGCGCTGCGCCCTTCGCGCGTAGGAAAAGCCGGCAGGATCGGCTTCCGCTCCGCCGGCATGAAGGCGCAGCGCTGTACGATCACCATCGTGTTGTCGACCGCCTCGGGCAGATCGGCGAACAGAGCGCGCATTTCGGCCGCGCTCTTGAAGCGATGCTCGGGTGTCTCGCGCCGGCGCGTTTCCTCGGTGACATAGGCGCCGCCGGCAATACAGAGCAGCGCGTCATGCGCCTCGAACATGTCGGCATCAGCGAAGAACACTTCGTTGGTCGCGACCAGCGGAATGTCATGCGCATAAGCGAGATCGAGAAGCGCCGGCTCGATCTGTTGTTCGATCGCGAGCCCGTGCCGCATCAGCTCCATATAGAGCCGGTCTGGAAAAAGGCCGGCAAGGCGCAGAAGGGCCGTTTCGGCCGCTTCCTTCTGGCCTTCATGCAGCAACCGTCCAACCAGCCCGTGCGGACCGCCTGTAAACGCGATCAGTCCATCGGTCAGACCGTCGAGCGCCTCCCAGGCGAGCTGCGGCTGGCTGCCCGCCTCGCCCTCAAGGAAAGCGCGGCTGACCAGTTTCAGCAGGTTCGCGTATCCGGTTTCGTTCTGCACCAGCAACACGAGCTGATCGGGCGCCTGCCGAACCGGACGCAACGCGACATTGCCGTTCTCGTTCGACGGTCGCGCCATTGCGAGCTGGCAGCCGACGATCGGCTGTACGCCGGCCTCGCGCGCCGCGAGCGCGAATTCCAGCGCGCCGAACAGATTACCGCTATCGGTCACCGCGACCGCCGGCATGCCATGCGCAACGCAGAGCTTTACCAGCTCCTTGATGCGGATCGCACCTTCGGACAGCGAGTAAGCCGAATGAACGCGGAGATGGACGAAATTGGCGTGCGACATCGCACGATCATTCACGATTCGCGCGGCCGGCGAAAGGCTAGACCTCGCGGACGCGGCCCTCGACGATCGTGAGGCGCCGATCCATGCGCTGCGCCAGTCCCGGATTGTGCGTCGCGATCAGCGCCGCCAGGCCAAAGTCGCGCACGAGTCTGATCAGTAGCGCAAAGACCTCGTCCGCCGTGTGAGGATCGAGATTGCCGGTCGGTTCGTCGGCCAGCAGCAATTGCGGGCGGTTCGCAAGCGCCCGCGCAATCGCCACGCGCTGCTGCTCGCCGCCGGAAAGCTGCCCGGGGCGATGGTCGGTGCGCTCCGCGAGGCCCACATGGCCGAGGAGTTCGCGCGCCCGCTCGGCTGCGGCCCGCTTGCCGACGCGCGCGATCATCTGCGGTACCGCAACATTCTCGAGTGCTGAAAACTCCGGCAGCAGATGGTGATACTGATAAACGAAGCCGATATGGCTGAGCCGGAGCGCAGTGCGTCCGCCGTCGCCCAGTTTCGCCGCATCCTCGTCGCCGATGCGGATCGTTCCGGAATCCGGCGGCTCCAGCAGGCCGGCCATCTGCAGCAGCGTCGACTTGCCTGAGCCCGACGGGCCGACGAGTGCGACCATTTCGCCTCGATTGATGACCAGCGTCGCATCGCGGATCACTTCGAGCCGCTTGCCGCTGGCCT
The DNA here is from genome assembly GCA_034439975.1 of Rhodospirillaceae bacterium. Lineage (GTDB taxonomy): Bacteria > Pseudomonadota > Alphaproteobacteria > Dongiales > Dongiaceae > JAWXBK01. The sequence continues at coordinate 31,219 of JAWXBK010000064.1, read as the reverse complement.
GATCGAAGCCGCGCTTGATGTGTTCGAGCGACAGCACCGGTGCGGCGCGCTCATTCATAGCGAAGCGCCTCCACCGGATCGAGGCGCGCCGCGCGCCAGGCCGGATAGATGGTCGCGAGGAACGACAAGCCGAGCGCCATCGCGCAGACCCAGAACACTTCCATCGGATCGACGATCGCCGGCAGTTTCGACAGAAAATAGATCTCCGCCGAGAACAGTTCCGCGCCGGAGAGACTCTCCAGCCAGCCCTTAATGGTGTCGATATTCTTTGAGAAGGCGAGGCCGAGCGCGACGCCGAGCCCGGTACCCACGATGCCAATGCTCGCGCCGCTCATGAAGAAAATGCGCAGGATTGCGCCGCGCGAGGCGCCCATCGTGCGCAGGATCGCGATGTCGCGGCCCTTGTTCTTCACCAGCATGATCTGGCCGGAAATGATGTTGAATGCCGCGACCACGATGATCAGCGTCAGGATCAGGAACATGACGTTGCGTTCGACCTGGATCGCGTTAAAGAAACTCGAATTGGTGCGCTGCCAGTCGAGAACGCGATAGCTCGAATCGAGCGAGCCGAAAAGCTGCGCGCCGACCAGGTTCGCCTGCTCCGCATCCTGCACCATCACCTCGACGGAATTAACCGCGTCGGGCAGACGGAAATAGAGCTGGGCTGCCTCCAGCGGCACATAGATGAAGCCGCTATCATACTCGTACATCCCGATTTCAAAGACGCCGATCACCCTGAACGTCTTCATGCGCGGGACGTTGCCCATGACCGTTGTGGTTCCCTGCGCCGAAACCAGCGTAATGCCGTCGCCGATGAAGACGCCCATGCGCTCGGCCATGCGTGTGCCGATGATCGCAACGTCGATGCCGTGAAACTCATCGAGCGCGCCCGGCGTGATGCTGTCAGCCAGGACCGGGTGGGCGGCAAGGTCATCGGACCGCATACCGCGGACGATCGCGCCCATCGCCGCATCGCCGCGGGTCGCCATGACCTGCGCCTCGATGTAGGGCGTCACGCGCTCGACCAGCGGGATCTCGATGACCTTCCCCACCAGCGCGTCATAATCGGGGATCACGCCCGTATTGCTCGAGACCGTGAGATGGCCGTTGAGGCCGAGGATGCGCGACATCAGTTCTTCGCGAAACCCGTTCATCACCGACATGACGATGATCAACGTCGCGACGCCGAGCGCGATGCCGAGAAACGAAAAGCCGGCGATGACCGAGACGAATCCCTCCTTGCGGCGGGGTCGCAGATAGCGCATCGCGACGATACGCTCGAAGGCTGAGAACATGCGGATCAGCCCCGCAGCCGCGAGAGAGCGGAATCGAGCGACAATTCCTCGCGTTCGCCCGTGGCCCGGCGTTTCAACTCGACCGTCCCGGCCGCGACGCCGCGCGGACCGACCACGAGTTGCCAGGGCAGGCCGATCAGATCCATGTCGGCGAACTTCGCGCCGGGCCGCTCGTCCCGGTCGTCGTACAGAACCTCGACGCCCGCACCGCGCAGCTTGCCGTAGATATCTTCCGAGGCCGCCGTCGTCGCCGAATCCGCGATCTTGAGATTGACCAGCCCGACATGGAAGGGCGCGACGCTTTCCGGCCAGATGATGCCGGCATCGTCATGGCTCGCTTCGATGATCCCGCCGACCAGGCGCGACACGCCGATACCGTACGAGCCCATATGGACCGCGGCCGAACTCCCGTCCGCATTCACGACCTTGGCGTTGAACGGATCGGAATACTTGGTGCCGAAGTAAAAAATATGCCCGACCTCGATGCCGCGCGCCTCGAGCAGATCGGCGGGCGCTATCCCCGCCTTTGCGGCATCGTGCCGTTCGTCAGTCGCCGCATAGAGGCGCGTCCATTCCTTCACGATCGGTTCGAGGTCGCCCTCATAGTCCGGCTCGCGCGCGAGCACGTCGAACTTGAGGAAATCCTTGTGGCAATAGACCGCGCTTTCGCCGGTATCGGCGAGAATGATGAATTCGTGACTCAGATCGCCGCCGATCGGGCCGCTGTCTGCCGCCATCGGGATCGCCTTCAGGCCCATCCGCGCGAAGGTGCGCAGATAGGCAACGAAGAACTTGTTGTAGGAGCGCTTGGCGCCCGCGAAATCGAGATCGAAGGAATACGCATCCTTCATCAGGAATTCACGCCCGCGCATGACGCCGAAACGGGGCCGTACTTCGTCGCGGAACTTCCACTGGATGTGATAGAGCAGCTTCGGCAGTTCGCGATAGCTGCGCACTTCCTGCGAAAAGATATCGGTGATCAGCTCTTCGTTGGTCGGACCGTAGAGCATCTCGCGCTCATGCCGGTCGACGATGCGCAGCATCTCCTTGCCGTAGTCCTCGTACCGGCCTGATTTCTTCCAGAGATCGGCCGACTGGATGGTTGGCATCAGCACTTCCTGGCAGCCGGCGCGGTCCTGCTCCTCGCGCACGATCTGCTCGATGCGCTTGAGCACGCGAAAGCCGAGCGGCAGCCACGAATAGATCCCGGCGCTCGCCTGGCGGACCATGCCGGCGCGCAGCATCAGCCGATGCGAGACGATCTGCGCCTCGCTCGGCGTTTCCTTCATCGTCGGCATGAAATACCGGCTGAGCCGCATTGAATCCTCGGTCTCTTTTCGTTGAAGCCAGAGGGCCAATGGGGCCCCTCGCGCGCGGGGGAATGTAGGCAATGGCCCCGGCGCTGTCCACGGGGCCGGCCCGTTGCTTGACGCCCTTTCCGCCGCTCCCTGTAATGCCGTGCGGCCCGCAGCGACGCGACTCGGGCGCCCTGGGGAGGATCGGAGTCGCGATCGCGCAACGCCGCCACAAGGGGGGTGGTATGCTCGACAAGTGTTTCCAGCTCACGGAGCTCGGGACCAATGTGCGCCGCGAGATTCTCGCCGGCGTTACGACCTTTCTCACCATGGCGTACATCATCTTCGTCAATCCGGCCATTCTGTCGGATGCCGGAATGGATTTCGGTGCCGTCTTTGTCGCGACCTGCCTTGCCGCCGCGTTCGGCAGCGCCTTCATGGGCTTGTTCGCGAACTACCCGATCGCACTCGCACCGGGCATGGGTCTCAATGCGTATTTCGCATACGGCGTCGTGCTCGGGATGGGCTACACTTGAGAGGTGGCGCTCGGAGCGGTGTTTATCTCGGGCATCCTGTTCCTGATCCTGTCGGTGACCCCCGTTCGCGAGTACATCATCGACAGCATCCCGAAGAGCCTGAAAATGGCGATCGGCGCCGGCATCGGCCTGTTCCTCGGAATCATCGGCCTGCAGGCCGCGGGCATCGTCGTCGACCATCCGGTCACGCTGGTGACTCTCGGCGATCTGACAAGCTGGCCGGTCGTGCTGGCAGCGGTTGGTCTCGTACTCATGGCGGCGCTCGATGTCTGGAAAATTCCGGGCGCGATCATCATTTCGATCCTCGCCATGACCGCGGTCGGTCTCATTCTGGGGCTGACGCAATGGCAGGGCTTAGCCGACACGCCGCCCAGCATCGCACCGACCTTGCTTGCGATGGATCTCGGTGGCGCGATCGAAGTTGGCCTGATTGCCATCGTGTTCACGTTCCTGTTCGTCGACTTCTTCGACAATACGGGAACGCTGATTGGTGTGGCGCATCGCGCGGGCCTGCTGACACCTGAAGGCAAGCTGCCGCGCCTGCGTCGCGCGCTGGTTGTCGACAGTACGGCGGCGATGGCCGGTGCTGCACTCGGCACCTCGACCACGACCAGCTACATCGAAAGTGCAGCCGGGGTGCGCGCGGGCGGCCGCAGCGGCCTCACCGCCGTCGTGGTCGCGCTCCTTTTCCTGCTGGCACTGTTTTTCTCGCCGCTGGCCGGCATGATTCCTGCCTATGCGACGGCACCGGCGCTGATCTATGTCGCCTGCCTGATGGCCCGCGGCATGTCTGAGTTCGACTGGGAGGACGTGACCGAATATGTGCCAGCCGTGGTGACGGCGATCACCATGCCGCTCACCTACTCGATCGCGCACGGCATCGCGTTCGGTTTCATCACCTACACGGTCATCAAGATCCTGAGCGGCAGATACAAGGATCTGAAGCCGGCGATCGCGATCCTCGCGGTTCTGTTCGTCATCAAATTCGCGTTCGCCTGAACGAAGCAACCACGCCAGGCGCCTGAGCGAAGCGACCGCGTCCGGCGGACCGGTTCAGCCCCGCTGCCAGGCCGGCTTCGCCTTCAATACCCGCTTGTATACCGGGCAGTTCTCATGATGCGCGCCGGGCAGATAGCCGGTGCTCATCAGGAACTCGCCGACGATCTCGCCGCCGGTGAAGCGGAACGTTTTCTTGAAGAGCTTCACCCACTCGTCCTTGGACAGCGGATGGTGCGCATCGAGCCAACCGGCGAACGAGCCGTGCTCCTTGCGCAGCTCGCGGACGCGCTTGGCATTGTCGATCGCCGCTTCGATCTTGAGCCGGTTGCGGATAATGCCGGCATCGGCCATCAACCGTGCCTTGTCGCGCTCGCCGAACTTCGCGACACGATCGATTTCGAAACTACGATAGGCGTCGTGAAACGCCGCGCGCTTCTTCAGGATCGTGAGCCAACTCAAGCCCGCCTGGTTGATTTCGAGCACGAGACGCTCGAACAGCGCATCGTCGCCGTCGAGCGGAAAGCCATATTCGTTCTCATGATAGGGTCCGTGGAATGGATGGCCCGGCGCCGCCTCGCAATAGCCGCTCATCAGAGAACCCGCATCAGGATGAAGATCAGAACAACGTAAATCAGCGCCTTCAGGAACACCATCCAGCGATCGTTGCGGCTTTTCGTGACAACACCCGCTTCGTCGCCGACCGGCCGTTCGCCCGGCCAGGCCAGTGTCGGGATGAAACGCGCGACCCAGCTCAAGGTGCGGCCGGCGGCGGCTGGTGCCGGCTGGAACATGGCAACGTCGCGCCGACGCAGAATGGCAATCAACGCCATCCCCGCGACAAACCCGCCGATATGCGCCCACCAGGCGATTCCGGCGGCCTCGGAATTGGCGGGACCACGGACCGATTGCGCCGCCTCCCAGGCCATATACGCGTTCAGCATGATATCGGCGCCGACGACGAGCGAGGCCGGGGCCAGAATCGGTACGACATTGAAGGCCAGCATCAGCACCCGCGCGCGCGGATGCAGCAAAAGATACGCGCCCATCACGGCAGAGACAGCGCCGCTCGCACCGATCATCGGGATGCGCGGATCGCCGAGAAACGCCTGCGCCAGCGCCGCAGCGATCCCGCAGACGAAGAAGAACAGCAGATACCGGAAATGCCCCATCGCGTCTTCGATATTGTCGCCGAACACCCAGAGCGCGATCAGATTGCCGAGCACATGCAGCCAGCTGCCATGGAGAAAGATATGCGTGACAAGACCGACGATGCCCTGAAGCGGTCCGGGTTCGCCGAGACCGTGGATGAGTTGAAGCGGAAAGAACGCGAAGCGCGGCCAGAAGAACAGATCGAACGTCTGCGCCAGAAATACGAGCAGGATCAGGACGACGATCGTCTGGTTGACCCAGGCGCGCCGGATATGAACCAGCGGATTGCCGTCATGCAGAACCAGCATCGCGGCGGTGCCCCTCCCCTTTGCGCCGGCCGACGGGAAGCATCAGGGCCCGCGGAACGACATCCAGTCCGATTCAATCAGAAAGTAAATGCAGAGCCAAATCGCCACGGTTATCCCCGTGGTGACGACGCCCTTGACCCAGAGCCGCGGATTGACCGGCGCACTCGACGCGTGGCCTGCATCGTCCTGCCGGTCCGGCACGCGTACGCCCCAGGGCAGAACAGTGAAGATCACCACCCACCAGATAACGACGAAGACCAGAACGCTGGTAAACCAGTTCATTTCTGTTCGAGCTCGATCAAGGTACCGCAGAAATCCTTGGGATGCAGAAACAGGACCGGCTTGCCATGCGCGCCGATCCTGGGTTCACCGTCGCCGAGCAGACGAGCGCCATCCGCCTTCAAGCAGTCGCGCGCCGCATGGATATCGTCGACCTCGTAACAGATATGATGAATCCCGCCGCTGGCGTTGCGCTCGAGAAAATTCGCGATCGGCGAAATGGCACCCAACGGATGCAACAACTCGATCTTGGTGTTTGGCAGATCGACGAACACGACCGTGACGCCATGCTCGGGCTGGTCCAGTGGTTCGGAGACGCGAGCGCCCAGCGTATCGCGATAGAGCGCGGTCGCGGCGTCGAGATCCGGCACGGCGATGGCCACATGATTGAGACGCCCGATCATGCTCGCACCCCTATTTCACCCGCACCACGTGGATATCGGTCATCGGCTTCTTACCGTGCGCCGCATTGACCGCCCGACGGACGCCCCGGCGCACCGCTTCGGCCAGGGCATCGTCGTTACTTCGACCGGCACTGTCCATATCCTCGATCGCTTCGCGGATCGCCTCGGTCACACGTTCCTGCAACTGGTTGTCGCCACCCGGATCGACCAGGCCGTGCGCCGAAATCTGCGGATTTGTCATCAGCTTGCCGGCACGGTCGACCACGAGGGTCGCGATCACCGCGCCGCTGGTGGCGAGCCGGCTGCGCGCGCGCATAAGCTCGCCCGACAGCGGTACCAGACTGGTGCCGTCGAGCACCAGGCGTCCGGACGGCACCTCGGCGATAATTTCAGCGGGGCCTGGCGCCAACCGCAAGATCTGCCCGTTTTCGACGACCGCCGCCTGCGGCACCTGGCACTCTTCGGCCAATGCCGCATGCGCGCGCATATGACGATGCTCGCCGTGGACCGGCACTGCGATCTTTGGCCGCACCCACTGATACATGGTAGCGAGCTCGTCGCGGGCGGGATGGCCCGAAACATGCACGAACGCGTCGCGCGTCGTGATGACATCGACGCCGAGCTTGGCGAGATCATCCTGCAACCGGCCGATCGAGCGCTCGTTGCCCGGGATCACGCGTGAGGAAAAGATGACCGTGTCGCCCGGCTCGAGCCGGGCATGGGGATGCTGTCCGCGCGCGATCCGCGCCAGCGCCGAGCGCGGTTCGCCCTGGCTGCCGGTGCAAAGCATCAGCACACTATCGCGCGGCAGAAAATCGAGATCATGTTCGTCGACGAAGGGCGGCAAATTCTTGAGATAGCCGGTCTCGCGCGCCGCCTCTTCCATCTTGTAGAGCGAACGTCCGACCAGCCCGGCATTGCGATTATGCGCCGCCGCAACAACGGATGCGGTTTCGAGCCGCGCAATGTTGCTGGCGAAGCAGGCGACTGCGACGCGGCCCGTGCGGCCGGCGACCAGTTTCATCAGCCCTTCGCGCACCTCGGCTTCGGAGCCCGATGCACCGGGCACCAGCGCGTTGGTCGAATCACAGACCATCGCGAGCACACCCTCGTCGCCGAGTTTACGCAGCGCCGCCTCGTCGGTCAGCGGGCCGACCAACGGCTCAGGATCGAGCTTCCAGTCGCCGGTATGCAGCACGGTGCCGAGTTTGGTTCGGATCACCACGGCATTCGGTTCCGGGATCGAATGGGTCAACGTCACCAGCTCGAGATCGAACGGCGGCAGCGATACATGGCCCGACATCGGCAATTCGACGATCGGCACCTTCCCGTGCAGCGGTGTTTCCTTGAGCTTGCGGCGCAGCACGTTGGCTGCGAACGGCGTCGCATAGACCGTACATTTGAGGCGCGGCCAGAGATAGGGCACGGCGCCCAGATGATCCTCATGCGCGTGCGTCAAAACCAGTCCGACCAGGCTCTCGCGCCGTTCGGCAATGAAGGCGGGATCCGGCATCATCACGTCGATGCCCGGCGTCGTGTCGTCGCCGAAGGTGACTCCGCAATCGATCGCCAGCCAGCGGCCGTCATGGCCGTAGAGGTTGAGGTTCATGCCGATCTCGCCGGCCCCGCCGAGCGGCAGGAAAAGGAGTTCGTCCTTGCCGGGGATCACGCTCTGCGGCCTCCCTTGTTGCGCCGATGAATCTCGACCAACCCACGCATCGTCAGATCCGGATCGAGATATTCGAGCGCGTCGGTCGCGCCGAAGAAGAGCGGCGCGAGGCCGCCGGTCGCGACGATCGTCATCGGTCCGGGCCATTCGGCCCGCATGCGCGCGATCAGCCCCTCGATCAAGCCGATATAGCCCCAGAAGATGCCGGACTGCATGGCCGTCAGCGTATCGGTGCCGATCGCCTTGGCCGGGCGCTCGACGTCGATCCGCGGCAGCTTCGCGGTCGCACTGTGCAGGACCTCGAGGCTGAGCTGGACGCCGGGTGCGATTGCGCCGCCGCAATAATCGCCGTTGTCGGCGATCACATCGAAGGTCGTCGCGGTGCCGAAATCGACCACGATCAGCGCACCCGGATGAGCGAGATGACCGCCGACCGCATTCGCGAGCCGGTCAGCGCCGACTTCCTGCGGCCGGTCGAGCCGGACATTCATGCCGAGTTTGACGTCGCTTTCGCCGACGACCAACGGCTCGCAGCCGAAATGCTGGCGGCAGAGCTGCTTCAGATGAAACAGCGAGGGCGGCACCACGGTCGCGATGATGGCGGCATCGATCGCCGCGCGATCTTCGCCTGCCAGCGCCATGAGCTGCGCCAGCCAGACGAAATATTCGTCGGCGGTGCGCGCCGGTTGGGTCGCAAGCCGCCAATTGCCGCGCGCCGTATCGCCGTCATAGAGCGCGAACTTGGTCAGCGTGTTGTTGGCATTGATCGCGAGGAGCATCGTCTCTCTCACGCCGCCATCATCTGGACATCGCCGGCACCGATGCGGCGGCGTTCACCCGACGCGAGTTCGAGCAGCAGCGCGCCGTCCGCGTCGAGATCGAGGAACCGGCCGCGTATCTCCTGCCCGTCGCCGATGCGCACCATCAGACTGTCTCCGACCCGATGTCCGATTGCGAGCCACGCCTCGCGCGCGTGCGCGAAGCCGCTCGCGCGCCAGGCAGCGTAACCGGCCGCGAAGGATCGGGCAAAGCGCGCCAATAGCAGGGCCGGCGTTGCCTCGTTTGCGCCTGCAGCGACGAGCCCAATCGCCGGATAGGGCGTGTCGGTCGGGGCCGAGGCGACATTGACGCCGATGCCCGCGATGACGAAACGCGGCCCCGGATCGGTACCGGCCGACGCGGCACGCGGCATGACCGGCCCCGCCTCGAGCAGGATGCCGGCGATCTTCGCGCCATCAACCAGCAGATCATTCGGCCATTTGTAACGGATGCGGTTCGCACCATCGGGCAGCAACGACGCGACCGCTTCGCCCATCGCGAGCGCGCAGACGAAACCGAGCTGCGGTGCTACGGCATAGTCGACGCCGGGACGCAGCAGCAGGGAGAGGTAGAGATTGCCCGGCGGCGAGGCCCAGCTTCGGCCGCGGCGACCGCGACCTGCGGTCTGTTCGCCGGCCCAGATCAGCGTGCCTTCCGGCGCGCCCGCCTCGGCCCGATGTCGCGCCTCGTCGTTGCTGCTGCCGATCGTGTCGAAGCGATGAAGCGTGAAGAAGGGCGGCAGATCCAGCAAAGGCTCAGCCGTTGAACAGCGTGGCAGCCGCCGTGCCGGCACTGTGCAGCATCGGCCCGGGCAGCACGAGGAAGAGCAGAATCGCGAGCCCCGTCACCGCGATGACCGAGCCAAGCTTCCAGCCGAGCGGTCGATCGAAGGCTTCCGTCGGCGCATCGAAATACATCAGCTTGACGATGCGCAGATAATAGAACGCGGCCACCACGCTCGCGACGACGCCGAATACCGCCAGCACATAAAGCCCAGCATTCACCGCCGCCATGAACACATAGAACTTACCGAAGAAACCGGCGAGCGGTGGAATGCCGGCCATCGAGAACATGAAAATCGCAAACGCGGCTGCCATCATCGGCTGGGTGCGGCCGAGACCCTTGAGATCGTCGATGCCCTCGAGCATACGACCTTTCTGGCGCATCGCGAGGATGCAGCCAAAGGTGCCGAGGGTCATCACCATATAGATCGTCATATAGACGAGGACGCCGCGCACACCCTCTTCGGTGCCGGCGGCGAGCCCGACCAGCGCATAGCCGATATTGCCGATCGAGCTGTATGCCATCAGTCGCTTGATATTCGTCTGATTGATCGCCGCCACCGCGCCCAGGACCATCGAGGCGATCGCGATGAACACGATGATCTGTTGCCATTCGGCAACCAGATCGCCGAACGGACCGACCATGACGCGGACGAAAAGCCCGATCGCCGCCACCTTGGGCGCGATCGCGAAGAAGGCCGTGACCGGCGTTGGCGCGCCTTCATACACATCGGGCGTCCACATATGGAACGGCACGGCCGATACCTTGAAGGCGAGCCCGGCGATCAGGAATACGAGCCCCACCACCACGCCGATCGGTGCCTGTTGCCCATCGGCGAAGGCCGCCGCAATCGCATCGAAATGTGTGGCACCCGTAAAGCCGTAGATCAGCGAGGCGCCATAAAGCAGCATCCCCGAGGACAAAGCCCCGAGCACGAAATATTTGAGCCCCGCTTCGGTCGAGCGCAGCGAATCGCGGCGGAACGCGGCGACGACATAAAGCGCGAGGCTTTGCAGTTCTAGACCGATATAGAGCGAGATGAGGTCGTTGGCCGACACCATCATCAACATGCCGAGCACGGCATAGAGCAGAAGGATCGGGAACTCGAACCGCGCCATGAATGCGCGGTCGAGATAGTCGAGCGACATCAGAACGGCGAGCGTCGCACCGATCAGGATCAGGACCTTGAGGAACACGGCATAGCCATCGGCGATAAAGAGCCCGTTGAAGGCGATCGCCGGTCCGCCGGCGCCGTATAGAACCAGCAGCAATGCACCGCCGAGCGCGGCCATCACCAGCCAGTTCGCTGCAGCCTCGTCCTCCTGCTTGCGGAACGCACCATAAAGCAGGATCGCCATGCCGACGACGGCAAGGAAAATCTCCGGCAGCGCGACGCCGTAGGCCTGGGCCATCTCGTTACTCTCCCCTCACCCAGTCGACGAAATCGCCGATCATGGCGAGTTCGGGCCGGGCGGATTCAGCCCGCGCGATCTCGAAATTCTCGATCAGGCTGCTGACCGATGGCGCCATGATTTCGATGAACGACGAGGGATAGATGCCCATCCACATCACCAGTACCGCCAGCGGCACGAAGATCGCGATCTCGCGCGGATTGAGATCGAGAATATCCATCAGGTCGCTCTTGGTGAGCTTGCCGAAGATCACCCGGCGATAGAGCCACAGCATATAGGCGGCTCCCAGGATCAGACCGGTCGCGATCAGTGCCGCGACCCAGGTGTTGGCCTGGAACACGCCGACCATCACCAGGAACTCGCCGATGAAGCCGCTGGTACCGGGCATGCCGACCGAGGCCAACATGAACAGCATGAACATGAACGCATAGCGCGGCATCCGATGCACCAGGCCGCCATAGCGGGCGATCTCGCGGCTGTGGATCCGGTCATAGAGCACACCGACGCAAAGGAAGAGCGCGGCCGAAACAATCCCGTGGCTCAGCATCTGGAACAAAGCGCCCTCGATGCCCTGCTGCGTCATCGTGAAGGTGCCGGCGGTCACGAAACCCATATGCGCGACGGACGAATACGCAATCAACTTCTTCATGTCCTCCTGCGCCAGCGCCACCAGCGAGGTGTAGATGACGGCAATGATCGACAAGGTGAAGATGAGCGGCGTGAACAACGCCGAGGCGTCGGGCAACATCGGGATCGAGAATCGCAGGAACCCGTACCCGCCCATCTTTAGCAACACGCCAGCGAGGATAACCGAACCGGCGGTCGGCGCCTCGACATGCGCATCGGGCAGCCAGGTATGGACCGGCCACATCGGCACCTTGACCGCGAACGAAGCGAGGAAGGCGAGCCACAACCAGGCCTGCACCCCTTCCGGAAAGCCGAACGCCATCAATGTGGGAATGTCGGTCGTGCCGGCCTGAAGATACATATAGAGGATCGCCAGCAGCATCAGCACCGAGCCGAGCAGCGTATAGAGGAAGAACTTGAACGCGGCATAGACCCGGCCCGGCCCGCCCCAGATGCCGATGATCAGGAACATTGGGATCAGCACGCCCTCGAAGAACATATAGAACACAACGAAATCGAGCGCGCAGAACATGCCGACCATCAGCGTTTCGAGCGCGAGGAAGGCGATCATGTACTCCTTGACCCGGTTGCGGATCGCATCCCAGCTCGCCAGCACGCAGATCGGCGTCAGCAGGGTCGCGAGCAGCACGAACAGCACCGAAATACCGTCGACGCCCATGTGATAGGCGATGCCGAATTCCGGCAGCCATTCGACCCGCTCGACGAACTGGAAGTTCGAGGTGCCGCGATCGAAGCTGAACCACAATTCGAGCGAGAGCAGGAATGTGATGAGCGACGTCCAGAGCGCCACATTGCGGGCATTGCGCGCCACCACCGCCTCGTCGCCGCGGATCAGCAGAATGAAGAACGCGCCCACCAGCGGCAGGAACGTGACCAGCGAAAGGATCGGCAGATCGCCCAGCATGTCGACTAGTTCCCCCGGGCGAAAAGATACCAGGTGAGCAGCGCGACAACGCCGATCAGCATGGCAAAGGCATAGTGATAGAGGTAACCGGACTGCATCCGGCCCGCACGTCGCGCGAGATCCCGCGTCAGTGCTGCGACGCCGTCAGGCCCGAGCCCGTCGATCAGCGCACCATCGCCGCCGCGCCAGAATCCATAGCCGAGCCATTTCGCCGGCCGCACGAAGATCGCGTCGTACAGTTCGTCGAAGTACCATTTGTTCAGCAGGAACAGATAAATGCTGTGGAACCGTGCCGCGAGCCGGCCCGGCAGATCCGGACGGCGGATATAGAAGATCCAGGCAAGACCGATACCGCCCAGCGCGACGGCGAGCGGCGCGAGCTTGACCCAGAGCGGTACATGATGCGCCGCCTCGATCGTGTCGTTCCCCGGCAGCACCAGGATCGAACGACCCCAGAATTCCGCCAGATGACGCCCGACGAACCAGTCGTAGAACGCGATACCGGAGACGATCGAGCCGAGCGCCAACACAAGCAGCGGCCCGAGCATGATCCATGGCGATTCATGCACATGGTCCATGGTGTGGTGATCGGCCCGCGGTGTGCCATGGAACGTCATGAACAACAGACGCCATGAATAGAACGCGGTCATGAAGGCGGCCGCGATCCCGAGCCAGAACGCATAGAGCCCGATATCGTTATGTGCGGCCCAGGCGGCCTCGAGCACGATGTCCTTCGAATAGAATCCGGCGAAACCGAATATCCCCGGGATGCCGATACCCGCCAGCGCCAGGCTGCCGATCCACATATAGGCGTAGGTGATCGGGATCTTGCGCCAGATGCCACCCATCTTGCGCATGTCCTGCTCGCCCGACATTGCATGGATGACCGAACCAGCGGCAAGGAACAGCAGCGCCTTGAAGAAGGCATGCGTGAAGAGATGGAACATCGCCGCGCTGTAGGCCGAAACGCCGGCGGCAAAAAACATGTAACCGAGCTGGCTGCAGGTCGAATAGGCGATCACTCGCTTGATGTCGTTCTGGACGAGACCGACTGTCGCCGCGAAGAGCGCCGTCGAGGAGCCGACGATGCAGACGACCGACAAGGCGATCGGCGCGTACTCGAACATCGGCGAGAGCCGGCAGACCATGAACACGCCGGCCGTCACCATGGTCGCTGCATGGATCAACGCTGAAACGGGCGTGGGGCCCTCCATCGCATCGGGCAACCAGGTGTGCAGGCCGAGCTGCGCCGATTTACCCATCGCGCCGATGAACAGGAGGATGCAGAGCGTTTCGATCGCGTTGAGCCGCATGCCGAGGAAATCGATCGTCACGCCGGTCATGCCCGGCACGGCCTCGAACACCGCATCGAAGCTGACCGCATCGAACACCAGGAACACGCCCATGATACCGAGCGCGAAGCCGAAATCGCCGACCCGGTTGACCAGGAAGGCCTTGATCGCCGCCGCATTCGCCGAGGGTCGGTCATACCAGAAGCCGATCAGCAGATAGGAACTGAGCCCCACCCCTTCCCAGCCGAAGAAGAGCTGCATGAAGTTATCGGCCGTCACCAGCATCAGCATGCAGAAGGTGAACAGGCTCAGATACGCCATGAAACGCGGCACCGAAGGGTCATGGTGCATGTAGCCGATCGAATAGACATGGACGACGGACGACACGACCGTGACCACGACCAGCATCACTGCCGTCAACTGATCTACGCGGATCGACCAGGAGGCATCGAAACTGCCGGAATCGAACCATGAGAACAGCTCCGTGGTTCGGACATTGCCGAGGAAGGCGACATCCCAGGCAACGATGATCGACAGAACCGCGGCTGCGATCATCGCGCCGCAGGTGATGTATTGCGCGCCGCGATCGCCGAGCCAGCGACCGAAGAACCCGGCGACGATGGCGCCGAGCAGCGGCAACAGAACGATCGCGACGTCCATCCCCGCTCAGCCCTTCATCATGTTGATGTCTTCGACCGCGATGGAGCCGCGGTTGCGGAAATAGACCACCAGGATCGCAAGACCGATCGCGGCCTCGGCGGCGGCCACGGTCAGCACGAACATCGTGAAGATCTGGCCGACGAGATCGCCGAGCGTCGCGGAGAATGCAACCAGGTTGATATTGACCGCGAGCAGCATCAGCTCGATCGACATCAGGATGATGATGACGTTCTTCCGGTTGAGGAAGATGCCAAAAATCCCGATGGTGAACAGGATCGCCGCCACGGTCAGATAGTGGGAGAGACCGATCTCGAGCATCAGATTCCGCTCCCCGTCGGCACGTCCTTGACCTCGATCGAATCTTCGGAACGGCGCGCGACCTGGCGGCGGATCGACTGTTTGCGCACACCCTCGCGTTTGCGAAGGGTCAGCACGATCGCGCCGATCATCGCGACCAGAAGAACCATGCCTGACGCCTGGAACAGATAGAAATACTCGGTATAGACGACCGCGCCGAGCGCCTCGGTGTTGGTCACCTGATCCGGTGGCGGCATCGGCACCGCGCTCGACCCGCCGGCTCCGGGCGACACGATCCAGGTGCCGAGCACCATCAGAAGCTCGACGACCAGGATTAGACCGACCAGCGCGCCGACCGGGAGGTAGTTCAGGAACCCTTCGCGCAGTTCGGTGAAATTGATGTCGAGCATCATCACGACGAACAGAAACAAAACCGCGACCGCGCCGACATAGACGATGACGAGGATCATCGCGAGGAATTCGGCGCCGACCAGCACAAACAGGCCGGCTGCGTTGAAGAACGCAAGAATCAGGAACAGCACCGAATGCACGGGATTCCGCGCGGCAATCACCATGATGGCCGACGCCAGAAGCACCGCCGCAAACAGATAGAAGGCCAGACCCGCCAAAATCATCGAACCGCTCTCTTCCCCATCACCCGATCCACAAAACGCGGCCTTACCGGTAAGGCGCGTCGGCCTGCAGATTGGCCGCGATTTCGGCTTCCCAACGGTCGCCGTTCGCGAGCAGTTTGTCCTTGTTGTAGAAAAGCTCTTCCCGTGTCTCCGATGCGAACTCGAAATTCGGCCCTTCGACGATCGCATCTACCGGGCAGGATTCCGCGCAGAGGCCGCAATAGATACATTTCGTCATGTCGATGTCGTAGCGCGTCGTACGACGACTGCCGTCGGCGCGCGGCTCGGCCTCGATCGTAATCGCCAGCGCCGGGCAGATTGCCTCGCAGAGCTTGCACGCGATGCAACGTTCCTCGCCGTTCGGATAGCGGCGCAACGCGTGTTCGCCACGGAAGCGCGGCGATAGCGGGCCCTTTTCGTACGGATAGTTCAGCGTCACCTTCGGCTTGAACATATAGCTGAACGTGAGACGAAGCCCGGAAAGCAGCTCCGCCAGCAACAGACCCCTTACGCCGCGCTCGACAACGCTCATCGTTTCTCTCCCTTGCGCCCGGTCATTCCGGCAACCAGCCGAATGCCACGAGCGCGCCGGCCGTCACCGCTACCCAGAGCAGCGAGAACGGCAGGAACACTTTCCAACCAAGTCGCATGAGCTGGTCGTAGCGATAGCGCGGAAAGGTCGCGCGCACCCATAAGAAGAAGAAAAGCACGAGACAGATTTTGCCCGCGAACCAGATCGGGCCCGGAATCCAGTTGAACGGCGCGATATCGACCGGCGGCAGCCAGCCCCCGAGGAACAGAATCGTCGTCGTCGCACTCATCAGGATCATGTTCGCGTATTCGCCGAGGAAGAAGAGCGCAAAGCTCATCGACGAATATTCTGAGAAATAGCCGGCGACCAGCTCCGATTCCGCCTCCGGCAGATCGAACGGCGCGCGGTTGGTCTCGGCCAGCGCCGAGATGAAGAAGATGACGAACATCGGCAACAGCGGTACGGCAAACCAGACGGTTTCCTGCGCGCGCACGATATCCGAAAGATTGAGCGATCCGACGCAGACCAGCACCGTGATCATCACGAACCCGATCGACACCTCATACGAGACCATCTGCGCCGCCGAGCGGAGCGCGCCGAGGAACGCGTATTTCGAGTTGCTGGCCCAGCCGGCCATGATGATACCGTAGACGCCCAGCGACGAGATCGCGAAGAGATAAAGAATGCCGACATTGATATCCGCAAGCACCATGCCGTCGCCGAAGGGAATGACGGCCCAGGCGACCATTGCCAACACGAACGTCAACATCGGCGCCATCAGGAACACGATCCGGTTGGCGCCCGCTGGAATGATGGTCTCCTTGAACAGCAGCTTGAGCCCGTCGGCGATCGGCTGCAGCAGGCCGAACGGCCCGACCACGTTGGGTCCGCGCCGAAGCTGCATGACCGCGAGCACCTTCCGCTCGGCATAGGTCAGATACGCGACCGACAGCAGCAGCACGATCACAATTGCGCCGATCTGTGCCAGCAGGATCAGCGCCGGCATGCCGTACTCGGTCATGAAGGCGCTATCCATGGGTACCGGTCCTCGCCTCGCCGCCGTCGAGGAATGTGCGCGTACACTCGGCCATCGTGGGCGACGCGCGCGAGATCGGGTCTGTCATGTAAAAATTGTCGATCGGATAGGTGAACGCTCCAGCCTCGACCGATCCGTCGGTGCCGAACGATCCCCATTTCGCGGGCTCGATCGAACCGATCGCGGCCAGATGCGGATGCGCCTCGTGTAGCTTGCGGCGCAGTTCGTCGAGATTGTCGAAATCGAGCGGCTGGTTCAGCACCGCCGACAAGGCGCGCAGGATGGTCCAGTCTTCGCGGGCATCGCCCGGCGGGAAGACGGCGAGCCGTGTCCGCTGCACGCGACCCTCGGTGTTAACATAGGTCGCGCTCTTCTCGGTATAGGCGGCGCCCGGCAGGATCACGTCGGCGCGCATCGCGCCGGCATCGCCGTGATGACCCTGATAGACGACAAAGGCCTTGCCGAGCGCGTTCACGTCGATTTCATCAGCGCCGAGCAGATAGACGAGCCCGATCTCGCCGCTCGCTGCACCGGCGAGAATGTTCTTCAGGTCGCGGCCGCCGGAACCCGGCACGAAACCGATATCGAGCGCACCGACCCGCGATGCAGCGGTGTGGAGCATGTTGAAGCCGCTCCAGCCCTCGCGGTTCACCTTGAACCGCTCGGCCGCGTTGCGTGCAAGGCCGAGGATCGCCGCACCATCGCGCCGTGCGAGCGCCGCCTGACCGAGGATCAGCATCGGCCGCTCAGCCCTCTCGAACCGGGTGGCGAAGTCCGCCTTGCCGTCGATCAGCGATTGCAGCGCCTGCGGTCCGTCGCCGAGATGGGCGACCGGATAAGTGAGATCGACAACCGGCCCGACCATGCCGACCGGGAAACCGCCGCGCAGATACCGCTTGCGCAGCCGCGTGTTGACCAAAGAGGCCTCCCAACGCGGATTGGTTCCGATCAGCAGCGCGGCATCCGCATTCTCGATGCCAGCGATGGTCGTGTTGAAGAGATAGCTCCCGCGTACCGTCGGATCGATCGCCGCGCCATTCTGCCGGCAGTCGAGATTGGTCGAACCAAGCTTCCCGAACAGCCGCTTGAGCGCGAACATCGCCTCGACATCGGCCATGTCGCCGGCGATCGCCGCAAGCCCCTTGCCGCCCACGCTCTTGACCTTGGCGGCGATGGCATCGAACGCCTCACGCCAGGTTGCTGGCCGCAGTTTTCCGTTCTCGCGAACATAGGGCTTATCGAGCCGCTGGCGCCGCAATCCGTCATAGGAGAAACGCGCCTTGTCCGAGATCCATTCCTCGTTCACGGCTTCGTTCAGCCGCGGCAGGATGCGCATGACCTCGCGCCCGCGGCTGTCGATCCGGATCGAGGCGCCAACCGCATCGGTGGCATCGATCGATTCCGTCTTCACCAGCTCCCACGGGCGCGCGGTGAATGAATAGGGTTTCGAGAGCAAAGCGCCGACAGGGCAGAGATCGATGATATTGCCGGACAGCTCGGACGAGATCGCCTTCTCGACATAGGTGCCGATCTCGAGATGCTCGCCGCGGCCGGTCGCGCCCAATTCCTCGACGCCGGCGACCTCGGTGATAAAGCGGACGCAGCGCGTGCAGTGGATGCAGCGTGTCATCGCCGTCTTGATCAGCGGGCCGAAATTCTTCTCCGTCACCGCGCGCTTGGGTTCGCGATAGCGGCTGCGATCGAAGCCGAAGGCCATTGCCTGATCCTGCAGATCGCATTCGCCGCCCTGGTCGCAGATCGGGCAATCCAGCGGATGGTTGATGAGCAGGAACTCCATCACGCCCTTGCGCGCGTCGCGGGCGATCTTCGAATTGGTGCGGATCACCATGCCCTCGCCCACCGGCATCGCGCAGGAGGCGATGGGCTTCGGCGATTTCTCCATCTCGACGAGACACATGCGGCAATTGCCGGCGATCGACAGCCGCTCGTGATAGCAGAAGCGCGGAACCTCGGCGCCGGCCTGCTCGCAGGCCTGCAGCACCGTCAGCCCTGCTTCGACTTCGATCTCGCGCCCGTCGATGGTCAGTTTCGGCATGTCGCGCCCCTACTCCGCCGCCACGCGCGTACCGCGGAACGCCGCGATGCGCTGTTCGATCTCAGGACGGAAATGCCGGATCAGTCCCTGGATCGGCCAGGCGGCCGCATCGCCGAGCGCGCAGATGGTGTGACCCTCGATCTGGCGCGTGACCGCCTCGAGCATGTCGATCTCGCCCGGATCGGCGTCGCCCTTCACCAAACGTTGCATGACCCGGTACATCCAGCCGGTCCCCTCGCGGCAGGGCGTGCACTGACCGCAGCTCTCATGCATGTAGAAATGCGAGAGGCGCGCGATCGCCGCCACGACGTCGGTCGATTTATCCATCACGATGACCGCCGCGGTGCCGAGACCGGACCTCGCTTCGCGCAGGCTGTCAAAATCCATGAGGATGTTGTCGCAGATCGTCCGCGGCAAACAGGGTACCGACGCACCGCCGGGAATGACCGCCAGCAGATTGTCCCAGCCGCCGCGCACGCCGCCGGCATGCTTGTCGATCAGCTCGCGCAGCGGAATGCCCATCTCCTCTTCGACATTGCACGGGTCGTTCACATGACCGGAGATGCAGAAGAGCTTGGTGCCGGTGTTCTTCGGCCGCCCGAGCGCCGACCACCAGGCAACGCCACGCCGCAGGATGGTGGGTGCGACCGCGATCGTCTCGACATTGTTCACCGTCGTCGGGCAGCCATAGAGCCCGCAGGCGGCGGGGAAAGGCGGCTTCAAACGCGGCTGGCCCTTCTTGCCTTCGAGGCTTTCGAGCAACGCGGTCTCTTCGCCGCAGATATAGGCGCCGGCGCCGCGATGCAGATAGATGTCGTAGTCGAATCCAGAGCCGCAGGCATTCTTGCCGATCAGCCCGGCCTCGTACGCCTCTTCGATCGCATGCTGGAGATGCTGCGCTTCAAGGAAGAACTCGCCGCGGATATAGATATAAGTTGCCGTCGTGCCCATCGCGAAGCCGGCAACCAGACAGCCTTCGACCAGCATATGCGGATCGAAGCGCATGATCTCGCGATCCTTGCAGGTGCCCGGTTCGGATTCGTCGGCATTGACCACGAGATAAGACGGCCGGCCGCCGGTATCCTTCGGCATGAACGACCATTTGAGCCCGGCGGGGAAACCGGCACCGCCGCGCCCGCGCAGCTCGGATTTTTTGATGTCGTCGATGATCGCATCGCGACCGCGCTCGATGATCGCCTTGGTGTTGTCCCACAGGCCGCGGCGGCGCGCGCCGGCGAGCTTCCAGTCGTCGTCGCCGTAGAGATTGCGGAAAACCCGATCCTCGTCGCGCAGCATCGTCAGGCTCCCTGCTTCGCAAGATCGAGCAGCGAGGTGCGCTCTTTGACTTGTTCCGAACCGCGCCGCCCGGTCTGCGAACCGGCTTTCGGCGTCTCACCGCGGGCGAGCGCATCGAGCAACGCCGCAAATATCTCGGGCGTCAGGTCTTCATAAAAATCGTCGTTGATCTGTACCATCGGCGCGTTGCAACAGGCGCCAAGGCATTCGACCTCGGAAATGGTGAAGAGCCCGTCCGATGTCGGCTGCTTCAATCCAACGCCGAGCTTCTTCTCGGCCGCCTCGCGCAGCGCATCCGACCCGCGCAGCCAGCAGGGCGTGGTCCGGCAGATTTGCACATGGAACTTGCCGACCGGCCTCAGGTTGAACATCGAATAGAAGGTCGCAACCTCGTAGACGCGGATCGGCGCCATCTCGAGGATGCCCGCAACGTGATCCATCGCCGCGCGCGGCAGCCAGCCACCGGACTGGCGCTGCGCGAGATCGAGCAGTGGCAGCACCGCGCTCGCCTGCCGGCCCTCCGGATATTTCGCAATCCATTGGCGCGCCGCCGCCTCGTTCGCCGCGTCGAAGGCGAAGTTGGCCGGCTGTTCGATCTGTTCGTTGCCGCTATTCATTGCCCACCACTTAACGCCCACTCATCGGTCGATCTCGCCGAACACGATATCCATGGAACCGAGAATCGCCACCGAGTCCGCCAGCATATGCCCGCGCGAGCAGAAATCGATCGCCGAGAGATGCGCGAAGCCCGGCGCGCGGATCTTGCAGCGATAAGGCTTGTTGGTTCCATCGGACACCAGATAGACCGCGAACTCGCCCTTCGGCGCCTCGACCGCGGCATAGACTTCGCCGGCCGGTACGCGGAAGCCCTCGGTATAGAGCTTGAAGTGATGGATCAGCGCTTCCATCGAGCGCTTCATATCGTCGCGGCGCGGCGGCACGATCTTTCGATCGTCGCTGACATAGGCGCCGCCCGGCATCTCGTTGAGGCATTGCTTGATGATGCGAAGGCTCTGGCGCATCTCTTCCATGCGGACGTGATATCGGTCATAGCAGTCGCCGTTCTTGCCGACCGGAATATCGAACTGCATCTTGTCGTAGACCATATAGGGCTGCGCCTTGCGCAGATCCCACGCAACGCCGGCCGCGCGCAGCATCGGCCCGCTGAAACCCCAGTCGAGCGCGTCCTCGGCCGAGACATAGCCGATATCGACCAGGCGCTGTTTGAAGATGCGGTTCTCGCTCAGCAGGCTGTCGATATCGTCGAGGATCTTCGGGAAATTCTCGGCCCACTCGCCGATATACTCGATCAGCCCCGGCGGCAGGTCCTGATGCACGCCGCCCGGCCGATAATAGGCCGCATGAAGCCGTGCGCCCGAGACGCGCTCGTAGAACTCCATCAGGATTTCGCGCTGCTCGAAGCACCAGAGGAATGGCGTGATCGCACCGACATCCATTGCATAGGCCGGCACGTTCAGCAGGTGATTGAGCACCCGCGTGATCTCGTCGAACAGCACGCGGATATATTGGCCGCGCAGCGGCACCTCGAGCCCGAGGAGCCGTTCGATAGCCAGTACGAAGGCATGCTCCTGGCACATCGGCGAGACGTAATCGAGCCTGTCGAAATACGGGATCGCCTGCAGATAGGTCTTGTACTCGATCAGCTTCTCGGTGCCGCGATGCAAGAGGCCGATATGCGGATCGAGCCGCTGCACGACCTCGCCGTCCATCTCCATGACCAGGCGCAGCACGCCGTGGGCCGCGGGATGCTGCGGCCCGAAATTGAGCGTGAGCGGCTTGATCTGCAGCTCGCTCATGCCGGCTTATCCGTTTTGGGTGCGGCCGCCTTCTCGTCGCCCGGCAGCAACCGTCCGTCGCCGAGCATCCCTTCCCAGGGGCTCAGAAAATCGAAGCGGCGGAATTCCTGCACCAGTTCGACCGGGCGATAGACGACGCGCTTCTGCTCTTCGTCATAGCGCAGTTCGACGTAACCGGTCAGCGGGAAGTCCTTGCGCTGCGGATGACCCTCGAACCCGTAATCCGTCAGGATCCGGCGCAGATCGGGATGGTCGGTAAAGAAGATGCCGTAGAGATCCCAGGTTTCGCGCTCAAACCAGTTGGCGCCCGAGAAGATTCCGGTGACCGAGGGCACCGGCTCGATCTCGTTGGTCGTCACCTTCACCCGGACCCGCTGGTTATGCTTGAGGCTGAGCAGGTTGTAGACGACGTCGAAACGCTCGTCGCGATCGGGATAATCGACCCCGCACACATCCATGAGCTGCTTGAACAGGCAGTTGCTGTCATCGCGCAGGAAGGTCAGCACCTTGACGATCGACGGGCGCGCCACATGCACGATCAGCTGGTCGCAGACGATTTCGGTGCCGCGCACCTCGTTGCTGAGCGCGCCCGCGATGTATTCGCCGAGTTCCTGCAACGCCTCGTTCGCCACGTTATCAATCCCTGCCTAACGCGCGATCGTGCCGGTGCGGCGGATCTTTTTCTGCAGCTGCAGAATGCCGTAAACCAGCGCCTCGGCGGTCGGCGGACAGCCGGGCACATAGATGTCGACCGGCACGATCCGGTCGCAGCCCCGCACCACCGAATAGGAATAATGGTAATAGCCGCCGCCATTGGCGCAGGAGCCCATCGAGATCACCCAGCGCGGCTCGGCCATCTGGTCGTAGACCTTGCGCAAGGCCGGCGCCATCTTGTTGCACAGCGTACCGGCGACGATCATCACGTCGGACTGGCGCGGGCTGCCGCGCGGAACGACACCGAACCGGTCGAGGTCATAGCGCGCCATATAGGCATGCATCATCTCGACCGCGCAGCAGGCAAGCCCGAACGTCATCGGCCAGAGCGACCCGGTGCGCGCCCAGTTGACCAGCTTGTCGAGCTGGGAAACGACGAACCCCTTGTCCGACAGCTCGTCCGCGACCGCCTTCGCGACCTGGTCGCGAGACGGGTTCGCGATATTGGCGGTCACTCCCATTCCAGGGCTCCCTTGCGCCACTCATAGGCGAAGCCGACAGTCAGCACACCGAGGAAGATCATCATCGACCAGAAGCCGAATACCCCGATATCGCCGAGCGAAATCGCCCAGGGAAACAGGAACGCCACCTCGAGATCGAAGATAATGAACAGCAGGCTGACCAGATAGAAGCGCACGTCGAAGCGGCCACGCGCATCGTCGAACGCGTCGAAGCCGCATTCGTAGGGCGACAGTTTCTGAGGATCGGGATTCTGCTTCACCACCAGGAGCGAGGCGATCACGGCGGCAGCCGCAATTCCCACCGCAATTCCCAGAAAGATCAGGATCGGCAGATATTCCCGGAGCAGGGTTTCCATTCGGGACAAATCCTCGCGCGATTGCCGCGCCCGTAACTGCGTACCGTGGGCCCGGATTCGAGCGCGCACACTATAGTGGCGCGGTGCACAGGGCGAAAGAGGCAAGCGCCTCAAAAAAGCGCCGAACGCAGCGGCAAAACAGCCGTCCGATCGGTCTGGCAAACATCCTTTGGTGGATCGCCTGGCCGCGACCTGATGGCCACGGATTCGGAGTGAAGAGAAATGGCGCGAGCGACGGGACTTGAACCCGCGGCCTCCGGCGTGACAGGCCGGCGCTCTAACCAACTGAGCTACGCCCGCGCAACCCCTGTAAGGCGAAGGCGCCTCATGTACTGGCCGGTCCCGGTACTGTCAAGCGCCACACCGCGCGCGACCGGCGGAATGCCGGCCTTTGCCCGCAAGGGGCCGAATGCGTGCAACGATGCGCGGTGGATGACGGCACGGGTGGCGGGCTGGTGGGCGATGACGGGCTCGAACCGCCGACCCTCTCGGTGTAAACGAGATGCTCTACCAACTGAGCTAATCGCCCCTGCCTGGTGCGTACATCGTGCGACGAAACGCTTGTGCGAACAAGATTGCGCCGTGCCGCGCATCGGGGATGCACCGCCGCAACAGGCGAACCCCCGAAATGCGACCGGCCGCCCGAAGGCGGCCGGTCAGCGATCCCGTACGACATGGAAATTAGTTAACAGCGTCCTTGAGCGCCTTGCCAGCTTTGAACTTGGGCTGCTTTGAGGCCGGAATGTCGATCGGATCGCCCGTGCGCGGATTGCGGCCCTTGCTGGCCGCGCGCTTGGCTACTGCGAATGTGCCGAAACCCACCAGACGAACTTCAGTGCCCTTCTTCAACGAGGCGGTGATGGAATCGAAGACGCAATCTACCGCTTTGGTAGCGTCGCTCTTTGAGAGACCTGTTTCGGTCGCGACGACACCTATGAGATCGTTCTTGTTCACGTGATTAACCCCCCTCTCGGTCGGAAAGCCTCTGCAACGGGTATGGGATCCGGTGCGGGACGAAAATTGTAGATCGCCGTTTCCGGCCCCGTCAATCGAGGAACGGCTGATTTTCTGGGCATTTCAGCGGTTCTGACGGCCGCGACTCGGAGGTCGCGGCCGCATGAACATCAGTGGGTTACGAGCTGAGCCCGATCCTTATCCGCCGAGTCGTCCTTCTCGATCTTGGCGACGTCGTCGACATCGGTCCATTCGATCGCCGTGAGCGGGCTCACCAGCGCGTTCTTCAGGACGTCCTCCACGGACGCGACCGGAACGATCTTGAGACCGCGTTTAACGTTCTCCGGGATCTCGGCGAGATCCTTTTCGTTGTCGGCCGGGATCAGAACGATTTTGATGCCGGCACGATGTGCCGCCAGCAGTTTTTCCTTGAGCCCGCCGATCGGCAGCACGCGACCGCGCAACGTGATCTCGCCGGTCATCGCAACGTCGCGACGCACCGGCACACCGGTGAGCACCGATACGATCGACGTGAGCATCGCAACACCGGCGGATGGACCGTCCTTCGGCGTCGCACCTTCGGGCACGTGGACATGGATGTCCTTGCGCTCGAAGATCGTCGGCTTGATGCCGAACGCAGCGGCACGCGCCTTCACGTAGCTCTCTGCGGCCTGCACCGACTCTTTCATCACGTCGCCGAGTTTGCCGGTCGCGATGACCTTGCCCTTGCCGGGCAGGGTGACCGCCTCGATCGTCAGGATTTCGCCGCCGACCTCGGTCCAGGCAAGGCCCGTGGTCATGCCGACCATGTCCTCATTCTCAAGCTCGCCGAACCGGTAGCGTTTGACGCCGGCGAATTTGCCCAGATTCCGGCGGGTCACGGTGACCTTCTCGATCCGGTGCATCAGCAGTTCCTTGACCGCCTTCCGGGTCAGATTCGCCACCTCGCGCTCGAGGTTCCGAACGCCGGCCTCGCGCGTGTAGTAGCGGATCAGGTCGCGCAACGCGTCTTCCGACATCGACCACTCGCCCTTCTTCAGGCCGTGTTCGGTCATCTGCTTCGGGATCAGATGGCGCTGTGCGATCTCGACCTTCTCATCCTCGGTGTAACCGGGGATGCGGATGATCTCCATGCGGTCGAGCAGCGGCTGCGGCATGCGCAGCGTGTTCGCCGTCGTGAGGAACATCACGTCGGAAAGATCGTAATCGACTTCAAGATAGTGATCCTGGAATGCGTTGTTCTGTTCCGGATCGAGCACCTCGAGCAACGCGGACGACGGATCGCCGCGCCAGTCCTGACCGAGCTTGTCCACCTCGTCGAGGAGGAACAGCGGGTTCGAGGACTTCGCCTTCTTCATGCCCTGGATCACCTTGCCCGGCATAGAGCCGATATAGGTCCGGCGATGGCCGCGTACTTCGGCTTCGTCGCGCACGCCGCCCAGCGACATGCGCACGAAATTACGCCCGGTCGCCTTCGCGACCGACTTGCCGAGCGAGGTCTTGCCGACGCCGGGCGGGCCGACGAGGCAGAGGATCGGGCCCTTGATCTTGTTCATCCGCTGCTGCACGGCGAGATACTCAAGGATCCGATCCTTGACCTTCTCCAAGCCAAAATGGTCGTCATCGAGCACCTTCTTGGCGAGCCGGATGTCCTTCTTGATCTTGCTCGGCTTCTTCCACGGAATAGAAAGAATCCAGTCGAGATAGTTGCGCACGACCGTCGACTCGGCCGACATCGGGCTCATGGAGCGCAGCTTCTTCAACTCGCCCATCGCCTTCTCGCGCGCTTCCTTGCTCAGCTTGGTCTTCTTGATCTTCTCTTCGAGCTCGGCCAACTCGTCGCGGCCGTCTTCGCCGTCGCCGAGTTCCTTCTGGATCGCCTTGAGCTGCTCGTTGAGATAGTACTCGCGCTGCGTCTTCTCCATCTGCCGCTTCACTCGGCTGCGGATGCGCTTCTCCACCTGCAGCACCCCGATCTCCGCCTCCATGAAGGCATAGATCCGCTCCAGCCGCTCGGCGACCGAATTGATCTCCAGGAGCTCCTGTTTGTCGGCGATCTTGAGGCCGAGATGCGAGGCCACGGTATCGGCGAGCTTGCTCGGCTCCTCGATCTGATTGATCGAGACCAGCACCTCGGGCGGTACCTTCTTGTTGAGCTTGATGTACTGCTCGAACTGCGAGACGACGGTTCGCGCCAGCGCCTCGACCTCTTTCGGGTCCGGCACCTGGTCTTCGAACAGCTCGATCTCGGCTTCGAAGAAATCTTCGTTCGCGGTGTATTTGAGGATGCGCGCACGCGCCGTGCCTTCCACGAGCACCTTCACGGTGTCGTCCGGCAGCTTAAGAAGCTGCAGCACAGTGCCGACCGTCCCGACGGTATAGATCTCGTCGGACTTCGGATCGTCCTGGGCGGCATCCTTCTGGGTGACCAGCAGGATCTGCTTGTCGTCTCGCGTCACTTCTTCAAGCGCACGGACCGACTTCTCGCGCCCTACGAAGAGCGGCACGATCATATGCGGAAAGACCACGATGTCCCGAAGGGGAAGGACCGGCAACACCTGGCCACGTTTTTCGTCTGTCATAGGTCCTCGTCGGTAAGAGCGCGCCGACGGAACTTTTACCGGCGGCCGCTGTTATGTGTCTCCCCAAATAATCACTGAGAGACCCCGTTCAAGGGGACGGTCAGGCGCCCGTGCCGGCGTCCTCGCGTCGTTCGGCATAGATGTAGAGCGGCGTCGCCTGCCCCTCGACCACCTCTTTGCCAATGACGATCTCCTCCACCCCATCGAGGCCCGGCAGGTCGAACATCGGCTCGAGCAGGATACCTTCCATGATCGATCGCAGGCCGCGCGCACCGGTTTTGCGCAAAATTGCCCGCTTCGCGATGCTGCCCATCGCCTCGTCGGTGAACTTGAGGCGGATGTCGTCCATCTCGAACAGCCGCTGATATTGCTTGACCAGGGCGTTCTTCGGACGGGTGAGAATCTCGACCAGCGCACCCTCGTCCAGATCCTCGAGGGTCGCCACCACCGGCAGACGGCCGATGAATTCCGGGATCAGGCCGAACTTGAGCAGGTCTTCGGGCTCGACTTCTTTAAGCACGGCCCCCGTCGAACGTTCGTCGGGTGCGCGCACGTCGGCGCCGAAGCCGATCGATGCCGCTGTATTGCCGCGCGCGCTGATGATCTTCTCCAGACCCGAGAAGGCACCCCCGCAGATAAACAGGATGTTCGTCGTGTCGACCTGGAGGAACTCCTGCTGCGGATGCTTGCGCCCGCCCTGGGGCGGGACCGAAGCGACCGTGCCTTCCATGATCTTGAGCAGCGCCTGCTGCACGCCTTCGCCCGACACGTCGCGCGTGATCGACGGGTTGTCGGACTTGCGGCTGATCTTGTCGACCTCGTCGATATAGACGATGCCGCGCTGCGCGCGCTCGACATTGTAGTCGGCCGCCTGCAGCAGCTTGAGAATGATGTTCTCGACGTCCTCGCCGACATATCCGGCTTCGGTAAGCGTCGTCGCATCGGCCATCGTGAACGGCACGTCGATGATGCGCGCCAGCGTCTGCGCGAGTAGCGTCTTGCCACAGCCTGTCGGACCAACCAGCAGGATGTTCGACTTCGCCAGCTCGACGTCGTTGCTCTTCGAGCCGTGCGCGAGACGCTTGTAGTGATTGTGGACCGCGACCGAGAGGACGCGCTTGGCATGGTCCTGGCCGATCACGTAATCGTCCAAAACCTTGCAGATGTCGCGCGGGGTCGGCACACCGTCGCGCGACTTGACCAGCGCGCTCTTGTGCTCCTCGCGGATGATGTCCATGCACAGTTCAACGCATTCATCGCAGATGAATACGGTGGGACCCGCAATGAGCTTACGCACCTCATGCTGGCTCTTTCCGCAGAAAGAGCAGTAGAGGGTGTTCTTGCTGTCGCTGCTGCCGGACTTGTTCATCGGGAGCCGTTCCGTGGACGATTCATCCCTGTGGCATTCATGTTACGCATAGCCTCGGGCGGCGCACAATGGCCTATTAGCCCGGTAAGCCGCCATTCCCGGGCAGTGACAATGGTCTTTACGCCGATACCGCAACCTGCGACTCGACATCAGGACGCTCGGAGACGACCTCGTCGATCAGTCCAAACTCCTTGGCGCGCTGCGGCGTCATGAAGTTATCGCGCTCCATCGATTCCTCGACGACGGAGAGCGGCTGGCCGGTGTGGCGGCAGTACATCTGATGCAGCCGCGCCTTGATCGCCAGGACCTCCCGCGCATGGATTTCGATGTCCGTCGCCTGGCCCTGATAACCGCCTGAGGGCTGATGGATCATGATTCGCGAGTTCGGCAGGCTGAAGCGCTTGCCCTTCGCGCCGGCCGTCAGCAGCAGCGAACCCATCGAGGCAGCCATGCCGATGCAGACGGTCGAGATGTCCGGCCGGATGTACTGCATGGTGTCGTACATCGCGAAACCGGAGCTGACCACGCCGCCGGGCGAGTTGATGTAGATCGAGATATCTTTCTTCGGATTCTCGGCTTCGAGAAACAGAAGCTGCGCGCAGACCAGGCTCGAGATCGGATCGTTGACCGGCCCGACCATGAAGATGATCCGCTCCTTGAGGAGGCGCGAATAGATGTCGTAAGCGCGCTCGCCACGGTTGGTCTGTTCGACCACCATCGGGATCAGCGCGTTGTAATAATGTTCGACCGGGTCTCTCATCGCTCGTTCCTTCCAGTCTCTCGTCCGTCTTGTCGGGTCAGGAGCCTCGCGTCCTTACGCGCCGGCGTTCTCGCCACCCTCTTCTTTCGGTTCGGCCCCGAACTCGGCCACCAGCTCCTTCGGCGACAGCTTGCGTTCCTTCACGTCGGCCAGCTCGATGATGTGGTCGACGACCTTGTCCTCGAAGAGCGGCGCGTGAAGCTGCGCCAGCGCCTGCGGCTGACGCTGATAATACTCCACGACCTGCTTTTCCTGTCCAGGATACTGCCTTGCCTCGGCCATGACCGCGCGGGTCAGGTCCTCCTGCGAGACCTCTATATTGTTCACGCGACCCACTTCTGAAAGGAGCAGGCCGAGCTTTACCCGACGCTCGGCGATGTCGCGGTACTCCTTGCGAAGCTGCTCTTCCGTCTTGTCCTTGTCTTCGGCGTCGAGACGGCCCGCCTTCTGGTCGGCCTCGATCTGCCGCCAGATCGCCTCGAACTCCGAATCGACCAAACCGGCCGGAAGCTCGAAACTATGTTTTTCGGCGAGCTGGTCGAGAAGCTGGCGCTTCATCCTTGAGCGCGTCAGCGAGCGGTACTCCCGCCCCATATGCTCGCGCACCGTGTTGCGCATCGCGTCCAGCGATTCCAGACCGAACGACTTGGCAAGCTCCTCGTTCACCTCGACCGGCTTGGGTTCGCGGATCTCCTTGATCGTCACGTCGAACTGGACCGACTTACCCTTGAGATGCTCGGCCGGATACTCTTCCGGGAATGTGACATCGACGACCGCCTGCTCGTTCGCATTCTTGCCGATGAGCTGTTCCTCGAAACCCGGAATGAAACTCCCGGAACCGAGCGCCAGATGATGGTCGGTCGCACTGCCACCGTCGAACGGTTCGCCATCGAGCTTGCCGACGAAATCGATCACGATGACGTCTTCCTTCTGCGCCGGCCGCGGCGTTGCGATCGGCTCGGAATTGCGCTGGCGTGAGGCCATGCGCTTCAGTTCTTCCTCGATGTCTTCGTCGGGCACGTCGACCGCGATGCGCTCGAGCGAGATCGACTTGAAATCGACCGGCTGAATCTCGGGAAACAGATCGACGCTCATCGTGTATTCGAGGTCGCCTTCCTCGGGGAACGACACGATCTCGATCTTCGGCTGACCGGCTGCCCGCAGACCACGCTCGTTCATCACCTTCGATGAGCTGTCGGTGACCGCGCGCTCGACAACGCGCGGCATGATGTTGCCGAGGAAGCGCTGCTTGAGCACCGGCATCGGAATCTTGCCCGGGCGGA
The DNA here is from genome assembly GCA_034439975.1 of Rhodospirillaceae bacterium. Taxonomy (GTDB): domain Bacteria; phylum Pseudomonadota; class Alphaproteobacteria; order Dongiales; family Dongiaceae; genus JAWXBK01. The sequence goes on along the minus strand of JAWXBK010000064.1, from coordinate 619 downwards.
ACCCCGGAATCTTCGCGCTCTTGCCCATCTCGGCGAGCTCGGAAGCGATCTCGGTCTGTAGCTGCGAAGCCGGCACCACGACCTTGTAGTCGCGCCGCAGACCCTGATTGTTCGTCTCTGTTACCTGCATGTTCATCGTCCGTCGTGATCCAGCTATGGCCGCGTCTGGCGGCGTTCCTGCGTCGGGAAGCATTGGGCAAGAGCAGTCGCAACCTGGTGCGGGCGGAGGGACTCGAACCCCCACGACTTACGTCACCAGAACCTAAATCTGGCGCGTCTACCAGTTCCGCCACGCCCGCCGCCGCTTAACCGGGCGTCGAGCCCACGCCCGGACCGGGCCATGTAACGTACGGAACCCTGCGATACAACTGAAATCAGGCCGGCGCCGGCGCTCGCGGACCTATATCGGCCGGCCCGCGAGCCGCGCAAGATACCGCACAGATTCGGGCACCGCCCCGGCCAAATCTTCGGCAATCAGACCCGGTCCGTGGCCACGCGCCGCCGCCGCCTGGAACCAGCAGGCGGCGGCCGCCGCCCAGAGCGCATCGAGGCCCTGCGCCATCAATCCGAGCGCGAGGCCGGCCAGCACGTCGCCGCTGCCGCCCGTTGCGAGCGTCGG
>JAWXBK010000063.1:0-3008 GCA_034439975.1 Rhodospirillaceae bacterium | reverse complement strand
TAGGCGTCCGGCGTTCGCAATCCACAGCTCGCTGCGTCAGACGCCCGCCGACTGTGCAGTCGGTCTCCCAGAGATTGCAACTCGTCGGGAGGCACGTGCGATTGGATGTATGGAAACACGACATGTTCCTCCCACCGAATATGCGCCCGTACGGTCGCGGCGAGACTCGCAAGATCGTCGAGCACCAATGCACGGCCGGGGTCGAGCGTGTTGTCCAGACCGCCGAACTGCGCGCGTAGCCTGTCGTGTTCGTTAAGCAGTCGAGACCGCAGACTACTGCTCAACACATCCAGGAGAACGTGCTCTTCGTCTGCCATGTGGCTGGAAAAACGCGCGTCCCAGTATTGTTGCAGTGCTGCGGCAGCCGTTCGCCAAGCGGTGCTGAGTGGACTTTCCAGTTTCTGTGCGAGAGTTCTGCAATGAACAAGCGCCTGATGATGCTCGCGTGAGAGAGGTTGCAGGCTTGGATGTCGTTTCATCATTCGATCTCTTCAAGTGAGCGTTTCGGGCACACATGCACTACGTCGGTAACTCCGGACATGCGTCGATTTTTTCTGTTCTTCGGCCATCGTGGATCAGTCGCGGACTGAATCGTTTCGTAGCCCGTGTTAATCGACCTCGACGAGCACGTCATTCCCTTCGACCTTGACCGGGAAGCTCTGGCCACCTGTCCCCGCCGGCGGGCTACAGAACGACGTGCCGCCCGATTTCGCCCACGCTCTTGATGCCGCACAGTGCCATGCTGGTGTCGAATTCCTTGTGGATGATGTCGAGTGCCTTGGTGACACCGGCTTCGCCCATCGCACCCAGACCGAAGTTGAAGGCGCGGCCGATGAGCGTGCCCTTGGCACCCATAGCGAGCGCTTTCAGCAAATCCTGACCGCTACGGATGCCGCCATCCATCCACACTTCGACCTTGTCGCCCACCGCTTCGGCAATGGACGGCAGGGCTTTGATGGACGACAGCGCGCCATCAAGCTGGCGGCCGCCGTGGTTGCTGACCACGATCGCATCGACACCGGTGGAGACGGCGATCTTCGCGTCTTCGACATCCAGAATACCTTTCAAGATGAGCTTGCCGCCCCATTCCTTTTTGATCCACTCGACATCGTTCCAGTTGAGCGTGGGATCGAACTGGGTGGAGATCCACTGCGAGAGCGCGACGAGGCCGTCCGCGCCCTTCACGTGCCCGGCGATGTTGCCAAACACCTTGCGCTTGGCACCCAGCATGCGTAGGCCCCAGGGCAGCTTGGTGGCGAGGTTGATCAGGTTGGAAAGCATGATCTTGAGTGGCACCGTCATACCGTTTTTTAGATCCTTGTGGCGCTGGCCGATGATTTGCAAGTCAACCGTCAGCATCAGCGCCGAGCATTTGGCGGCCTTGGCGCGTGCGATCAGGCGTTTGACAAAGTCGCGGTCGCGTACCACATAAAGCTGGAACCAGAAGGGCTGGGTGGTCGCCGCAGCCACATCCTCGATCGAGCAAATGCTCATGGTCGGAAGCGTGAATGGCACGCCGAAAGTTTCCGCCGCGCGCGCGGCGAGGATCTCGCCATCGGCCCATTGCATGCCTGTCAGGCCCACCGGCGCCAGCGCCACCGGCATCTTCACCTTGTGCCCGATCATGACCGATTCGGTACTGCGGTTTTCCACGTTACGGAGGACGCGTTGACGTAACTTAATCGCCGCCAAGTCGGCACTGTTGGCGTGGTAGGTGCCTTCGGTATAGCTACCCGCGTCCACATAGTCGTAAAACGCCTTGGGGGCGTTCTTCTTGTGCATCTGCCGCAGGTCTTCGATGCAGGTAATGATGGGCATAAGGCTTTGCTTTTCAAGTTAATCGCCGGGGGGCCGCGCAGGAAGTTACACGATTCCTTGACGGTTTCCAGCTTCGTTTTCTTCTATTGTTTGGCCATCGTGGATCAGTCGCGGACTGAATCGTTTCGTCGCCCGTCTCAATCGACCTCGACGAGCACGTCATTCCCTTCGATCTTGACCGGAAAACTCCGCACACCTTTCCCCGCCGGCGGGCCGGTGACGGCACCGGTCTTGACGTTGAAGTGCGCGCCGTGCAAGGGACACTCTACGGTGTCGCCGGTCAGCTCACCTTCCCCCAGCGGCCCGCCCCGGTGTGTGCAGTTGTTGTCGATCGCGTAGAACGTGCCCTCGACGTTGAACAGCGCGATGCTGTGACTATCGGCTTGAACCACCTTGCTGGCCCCAGGCGACAGGTCGCTCGTCTGTGCTACTTTCACTGTCTTCGCCATGATCAGTCCTCCCCATGTTTGTGGTTGTGAATTTGTAATTGCAGTCGCTTCTGGCCGCCTGCTCAAGAACGCTCCTCACTCTCTCGCTTCCATCCTGGTCGATTCGATCTCGCCGCTCTGGTCCACTACCTCAGGACAGAAAACATACTGGAAGACGATCTCGACCGGCGTCCCGGGTTCCGCCGTGCCAACTTGGGGTTGGTCGATTAAGTCAGTCGCGAAGCCGATGATCTCGCTGAGCGCCAGCCCCATGTATCGACGATGCCCCGGACCGACTTCGGAAGCCGTCTGCTGCAAAAGCTCCTTGGCCCGATTGGCATGCCTCTGAACGCCCTGCGGTCTTCGCTCCCTGGCCTTGACGCCGGCGGCGGCCAAGTGGATGAGGCCCTTGAGGAAGTTGCCGGTTGTCCCAGCCCGGCCGCAGGCATGCCAGAGACCTTCCCAAACTTCGTGTGCCTCCCAATAGTAGCCATGATTGAACAGGTCTATGCCGTACAGGTAAGGGCGGCACGCATCCCAACGGCTTGGGTCCGGGGCCGCAGGATGCTCCGGCGCGCAGCCAAAGCTATGTCCGGCCGGGTCCGACATCGGGTGCGGGAAACGCCTCGTCACATAGCTATATGGCGGGAACGGTTCGTCCGGCACCAGCCGTGCTATTTCGCGTAGCTCCGAAGTACGACCCATCGGACACCTGCTTTCATACTCCTTCCGTAGCATCAACACTTGGCCCCCAGTCCGCCG
>JAWXBK010000062.1:0-28482 GCA_034439975.1 Rhodospirillaceae bacterium | reverse complement strand
GACTGCACGCCCGAGGAGGCGCGCGCGTTCATGGGTCTGCCCGACGTGGCGCCGCTTCAGGCGCGGATGCTGGCGGAAATCGAGGCGCGCATGCGCGCCGCCCTTGAGGCGATGGACCCGCAGCAGATCATGGCGAGCTGGATGGCGGAGGCGGCCGGCGCGATGCCCGGAATGGGTGCCGCGGGCACGGGCGCCGGCGGGGCCGCGGAGGCGATGGCCGCCTGGCAGAAATCCTTCTTTGACCAGTTCGCCGGCGGCGGGGCCGGCGGCAGGAAAGAACCCGGCAAGAAATGACCGGGTAGCCCGGTCGCCTTGGTCGCGCCAACGACGTCGACCCGCCAAATAGTCCGACAAGAATTGGGGGCGAAACCGGTCTTCGAACCGGGCACTCTCGCCCCCGCGATGGAGCAGGTTCCGGCCGGTGGCACCCGGCGGCGTGACGGAGGACGATGATCGTGAACGATGTGGCGAAACCGGCCGATGCGGCGAAACCCCAGACTGGACCGACGACCGGACCGAAGCCCGGCGATCCCGATCCTTATTACCGGCTGCATGTGTTCTGCTGCGTCAACGAGCGGGCGGCGGGCCATCCGCGCGGCTGCTGCAAGGAACGCGGCGCCGAAACGCTGCGCAATTATGTGAAGGCCCGCGCCAAGCAGCTCGGCCATGACGATGTGCGCATCAACCAGTCCGGCTGCCTCGACCGCTGCGAGCTCGGGCCGACCATGGTCATCTATCCGGACGGCGTCTGGTACCATTACGAGACGAAAGAGGATGCGGACGAGATCATCGAGCGCCATATCGGCAAAGGCGAGCGCGTCGAGCGTCTCATGCTGAAACCACAGGACGGCCCTGCGGGCAAAGGCTGATGCATCCGGCCGAATTTCCGGGTTAGACTGCGACCCGAAAATGGCGGGCTGCCGCCTGCCGATCGATCCAGCATTATCGATCCCGCGCCCTCGTTTGGGGCCGCGCGGATGGGAGACGATTTCGATGCCCGATACCTCGCCGCTCAATCCCGTCCCCAATCGTGTCACCGATCTCTTTCCCGGTTTCGGCCGCGCGGCCGATGTGAACGAGCCGGAGGACGTGCTCGATCCGAAACATTTCGCCGCCGTGCGATCGCAGGACGGCAGGACGCGGGCGGCGCTGCCGCTTTGGGCCTTCACCTCGGAGCGCTTCTTCGCGGCCGAGATGGAACGGCTGCTGCTGCCCGGCTGGAACATGCTCGCGCGCACCGAACTGGTCGCCAATCCGGGCGACTTCCATTGCCTCACCTTCATGAACATTCCGCTGATGCTGGTGCATGGCAGCGACGGGCAGGTGCGCGTCTTCGCCAACACCTGCCGCCATCGCGGCGCGCTGGTCGCCGACGGCTCCGGCAACTGCAAAACCTTCCGCTGCCCGTATCATGCCTGGGTCTATTCGAACGAAGGCGATCTGCTCGCGGCGCCCCATTATCCCGATCTCGACGGCAAGCCGATCATCGACGGCACCAATCGTCGCGAGTACGGGCTGCTCGAAATCCCGAGCGATATCTGGGGCGGATTCATTTTCGTGCGCTTTCGCGAGACGGCGCCCGAGGGCGTCAAGCCGAGCGCGCCGACTTTGGCCGAGCATCTCGGCGAATTGCCGCGTCTGCTCGCATCGCACCGGCTCGAGGACATGGTGACGACCAAACAGCTCGTGTTCGAGATGGATGCGAACTGGAAATGCTTCGTCGAGAATTATTCCGACGGCTATCACATTCCGACCGTGCACAAGGATTCGCTCGCGCAGTGGAAGACCGAGTATGTCGATTTCGGCGATCCGGGACCGAATGTCACGTCGCATTTCGCCGCGCATGACGGCAGCCAGCTGCTGCTGCCGTTCCCGGGTTTCGAGGGCTTCCCGGCGATGGACGGGATCGATGCCGATAAGAAGCGCGGGACGTTTTTCGTCACGATCAAGCCGCTCTTCATGATGACGCTCGGCAACGATGGCGCGCTGGTCTTCAACTCGGAACCGCTGAGCGCCACGAAATCGCGCCTCACCGTCAGCTCGATGTTTCCGAAATCGACGGTCGCGCGCAACGATTTCGAGGAATTCGCGAAGAATTATTACCGCCGCAACGACATGGTGGTCGGCGAGGACGTGGCGATCGCGCTCCGGCAATATGCCGGCATCAACTCGCCCTACGCGCATGTCGCGCCGCTCTGCAGCAGCGAGGCGACGCTGAACTCGATCGCGAACTGGATCCTCGATCGCGTGGTCGGCCCGGCGCAGTAGCGCTGGTTTCGGTAACGCGCCGATAGCGGCGTAGCGCGCCGACCTTTTCGTCCGGCTCGACCGCAAGCGAACCCCCACTTAACCCCTCCCTGGCCGCGGCGCGCGGGAGGGGCAGGGTGATGCCGAATGGCTCGCCACAGAGACACAGAGTTCGCCGAGTCATATTCTTCTCTGTATCTCTGTGGTGAACGATTGGCTTTTTACTCTCGTGGGCTCCGCCCCCTCGCCCGCAGGCCGCCCGTAGCCCGTCCCGTCCCACTCGCCGTCGGGAACAAACCCCGTCCTGCCGCGTTTTCCATGGATGCCGAGGGGCGAGGTTCGTGCGATCCCGCCGTCGCTTGGCGCAACGGCAATCGGAGACATCCATGGCCGATCATCGGGAACCGGAACGTGGCAGCAACAACGCGCTCTATTTCATCGTCGGCGGGCTGGTCGTGATCGTCGCGGTCCTCGCCTATCTGTTCCTCGGCGGCGACGGCCCCGAGATGGCCGACGATGCTGACGTGACCATCGAAGTGCCGGCGGCGGACAGCGACGCGGATACCGACACGACCACGACCACGACCGAATAATCGGCCGCTCGTTCGGTCCCCGGCGGTCGGCCCCCGGCGGTCGGGCCATTGCCGTTTCGGTCCGGGGGTCCTGTGCAATTGGGAACAGGCGATCCGGCCTTGTCCCTCTATAGCGATGCCGAGGGGCGGCGCGCGCCTGCGCGCGGCCGGCCCGGCGCAACAGCAAACGGAGCGATTCCATGGCCGAAAATTCCGGCAGCGGCAGCAATAACAATGTTCTGTATTTCATCGTCGGCGGGCTTGTGGTGGTCGTGGCCGTCTTCGCCATCCTCTATTTCAACGGTGGCATCCCCGGCATGGGCGGCGGCGACAAGACCGAAATCACCATCGAAGTACCCGATCTGGACGTCGACACGACCGAATAGGGGCGGTCCTCGTCCGATCCGGTTTGAACGCGGTCGGCTGCGGCGGACCGCGGCGCCGCGGTTAATGCTGTCGGTAGAGAGATTGCCGCATCAACACATCGCTACGCGATGACTTCCCTCCTCTTGCCGCGGTCGGTCACGGCAAATCGCAGCGTGCGGGAGGGGGAGGGGGCATCGCCGCGTTCGGATCTCTCACCTGAATCTCATGAACGATTGCGGATGGCCCGCCTTTGCGATCGTTCGCGGGCCGTGCGGTCTTGCGACCTTTCGCATGCGCGATCGTCTGTTGCAGCGCACGTCTGACGCTATTCCCTGCGCCGGTCATTGTCCGCTGGCCCGCATCGCCAGCATCAGCAGACCGAGCGTCAGCACGCCGATGGCGCCGGCAAATTCGAGCGCCCGGCCGATGCGCGCGCGCAGCGCCGAGCTGCGATTCAGAAACGCCATCAGCCGGATTCGTGTCAGAATGGCGCCGATGGCGAAGATCGAGAGCGTCGCGATCGCGCCCAACAACATCGCGGCGATGGCAACGAGACCGGCGCCGGTTTTTTCGTGCATGATGGCAAAGGTGAGGATGAAAACCGTCAGCGGACAGGGAACCGCGCCGGCGGCGAGCGCCAGAAAGCCGCCGGCCTTGACCCGCTCGTGCAACTGCGGCCGCCACGCGCGATACGTCAGATAGATTCCGATCAGCACGATCAGCACGGCGCTTGCGATTTCGAATCCGGCGGCATCGTTGCGGCCCGCGAATGCGCCGCCGATCGCCGCTATGCCGCTCAGCACCAGAACGACCGCAATGCCGATGTGGGTGGCCGCGAGGAGGCTCGCGGTCTTCAGCCCGTCGAATCGGCTTCCGTTGCGCGCCAGATGATACGAAACCAGGAGGCTCTTGCCATGGCCGGGCATGAATGTGTGCAGCGCACCGAAGACGAAGGCAAGGCCGATTAGCGCCGGGACATCGCCGGGGGTCGCTGTGCCGCCGATGCCGTCGGCCAGTCCGGAATAGAGCCAGCGTTGCGCCGATGCCAGCCAGTCCATTGTTGTGGTTTCAGGCGCCCGTCGTCGGCACTGTCACGGCGCGGCACGGATGCACCTCAATCGTGACATGCGACAGGCCGTCGATACCGTCGAGGCGCGTTTTGTAGGTTTCGGGCGACTGCGGTCGGTCGGCGACGATCGAGGCGACCAGCCCGACATGACCGGGCCCAAGACGCCATAGATGCAGGTCGGCGAGCCGGTCGCCACCGATTTCGAGCCGGCTTGCGACGAGATCGAAAAGCTTTCGATCGGGTACGGTATCGAGCAGCACCGCGCCGGACGTACGGATGAGGCCGATCGACCAGCGCAGGATGATCGCCGCACCGACGATTCCCATGACGGGATCCATCCAGTTCCAGCCGTAGAGGCGCCCTGCCAGCAACGCGACGATGGCAAGCACGGATGTGAGCGCATCGGCCATGACATGCAGATAGGCGCCGCGCAGATTGTGATCGTGCTGCGCAGTGCGATGCCGGTGCCTGTCTTCATACCCCTCTTCATGGGCGTGCGGATGATCGTGGGAATGGCGATGCACCGGTTGCGGCCTGTGCCCATGCGTGTGCCCGTCGCTCAGGATCCAGGCGCTGATCAGATTTACGATCAGACCGGCGACAGCGATGGCGATGGCCTGGTCGAAGACGATGGTGACCGGATCGAACAACCGCATGACCGACTCGTATACGATCAGCAACGCGACCATCCAGAGAATCATTGCACTCGAGAAACCGGCGAGCTCGCCGAGCTTGCCGGTGCCGAACGTGAATCGGCGGTCGCGCGCGTGACGCCGCGCGAACCGATAGGCGATCGCGGCGATCGCAAGCGCCGCCGCGTGGGTGAACATGTGCCAGCCGTCGGCCATGAGTGCCATCGAGCCGTAGATAACGCCGCCGACGATCTCGACGACCATCGTCGTTGCGGTCAGCACGACCACCAGCCAGGTCCGCCGCTCGTTCCGCTCGTGCCCGGATCCGAGGAAGACATGGCCATGCTGCCAAGCCTCGATCCGCTGCGTATGCATGGGCGCCTCCGTGTTTCGCCGATTGTCGCAGATTGCTACGGCCCACGCGACGCTGCGCTGTGCCCTGTGACCCCTGTCCGCAATCGGGTTAGACTCTCATCCGGGGAAGCGACGCGGGGATGGGCTGGATGGCGGATCGCGACACGATCTATGCGCCGGCGACGGCAGCCGGCCGCGCCGCGGTCGCGGTGGTGCGGCTCTCGGGTCCGCGCAGCCGCGATGCGCTGCTCGCGATTGCCGGCGGTGCCCGGAACATGCTGCCGCCGCCGCGCGAGGCGGCGTTCCGCCGGCTGCGCGATCCCGCGATCGGGCTTGGGCCCGAGAGCGTGATCGACGAGGCGCTGGTGCTCTGGCTGCCGGGCCCGCGCTCGGAAACCGGCGAGGACATGGCCGAGCTGCAGTTTCATGGCGGCCGCGCGGTGATGGCGGCGGTGCTGGCCTTGCTCGCGCGCATCGACGGATTGCGTCTCGCCGAGCCGGGCGAGTTCGCCAGGCGGGCGTTCGACAATGGCAAGCTCGATCTGACCGCGCTCGAGGCGATCGGCGATCTGGTCAATGCCGAGACCGAGGCGCAACGCAAACAGGCGTTGCGGCAGATGGATGGCGGGCTCGGCCGGCTCTATGAAATCTGGCGCGAGCGGCTGGTGCGCGCACTCGCGCATCTCGAAGCGGCGATCGATTTTCCCGACGAAAGCCTGCCCGACGATATCGCCGCCGGCGTCGCGCACGAGATCGCTTCGCTGGCGCGCGAAATCCGCGCCCATCTCGATGACGGACATCGCGGCGAACGGTTGCGCGAAGGCCTTCGCGTCGTGCTGACCGGCGCGCCCAATGTCGGCAAGTCCAGCATCTTCAATCTGCTGGTGCGGCGCGAAGCGGCGATCGTCGCACCGGAAGCGGGCACCACGCGCGACGTGATCGAAGCCGCGTTCGATCTCGGCGGCTATCCCGTTTTGCTCGCCGATACGGCCGGCATCAGGGAAGAGGGCATACGCGACGCGCGCGCGCCCGACATCGCATCCGTCGATGCGTTGGATGCGAACGACAGCATGAATCGCGCTGCGCGTTTCGCGGGCTATGCCTCTAACGATACAACCATCGGTGCGGTCGAGCAGGAAGGCATCAGACGCGCGCGGCAACGCGCCGACGAGGCCGATCTGCGGATCCGCGTGCTCGATGCGACCGAGGACCAGGCAGGCCAGCTCGAACTGCGCGAGGCCGGCGATCCCGACACGCTGCTGGTTCTCAACAAGATCGATCTCGCGCCCGGCGCCGTATCCCGACTGCCGGCCGATCTGCCGGTCGTCGCGCTGTCGGCCGTGACAGGGGAGGGCGTCGCCGAACTCGAGCAGCGGCTCGCCTCGATGATCGCTGCGCGGCTCGAAGCGGGGAACGATGCTGCCACCGGACCGGTCCTCACGCGCGCGCGCCATCGCGAAGCGCTCGAGGAATGCCTGGCCGCGATCGGCCGGATGGCGGCTGCCGGCGGGCCTGAACTCGCGGCCGAGGATCTGCGCCTTGCCGTGCGCGCGCTCGGCCGCGTCACCGGCCGGGTCGATGTCGAGGATCTGCTCGACGTGATCTTCCGCGATTTCTGCATCGGGAAATAGGCGACCCGGAAGCGGGGGGGGTCGTAACCATTTGTACGGGCACATTAATCGAGGTCCGTTTCCCGGGGAACGATCCAGCGCCGCGTCACCGCCGCTTCCGCTTTGACCCTGGCGCCGGCCGTCCTTACATTCCGCCACCATGAGCGCGGACAATCGATACGACGTGATCGTCATTGGCGGCGGCCATGCCGGCGCCGAGGCCGCGGCCGCGTCGGCGCGGATGGGTGCGCGCACGCTTCTCCTGACCCATTCGGCCGCGACGATCGGCGAAATGTCCTGCAATCCCGCGATCGGCGGGCTCGCCAAGGGGCATCTTGTTCGGGAAATCGACGCGCTCGACGGGCTGATGGCGCGCGCGATCGACGAAGGCGGCATCCAGTTCCGGATGTTGAATCGCTCCAAGGGCCCGGCCGTGCGCGGCCCGCGCGCCCAGGCCGATCGCAAGCTCTATCGCGCGGCGATCCAGCGGCTTCTCGCCGAAACGCCGAATCTCGATATCCGGGAAGACGGCGCCGAAGATTTGATCCTCGAAGAAAGTGGCGAAAACCAGCGGGTTTCCGGGGTTCTGACCGGCTCGGGCGCCGAGATCCGGGCGGCTGCGGTCGTCATCACCACCGGCACCTTCCTGCGCGGCGTCATCCATATCGGGACCGAGCAATGGTCGGCCGGCCGTCATGGCGAAAGGCCCTCGATTGGCCTCGCCGAGACCCTGGCACGGCTGGAATTCCGCCTCGGCCGGCTCAAGACCGGCACGCCGCCCAGGCTCGACGGGCGGACGATCGACTGGGCCGGGCTCGAGATGCAGAAGGGCGACAGCCCGCCGACCCCGATGTCGTTCCTCACCGACCGGATCGGGACGCCGCAGATCGAGTGCGGCATCACCGCGACGACACCGGCGACCCATGCGATTATCCGCGAAAATCTGCGGTTTTCGCCAGTCTATTCCGGCCAGATCGAGGGTGCGGGCCCGCGTTACTGCCCGTCGGTCGAGGACAAGGTGGTCCGCTTCGCCGATCGCGAACGCCACCAGATCTTCCTCGAGCCCGAGGGGCTGGACGATCCGACGGTCTATCCGAACGGGATTTCGACCGCCTTGCCCGAGGCAGTGCAGAAATCGCTGCTCGCGACGATTCCCGGCCTCGAACGAGCGGTCATGGTCCGGCCGGGCTACGCCATCGAATATGACCATGTCGACCCGCGCGAGCTGACCGACAGCCTCGAAACGCGGCGGATTCCCGGTCTTTTTCTCGCCGGCCAGATCAACGGGACCACCGGCTACGAGGAGGCGGCGGCCCAAGGGCTGCTCGCCGGGATCAACGCGGCCCTGGTGGCTGGGTCGCCCGGGGGTTCGGCCGGCGCCGGGGCGAAGCAGGACGAATCCTGCCGGATCGGCGCCTTCCGGATCGACCGTGCAGAAGCCTATCTCGGCGTCATGGTCGACGATCTGACCACGCGCGGCACCAGTGAGCCCTACCGCATGTTCACCTCGCGCGCCGAGTACCGCCTGTCGCTCAGGGCCGACAATGCCGACCAGCGGCTGACCGATAAAGGCGTGGCGATCGGCGTCGTCGGGGCCGGCCGCGCCCGGGCCTTCCAGTCCAAGAAGGCGGCGCTGGAAGCGGCGCGAAACCTGGCCGAATCGCTCTCGGAAACCCCGGATTTCCTCCGGAATCAAGGCATACCGGTCAATCGCGACGGAATCCGGCGCTCGGCCGCCGATTTGCTCGGCTATCCCGAGGTCACCCTCGCCCGCCTTTCCGCGATCTGGCCGGAACTCGGCGGCCTCGCGCCTGATATTGCCGAGCAGCTCGAAATCGACGGACTCTATCGCGGTTATCTGGAGCGCCAGGAGGCCGATATCCGGGCCTTCCGCAAGGACGAGGCGCTGCGCCTCCCCGATCCGCTCGATTACGGCGCGATCGGCGGGCTCTCGAACGAGGTGCGCCAGAAGCTCGATGCGACCCGCCCGGCGACGCTCGGCCAGGCGGCGCGGATCGCGGGTGTGACCCCGGCGGCCCTGGTCGCCCTCCTCCGCTTCGTGAAAGGTGGCCCGGCGACGCGGGATAAGGCCGCCCGCCAGACCGCTGCGTGAGCCAAGCGCCGGGTGCCGCCGATTCCGGCCCGGCCGAATTCATCGCCTTTCTCGCCGGTCTGCCGACCAATACTGGCGATGTTCCCCGGGGAACGGACGGCGATTTACCAGCGATATTCGATAGTTACGCCACCCTTCTGACGAAATGGCAGGCGAAGATCAATCTCGTCGGGCCGGCCACGTTGCCCGATCTCTGGCGCCGCCATTTCCTCGATTCGGCGCAGCTTCTACCCCTGATCCCGGCCCCGCTGCCCGAAGGGCGCGCCCGCACGCTGGTCGATCTCGGCTCGGGCGCCGGCTTTCCCGGCCTGGTCCTGGCGATCCTGCGGCCCGATCTTGCCGTGACCCTGGTCGAATCGGACGGGCGCAAGGCGATCTTTCTTGCCGAGGCCGCCCGGGCGACCTTGGGGCCGGCCGCGAAGGACCGGGTCTCGATCCTGCGGGCCCGGGCCGAGAGCCTCGATCCGGCCCCGGCGGACATCGTCACGGCCCGCGCGCTGGCCCCCCTCGCCCGGCTGCTCGGTCTCGCCGAACACTGGCTAAGTACCGATAGTCTTTGCCTCTTTTTGAAGGGCGCGGATGCCGCCGCCGAATTGACCGAGGCGCGCAAAGGCTGGACAATGACCGTGGCCGAACATCCGAGCCTGACCGATCCGCGCGCCACGATTCTGGAAATCCGCCATGCAAGCCGCCGACAGATCGGACGATAGCGCCGCCGGATCCGCCGCCAACGAGCCCGCGCCGTCGCATGCCGGGCCGCGCGCGTTCCGCAGCCGCATCCTTGCGATCGCCAACCAGAAGGGCGGCGTCGGAAAAACCACGACCACGGTCAATCTGGCGACCGCTCTGGCTGCCTGTGGCAAGAAAGTTTTAATTCTGGACCTCGATGCGCAAGGAAATGCCTCAACAGGCCTTGGGATCGACCCGCCCTCGCGCCAGGTGACCTCTTACCAGGTCATCATGGGCGAAGCGCCGGGCGAAACGGCGATCAAGCCGACCGGCGTGCCCGGCATGGACATCATCCCCGCCTCGCTCGATCTGACCGGCGCCGAGCTCGAGCTGGTCGGCGAAGAGCGGCGCGAGCGGCGGCTCAAGGAGGCGCTCGATCCGCTGCGCAGCCTCTATGAATATATTCTCATCGACTGCCCGCCCTCGCTCGGCCTCCTCACGCTCAACGCGCTGGTCGCAGCCGATGCGGTATTGGTGCCGCTGCAATGCGAGTTCTATGCACTCGAAGGTCTCTCGCATCTGATGGGTACGATCGAGCGCGTGAAGCGCCATTTCAATCCGGCGCTCGAGATCCAGGGTGTCGTGCTCACCATGTACGACAAGCGCAACTCGCTCTCCGACCAGGTCGCGGCCGACGTGCGCGGGCATTTCGGCGACAAGGTTTACGAGACGGTCATTCCGCGCAATGTGCGCGTCTCCGAAGCGCCGAGCTACGGCAAGCCGGTGCTGCTGTACGATGTGCGCTGCGCCGGGTCGCAGGCCTATATCCATCTCGCGAGCGAGCTGCTGCGTCGCGAGAGCGGAATCAAGCCGGCCGCGAATGCCACGATCGCCGGTGCGGCATGAACCGGCAGCATGCGAGCGCGTCAATCGTGCGTGAGGCCAAATCACGGGCGCGAAGGAAATGAAACCCCCCGCCTCGACTCCGAAGCGCCATCTCGGCCGCGGTCTATCGGCGCTGCTCGGCGGCGACGATGCCGGCGACGCCGCATCGCCGGCGGCGAATGCGGCGCGCGCCGGTGCGCGCGGCGTACCGATCGAGCATCTGCATCCCGGCCGCTTCCAGCCGCGCCGGCGTTTCGATCAGAAAGAACTCTCCGCGCTCGCGCAATCGATCCGGATCAACGGCATGTTGCAGCCGATACTGGTGCGGCCGCATCCGACGAAGCCGGGCGAATATGAGATCGTCGCCGGCGAACGGCGCTGGCGTGCCGCGCAGGAAGCGACCCTGCACGAGGTGCCCATCGTGGAGCGCGCGCTCGACGATCGCGGCGCGCTCGAACTCGCGATCCTCGAGAACGTGCAGCGCGCCGATCTGACGCCGGTCGAAGAAGCCGAAGGCTATCGACGGCTGATCGAGGAATTCGGGCATACGCAGGAGCTGCTGGCGACCGAGCTCGGCAAGAGCCGTTCGCATGTGACGAACCTGCTGCGCCTTCTGTCGCTGCCCGAGCCGGTGCGCGCGATGATCGACAATGGCGAGCTGCGCTTTGCGCATGCGCGCGCGCTGGTCGGGCGCGGCGATGCGCACCAGCTTGCAAAACAGATCGTTGCCGAAGGATTGAGCGCGCGCCAGGTCGAGGCTTTGGTCTCGCCGGCCGATCCGGCGCGCGGACGGCGCAAGGCGCGCGGTGCGGGTTCGGGCAAGAAGGCGCCGGGCAAGGATGCCGACACGCGCGCGCTCGAACGCGATCTCACGTCGCGGCTCGGGCTGCGCGTCTCGATCGAACATAAGGGCGCGAAGGGCGGCACGATTTCGATCCGCTATGCCGATCTCGACCAGCTCGACGGGCTGATCGAGAAGTTAAGGTAACGTCCGCGCGACGTCGATCGGTGAACGATCGCGTCTGATTGGCAATGTGTGCCTCGCCGATTCCGATCGGCGCGGGCCGCACCATTGGGACGCTGGAACGGGAATAGCCGCACCCCGGATCGCGCGATCGCGATGGCGTGAAATGGGTGGCCCTGAGGGGGCAGGATCGCCGATCCGGTACCAGCCGACGCCCCCAGCCGAACGTCCGAAACGGCCCCAGGAACGAAGAGAGAATGTAGCCGTGACAACGTCCGCCTGCCACCGGGTCGCGCGGGACATTTCCTCATCTGCCGCCCCGAGTCGCCGGAATTGCACCTGCCAGATCGGGCGGGGTTCGGGGGCAGCGGCCGTCAATAATGGGTTATGTGCGTGCTGGCGGATCGCGGCCACGTTTCGGGGCGAACCCCATCGGGGATGCCGTACGCTGAAAAAGGCGGGGCGCGGAACCCGGCCCCGGATCCCGCGCCCCTGAACGCTGGCCAGCCTGTTCCGGGTCTCGGCGCGATCCGTCTGCATTGACCATCGCCGAAGTACGACCCCGAACCGGACGGCAGCGCATCCGCTGTCTCGCGTCGCCTTCCGGGACAGGGTCCGGCCGGGCGACACGCCAGTGAGACGCCTATAGTTGGACGCCGCCCGACCAAAATCACCCCTGCATCGGTACATATACGTCCGTTGCGACACATAGCGGTGTGCACTGGTTCAAATCCTGTAAAAAATGGCGGAATGCCGCGGGTTTCTGAATGGCGGGCGGTGCCGGGTGACCGGCTCCGCTTGCCGCAAACCGCAGTTTCGGGCGCTCGACAGGCCCCCGCCGATCTATCGGTTCGCGGCATGATGAAGCGCTCCGGCATGGGTCTGCCCAGACGACCCCGTTGAACCCGCCTGGTTCGTCCGCCCGAAGGCGAAGCCGGACAGGCATTGCACCCGCGGCACGACCGACCGACACTGCTTTTGCATAAGGGGCCATGTACGCCCGCCCGGCGCGACGGGCACTCAACCACTCGAGCGCCCCTCTGCCCGCACTGGCCATCGATCGGAGCCCGATGCCGAAACACATCGCACCCGCCAACCGGCCGCCAAGCCACCTCACGATCCCGGTCATCTATGCCGCGGTCGCCACCGCCTACATCGTCGCCTCGAGCTATCTGCTCGGCGAGCTGTTCACCTTCGGGAACCAGATCGCACGGTTCGAGATCCTGAAGGGTCTCGGTTTCGTAATCGTCACGTCGCTGGGTCTCTGGTTCATCCTCTATCGCCGATATCGCAGCCGGTTGCTCGGCGAGGCAACCTATCGCGAACTGGTCCAGAATCTCGGCGATGCCGTTCTGGTGCTGCAGATGCCGGCGCGCACCATCCTCTATGCCAACCCGGCCGCCGAAAAAATGTTCGGCTATCCGGCCAGGGAGTTGTTCGGCCGACCGGCCGGGATGCTGCATGTCGACGACGAGCATGAGCGCATCTTCACCGACAATGTCGGCGAGGTGCCGGCGGCGGGCGGCGCCTATCGCGGCAACTTCGTGCTGCGACGGAAGAACGGCGAAACGTTTCCGACGCAACATCTGCTGTCGCGCTTCCGCGATCGACACGGCAACGAGTATGCGCTGAGCATCGTGCGGGACACGACGTCGATCGAGCGCTACGAGGACGCGATCCGCGAGAGCGAGGAACGGCTGCGCCAGATAACCGAGAATCTTCGCGAGGTGATCTGGGTCAGCGATCCCGAGAAATCGCGGATGGAGTATGTCAGCCCGGCCTACGAAAAAGTCTGGGGCCGGCCGGTCGAGTCGCTGTACGAAAATGCGCGAGAGTTCATCGAAGCGGTTCATCCCGAGGACCGACCCTGGGTCGAAGCGAGAGTCATGAACCAGGCGCACGACGAATATGACGTGCAGTATCGCATCGTTCGCCCGGACGGCACGGTGCGCTGGATCTGGGATCGCGCGTCGCCAATCCGCAACGATCGGGGCGAGGTCCACCGGATCATCGGCATTGCCGAAGACATCACCGAGTTCCGAAAGCGCGAAGCCGATCTGCTTCAGGCGCAGAAGCTCGAAGCCATCGGACGTCTGACCGGCGGCGTTGCGCACGACTTCAACAACCTGCTGATGGTCATTCTCGGGCAGGCCGAGGCGCTGGCCGATTCGATGCCGGACGATCCGGCGCGCCGCGGCCAGGTCGAAAGCATCCTGCAGGCCGGCCAGCGCGCCGCCGACATGACGCGCCGCCTTCTGACCTTTGCGCGGCATCAGCCTCTGCGCACCGACCGTATCGATTTCCGGAACCTGATCGACGAGGTCGTGGCCCTGCTGCGCCCCACGATCGGCGGTTCGGTCGCGATCGAGACCGATGTCGCGCCGGATTTCTGGCCGATTGCCGCCGATACGGCACAACTCGAAACCAGCCTGATCAATCTCGCGATCAATGCGCGCGACGCGATGCCCCAAGGCGGCGTCGTCACGATCCGTGCCGCCAACGAATCGATCGATACGGCGCGCGCCCGGGCGATGACCGGGATCGAGCCGGGCGATTATGTGCGCATCGAAGTTTCAGACACCGGCGTCGGTATGGAACCGGAAACCGCGACGCGGGTGTTCGAGCCGTTCTTCACGACGAAGGAAGCGGGCAAAGGCACCGGCCTCGGGCTGGCGATGACCTACGGGTTTGTCACGCAGTCGGGCGGGCATATCGATATCGAATCCAAACCGGGCGAGGGTACCACCTTCCGGATCTATCTGCGGCGGCATGTCGGCGCCATCGACAGCGCGCCGGCACAGTTCGATGTCACGTCACGCGGCAACGAAGCGGTGCTTGTGGTCGAGAACGACCCGACGGTGCGCACGCTCGCGGTCGCGCAGTTGCGCGGTCTCGGGTATCAGGTGATCGAGGCGGAGCGCGGCCATGATGCGCTCGCGCTGTTGCAGCAGCGGCCGGATATCGAGCTGTTGCTGAGCGATGTCATGATTCCGGGCGGCATGAGCGGCGCGCAGCTCGCGGCGGCGGCGCGGCAGCTACGGCCCGAGGTCAAGATTTTGCTGATATCGGGTTCGGGCGAGCAGGAGGTGCTCGAGCATAGCGGGCTGATGCTCGATACACCGCTGCTGCGCAAACCCTATCGCCGCGCCGAACTCGCCGCTGCGGTGCGCCGCGCGCTCGACGCTTCGCTGGCGGCGTAGATACCCGCTCAGACGGTCTCGTGCACGTAGTGGATCGCGAGATGGACCAGCTCGCCGAGGATCACGAACACCAGCAGCCGGAAGATCCATTTGCGCCGATCGCACCGAGCGTCACCGGCGCGCTCACCTTGAGCGCGAGACCCCAGGGCATGACCTTGCGGCGGTGAAAACTCGCTGACGCCGAAAGGCCGCCGATCAACACCGGAATGCGGTTGGTTGCATTCGCGGTAATCGGATCGAGCCCGCGAGGCCCGCGATCGCGGCCAGTATGAGTGCGCCGATTCCCTCTCCGATCAGGCTTTCGAGCATCGCGTATCCCCCGATTCGCGGCGCGATTATGACGACAGCGATAACAGAATCGGTACTTCAGCGCGCGGCGCGGCGGTGGATGAAAATAAAACTACAGAGACACAGAGACAGAAGAGACGTTGAACGCCAGCCTGACGGCGCATTGCCGTGGTGCGCGATGGTGCGCCGCGTCATTCCGGATCGCGTGCGTGCCAGCGGCCGATCAGTTGCGCAGTGATGCGTTTGAAGAGACGCGGCGGCAGCACGCCGTAGACGAACGCGCTCGCACTGCGCGTCGCTACCGGCCGCAGATCGGGACCGGGCCAGACGAAGCGATTGACCTCGCTGACGATGACGAAGCAGCGCGCGTCGCTCGCCGTGTCGCTGTCCCCGAGCGCGCCCTTCAGACCGACGCCGAGCCCGAGACGCCGGCATGTCGCGCGCGGCAGTTCGATCGCATCGCGCGGATCGGCCGGCGAATCGGTCGTAATGGGCGCCGCGGTGACGAGCCGTTCGCCCGCCTGGTCGGCGACCGCGAGGACCAGGGCGGCGGGCGGCTGCGCGGCGTGTCCCGGTTGGCACCATTGGTAGTCGTAGGCGATGACCAGGCCGGGATGCGGTTTGGGCAGTGCCATGACGGGAGCCGGACGGTTGCGGTCAGGCCGGGTCGAGTTCGCGATCGAGCGGCGCGTGGCTTGCCGGCGCCTCGGCCCGGGCGATCGCGGCAAGATCGACCGGCGACAGCGCGTCGGTCGGCAGCGCCTGGCGGTCGCGGCGGCGCAGCCGGCGATACTCGTCGGCCGAGAGGATCACCAGCCGCGGCCTGCCGTGATGGGTCACGGTGACCGGCTCGCGCAGCGCGCGATCCTGGATTTCGCCAAGCTTTCTCTGGAGTTCCGCCGAGGTGACAGTCGTCATAGGCTTATTCCCATAAAATTCATATTATATGTATTCTATGCGAATAGCAGGATAGAAGGAAGGGTTGGCTCTGGAAAAAGCGACCCCGAGATGCGAGAGAGGAACAGATCCCCCTTCTGCTCTGTGCCTCTGTGGTTGGCCTTACATGAAAATTCGGGCGTTCCCCGGCGGGCGGCGGCCCCGCGTCACCGGGCGGCGTCGGCCGGCAAGTTGATGTGGATGCCGGCATGCCGCGCGCAGTCGAGCGAGCGGAACATGTCGAACAGCCTGTCGAGGGCGACGGGCAGAACGCGTTGGCCATAAAGGCCGGCGCGATGGTCCGGGGCGAGCAGCTGCGGCAAAGCAGGATCGGGGTTGGTATTGATCTCCCAGATCTGGATCCGGTCGCCGTGCAACGCGAAATCGATCCGCCCGAAATCCACCCCCGCCAACTTCGCGATCGCGCGCAGCCGATCCTGTTGTCCGAAGCCGTGCAGGAAGGCGAGCGATTCGTCGATCATCGCCCCTTCGTCGGGCCGCCGACCCTCGAACCGGCCGGCATTCTCCCACTTCACCATCCAGTGGCTGGATCGATCGATGTCGAACGGCACGATGCGCTCGCCAGCGACGAAGGCGTCGTACTTCCGATAGATGCCGTTCGCATCGGCGGTGTCGCAGAACTCGACGATCAGCAGGAGATGGCGCGGCAGCCCCTCGGCCTCGAGCTGGCGCAGCCCCGCTTCCAGCGCCGCCGGGTCGCCGATCAGACCCGATCGCGCGCCCTTGTGATCGTCGATATGGCGCAGGAAAACCGGATAGCGGATCGCGCCGAACGGTCCGTCGGCGCGGTGAATGTCGAAATCGTTGATGCCGTCGCGATGGAGCGCCTTCAACAGCCGATACCGCGTCAGCACGCGAGCCGGATGATTGAACAGCCGTACCGGCAGGTTCGAGGCGGCCAGCGTCTCCCAGATGGCGGCGGCGCGCGCCACCGCCGGCGGTGCCAGCCGTTCGATATCGGCGAAGATGTACGAGGCGACCGGCAGCGAGCGCCTGCGCCACAGACCTTCATAGGTCGCGTGGCGGAATCGCCGGCGCAGATCGGGCGGCATAAGCGGCAACGAATAGACCAGGCTGCGCCGACCCCAGCGCGTCGTGACGTAGACGATCATCGCGGCGCGACCGGAATGCGGATCGCCGGATCGCCGTCGCAGTCGAGCGATGCGAGCATTGCAAACACCTTCTCCAGCACCGTCGGCAGCACTTGGCGGGCATAGGCCGTCCGGCGATAGTCGGGCTGCATCATCGCGCCCAATGCCAGATCGGGATTGGTGTTGATTTCCCAGATCTGGATTCGGCCGTTGCGCCGGGCAAAGTCGATCCGTCCATAGTCGATCCGCGCCAGCGCCGCGACCTCGCGCAGCCGGTCGTGATCCGCAAAGTCGTGGATGTAACCGAGCTCCGCTTCGGTGAGCGCTTCCTCGCCGATCGGCGTCGCGTCAAAGACACCGCTGTTCTCCCATTTCAGCATCCAGCGGCTGGAATGATACATGTCGGTCGGCAGGATCCGATCGCCGGCGATAAATGCGTCGTACTTGCGATATATGCCGCCCGGATCGATCGTGTCGCAGAACTCGACGACCAGGCACTGACTGCGCGGCAGGCCCGGTGCCTCGACGCGACGCAGCTCGGATTCCAAAGTCGCCGCATCGTGAATGAGATCGCTGCGTGCGCCGTTGTGATCGTCGGCCCCGTGCAGAAAGACCGGATAGCGGATCGCCTCGCCCGGCGCATCGGCGCGATGCACGTTGAAATCGTTGATCCCGGCGCGGAACAGGGTCTGCAACAGTCTGGTGCGGGTCAGCGAGCGGGTCGGATGGTTGAGGAGGCGAACCGGCTCGCCAGATGAAGCGAGCGATTCCCAGATGGCGGCCGCGCGCTCGGCCGCGCTCGGCGTCATGCGGTCGATATCGGCGAAGATGTATGTCGCAAGCGGCAGCCAGGTTCGACGCTGAAGTTCGCCATAGGTAGTAAGCCTGAAGCGGCGGCACAGAGCGTCCGGCAGATGCGGTAGCGATTCCGCAATCGCGCGGCGACCGTATCGCGTGGTGATGTAGACGATCATAACAGAATGATCACACGGGCCCGCTGGTGATCCCGCATTCTATGCGCTTCGGTGCGAACAAGGGAGAGGGTGCGAAGTCGAGAGCGTCCCGATGCCTATCCCGCCTTGCGCGTGGCGACCCGGACCAGCGAAGCGATATCGATCAGCGCGCGATGGCAGATCGTTTGTGCTGGAAATCCGGTGCGCTTGCAGTCGCGCTCGGCCGCAACGATGCGCGAAAGCGCGTCGGCCAGTAACGGTTCACGCCAGCGCCCAAGCTGCGCGCGGAACCGGTCGGCGGTCTTGAAGAAAAGCGGCGGGCGCAAACTGCGCAGACCGGTTTCGACATTGCTGTCCTTTGCGATCCCCTGCACCAGTTGCAGACGCAGGAAATGTCGGCCGCAGGCGCGCAGGATGGTGATCGGGTTCGCGCCCTCGGCGAAGCTGCGCGAGATCGCGCGTTCGAGACCCGGCAGGTCGCCATCGCCGAGTGCCAGCACCAGATCGTCGAGCGCGAGGTCGGCGGAATCGCCGACCACCGCGCGTACGTCGGCCAGCTCGACCCTTGTCCCGCTGGCCTGTTCTCCCCCTTGGCCGCCGAGTTTGTAGAGCGACAGTTTCTCGAGTTCGGCCATCGTGATCGCGCGATCCGAGCCGAGATGGGTCGCAAGCCATTGCAGCGCGTCGGCCGCGATATCGAGACCGTCGACCTTCAGTTTGTCGCGCGCGAGTTTCTGCAGGCCGGCGATCTCGTCGCGATAGCAGGGCAATGCGGCGGCGCGTGGATGGCCTTCGGCGATCTTGCGCAGGCCAGAGCGCGGGTTCAGATCGCCTGCCTCGATCACGACGAATCCCCCGCTCTCGGTCTTTCCCTTACCGGCGGGTGCGCCGCCATCGAGCCAGGCAAGCAACGCTTTCGCGACGCCGTCGCCGGCCTCGCGCAGTTTCACGACGCGCCGTCCACCGGTCATCGAAAGCTGGTCGGCCTCGTCGGCGAGCCGCGCCGGATCGGCTTCGATCGCGCTGCCCGGCAGCTCCGCGACGCGGAAGGGATCCTTGGAATCGCCGGCAATCAGCGTCACCAGCCGGTCGACACGCTCGCGCACCAGCCCCTCGTCCGGTCCGTAGATCACGACGGCGACGACGGCCGGATCGGGACGGGCGATGAACCCTTCGACCGATTTGTTTCCGATCTTCATGGCACAGGTCGCGTCACGCCGCCGTATGTCGCCGAATGAATCGTCACGGCACTGCGGTCGGCTGCTGGTCCGACATATAGACCGCAAGGCGCGTGGCGATGTCGCTGCCGATCTGCGTCACGCCGCGGGCGCGCGCGTCCTGTTCCGAGGTGATTGTGGCGAACTGGTTGTCGAGGATGTTGTAGCCGACGCTCACCTGCGAGGCGCCGTTCAGCACGATCGCATTGTCGACCAGGCGCGTCAGCGTGAACTCGGCGCGCAGCAGCACGTTGGTACGCGTCGCCGTTTCGTCGCGCGCGATCAGCAGATTCTCCAGCCGTTCGATCAGATCGATGTCGAGCACCCAGCGCGGATCGTCGGGCACGCCGAGCGGATTGATGCGCTCGCGCAGGTCAATATAGAGGAGCTGGCCGGAACGCTCGGCGATGGGGATGATCTTGACCTCGGCGAGCCGCGCGGGCGGACCGCCGGTCGGATCGTCCTGATAGCCGTACAGCGGCTTGAAGCCGCAGCCGGCGAGCGGCAGCAGGGTGGCGAGCGCGGCGAACGATGCGGCGCGCGCGAGGAATGTGCGTCTAGACCACGACATTGACGATCCGGTTCGGCACGACGATCACCTTGCGTGCCGCCTTTCCTTCCATGGCGCGTTGAACCGCGGGATCGGCGAGCGCCGCCGCCTCCGCGTCGTTGCTCGCGGTGTCGCGCGGCAGTTCGATGGTCGCGCGCAATTTGCCGTTGACCTGAACCGCGATCGTCACCGCCTCGTCGATGGTAAGCGCGGCATCGGCCGCCGGCCAGGCGACGTCGGCGGCCAATAATGTCTTGTGGCCGAGCCGGGTCCAGAGTTCTTCGGCGAGATGCGGCACCATTGGCTGCACCAGCAGCGCCAGACTTTCGAGCGCCTCGCGCCGCGCATGATGAATGCCGGCGTCGCTGGAGTTTTCCGCCTGCAGCCGGTTGACCAGCTCGTGGATGCGCGCGACCGCCTTGTTGAAATGAAAACGCGCGATATCCTCGCTCACGCCCTTGATCGTCTTGTGCGTGGCGCGGCGCAACTCGGTCGCGGCGGGCGATAGATCGGCCGGCATCGCGGTGCCCACGGCAGGCAGCGCATCGGCCGCGTCGTCGACCAGGCGCCAGACGCGCTGCAGGAAACGCCACGCGCCTTCGACGCCCGATTCGGTCCATTCCAGATCGCGCTCGGGCGGGCTGTCGGAAAGCATGAACCAGCGCGCGGTGTCGGCGCCGTAGACTTCGATGATGTTGGCCGGGTCGACCACGTTCTTGCGCGACTTCGACATCTTTTCGGAACGGCCGATTTCGACCGGCCTGTTTCCGTCGATGGTGACTGCCTGCGCGCCGTCGCGTTCGACATCCTGCGGGAAGAGCCAGTTGCCGTCGGAATCGCGATAGGTCTCGTGGCAGACCATGCCCTGGGTGAACAGGCCGGCAAACGGTTCGTCGACCGCGACATGGCCGCCGTTGCGCATGGCGCGGGTATAGAAGCGCGCATAGAGCAGATGCAGCACGGCATGTTCGACGCCGCCGACATATTGATCGACCAGCAGCCAGTAATCGACCTCGGCGCGCACGGTGGGCGTCTTCGCCCGCGGCGAACAGAAGCGCGCGAAGTACCATGACGATTCCATGAACGTGTCGAACGTGTCGGTCTCGCGCCGCGCGTTGCCGCCGCAATTCGGGCAGGCGACATGTTTCCAGGTCGGATGATGATCGAGCGGATTGCCGGGCTTCTCGAATGTCACATCCTCCGGCAGTTCGACCGGAAGCTGGTCCATCGGCACCGGCACGATGCCGCATGTCTCGCAATGGATGACCGGGATCGGACAGCCCCAGTAACGCTGCCGCGAGACGCCCCAGTCGCGCAGCCGGTACTGGATCGTGCCCGAGCCGTGACCGTTCTTTTCGAGCCATTCGATCGCCTTCTCGATCGCGACGATCGGCGTCGCCTCGCGCTCCTGCATGAAGCCGGCGGCGGTGTAGCGCACCTTCTGCGTATCCGATTTATCGACATAGGCGGTGCGCGCGATGTGGAACAGGCTCTCGCGCTTCATGCCATTGGCGACCGAAACAACCGGGTTCTCGTCGAACTTCGCCTTGTAGCGTTCGATCTCGTCCGGCGTCGGATCGCGCGCATCGAGCGGCCGATAGGTTTCGATCACCGGCAGATCGTATTTGCGCGCGAAATCGAGATCGCGCTGATCGCCCGACGGTACGCCGAAGATCGCACCGGTGCCGTAATCCATCAGCACGAAGTTCGCGACGAACACGGGTAGCGCCGTCGGCAGATAGGGATGCCGGCCGGCCAACGTGGTGCGATAGCCCTTCTTCTCCGCCAGCTCGATTGCCGCTTCGGACGTGCCGACGCGATCGCATTCGGCGATGAAGGCCTTGAGCGCCGGATCGGAGGCGGCGAGTTCGGTCGCGAGGGGATGATGCGGCGACAGCGCGAGGAATGACGCGCCGTCGAGCGTATCGGGCCGCGTGGTGAAGACGCGCAGTTTGTCGTTGCACGCACCGCCGGGGCCGGCGAGCGCGAAATCGATCCAGGCGCCGCGCGACTTGCCGATCCAGTTCTCCTGCATCAGCCGGACCTTCGCCGGCCAGCGCTCGAGATCGTTCTCCAGCGATTGCAGCAGATCCTCGGCATAATCGGTGATCTTGAAAAACCATTGCGCGAGCTTGCGCCGTTCGACCGGCGCATCGGAGCGCCAGCCGCGGCCGTCGATCACCTGTTCGTTCGCCAGCACGGTCTGGTCGACCGGATCCCAGTTGACCCAGCTCTCCTTGCGATAGACGAGACCCTGTTCCAGCATCTCGAGAAACATGCGCTGCTCGTGCCGGTAATAATCCGGGTGGCAGGTCGCGATCTCGCGACTCCAGTCGAGCGACAGGCCCATCGACTTCAACTGGTCGCGCATCGTCGCGATGTTCTGGTAGGTCCAGGTGGCGGGATGCACCTTCGATGCGATCGCCGCGTTCTCGGCCGGCAGGCCGAACGCATCCCAGCCCATCGGATGCATGACATTGAAACCCTGGGCGCGGCGCGCGCGGGCGATCACGTCGCCGAGCGTGTAGTTGCGCACATGGCCCATATGAATGCGGCCCGAGGGATAGGGAAACATCTCGAGCACATAATATTTCGGACGCGCGGGATCGGTCTCGGCGCGGAAGGCGCCGCGCTCGTCCCAGACGCGCTGCCACTTCGCCTCGGTTTCGCGGAAATTATAGCGGGATGTCGCCAACGGGCCGGTCCTCGAGCGCAGGAATGAAGCGGAGCGTGGCTAGCTTTAGCGGAGCCCCCGAGCGCTGCCAAGCCTCGTGGCGCGCCCGATTCCATGCCGCGATTCAGGGCGCCGACGCGGTGCGCCAGCGCGATGTCGGCAGGGTCAGTCGCCGCTGCGGGGCGGTTTCGCGGGGCCGCCGGGATTGAACCCGCCGCCCGGATTGAAACCGGGCGCGGCCGGCTGGCCGGAGGCGGCGGAAATCGGCGCACCGGGCCAGAAACCGCCCGAAACCGGGTTCGATTGTCCGGGGGCCGGACGATTGGCGGCGCCGGGCGGTGTCTGCGGCGATGTGGCGGTTTGCGCGTCCGCTGCGGGCTGCGTCGCGCGCAGGAAGGTCAGCAATGTGAAGCGCCGCCCTTTGGTAACCGGCAGCGCCTCGTGCAGCAGCGAACAGGAGAACACGACCGCGCCACCGGCCGGTGGCGCGTAACGGTGCGGGCCATACTCCGGAAAAACCAGTTCGCCGCCTTCATATTCGCCGGCATTGAGATTGAGCGTCACGGCGAAGCGGCGCTCGGCGTTGCTGCCGCTGGTGTTGTCGCGATGCGCCCGGAAGTAATCGCCGCGTTCGGAATCGTAACAGGCGATCACGAAGCGATCGAAACGGAACGTATCGAAATGGAACGCCTTGACCAGTTCCGGCGCGATGCGCCGTCCGACGGTCGCGACCAGCGCCTTCAGTACGATCGGATCCTGGATTGCATGATCGAGCCGGCGCTTCATCGCCGGATGTACGCGCGTCACTTCCTGGCCGTCGACGATCGAATCGACGCTGCCTTCTTCGTGGCCGGCGCGTGTCCAGCGATCGATCAGCGCATCGCAGGTGAAACGCTCGAGCACGTTCGGCAGCAGCAGCACCGGTGCGGCGGTGACGAGCGTCTGCGCGGCAACGGGCGCCGGATCGGCGAGACCGGCGAGCGCCCATTCTTCCAGCGACAGCACACCGAGCCGCGATGCTTCCACGGCGGTCGGCACGATCGCCTCGCTGCGCCGGTTGACGAGGCGCTGGTTGGGATCGAGCAGGAAGCAGACCGGGAACTCCGGATTGACCCGCGCACCGGCCGCAAACCCGCGTGCGATCGCCCCTTTCGGGTCGGCCAGAATCGGAAAGGGATGCGCGAGTCGGGTCGACGCTTCCGAAGCGTGGGCGGTGTCGCCGACCAGGATTGCCATGATGTCGCAGCCCTGCGCCGCGAAGGAATCGTTGGCGGCGGCGAAGCGGTCCAGCAGCGTGCGGTCGGATCCCGCGGGCAGAATCAAAAGCGCGAGCGGTCGGCCTCGGACCCGGTCGTAGAAGGAGCGGAACTCGCCCTTCGCATCCGGCAGCACAAAATTCGGCGCGCGATCGCCGAGCGCCAATGCTTCGGGCGGCACCTTGAACGACGGCTCGGCTTTGAGGCGAAGCCCGGATTGTCCCTGATCGGCGTCGCTCACATCGCCCGCCTTGCCATGCGGCGGTGCCGCTATTCGCCGAGCTGGGCGATGCGAAGCTGGCGCGCGCGGGTCAGGATGGCGTTCTCGAGGTCGGTCGCCGTGTTCGGCGTGACCGGCGCATCGACCCAGCCGCTCGCCGCCTGCTGCTGTCGGAACACGGCGGCGCGAACGCCGTCGGCCCGCAACGCGCGGCCGAGAATATAGACGTTCACCTTGAACCGTTCGCCCGGCGTCTGCGGCGGCGTGTACCAGTCGGTGATGATGACGCCGCCGAACGGATCGGCCGAGACCAGCGGCATGAACGAGATGGTGTCGAGCGTGGCGCGCCACAGGAAGCTGTTGACGCCGAGGCCGGCACCGTCGGCGCCATCGTCGCGTTCCGTGCCGCCAAGCTGGAGACCGCCTTCGCCGAACACCGATCCGGGATCGCCGTAAGCCGGCTTGTACTGGCCCTGGGGGCGAATCCCGGGATATTGCGAATCGGGGTCGCCCCAGGCGCAAGCGCCGAGCGTGAAGGACGCGATCAGAAGGCTCACCAGAGAGAGCTTCGTCGCGATGCCGGGAACGCCTCGCATCCGCATCGGATACATACTCCAAGCTTTTGAAGTTTCGCGGAAATCTAGTGTGCCCCCGCAACCCGGGTCAAGGCGCGGGATGTGGCGGACATTGCCTTAATTCGGGTCCGCGGCGAGAGAGTGCCGCAAGCCGTACCGGGGGTCGATTCGTTTCCTTCCACCCGGGATCGCCGGTCCGGGGTTTCGTTCGACGACCTTATGCCCTATGTAGCGGCCCGTGTCGCGCGACGGGTTTGTCGCATCCGCCGGCCCGATACGGAAATCGGGCGGCACGGAAATCGGGCGGCACGGAAATCCGGCGCACGGAAATCCGGGTTGTCGGTGTCATCACGCGCAGGGATCGTCAGGTCGATGGGCAAAATTCTTTGGCTCGCCTCCTATCCGAAATCGGGCAACACCTGGCTCCGGGTGTTTCTGCATAATCTGTTCCGCGATCCGAACGAGCCCTACAACATCAACAAGCTGAACGAGTTCTGCTCGGCCGACTATGTCGGCGCCTGGTACCAGACCTTCAGTCGCAAGCCCGTGATCGAGATGACGATGGAGGAAGTGGCGACGCTGCGCCCGCAGGTGCACGAGGCACTGACGCGCGTCCATCCCGACACGGTCTTCGTCAAGACGCACAACGCGCTGGTCAGCGATCGCGGTAGCGAGATGATCACGATGGCGCACACGGCGGGCGCCGTCTATGTGCTGCGCAATCCGCTCGATGTGGTGATCTCTTACAGTCATCATTACGGCCTCGATCTCGACACCGCGATCGAGGCGCTCAACCTGCCGGGGCAGATGATGCCCAACTCGAATCTGCATGTGTACCAGATCTTCGGCTCCTGGTCGGAGAACGTGAAGAGCTGGACCGCGACGCCGCATCCGGCGCTGCATGTCATGCGCTACGAAGACATGGCCGAACATCCGCTCGAGACGTTCGGTGCGGCCGCCGCCTTTCTCGGTCTCAGGCCCTCGCGCGAGCGGCTCACGCGCGCGCTGCACAACAGCTCGTTCGACGAATTGCGCAAGCAGGAAGACAAAGACGGGTTTCAGGAGCGCAGCGACAAGACGGAGAAATTCTTCCGCAAGGGCGAGGTCGGCCAGTGGCGCGAGATTCTGTCGCCCGCTCAGGTCGATCGCATCGTCGAGGCGAATCGCGAACAGATGCAGCGTTTTGGCTATCTGCCGTTGCCGGCGTAAACACGGCGGCGGCGCTGCGCGAGCTCTAGGCGTATCCGAAGCGTCGCATGGCCGGCGCGAAGCGCGCCTGCGCCCGGGCGCGCTCGTCGTCGGTCAGCGGCACGGGCTTGCGCGCACCGCCGATGAAATGAAAGCCGGCTTCGTTCGCCCCCGCGCTGCGGTCGGCCGCGAACAATCCCGGCATGCCGGCGCGCGCCTCGTTCTCCTCGATGACGGAGAGCCGCTCGAGCGAGGAACGGCGCACCGCGGTTTCGAGCCGAGCCGGCCCGACCTCGATCCCGGCGAAGGACGCGATCGCGCGCAAGGTTGCGACCGGATCGGCGCGCAGATCCTCGAAGCGAACGACGAGACGGGGAAACGGCAGTTCGGTTTCGATCCAGCTCGCGGCGTTCTCTTCCCAGTTGCCGAATCCCGCGCGCGACCAGTCGGCGAGACCGAACTGGTCGATGAACTGATCGGCAAGCGCCCGCGTATGCCGCTCGATATCGGGCGCCCTGTTCTCGCCGGCCGTCGCGGTTGCGCTGCGCAAGGCAAAACTGATCGAGGATTCCATGACCGCGAGCGGATCGCGGATCAGATAGATCACGCGTTCGGTGTTCTCGCGCAGCGGAAACTCGTCCTGCCAGCGCCAATGTGTCTTGATGAAACTCTGCGCCGGTCCGAGCAGATGCTGTCCGGTGACGAAACGGTGAATGTCGGGGACGGCGAAGCCGAGCTGCGCGCTGTTCTCGATCCGCCGGTGCAACAGATGCGCGACGAGAAAGCGCATCCAGGTATTACCCGAGCGCGGGTAGGAAGCGATCCAGACGATCTTGGTCATCTTCGATGCGATCCTTCGATGCGATCTTGGGCGGAGAGGGTTCGGGCGGCGGGAAGAAACGAGCGCGGCGGCGCGGGTCGTGCTCCGTACGCGCTGCGGTCGTTTGACAATAGCCCGACCGCTCGCCCAATTTCGACCCCGATCGGCGCCGCATGGCGAGCCGCATCGGAACCATCGCAACGCCTTTCGGGCAACGCCTTTCGAGCATGACGCGTAAACCAGACCATCGCGGTTCCCCGAAGCCCGGTTCGCCCGAACTTAGTCCGGGTAGCGGCCGGCCCGGCGCCGCGCCGACGGTGTTGCCGCCGCCGCCCGAGGGTGCGAAAGCCGCCATGGAGCGGGCCGTGGCGCAGCATCGCGCCGGCCAGATCGAGCCGGCGCTTGCCGCCTATCGCGACATCCTGCGGCGCTGGCCGACCCTGGCCGCGGTGCACAACATGCTGGGCCTCGCGCTCTATCAGGGGGGCCGTCCCGACGAGGCACTGGCGACGCTCGATCGCGCGGTCGCGCTCGATTCGAACGATGCCGACATCCGCAATCATCGCGGCATCGTGCTGCTGGCGCTGGGTCGCGCGGCACCGGCCGGCGACGAGTTTCGCCGTGCGCTCTCCTTGCGGCCGAACGATGCCCGCACGCTCGCCAATCTCGGCAACGCACTCAAGGCCGGCGGCGATCTCGGTTCCGCGCTCGATCATTACCGGCGCGCGATAGAGGCCGATCCCGCTTATGCCGAGGCCTATTTCAATCTCGGCAATGCGCAGCGTGAGACCGGCGATCGCGACGGCGCGGTCGCCAGTTATCGCGCGGCACTGGCGCGCCAGCCGCGTTTCGCACCGGCGCAAGCCAATCTCGGCGGGTTGTTACTCGAAGGCGGCGATGCGTCGGGTGCCCGCCGCGCCTATGAAGCGGCGATCGACGCCGGCGGTCCGCGGCCGGGTTACCTCTACGGCCATGCGATGGCCTGCGATCGGCTCGGCGACGGCGAAGCCGCCAAGGCAAGCTACCGCCGTCTGCTGAACGATGCGCCGGGCCATGCCGATGCGCTCAACAATCTCGGCGGACTGCTGGAGCAAGCCGGGCAGGGCGAGGAGGCGCGCGCGCTTTATGAACGGGCGCTGGCGGCGGCCCCCCGGCACGAGCGGGCCGCGTTCAATCTCGGCCAATGGCATGGCAAGCGCGGCGATGCCGACAAGGCGGCGCAACATATTCTCGCGGCGAAAATGGCGGGACGTGGCGATGCGGCATCGATGATCCGGATCGGCCAGGCGCTCGCCGGCATCGATCGAATCGAGGATGCGATCGATTGCTTCAACAGCGCCGTCGAACGTGCGCCCGACAATCGCGAAGCGCATTTCCGCCTCGGCGCGCTTCTGGTCGAGCGGCGCGAGACCGAACGCGGCATCGCGCATCTCGAGTTCGCGCGCGAACAGGGGCTCGACAATGCGGCGCTGCATCACGCGCTCGGGCTCGGCCATCTCCGGCTCTGCCGGCTTGATCGCGCGCTGGACGGGTTTCGCACCGCGATCGAACGCGACCCGGCGACGCTCGCCTTCCGCTCGACCTATCTGATGGCGCTCAATTACAGCGACAAGATTTCACCGGCCGATCTCTTTGCCGAACATCGCCGGCTGATGGCGCCGATCAACGCGAATCTGCCGCCGCGCCCGGTGCGGCGTGCGGCGATCGACGGAAAGATTCGCATCGGCTATGTGTCGGCCGATTTCCGCGAACATTCCTGCGCGTATTTTCTGTTGCCCGTGATCGAGGCGCATGACCGCGAACGATTCGAGATCGTCTGCTATGCGAACCAGAAGCGGCACGATGCGATGACCGATGGCTTCATCGCGCGGGCCGATCGCTGGCGCGATATCGCGCGGCTGGACGACGATGCGGCCGCCGCCCTGGTGCGCGAGGACGGCATCGATCTGCTGGTCGATCTCGGCGGCCATACCGGCGACAACCGGCTCGGTCTCTTTGCGCGGCGACCGGCG
>JAWXBK010000061.1:0-4895 GCA_034439975.1 Rhodospirillaceae bacterium | reverse complement strand
GCGCTGCTCGAGCAGCGCCTGCGTCACGAAGGAATCGATCATTTCCTCGATCTCGGCTTCGGTCATGGCATGGCTGCCATGCTGATCGTGAAACGACGGCAGACCCGAGGGCGACCAGTACGGCTCCCAGCTATGATCCTGATCGCCATGCTGACCGACGTGATAGATCTGGTGAATCATCACCGTGCCGTGGCTGTGGCACTCGTCGGTGATCCGCCGGAAATAGGGGATCGTGCTCTCGTCCTGTGTGCGAAAATTCGCGCGAATCAGAACGCCGGTGCGGTGGGCGGGAACCGGTTCGACGACGATCATCGCAGCACCGCCGCGGGCGCGCTCGCGGTAATAGCCGAAGTGACGATCGGACGGCGTACCGTCGAGACTCATATTGACGGTGTGCGCGCCGAACACGATCCGGTTCTTCAGCGTCTTGTGTCGGAGCGCGATCGGCTTGAACAGGTGCGGGAACATGTCGGCCATCTCGGGCTCCGCGGCGTCGGTCGGCGATCCTATCGACCGCGCGGCACGCAGGTCCAGTGAGCGGAGACGAAAAGAGGTGGAAAGGCGGTGTCGGGCAGACGGTCACGCCGGAGGGTCGGGTCGACCGTCGGCTATTGGGCGATCGCCGTCGTAAGCACCTGCCATTCGCTCACCATCCAGCTTCCGATGCCGGAAACCAGGCCGATAATGGTGACCGTGATGAGCCCGATGAGGATCGAATACTCGATCAGCGATGCGCCGGATCGGTCGTCATAGAGGGCGCCCATTGCCGGAGCCACATTCAACATGGTCGCCTTCTCCCCCGCTGCGGCCATCGCGAATGCCAGGAATTAGAAGGAATGTCGCCGCGTCTTGCAAGGAAATCAGCCATTTTTTGAGGCCAACCCCGGCCGGGATCGCTAACTCGATGATACATAACATTTTATTCCAGGCGTGATCGGCGATCAGGCCGGGTCGTAACCCCAATGCTCGAACGACCGGTGCCACGCCTCTGCGATCCGCCGGCGCAGCGGTGCCTCGAGCGGGGCATAGCGGTTCTGCGTGTAGCTCCGAAGGTCGTGGCAATGCGATTCGAGCGTCGGTTGCAATGACTCGAATCCCTCGAAACCCAGACGATGGTAGAGGCCGGCCATTGTCCCGACGGGATCGCGTTCGAGATCGCTGAACGCGATCTCGATCAGCCGGTCTTTCGGTACGCTGTCGCACGCGGCGAAATAGGCATCGTGCAGCCGGTTGTAACGCTCGATGACAAAATCTTCGGGCGCCGGCAGATCGCCGCTCTGCATTTTTGCCAGCGGCAATCCCTCGGTCAGCATATGGAGGTTCGATTGAAACACGCGGTAGGGATCGCGATGGATATGCACGAACCGCGCTTCGGGAAAGACGTCCAGCAGCAGGGGGATGCGCGCGGTGTGCGGTGGCGATTTCAGCACGATCTGCCGTCCCGCGCGGCGCAGGCTCAGCCGCCGCACATAGCGCATCAGCTCGCGCTGCCAGCGTTTGCGCTCGCCCGCATCGACATCGGCGAAGTCGAGATAGCGCATGTAGTGCGACCAGCGTTGCGGAAACGAATGCCCCATGTAAGGCGACAGGCGCGTCAGTATGGCGAGCGCAAATTCGTCTTCCTGCGGAAGGTCGGTGCCGAGCGGCATGTTGTCGATCAGCCGGGTCTCGGGAACGAAACGCGCCCAGAGCGGCGACTGCCAGTCTTCGGTCACCAGGAACCCGTGCGGCAGCATCGTCTCGAACAGATTGGGTGCTGCGAATTGCGGATCGAGCGCCATCAGGTTGTGCAGGTGGGTCGTACCGCTGCGCCAGTGCCCCAGAATGAACACAGGAGGTTTCGGCTCGGTCTCGGCAATCGCACGGCCATAAGTGGCTCGTTCCACGAGCGCAAAACTCGAATTCAACAAGCTGAGCAGAGTGACGACGGCGGCGCGCGACCAATAGCTCGGGCCGAAGGCGAACCGGTTCTCGACCGCGAGCATCGCCCAGTCGCCGACCGTGAGGCCCATCAGATTGCTCACCAGCCACCGGCCGATAAAGGCCTGGGTCGGAGACATATGCCGACGCCCCGTTGCATAGGGGTCCGCTTCCGTCGCAAGGCGCCGGAGCGTTCGCCGGGTCAGCAGATTCGCATCGATACCCGTCAAGCGTTCATCCCTTCCGGAAAAGCCACTTACTGAAAAGATGGGGCTCCGACACGATCTATTCTACACCATCCGCTGTAATTTCGGCACGGCAGACCCGGAAGTCAGCCATGCAATGGCGTCATACGTGGCGGCCCACCGGGAAGGTAGGCGGGGCCACATCGCTGGCGGTCCGACCGGCATAGTCTCGGCCGGCCACCTTGGGCAGGACCCGCGCCTGGCTCGCGGCGACCTCGCGGCCGACCGACACCTGATCGATCGTTGTCACCCGCCGGTCGACGACGCGTTGCTGTCCGTCGACGAAAACATCCCGCACCGCCCGGTCGGCCGCAGTGAAGACGAGGCATTTCAGCGGATCGTGCGCCGGCATCATCGACGGGTCGTCGAGATCGACGAGCACCAGATCGGCCTTGGCGCCGACCGCGATGCGGCCAATATCGTCGCGGCCCAGCGCGCGGGCGCCGCCCAAGGTTGCGGCCTCCACGACTGCCGTGGTCGTCGTGTCGTGGGTGTTGCCCGCGGCGGTCCGCGCCATGATGCAGGCAAGCCGCATCTCCTCGAGCATGTTGTGCGGATGCGCGTCGGTTCCGATTCCGATCGAAACGCCGGCCGCGCTATAGCGGCCGAAACTTTCCAGCGCAATGCCGTAGCGGGCAAACACGACCGGGCAATGTGCGAGCGACGTGCCGTTGCGCGCGAGCCTGTCGCGATCCTCCTGTCGATGCCAGTGCAGCCATGAATGATGATCGAGAAAGATGCCATGCCCGATGATGGTTTCCGGGCCGAGCACGCCGAGTTCCTCGAGCCATTCGAGTTGGGTGCGGCCGGTGCGCCGTGTGATCTCCAGAAACTCCATCATCGATTCGCCGGCATGAATCTGGATCCGGCGTCCGGCATCGAGGGCGGCGCGATGGCTCTCGCGCAACAACTCGGGCGTGCAGGTATCGACCGCCATGGGCGCCACCAGCGCGGCAAGCCGCCGGCTGTCATGCCGCTCGGCCTCGGCCATCAGATCGAACGCCTCTTTCATCGCACCGCGCCCGCCATCCTCGCTCCAGCGATAATGGAGGCTGTGCCCGTTCTCGGTGCCCCAGCGCGCCGATTCGTAAAGCGGTGCCAGATAGCCGCGCAGCCCGCTTTCGGCCAGCGCATCAATCCAGCCGGGATAGGGGTAGCACATGTCGACGACGGTGGTGACGCCCGAGCGAAGCAGCTCCGCATAGGCGAACCGCGAGTTCCAGACCTTGTCTTCCGGCTCTGTCGCAAACAGGTTCCAGCCGTCATAGAGCGCGCTCATATAGAGGCGCGGATTCGCCATGTCTTCGCGGATGCCCTTGAACAGCGGCATGGTCGAACTATGCGTGTGGATGTTGACGAGACCCGGCATGACGAACAGCCGGCGCCCGTCGATCTCGCGCTCGACCGTCCCGCCATAGCGCCCGCCGGCATGGACGATGCGGTCGCCGGTAAAGGCGACATCGCCGCCGCGCTCGTAACGATGCGTGCCCGTGCTCGCATCGTAAAGAAGGGCCCAGTCGGCATTGCGGATGCAGGTCGTGGCGGTCATCGTCGTAGCTCCTCATCGGCACTGCGCGCGCCGGATTGCATAAGTTTCCCGGGGCCGGCCGGCCTTTCAAACCCGGCCGACGCCTTGTATCGTGGCCATGCATTGTGCCGGTTGGCGGCATGCAGGGGAATGCGGGAGGGGCGAATGCTCGAGGGCGCGGTCAAGGACGTCGCGACGGTCTCGTCCGGCGGCGACCTGCTGTTCGACCCGATCGCCGGCGTCCAGGTTCGCGAGCTTCGCAATCAGTTCACCCGGGTCGGCGGTACGACCACGGAATTCTATTGCTACGACTGGTTCGACCCGCCGGTTGCGATCCGCCAGATGGTCCATGTGGTCATGCAGCCTGGTGTGGTAAGCGCCTGGCACTTCCACGCAAAGCAGACCGATGTTCTCGTCGTCACCAACGGCGTGCTGCGAATCGCCTTGTTCGACGATCGCGAAGGGTCGCCGACGCGCGGCAAGGTGAATGCCCTGACGATCGGGCCGTTGCGGCCGCGCGCCGTCGTCATTCCGCCCAAGCTCTGGCATGGCGTACAGAACCCGTCGGGCGAGGTCTCGAGCTTCGTCAATGCCACGGAC
Source organism: Rhodospirillaceae bacterium (assembly GCA_034439975.1). Taxonomy (GTDB): domain Bacteria; phylum Pseudomonadota; class Alphaproteobacteria; order Dongiales; family Dongiaceae; genus JAWXBK01. Next base: position 602 of record JAWXBK010000061.1, on the reverse strand, counting down.
ATGATTTTCGAACATGGCGATCCGGACGACTGGCGGGTGCCGCCCGATCATCCGCAGATTCCCTATCGCTTCGCCTGAGATTTTCCGGTGGCCGCCGTCAGCGCAGCAGGCCTCGGCGACCGTTTCGTGCTGACGCTGTTTACCAACGATCCGGCGATTGCGCGTCGCGCCGAGGCGGCAGGTATCGCCCGTATCGGGCCCGATCTCGAGCGGATCGGCAAGGCGGCCCGGCAACAGAATCTCGATACCTGGCAATCGACGCATGAAGAAGCGGACCTGGCCCGTGTCGGGCAGGCGCTGGTGAAATCCGAGCTTTTCGTGCGCATCAATTCGCCCCATCCCGGTCTCGGCGCCGAGATCGACCGCGTGATCGCGTTGGGTGCGAAGGCGATCATGCTGCCGTTCTTCGATACGACGGACGATGTGCGTGCCTTCGTCGACCGGGTCGGTGGTCGGGCCCGAACGGTGCTTCTGGTCGAAACCGCGCGCTCGGCGATGATCATCGACGATATCGTCGCAATCGACGGGGTTGACGAGATCCATGTCGGGCTCAACGATCTGCGCCTCAGTCTCGGCATCAGCGGGTTCGAGGTCATGGCGTC
>JAWXBK010000060.1:0-28110 GCA_034439975.1 Rhodospirillaceae bacterium | reverse complement strand
TGTTCAAAACGTGACAGTGCCGAGCCATGTCTTTACGTAAGGTGCCGGTTGACATCGGCGACCCGGTTACCAATATATACCGAGCTCACATACGACTAGGAGAGGTGCAATGGCGGGACCAATTGCGGCAGAGCGGTCGACAAAAAGTGAAGCGAAGACAAGTCGAGCGAAGACAAAAAGGATAGCCGTAACATTCGATCGCGAGACGTTTCTTTCCACGGTTGGCGCCGGGCGGAGGTCTGCGACGTACGATCGAGGGCAGCCGATATTCCGACAGGGCGACCCGGCCGATGCCGTCTTCTATATCGAGTCGGGCAAGATCCAGATCTCCCTGGTATCGGAACAGGGCAAGGAAGGCGTCATCGCCATGCTTGGGGCTGGCGAGTTTTTTGGCGAGGGATGCCTCGTCGGCCAACCTTTGCATCTGGCAACCTCGACCGCGCTGGACGAATGCACCATTGTCCGGATCGAAAAGGAAGCGATGATCCGCGAGCTGAATAGCAATCCAGAGTTCTCAAAGGTTTTCACGGCATTCCTGCTGTTGCACAACGCACAGATCGAGGCCGATCTGGTCGACCATCTGTTCAATTCCAGCGAGAAGCGGCTGGCGCGGGTGCTCCTGATGCTCGCCCATTTCGGCAAAGACGGCAAACTCGAGCTGGTCATTCCCCCGGTCAATCAGGAGCTGCTGGCGGCGCGCGTTGGTACGACGCGCTCGCGGATCAATTTCTTCATGAACAAGTTCCGCAAGCTCGGCTTCATCGAGTATAACGGCCACCTCAAGGTCCATTCCTCGCTGCTCAACGTGATCGTGCACGACTAGCCAGGTTCGGGCCGGTCGCCGCCACGCGAGAGGCCGGCCCACCATCGATGGCGACGGCGGTTTTTCGCTCCGAACCCATCGCGATCGCGAGATACCGCCCGATCGCCCCGATCCCTACCGATTTCCAGCCCCCGCTGACCCCGCGTCGGACGGATTTTATTTTGCGCCTGGCGTCAGATTTCCTGAAACCCCGGCGAATCTGCGGACCAACGCGCTGCCTCCTGTGCAATGCGAGACTCCCAGCCCCCCGACGACCCATTACGACTCTATTCCTACCGGAGAAATCCGGACCCCTAGGCCCGGTGCCACCGGGTGGGGCTGAAAGACGGGAAATCAGGGAGGGAAAAAACCATGCAGCAAATTCATTTTGGACATCAACAGGCGAGCCGCGTGGTCGCCGTATTCGCTGCCAGCACCGCAATCTTCGAACTTCCGGAAATTGCCACGCTCGAAGATCTTGCCGACCGCCTGGGGCGTCTGAGCGAGTGGCGTGGCGATGCGCTGCTCAGCGTGACCGTCAAGATTGTCGACCCGGACCTGCGTTCGTAGCCGCGGATATAAGCGAAGCACGCACCGTTCGAAGAAAGGAATTTCTTATGATCGATGAAAATCCGGCAAACATGCCGATCAATATGTCGGCGCGGCGAATCCGGATTAACGCCGCGGCCATGCAACTCGTTGCCGATCTCGATGGGCGTTACGTGGAGCTGCATGTCATCACGAATACCGGTCAGACAGTGGCCATCACCTGTGGCAACGATTCGATTTTTGCGATTCAGCGGCACATCGAGCAGATGGCCGAGGAGTGCCCGGAGATTGCGTCCTGGGCCGCGCAGGAAAGCACGGACGCGCGCTAAGGAACCGCCCGCCAACGACCAGGGCGACTTGTCCGGACGGCAATCTGCACCAAGGCGGTGCTGCCGGCACGTATCCGCGGCGCCGGCTGATGGCGCACAGACATTCACACCGACCTCGAACCGGCGGGCGATAGGCCGGAATGGAGATTTTTTGATGCATCTCTTGCTGATTATTGTGCTGGCCCTATTGGTCGCCGGCGCGCTGCCGATCTGGCCCCACGATATCGTTTGGGGATTCCTTCCCGCTGGGATCGCTATCATCCTGATCGGCTTGATCGTGCTTCTGCTCATCCGGGGCGCGAAGCAATCGCTGCGGTCGCGAGACACAAGTACCTGAGGGTGTCGGCGAGCAATACCAATTTGAAAAACCGTTATTCGGGCGATTATTTCAGAATAACAGTCATTATTGCATTGCATTACACGATACTATTGTAATTTGGCCTCCCGTTCCCATGTGCAGTCTTCGGGCATTGCCGCTTTTCTTCTGCCGGCATCGCTCCAGCCCACAATCACAGAAGCCATGGAGGCTCTCATGCGCAATAAGCTTGCAACGATTTTGGTCGCCCTGCTCGTCCTGTCGGGCGGCGCCGTCCTCAGCGCGTGCAACACCACCGCAGGCGCCGGTAAAGACATTTCCGCAGCCGGTCGCGCGATCAGCAACACCGCCGAATCCGCGCGCTGAATTCGGCGTCGATTGCGTGCGTGCATCGAACTCCGCTTCACGATGGGAGACACCATCATGGACAAGGATCGAATCGAAGGATCGCTGAAACAGGCCGCCGGAAGCGTCAAGGAATCCGCCGGCAAGGTTACGAACGACTCTGCGATGCAGGCGAGCGGTGCTGTCCTGAAGGCCGAAGGCAAAACGCAAAAGGCCTTCGGCAACTTGAAGGACAGGATTCGCGAGTATTTCAGATGGTAATCTTTGAATGCATGGCGGGCCGCCGCGAGTGGCTGCCCGCTTCCAGCAACCAGACCGGCACGCTTTCCATCCGCCCCACGCCGCGCGTCGCGCGCGCCGCTGTCGTGAGGGGCTTCCGGCATGGCCGGCTTGCGATGACGCCGATGAAATTCGGTGCCGGCGGTTGCTGCGTGGAGGCCGATCCGGCATTGTCCTGACGGCCGGTACACCGGCCCCGTCTTCGGGAATCGAACGACAGGCCCGACTTCTCCAAAACCGAACGCGTTCGAGAGATGCCTCTAGAACCCCGCGTATCGCAACTCGGCATCGATCCCGGACTCACGCATTGCGCTGGGTCCGTCTAGCGATCAGCGTATCGATCGAGATCGCGCCGGGTCCTCGAGCAATCAGCAGAACGAGAAGTGCCGCCCACATCGTGTGATCGACCCAGCTTGTCGGGTAGACGAATAGCTGAATCACGATCGTCATCGCGAGAAGCGGCAGCGCCGCGAGCCGCGTGGCCAGCCCCGCGACGAGCAACACGGGACAGGCGAGTTCGAACAATGTGGCGGCCTGCGCTGCCAACTCTGTCGGTAGAATCGGTACGTCGTATTCGTCCTCGAACAGCATGAGGGTGGTCGACCAGCTGTCGAGTTTGGTCAGACCGGACCGGAAGAACACGGCGGCGACACCGATGCGCGCCAGCAAAAGCGGCAACGAGAGCGGAATGCGCTCGGCGAGCGCGATGGCGCGGTGCGGCAGGCTTTCGCCAGCCGCCATCGGCGACAGGCGCTCGTCCTGGATGCTCATGATCGGTGCCCCCGACCGGCCGCGCGGCGCTGGAGGCGCGCGCGGCGGCGGTCTCCCTTTTTACGATTCCTTGACCATGCCGCCCGCGATCTTCTCGCAGGTGCCGGTCGGAACGAAGATCCACGCGTCTTCCTGACGATCCTGGGTCGCGGTGCCGGCGCAGGACGACGTTGCAGTCTGGCAATCGTTCTTGGCGGCAGCGGCCACGCCGTAACATTTCTCGTTCTCGTCCGCCGCAAGCGCGTCGGTCGTACCAGCGGCGAACGGCAGGGCCAGAGCGGCGGCGATCGCCGTGGCGATGAGCGTTTTCGATGTCATGCAAAGATCTCTTTCGTTGCTGCAATGGAGGCATGGCGACCGGCGGCGCAAAAGTGCCGTGTCCGGCAAGCCCGCTTCGGGCACAAAGCACCGGATCGCGGACTGTATCGAGAGGTTCGACGCGGCCCCCGGAAAGGTTACGGGGCTTCTCGTACTGTCCGGCACGCAGGTCCGGCGGGCCGCCCTCACCGATCTTTCCACAGGCGAAATCGATTGCACGGCGCAGGGCACGCTCTAGACTCCGGCCGCCGGACCCTCGTTTGCCTGCCGGTTCAGGCCAAAGGCGTATTGCATGTCCTCCGACCCGCGCAGCCGGGCTGCGCCGTCCGCAACGATCGCCCAGTCGCGTGGGGCTGACAGCGTCGACGCGCCCGACAGCGGCGCAGCGGCGGCGCGGCGGGAGCGCTACGAACTCGACTGGTCGCTTCTCATGGCGCAGGCCCAGAATGGCGACGAGCGCGCCTATCGCCAGTTGCTCGAAGCGGTGACGCCCTATCTCCGCTCGATTGCCGCGCGCCGGCATCGAGATCCGAGCGATATCGAAGACGGCGTGCAGGACATCCTGCTGACCGTGCATCAGATCCGTCATACCTACGACCCGGCGCGGCCGTTCGGCCCGTGGCTGGTCGCGATCGCCAACCGGCGCCTGGTCGACCGGCTGCGCCGCCAGGGGCGCAGCCGCGCTCGCGAGGTAATGCTCGAAGAAAGGCATGAAACCTTTCCGGCACCGGAAGCGAACCTTTACGTAGATAGTTTGGAGCGGCACGCGCTGCAGGTGGCGGTCGCCGGCCTGCCACCGCGACAGCGTGAGGCGGTCACGCTCCTGAAACTGCAGGAAATGTCGCTGAAGGAAGCGGCTGAAGCGAGCGGGATGTCGATTGCCGCGCTGAAAGTGTCGGTGCATCGCGGCATCAGGACGCTGAGAAAACTGCTGCCGAACCGGAGCGAAGAACCGTGATAACCACGCCGCAACTCATCGATTCACTGGTCGGCGATCTGGCGCCGGTCCGCCGCCTGCGCCGTCCGGTCATGCGCTCTGCGATGTGGCTCGGCCTGGCCGCGATCGTCGTCGGTCTGATCGCCCTCGGTCATGGCCTGCGGCCGGATCTCGCCGAAAAGATCGCCGAGCCCGGCTTTCTGATCGCCGTTGGCGCTGCGCTAGCAACCGGCATCCTGGCGGCGATCGCGGTCTTCCTTCTCAGCCTGCCCGACCGCTCACGCCTCTGGCTCCTGCTGCCGGTGCCGACACTGATCCTCTGGATGACGACGCTCGGTCAACAATGCCTGACCGCCTGGGTCGCCGCGACGCCGGACGGCGGGATCATGCCCGGCGCCACCGCGAAATGTTTTATGACGCTGGTGGTGACCGGCCTGCCGTTGCAGATCGCCTTGCTCGTCATGCTCCGTTATGCGGCGCCGCTGCGACCGCTGTCGGTCGCCGTCACGGGCGCGCTCGCGGTGGCCGCCCTCACCTGTGCCGCCTTGCTTGTGATGAACCAGGATCTCGACGCGACGGCGCTGGTGCTGATGTCGAACCTGGCCATGGCCGCCCTGATGCTGGGGCTCGCCCGCCTGTTCGCGCCGAAATTTTTCGTTCGCGGCGCCGCCACGCGCGAAACGGCCGGCACCGCCGTCTAGTCCAACCCGCTTTCCCGGCCGCCGTAACCTTTACGCCCGTAACCTTTAGACCCGGCCGGGCGAACCTTGGGAATACTGCAATCAACTTTCTCCAAGGGAGCTTCACCATGACTGCAATGCGCAAGACGACCGGTTTCATGCTCGCCGCCGCCGCCGCCACGATGTTCGCGGCCGGCGCCATGACCTTTGCTCCGAGCCCGGCGGCCGCCGAGGGCGTGAAATGCGCCGGCATCAACAGCTGCAAGGGCCAAAGCGAGTGCGCGTCGGCCACCAACGAATGCAAGACCCAGAATGCGTGCAAGGGCCAGGGCTGGATTTCGTCCGAGAGTGCGGATGCCTGCACCGGCGCCGGCGGCACGGTCGTCGAAGGCTAAGAACAACATATTATCGTTACGACATGCGTCGGGCGGGTTGCGCAAAACGCAGCCCGCCCGTTGCCATGTTTGCCTCTAGGTCACCAGCTCCCACAGACCGCGCAATAGTGTCAGCACGCCGAGCGCCAGAAGGATGCGCAGCGTCCACAGACGAAACTGTGCCGGCGACATCGTGACAAAGCCGCGCGCGCCGAGCATGACTCCGACCAGCAGCGGAATCACGAACCAGATCGCAAGCCGCACACTGTCCCAGGTGACAAGTTCGGCCGCGCCGAGATAGCCGAGCCCCATCAGGTCGGTCGCAACGAAGAAGGCGATGATCGAGGCGCGCCCCGCCGCATTGCCCGCGGGCGATGCAAAATAGAACAGGACAACGGGCGGACCCGCCATGCCGAAACCGCCATTGGCGAGCCCGGTCGCGAGCCCGGTCGTAAAGGTCGCGCGCGCACCGGGCATGGTTACAAGCTGCCAGCCGCGCACGAACGCGATCGCCGCGACGATGACGAAGACCGCCAGCGCGATCTTCATCGGCGCCGCCGGAACGCTCGCCAGCGCGAGCACACCAAGCGGCGTTGCAATCGCGCAGCCGACGATCAGCCAGATCAGCGAACGCCAGTGCACCTGTTTCCATACCGCGGGCAGCAGATGCAGGCTGGCGGCAATCTCGAGCATGAAGATCGCCGGAATGATCGCGGCCGGCGGCATCAGAAGCGAGATCGCGGTGATCGCCAGCATCGAAAAACCGAACCCGGAAAAGCCGCGCACGATCGCCGCGAGAAATACGACGAGGCATCCATAGGCGAGCAGCCATGGCGTGTGGCCCCCAAGCGCCAGGTCGAGCGCGCTGGCGAAATTCCAGCCGGCCATTCGTTCAGCCGAACCGGAAGGCGGAGAGCGTCGTCTCCATGACACGGTCCGAAAAGACCCGCCGGCCCGGATCGCTGCCGGCGGCACCGGCCGCGATGAACAACGGCAGCAGATGTTCTTCTGCGCGCGGCGGATGCGAGAGCCGCGCCGCCGGTGCTGTATCCCATTGGAGCAGCGCTGCCCGGCGCTCGGCCGGACCGCTTTCGATCGCACCGGTCAGCCACTGATCGAACTGATCGGAGATCGGCCCGAAGCGCGGATCGCCATAGCCGCGCATATTGTGAAAGCTCATGCCGCTGCCGACGATCAGAACGCCATCGTCGCGCAAGGGGGCGAGCGCGGCACCGGCCTCGAGATGGGCCGCGGGATCGAGATCGTCGCGCAGCGAGAACGGCACGACCGGGATACCGGCATCGGGAAACATCAGCTTCAGCGGTATGAACACCCCGTGATCGAAGCCGCGCGCCGGATCGTCATGCGCCGCGATGCCGGCATCTTTCAGCAACCCGACGACACGCGCGGCGAGATCCGGATCGCCCGGCGCGTCGTATCGAAGCTGATAGGTGTGCGGCGGGAAGCCGGAGTAATCGTAGATGAGCTTGGGACTTGCACCGGAGGCGACCGCGAAATCGCGCGTCTGCCAGTGTCCCGAGACCAGCAGGATTGCGCGCGGTGTCGCCGGCAGCTTGTTGCGCACGTCACCGAGAAACGCCGCCATCGGATCCCAGATGCCGGGCGGGTTCCAGTCCATGAAGAAACAGGGGCCGGCGCCGTGCGGCACGAAAATCGTCGGCATCCGGGCAGCGTCGGTCGGCATCGCGGAACTTCCGGCCCTGTTCTCGGTCTCGTTGCGCTTCGGTCAGACGATGCGCCAGGCGACATCTTTCGGTGTGCAGTCGGGTCCGTTGAAGTGATAGAGGTCGTGCGGACAGGCCGACATCACGACGATCACGTCCATATCGGCGCGCAGGACGACCTTGTCGCCCGGCTGGCATACCGGCCAGGCGATGCCGAGTGCGCCGTTGGCGAGTGCCGGCACGTTCATGAAAAGATTGAGCGGCATTGGCATCGGATCGGGAACCGGGAGACCGAGCGCGGTCATCGCCTCGATGAAGTTTCCGCCGCAGGAACGGTGATCGTCTTTGAGGCCGAGCTGCTTGTTGCGCGCGTGATCGCAGCAGGGGATCAACGTGTCGTGCACGCCGGGCGACGTGTCTTCCGTCATGGTCATGATCGGATTGCGCCGGCTGGTGATGAGCTGGTCGCCCTTGCGCGGAATCATGCGGTACCAGTTGTTGCGCGAATGCGGCATCGAGGCCGCTTCCTTGAGATCGTTCGCGTTGAGCGCCCAGAAATCGACGATCTGGTGCCCAAACGTGTTGACGATCTCGATCGACTGGCCCTTCGCGAGCCGCATCCCCGCGCCGAATCGTCCCTTGAGGACGGTCAGTTCATTCGATGGCATGAGTTTTCATTCCCCCGGAAATGTTGAGTGCTGACGATAGTCGACAAAGAGGACCGCCACCATATTCTCGAACGTCATGCCCGGGCCCGAGCCCATCGATGGGCATCCATCGTACCGTCACTCGAACCCGCCCGCGAAATCGAGGTCGACAGGACGATGGATCGCCGGGTCAAGTCCGGTCTCTATGAGATGTACGATCGCGATCGAGGGCCGATTTGACACCGCTTTATTCACCGTAACCTCATCCTGAGCCTGTCGAAGGATGAGGCGGCACAGCCTCATGGTTCGACGAGCTCACCATGAGGGCGCATTGGAAACTGCTCAATACTCCCTCAGCGTCTTGCGCAGGATATCGACGATCTGGTCGATATGCGATTTGTCGGCAACCAGCGGTGGCGCGACGATCCCGGCATCACCGGTGAACTTGATGTGCAGCCCGTTCGCGAACAATTTCTTGGTCGCATCGTAGCCGCGCGCGCCCGGCTTCTCGTCCATCGCAATGTCGATGCCGGCGAGCATGCCGTAGCCACGAATGTCGGTGACGACCGGCAGGTCCTTGAGCGACCAGATCGCATCGAGGAAATAATCCGACATCTTCGCCGCGCGATCGAACAGCCCTTCCTTCTCGTAGATGTCGAGCGCCGCAAGGCCGGCGGCGCAGGCGGCCGGATGCGCCGAATAGGTGTAGCCGTGGAACAACTCGACCGCATGTTCCGGCGCGTTATTGACGATCGTCATGTAGATCTTGTCGGAGCAGGCGACCGCACCCATCGGCTGTGCGCCGTTGGTGATCGCCTTCGCCATCGTGATCATGTCGGGCGTGACGCCGAAGCTTTGCGCGGCAAAGGGTTTGCCGGTGCGCCCGAAACCGCAGATCACCTCGTCAAATACCAGCAGGATGCCGTGCGCGTCGCAGATCTTGCGCAGCCGCTCGAGATAACCCTTGGGCGGAACGAGCACGCCGGTCGAACCGGCGATCGGCTCGACAAAACAGGCGGCGATCGTAGAGGCACCATAGAGATCGACGAAGCGCTGCAGATCGTCGGCGAGCTCGGCGCCGTTCTCGCCCTGCCCGCGTACGAACTTGTTCTCCGGCAGCCAGGTATGACGCATATGACAGACGCCCGGCATGACGGCGCCGAAGGTCTCGCGGTTCTTCACCATGCCGGCGAGCGACACGCCGCCGATATTGACGCCGTGATAGGCGCGTTCGCGCGAGACGAAGCGCGTCCGCTGCCCGTCGCCGCGCGTGCGGTGAAAAGCGAGCGCGATCTTGATCGCGGTGTCGATCGATTCCGAACCGGAACCGCAGAAGAACACATAATCGAGCCCTTCCGGTGTGAGCTGCGCGACGCGGCGCGCGAGCTCGAACGAGCCGGGATGACCGGTCTGAAAATGCGGGCCGTAATCCATCTGGAGGAGCTGCTTGTGGACGGCGTCCGCGATCTCCTTGCGACCGTGCCCCGCAGCGACATTGAACAGGCCGGACGAGCCGTCGATCAGCTTTTCGCCCTTATGGTTCCAGTAATAGACGCCCTCGCCGCGCACCAGGAGCCGCGGCTCCTGCTTGAAGTCGCGATTCGAGGTAAAGGGCATCCAGTGGTTTTCGAGCGAATTGGCGCTGTACTGCATGGCTTGGCTCCTCCCGAGCCCACGGCGATGATGCCGTCGCGACTATGGTCTTCTGGCCGGGATGATAGAGGTCGGCGACCCGGCACCGATAGGGTCAGTTAACGGCGATGGGCGGTGCCACGCGGCGGTGCAACGCCCGCCCCGCCTCTTCCCCGCCGCCCCTTCCACGTTGACCCGAATCCCGTCACGCTGGCGCCATCAGGGGCGGATCGATTGGCGGGAGCGCCGGGGGGAGCGAATACCATGAGTCTCGAGAAAACTGTCCGCTGGCTGGGCCGGGAGATTCGGGAGATCCTGCCGCCGACGATCTTCTTTTTTATCGCCTTCGCCCTGCTGCTCGTCACGCAGTCGCTGGTGCTGAAGGAACACGGCATCGATGTCTGGGATTGGGGCCGCGCCATCGTCGGCGCGCTCATCGTCGGCAAGGTGGTGCTGATCGTCGACAAGTTTCACTTCATCGATCGCTACCCGGATCGGCCGCTGATCTGGAACGCGTTGTGGAAAACGCTGATCTACAATATCGCCGCAACGGCGGTGCATTATCTCGAAAAGCTTCTACCGCTGATCTTCGATGGCAAGGGCCTTGCCGCGGCAAATCGCACGCTTTTCGCCGCGACCGACTGGGAACACATCGTGCTTATTCACATGTGGCTCGCCGTGCTGTTGCTCGCCTATTGCTGCGCGCGGGAACTCGTGCGTGCCGTCGGACCGGACAAGGTCAGGCACATGTTCTTTCACGCAAGGGGGAATTAGGCAGCGACAGCGGCTTCGATCGGTCCAGCGGAAACCCGCGGCGTGGCCGTCAGGCGGTTTCCGTCGCCGACGGCTGCCAGCCGATATCCTGCAAGCCGGCCTTCTTGGCGGCGGCGATCTGTGCCTTTTCGCGCCGTGCCTCGCGCCGCTTGGCGATCTCGTAGGCGACCGCACCCAGCAGCGTCACCGAAATGATGACGACCGCGAGCGCCGCGATATCGGGTTCGGTGCCCATGCGCACGCGCCCCGCCAGCACCGTCGTCAATGTCGCCTCGGACTGGATCGTGAAGAGCGTCGTGTTGTAGTTCTCGAACGACGAGAGGAATGCCAGCACCGCCGAGGAAAGAATGGCCGGCTTGAGGAACGGCAGCAGGATCTTGCGGAACACCTGCACGTTGGAGGCGCCGAGATCGAGGGCCGCCTCTTCCTGGGTCTGGTCGAAGCGCTGCAGCCGGGCGAGAAACACCAGCATGCAATAAGCCGAGATATAGGTCGACTGGCCGAGGATCGTCAGGAAAAAACCGGAATAGAAGATCGTGTCGTAACCCGCACCGGTCACCATCCCGATGCGATCCCAGAACACCAGGGTCGAAATGCCGAGGATGACGCCCGGCGTCAACACCGGCGAGACCACGATCGTGTAATAGACCGGCCGCAGCCGCGGGCCGACCTGGGTCATCAGCAATGCACCGGCGAGGCCGAGCGGCACCGATAAGCACACCACGCCAATCCCGATATAGATCGAGTTGGTGATGCCGCCCACCATCATGTCGTCGGTGAAAAAATCGCCGAACCAGTGGAAAGTGAATCCCTCGAACGGCCAGACCTGCGGATACGAGGTCTCGTTGAAGGCCGAGATGCCCATGATGATCAGCGGGCCGAACAGAAACAGGAAAAAGAGCCCGATATAGAAGCCGACCATCAGCTTGAGGATGCTGCGCGCGCTCATCGGGCGATGTCTCCGAGATTGACCCTGAAGACCTTTAGCGCCGACATCACGAAGACAACGCAGGAGAGGAGCAGTACGAAGGCGTAGGCCGAGCCGCGCGGCCAGTTGAAGCCCTGGAAGAACTGATCGTAGATGACCTGGGTGAACCAGAGGCTCGACGGCCCGCCCAGGATCTGCGGCGTCGCGAGCGCGCCGGCCGCCAACATGAAGACCATGACGCAGCCCGAAGCGATACCCGGCTTGGCATGCGGCATCACGACCCGCCAATGAATCCGCCACCAGGGTGCGCCGAGATCGCGCGCCGCTTCGATCTGGTTATGGTCGAGGCTTTCGATTGCGTTGTAGAGCGGGAACACCATCATCAGGATGTAGGCGTAGGAAAGCCCGGTATAGAGCGCCACGTCGGCGCGCAGAAAATCGATCGGCGCATCGGGTGGCAGGATGCCGATGCCGATCAACACGGCATTCAGGAGGCCGCTGGTACCGAAGATGATGCGGAAGGCGAAAGCGCGCAGGATTTCGTTCACCCAGAACGGCACGAGCAGACAGATGAACAGCATCCGCGCATGACCGCCTTTGGCCGACTGCGCGATGTAATAGGCGATCGGATAGCAGAGGCAGAAATCGAGGAAGGTGACGAACATCGCCGAGGCTATGGTCTTGAGGAAGACCATCAGATGCAGGCGGTTGAACGAATCGGTGCTGCCTTCCGCGCCGAAGATCAGATACCGATAGTTCTTGAGCGTGTAGACATCGTCCGGCCCGCCCTGCTGCGGTGGCGGCAGATTGTTCCGGAACGAGAAATCCACCATGTAGAGCTGCGGCAGCACGATCATCGCCAGCACCCAGAAGGCGACGGCGATGATGATGTAAATCGAAACGACAGAACCGTTGCGCATCACGAGCGCGCTGCGCCCGCCGCCGAACACGCCAAGCGCGCGCATGGCCATGGCCACCGTCGCCAGCACGGCGACGGCCGAAACGATCAGGAACGGATCATTCATCGCCCGATCATTCGTCAGCCAGCGGCCCGTGCGGCAGAGCGACCGCGCGCGCCGGATCGAATTCGGCGCGGACCCGCTTGCCCGGCTCGGCCGCGATCGTCTTGCCGTCATTGGTGAGGGAGAGCGTGATCGGCTTGCCGCCTTCGCTGCGCGCAAGGCGGAGATGGACCATCGCGCCCTCGAGTTCGTTGGTCATCACATCGCTTTCGAGCGTGCAATCGCCCGTGCCGCTGCCATTGGCAAGGCGCAGCGCCTCGGGGCGGATGAACAACACCGCCTTGTCACCGACCTTGAGCCCCTGGTTGTTGCGGCCGCGCATCGGGCCGAAGACGGTATCGAGCTGGGCCTCGCCGTCCGCCGTCCGCATGACCGTGCCGAAGAACGCATTGTTCTCGCCGACAAACGACGCGACGAACGACGTCGCCGGATTGTTATAGACCTCGGCGCCGCGCCCGATCTGCTGGATCACGCCGTCGCTCATCACGGCAACGCGATCCGACATGGTGAGCGCTTCGCCCTGGTCGTGCGTGATGTAGATAAAGGTGATGCCGACGCGCTGCTGGATCGTGCGCAATTCGGTGCGCATATGCTGGCGCAGCTTGAGATCGAGCGCCGACAAGGGTTCGTCGAGCAACAGCACGTCCGGTTCGACGGCGAGCGCGCGCGCGATCGCGACGCGCTGCTTCTGGCCGCCGGACAAGGCGCTCACCATTTTGTTGCCCTGGCCGGGCAGCGCGATGAGGTTCAACAGCTCTTCGGCGCGCCGGCGCCGCTCGCTGCGCGAGGCGCCACGCACTTCGAGGCCGAAACCGATATTGTCGGCTACACTCATCAGCGGAAAGAGCGCGAGATTCTGGAAGATCAGCGCGGTCGGGCGCTTGTTCGGGCCGATGCCGGCCATGTCGCGGCCGCCGATGCGGACCATGCCGTCGGTCGGCTCGAGAAAACCGGAGATGGTGCGCAGGATGGTCGTCTTGCCGCAGCCCGATGGCCCGAGAAAGCTGAAGAACTCGCCTTCCTCGATTTTCAGATGCGCATCGCGGACGGCAATAAAATCGCCAAACCGGATGGTGACGTGATCGAGTTCGACGTCGGCACTCATGCGTAAAGCCGCTTTCTGTCCCTGTCTCCAGCCGCCCGTTCTTGATCGCGGGGCCCACTTTGTTCGCGGGCAACGGCCGGCAACGATACCGGCACCCCGAGCAAATCGGGGTGCCGGCGATCGTTCCGTTGTCGAGTGTTACGCCGCGACGAAGCGGTCGACGTACTCGTTGCGGATTTCCGGATACCAGGCTTCTGCCGGCGGCCACCACCACAGGCGATTGTCGAGCGTGTCCTGCGGATAGGTCTCTTCGAACAGCTTCTTCGAAGCCTCGTCGAGATAGTCCGCGGCCCCGACGCCGACCACGTTGTAGCCAGTGAGGTTGGCCCAGCGACCACCCACTTCGGCTTCGAACGCATAGTCGAGCCAGGCGTAAACCGCGTCGAGATTGGTCGCCCCGATCGGAATGGCGCAACCGTCGAGCCAGGTGAACGCGCCTTCGACCGGCGCCATCATCGTGACCGGTTCGCCTTCTTTCTTGAGGCGGGCCGGCGGACCGTCCCAGCACTGGCCGAGGACGACGTCGTTCTGCATGAAGCCGTTGATCTGCGCGTCGGCATCGTTCCAGAACTGTTTGACGTGCGGCTTGTGATCGATCGCGAACTTCGTGATCTCTTCCCAGATACGCCGCATGTTTGCTTCGTCTTTGTACGCGTCCTGCATGCCGTTCGAGGGCACGATGCCGGCATGGTCGAGATAGAGGCCGATGCCCGCCATCATCGAATGCGGACGGCCCATGACCTTGCCCTTCACATCATCGCCCCAGAGATCGCCATAGGAGAGATCGGCATAGTCACGCGACCATTTGTCGGTCCGCCAGGCGAGCATCTCGGTACCCCAGGTCCAGGGCAGGTGATACTGGCCACCGTCCCAGGTCCAGAGTTCGGCCGAACCGGCGAGCAGGCCGGGAATGATGCGGTCGACCGGTACGCGGTTCATGTCGAAGGGCTGCAGCAGGCCGAGCGGCTTCCACTGGCCGACGCGGTCGACGGTCGGGCTGATCAGGTCGAAACCCTGGCCCTTGGTCGCCTGCATCTTCGCCAGCAGATCTTCGTTCGAGCCGTAGCCCGAGAAGTTCACCTTGATACCGGTGCGGGACTCGAAATCGTTCTTGTGCTCATCCGGCACATAGTCCGACCAGGAGAAAATGTTGATCTCGCCGGAGGACGAGAAGGCATCGCGGACGATAAACGGTCCGCTTGCCAGCACCGTCCCGGCGGCGGCGCTCTTGAGGATCGTGCGACGGCTGAAACGCCTGGCGGCGTTCAACGTCGCATTCGTTTTCATCTTGCGGGTCATCGCTGAAGGGCTCCCTGTTGAAAGGTGCCGCCGGGAACCGCGGCGACGGGTGACGGAAGACCCAGGTCCCCCGAACGTCCGTTTGCCGTTTTTCTTGCCCGGCCGACACTGGGCGGAACGGTAGTATGCGTGTCACATCAAAGCAATATCGCGACCGCGATCCTGTTTAACGCAGGGTTGTTGCAGCCCGGTGTCGGATTCGTTACGAGATTTCAACCGGCTCTTGCAGCGCAGCGGAGAGGGTTCGGGGTGCCGGGCCCGGCGGGCAAGCCGCGAAAAAACATGGAGCAGCCGGCCCCTTGCGCGACCATCTGTTCCATTTGCGACCCGAACCGGGCGTGACCCTGCAGGCGCAGCTGCGCCGCCAGCTGGTCGACGCCATTCTCGAAGGGCGGATCCGGCCGGGCAGTCCGTTGCCGTCCTGCCGGCAGCTTTCCGCCAATCTCGGCATCGCGCGGAATACTGCGGCACTCGCCTATCAGGAACTCGTGAACGAGGGTTTCCTCGTCTCGGCCGAGCGGCGCGGCTTTTTTGTCGCCGACGATGTGATGAATGGCCATGCCGCGACGCCGGCCAGTCCGATGCCCGTCAAAAGCGCGGCACCCGATTCCGGCGACGGCTGGGAGCGGCGCCTTCGCCTCAAGCCGACCCGGCAGCGCAACATCGTGAAGCCGGGCAACTGGGCGGATTACCCCTACCCGTTTATCTACGGCCAGATCGATCCCGCGGCGTTTCCGATCGCGACCTGGCGTGAATGCTCTCGACAGGCGCTCGCGCGCGATGCCGTCAAAGAATGGAGCCGCGATCACTTCAACGAAGACGACAAGCTGCTGATCGAGCAGATACGCACGCGCCTGCTGCCACGGCGCGGCGTGGCGGCGCATGAGAGCGAGATCCTGGTCACCGTCGGCGCGCAGCACGCACTCTATCTGATGGCGAGCCTGTTGATCGACGGGAGGACGCGAGTCGGCATCGAGAATCCGGGCTATGCCGATGCGCGCAACATCTTCGCCTTGCGCGCGCGCGAACTGATCGGTCTCGATACCGATGCAGAAGGGCTGGTGCCCGACGAACGGCTCGGCCAATGCGACTATGTCTATGTGACGCCGAGCCATCAGTTCCCGACCACCGTGACCATGACGCTCGACCGGCGCGAGGCATTGCTGGCGCGGGCCGAGCGCGACGATTTCGTGATCATCGAGGACGATTACGAAAGCGAGATCAGCCATATCGGCTTGCCGCATCCCGCGCTGAAGACGCTCGACCGCCATGGCCGTGTGCTGTTTGTCGCCAGTCTCTCGAAGACGCTCGCACCGGGTTTGCGGCTCGGCTATCTGGTCGGACCCAAAGCGCTGATCGAAGAGGCGCGCGCGATGCGGCGGCTGATGCTGCGCCATCCGCCGGCCAACAATCAGCGCACGATCGCGATCTTCCTCGCCGACGGGCATCACGATGCGCTGCTGCGCAAGTTGAGCCAGACCTTCAAGGAGCGCTGGCAAATACTGCACGAGGCGCTGGCGCTGCATCTGCCCGATTGTCGCACGCCGCGTTCGACCGGCGGCACGGCGGTCTGGGTCGAGGGGCCGCCATGGCTCGATGCCGACCGCCTCGCGATCGAGGCCGCTGCAAAGGGCATCGTTATCGAACCGGGTGCCGTGCATTTCCTCGACGACGATCCGCCGCGCCAATGTTTCCGGCTCGGCTTTTCCTCGATCGCGACCGAGAAGATCGAGCCCGGCATCAAATTGCTGGCCGAGGTGATCCGGGCGCACCGCAACAGCGGGTGAGCGCAGGCCCAAAAACTGGCTCCCGGAAATCGCCGCTGCTGGACCTGGCGGAGAGGGCCGCGGCGACGCTCTAGTCGCATGATTGCGGCCGTGCGCGGGGCCGTGACAGGATGCCCGCCATCCAGCGGCCGCGTATCGGGCCGGACCGGCGCAATCGCGCCGGCATCGACACCAGATTTCACCCAGGGAGTTCCGAAGACCATGACCCGCATGACGCCCAGCGAAGCCTTCGTCGAAACGCTCGTCGCGCACGGCGTCACCGACGTGTTCGGTATCGTCGGCTCGGCCTATATGGATGCGCTCGACATCTTCCCCGCCGCCGGCATCCGGTTCATCTCGGTCGCACACGAGCAGGGCGCCGGGCACATGGCCGACGGCTATTCGCGCGTATCGAACCGCCCCGGCGTGTGCATCGCGCAGAACGGCCCCGGCATCACCAATTTCGTGACCGCGGTCGCGGCGGCCTATTGGGCGCATTCGCCGATTGTGGTCATCACGCCCGAGACCGGCACCGCAACGATCGGTCATGGCGGGTTCCAGGAAACCGAACAGCTGCCGATCTTCTCGAAGATCACCAAATACCAGGCGCATGTGATGCGGCAGGACCGCATGGCGGAACTGACCTCGCGCTGCTTCGATCTTGCGATGACCGAGCGCGGGCCGACCCAGCTCAACATTCCGCGCGATCTCTTCTACGGCGATATCGACGTCGAGATTCCGAAGCCGAACCGCATCGAACGCTCGGGCGGCGGCTCGAAGTCGCTCGACGAAGCGGCGAAGGCGCTGGCAGGCGCCAAGTTCCCGGTAATCGTCGCCGGCGGCGGCGTCATCATGTCGGACGGCCAGCCCGAGGCGATCGCGCTTGCGGAATATCTCGCAGCACCGGTCGTCGCCTCCTATCTGCACAACGATTCGTTCCCGGCCTCGCACCCGCTGATGTGCGGGCCGCTCGGCTATCAGGGTTCGAAGGCCGCGATGAAAATCATCGCACAGGCCGACGTGGTGCTGGCACTCGGCACGCGGCTCGGACCCTTCGGCACCCTGCCGCAGCACGGCATCGAATACTGGCCGAAGAACGCGAAGATCATCCAGGTCGATGTCGATCACCGCATGCTCGGCCTCGTGAAGCAGATCACCGTCGGCGTCTGCGGCGATGCGAAACCGGCGGCGGCCGAGATCCTGCAGCGGCTGCAGACCTCGAACGAGAAGATCGCGGCGCATGGCAACAAGGATGCGCGCCTTGCCGAGGTGAAGAAGCAGAAGGACGAATGGGAAGCCGAGCTCAATAAATGGGGCCAGGATTCCGGTTCGCCGATCGCGCCGCGCCGCGCGCTGCGCGAACTTGAGAAGGCGATGCCGAAGAACGCGATGGTCACGACCGATATCGGCAATATCTGCTCGGTCTCGAATTCCTATCTGCGCTTCGAGAAACCGCGCAGTTTCTTCGCGGCGATGAGCTTCGGCAATTGCGGCTATGCCTTCCCGACGGCGATCGGCGCCAAGGTTGCGGCACCCGACCGGCCGGCGGTCGCCTATGTCGGCGACGGCGCCTGGGGCATGAGCCTGCAGGAGACTCTGACCTGCGTGCGCGAGAACATCCCGGTGACCGCGATCGTCTTCAATAATGGCCAGTGGGGCGCGGAGAAGAAGAACCAGATCGACTTCTACAACGATCGCTATCTCGGCACGAACCTGCAGAACCCGAGCTTCGCCGGGATCGCGCGGGCAATGGGCGCCGAGGGCATCAAGGTCGATGCGCCGGACCAGATCGGCGATGCGCTGAAACAGGCGACCTCGTCGAACAAGCCGACGATCATCGAGATCATGGCGACGGAAGAACTCGGCGATCCGTTCCGCCGCGACGCGCTGAAGAAGCCGAAGCGCATGCTGAAGAAGTATGCGGACTACACGGTGGCGTAACAGACAAACGGCAAAACCTTGAACCGATTCACCACAGAGACACAGAGGACACCTAGCCTCGTTGCTCTCTGTGCCTCTGTGGTGAGAATCGTGCACAGTTCACCATCGTCGATATCTCGCGATGTTTGCAAGATAGGCCACAATCATCGCCTATGACCGCCCGCCTGCTCATTCTCAATGCCGGATCGTCGAGCGTGAAGTTCGCGGTCTACGAGATCGCGGTGCGCGAACCGATCGCATTGTTGCGCGGCCAGATCGCCGGCATCGGACGCGACGCGATGTTCACCTTCACCCCGATCGGGGCGGCGCTGTCACAACCGACAGCACCCAATCTCGCTTCGGTGCGCGATCATCAGGGCGCGATCGCGGCTTTGCTCGACTGGCTGGCCGCGACGAAACTCGACGAAGGTATCGTGGGCATCGGCCATCGCGTCGTGCATGGCGGTGGCGCGTTCGCGGCGCCCGCTCTGCTCGACGCGGCGACGATCGAACGGTTGACCGCCTTCGCGCCGCTCGCGCCGCATCACCAGCCGCATAATCTTGCCGCGATTCGTGCACTCGCTGCGCAGCGGCCGGACCTCAAACAGGTTGCCTGTTTCGATACGGCGTTTCACGCAACGCAACCCGCGCTCGCGACGCGGCTTGGCCTGCCGCGCGAATACGAGGCGCAGGGGCTGCGGCGCTACGGGTTTCACGGCCTTTCCTATGACTATGTGACCGGGCGGCTGCGCGCCGAAGGCAAGCTGCCCGCGCGTCTGATGGTCGCGCATCTCGGCAATGGCTGTTCGATGTGCGCGATCCGCGATGGAAAGAGCATTGCGACCACGATGGGGTTTTCGACGCTCGACGGGCTTGCAATGGCGACGCGTTCGGGTTCGATCGATCCCGGCGCGCTGATCCATCTGATGCGCAGCGGCATGGATGCCGCCGCGATCGAGGATCTGCTCTATAACCGCTCCGGCCTGCTTGGAACGTCCGGCATCAGCGCCGACATGAAGACGCTGCTTTCGAGCGACGAACCGGCGGCGAAAGAAGCGGTCGATTTCTTCTGTTATCGGATCGTGCGCGAGACCGGATCGCTGGCCGCCGCCCTGGGCGGCATCGATGCCCTCGCCTTCACCGGGGGCATCGGCGAGAACGCGGCGGCGGTGCGCGCCGCGGTCGCCCGCGATCTGGAATGGCTCGGCCTTGCGATCGACCCGGCCGCCAACCAGCTGAACGCGCCGGATATCTCGGCCGCCGAGGCCCGCGTCAAATGTTATGTCGTGCCAACCGACGAAGAACAGGTGATCGCGCGGCACACGGCGAATTTACTTCTCGCCAGCGGGGATTAATTCCAAGCTTCCTGCCATCGAAGGGTGGATGGAGAATTCCCATGACTGCGCGCATCAACTGGTTTGCCGTCCTGCTTGCAATCGTCGCGCAGATGGCGATCGGGTTCCTCTGGTACGGCTTCCTGTTCCAGGCCGAATGGATGGCCGCGGTCGGCATGCCGCCCGAAGCGGCCGGCGCACCGGGCAGCATGACCGCACCGATAATCGTGTCGGTTCTGTCGGCGCTTGCGATCGCGATCCTGCTGTCGCTGATCGTCAATCGCGGTGCGGTCGGCGGGTTCGGCGAAGGCATAAAATGGGGCTTTCTGTTGTGGCTGCTGCTGGCGCTGCCGATGCATGCGATTCCCAATGTATGGGCCGGGCGCGACACGATGCTGACCATCATCGACGGCAGCGAAGCCCTGGCGGCGCTCGTGGTGGCCGGCGCTATCATCGGTCTGATCCGTCCCCGCGGCGGATGAGCGGCGGCGCGTGAGCGCCATCCGCTGCTGACGGATCAGAAATCGACGAGGCCGGTGGCGGCGCGCACAATCGCGACGACCGCGACCATCGCAAGCGCAATCATCGCGATGCGGCGATAGGTGCCGGCGCCGGTCTTGTCGAAGCCGCGATCGCCGAGCCAGCTTCCGGCGAAAAAGCAGGGCAGCATCAGCGCCGCCCAGACCAGCACGCGCGGCGTCAGAAGGCCGGCAATGCCGGCGCTGGTCGTCGTTGCGATCGAGAGAAAGAAGAAGAACACCAGGATCGACGCGCGGCCGATCGCGACCTCGCCCGGCAGCGCGAGGTAATAGATGATGACCGGCGGGCCGCCCATCGCGGTAGCACCGTTGATCATGCCGGCGAGAAAACCGAGGCCCAGCCGCGCGCGGCGCGGCGGCGGTGCCGCGAAACGAAACCCGCGCCAGAGCAGGAACACCGCGACCAGCACGATCAACCCGATGATCGCGCGCATAACATCCGCCGAAAGATTTGCGAGCGCGAACACGCCGATCGGCAAACCGGGGATCGCACCGAGCGCCAGCGTGATCGTCGAACGCCAGTCGGCGAGGCGGGCGATCTTGCCGATCAGCAGCAGGCCGGCGGGAATGCCGATCGCGACCACCGCCGGCACGATTTCGGCCGGCGAGAGGATCAGGCTCAAGAGCGGCACGACAGCAAGTGCGAAACCGAAGCCGGTATAGCCGCGCAGCACGCCGCCCATGAACACGACGACACCGGCATAGACCATCGCCCAGGGGCTGAGGCTGCCGAGCGTTTCGAGGAGAAGATCGTGCATGCGGTTCGCGCGGCGGCCCGGCTGGAAGATGGAATTGCATCCTATCGCATTAATGTCCCTCCGATGCTGTTCGTCGTCCGACTTTGTCCGTTGTGACTCGCTGCACGGCAGAGCCGCGCCATCCGGTGCCGCGGACCCAAGCACGATGTGCGACGGGTACCGGGGACTTCACAGGGGTGCCAGGCTTTCAGGGCCTGGCGGTTCGCGCGTCCGGAGCCGCGACTTGCACCCGTTCTGGCGGATCCATCCCCCGGGCCTCCGTGCCCTTCAGGTCCTTGGTTGCGCGGTCCCTCTGTGCAGGGTCCGCGGCCCGGTCACCGCCCCTTCCGGACTTCAGGTCGGGGCGAGGTTCCGCGATCGGGGCGGCTCCCCGACCGGGGGAGCCATTCGGGAATGGCACGGCTCAGCCGTGCAGCGAAAATCGGGCTTACGCAAGGCGGGCGGTCATGACGCGCCCGTTTCCTCGATTTCGCATGCCCAACGGACGGCGGTATTACCGCATATTACGCAAATAATGTCAAGACAAATCGAGGAGTCAGTTGGACCCCTGCGCCCTTGCCCCGCGCTATCGGGCGAAGGCGTCGATGCCGGCGGCCAGCGTCTCGCAGATGATGGCGCAGCGCTCGTTGTCGATCGCGCCGCCATTGTCGGGCGTCATGTTGGCATCGAGCAGCACGGCCTCGCCGTCCTCGATCACGTAGTCGAACTTGCCGTAATCGAAGCCAAGCTCGGCGCGGCGACGCCGGATCGCATCCGGCACCTCGTAGGAGAAAGGCGGGCGATGGAGAACGGTCTCGCGCTTCACATAGGGCTCGCTGCCTTCCCAGACCGAAACGATGTCGCGATCGCCGAGGAAGAACCACTGGTTCAACTGATAGCGATCGCCGATGCGCTGCACATGCAGACGCTGGACCACCAGAGCCGGTTCGGACCAGACTCGCGACGGCACGTCGCGCTTGCGGTCGAACACGCGATAGGCGCCGGTCGGCAGAACCCAGCTCAGATCCGGCGGCACGTAACCCCGAAAGCGCTGTTCGATCTTGCCGCGATGATTGAGGTCGGTCTTGACCATCACCGGCCCCACATAGGAATCGTCGGGACCGACGAGCGTGGTGCAGATGCGGCGCTTCGAGATGTCGCGCACCTGCCCGTTGAGCGCGACCGGATAAAGCGCGGCGCATTCGCCGAACACCGGCGGGATGTGCGTGAGATCGACATGCACGATGGCAGCGTCGACGCCCGCGGGCGCCTTCTCGTAAGGCGCATGCACTTTCACCCGGCGCCCTTTTCCCCGCCAGAAATCCTCGACGATGCGGCGCAGGAACGCACCCCGCGTCATCTTGAGCCGGGAATCGATCAGCACGGCGATGGTTTCTATGCGGCTCGGCATTGCGGTACCGTAACGCCGCGCCGAATAGCCCGCAAATCACCGACATGCTAGCGTCGTTGCTGCCGGCTGGCGCCGGCACCGGGAACCCTCCTGGTGCCGCGCCGGCGCATTGGCACGAACCACGGGAGATCAGGACCATGCTCAAGGTCATCGAAGTACTCGCCGAATCCAACAAGAGCTGGGACGACGCGGCGCAGACCGCCATCAAGAACGCCTCGAAAACGGTGCGCGGCATCCGCTCGATCTGGATCCAGGAACAATCGGCCACGGTCGAGAAGAACAAGATCGTCAGCTATCGCGTGAACGCGAAGATCTCGTTCGAGCTCGACGGCAAGCGCTGATCCGGCGCTCGCGCGCGGAACCGTTGCGCGGCCGGAAGCCGTTGCAACGGACCGTGACCAAAGCAGAACCCAGCAGCCGCGCCGGCATTGCCGCCGCGTCGTTCAATACTGCGATGAACATGAGGGCCCGATGAAAGAGCGCATGAACTATGTCAAGGCAGCACCGGATGCCTACAAGACGATGCTCAAGCTGCAGGACTATGTCGAGAAATGCGGGCTCGAATTTTCGCTGCTCGAGCTGGTCAAGATTCGCGCCTCGCAGATCAACGGCTGCGCCTATTGCCTGAAGCTGCACACGGTCGATGCGCGCAAGGCCGGCGAGAGCGAGGAGCGCATCTATCTCCTGAGCGCATGGCGCGAGGCGCCGCTCTATACGAAGCGCGAGCAGGCGGCGCTCGCCTGGACCGAGGCGCTGACGCTCATCGCGGAGACCGGCGCGCCGGACGATGTCTACGAACAGGCGCGCAAGGAGTTTTCGGAAGAAGAGATGATGAAGCTGACGATGGCGATCGTGGTCATCAACGGCTGGAACCGCATCGCGATCGGCTTCCGCAGCGTGCCGGAGGTGGAGGGGAGAGTGGAGGGGTGAGGGTGGATTGTCCGTCGCCATCCGAAAGCGGGCATCACCAACGCTTAATCGTCGCCAAAGACAATTTACTCGGATTTTGGCTCGGTCATTTTAGGGAACGTCACCATGTCGATTGCCCCAATAGCGATCAAATTGCCCGCGGCATATACGCAGGAAATTGGGACGATCATATCTCACTGGGCATATGTCGAATGGCGGTTTCGACAAATCGTCTATCGGCTTCTGGATATAGATCCGAAACGCGGCAGGGTGGCCGTTCGCGCCCCCCGAGCAAAGGATTTGGTCGCGACTATCGCTGATCTCGCATTACTCTCGAAAATCGAGATCAAGATCAACTTAACCAAGTTAAAAACCGATATCGCGCCGGTAAATGATTGGCGGGACAAAATTGCTCATGGCATATGGGTAAAGCTGGACACTGAAGATTTTTATCGGCTGCAAATTACATCAGGCAAATGGGATAAGCCCAGAAGCGGCTATAGAACCAAGCGGCTCATGCCGGAAGGTGCCCCTATGCCTCCGAACCGACTAAAAGAAATTCTCGCCGACGTGGATTCTATTGCCCTTCGTACCGAACAGCTTTGGCAGGAGATCGACGCCACACTTCCGCGATCGAAGAAAACGCACGGGCCTCATCCGCAGGACGACCCTTTATTTCTTCAATCTCAAAAGCCCAAGAAATCGAAAACCCCGCGTATATCGCCGCGAAAGTAACACTCGCGTCACTCCGCCGCCTCCTTGCGTGACGCGGCGCGCCCATATCCCCCGCCGCCGGGCGTTTCGATGACGAACACGTCGCCCGGGTTCATCGGCGTTTCGGCCGTGGGCCCGAGTTCGTCGATCGTGCCGTCGGTGCGTTCCACATGGTTGCGCCCGACCTTGCCCGGCTCGCCGCCCGCCATGCCGTAAGGCGGCACGCGACGGTGGCCGGAGAGGATCGACGCCGTCATCGCCTCCAGGAAGCGCAGACGCCGGATCGCACCGTCGCCGCCGCGATGCGCGCCGTTGCCGCCCGAGCCATGCCGGATCGCGAAGCTTTCGAGCAGGATCGGGAAGCGCCATTCGAGCACTTCGGGATCGGTCAGACGCGAGTTGGTCATGTGCGTGTGCACCGCATCGCAGCCGTCGAAACTGGCGCCGGCGCCCGAGCCGCCGCAGATCGTCTCGTAATACTGATAGCGCGCGTTGCCGAAGGTGAGATTGTTCATCGTGCCCTGCGAGGCACCCATCACGCCGAGCGCGCCGTAGAGCGCATCGGTGATGCATTGCGAGGTCTCGACATTGCCGGCCACGACGGCGGCGGGATAAGCCGGCTTCAGCATCGAGCCCTCGGGAATGACTATCTCGAGCGGCTTGAGGCAGCCCTCGTTCATCGGAATGTCGTCGTCGACCAAGGTGCGGAAGACATAGAGCACGGCCGCGCGACAGACGGCCGAGGGCGCGTTGAAATTGGTCGCAAGCTGGGCGCTGGTGCCGGTGAAATCGACTTTGGCCGAACGGTTCGCACGATCGACCGAAACGGCGACCGCGATCTTCGCGCCGTCATCCATTTCGTAGACGAAACGCCCGTCGCGCATGACGTCGAGCACGCGGCGCACCTGTTCCTCGGCATTGTCCTGGACATGGCCCATATAGGCCGCGACCACGTCGAGCCCGAACTGGGCGACCATGCGGCGCAGTTCCTGCACGCCGCGCGCGTTGGCCGCGATCTGCGCGCCCATGTCGGCGACGTTCTGGTCGGGATTGCGCGCGGGATATCGGCCGGATGCCAGCAGCGCGCGCAGCTCGGTCTCGCGGAAGCGACCCTGTTCGACCAAAACAAAGTTGTCGATCAGCACGCCCTCTTCCTCGACGACGCGGCTGGTGGCCGGCATCGAGCCCGGCGTGGTGCCGCCGATATCGGCGTGATGCCCGCGCGAGGCGACGTAGAAGAGGACGGGGTTTGGTGTTGCAGCGTCCGACCCCGCATCCCGCGCAAACACCGGCGTGATGACGGTGATGTCTGGCAGATGCGTGCCGCCGTTATAGGGCGCATTCAGTACGAACACGTCGCCCGGCTGCATCGTCGCAGCACGCGCGCGGATGATCGTCTGCACGCTCTCGCCCATCGAGCCCAGATGCACCGGCATATGCGGTGCGTTGGCGATGAGCTGGCCCTCGCTGTCGAACAGCGCGCAGGAGAAATCGAGCCGCTCCTTGATGTTGACCGAGTGCGACGTGTTCTCGAGCGTGGCGCCCATCTGTTCGGCGATCGACATGAAGAGATTGTTGAAGACCTCGAGCATGATCGGATCGACGCTTGTGCCGATGGCGACGCGGCGCTCGAGCGGCACGATTCGCGTGAGCAGGAGATGGCCGCGTTCGTCGCGTTCGGCGCGCCAGCCCGGTTCGATCACGTTGGTGCCGGTCGGCTCGACGATGATCGCCGGCCCGTCGATCCTGTCGCTGGATGCGAGATCGGCGCGGTCGTAGAGCGGCGTATCGCGCCCCCCGGGCCCCTGCGCATCGGCGATATGCATCGCGACGGAGGCGCGGGCCGTGAGCGGTTCGGCACCGCCCCTTCCCCCTGCCCCCTCCCGCACGCCGCGGTCTGCCCCGGCCGACCGCGGCAAGGGGAGGGGAATTTCCGCATCGTCGCCTTCTCCCGTATGACCGATCAGTTCGACCGAGATCGCTTCGACGATCAGCGCCTTCTCCGGGACGATAAAGCCGTAGCGCTGGCGGTGCGCGGTTTCGAAGCCGGCGACGATCGTGTCGAGATCGCCGAAGGAGACGACCAGCGGTGCGTCGGTGCCCTCGTAGCGAAGATGGATGCGCGGCACGGTGTCGATATGCGCCGCGGCGATGCCCTGGCTTGCGATTTCGCCGCGCGCGGTTGCTTCGAGCGCGGTTAGCTGTTCGCGCAGGCCGGCGATCGCACCGGATTCGAGCCGCGCCTCGACGGCGCCCTCTTTCAGCACGCGCACGTCGGCGAGGCCCATGCCATAGGCCGAGAGCACGCCGGCGAAGGGATGCAGGAAGATCGAGGTCATGCCGAGCGCATCGGCAACGGCGCAGGCATGCTGCCCGCCGGCCCCGCCGAAGCAGGTCAAGGTGTAGCGCGTCACGTCGTAGCCGCGCTGGATCGAGATTTCCTTGATCGCGTTCGCCATGTTCTCGACGGCGATCATGAGGAAGCCCTCGGCGACCGCTTCGGGCGTGCGTTCGGTTCCCGTCGCGTCCGAGATCTGCGCGGCGAGCTCGGCGAAACGCCGGCGCACGATATCGACATCGATGGGCTGGTCGGCATTCGGGCCGAAGACCGCCGGGAAGAAATCGGGCTGGATGCGGCCGAGCATCACGTTCGCATCGGTCACGGTGAGCGGGCCGCCGCGGCGATAGCAGGCCGGTCCCGGATCGGCACCGGCACTGTCCGGGCCGACGCGGAAGCGGCTGCCGTCGAAATGCAGGATCGAGCCGCCGCCGGCGGCGACGGTATGGATCTGCATCATCGGCGCGCGCATGCGGACGCCGGCGACCAGCGTGTTGAAGGCGCGTTCGTACTCGCCGTTGTAATGCGACACGTCGGTCGAGGTGCCGCCCATGTCGAACCCGATGATCTGGCCGAAGCCGGCGCGCTTCGCCGTTTCGACCGCGCCGACGATGCCGCCGGCCGGACCGGAGAGGATCGAATCCTTGCCCTGGAAATTGCGCGCGTCGGCGAGACCGCCGTTCGACTGCATGAACATGAGCCGCGTGCGGTCGCCGAGCTCGGACGCCACCAGATCGACATAGCGGCGCAGGATCGGGGAGACATAGGCATCGACGACGGTCGTGTCGCCGCGGCTCACCAGCTTCATCAGCGGGCTCACCTCGTGGCTGACTGAAATCTGGGTGAAGCCGATCTCGCGCGCAATGGCGGCAAGACGCTTCTCGTGCGCGGTGTAGCGATAGCCGTGCATCAGCAGGATCGCGATCGCGCGGATGCCGGCATCGAACGCGGCCTTCATGCCAATGCGGGCCGGTGCCTCGTCGAGCGCGGTCAGCAATGTGCCGTCGGCCATCACCCGCTCGTCCACTTCGAGCACACGCTCGTAGAGCATCTCGGGCAGGACGATGTGGCGCGCGAAAATCTCCGGCCGGTTCTGGTAGGCGATGCGCAGCGCATCGGCGAAACCGCTTGTGACGACCAGAAGCACCCGGTCGCCCTTGCGTTCGAGCAGCGCGTTGGTCGCGACGGTGGTGCCCATCTTGACCGCCTCGACCACCGGCGGAATTTCAGCACCGGGCGCGATACCGAGCAGCTCGCGGATGCCGGCGACCGCCGCATCGCGATAGCGCTCCTTGTTCTCGGACAAAAGCTTGTGAACGAGAAGCGAGCCGTCGGGCCGCCGGGCGACGATATCGGTAAAGGTGCCACCGCGATCGATCCAGAACTGCCAGCGCCGCTCGTCCGTCATCCTCTGTCCTATCCGTCTCGCGCGCCAGGGACCGCTCGGCGGGTTCGCCTTTTTCCTCGCGCGCGGCTTCTTTAGGATGGCGGGCGCGGCGGAGGCAAGGTCCGCGGCAAGGCCGGGCGCCGGCCGCCGGGTTTTTCCGCAGCCATCCCCCGGAACATCCCCAGGAACTGCCCATGATCCTCTCGCACGACTGGCGCTTCATCTTCCTCAAGACCGAGAAGACCGGCTCGACCGCGGTCGAG
>JAWXBK010000059.1:0-9341 GCA_034439975.1 Rhodospirillaceae bacterium | reverse complement strand
CGGTCTCAGCGCAGATAGGGCCCGAAGGTCGCGGCGATGCGCGGTTCAAGTTCCGCGTTGAGGCTACGCATCAGCGTTTCGACATTGTCGAACCAGATGCGTTCCCGATCGTTCATCGAGGTCGACGGGTCGACATACTGCTGCAGCGTCACATCGGCCGCGACGAAGGCCTGATCGCCGCCTCCCGCCTTTACCAGTTCGATCCGCACCGCGATCCGCATGTCGTAGCGGTCCTGCGGTTCGGTCGTGCCGGACCCGGCCGGCGGCGCGACCCGTCGCCGCTCGACGGCGCTGGCATCGAGAATGATGAAGCGCACCATCCCGTCGATCCCGACCGCCTCGAGGCGATCTTCGGCCCAGCTTCTAGCGGCGGTCGCCGGCGTCACCGGAAAGAGATGTTCGACATTGGGATCGGTGCGCGGCGACTGAAACACCTCTTCGATCGCGATCGAGGCCACATCAAGCCGGTATGTCGACAGATGATGATAGGTCAGTTCGGGGAAGGTCCCGCGCGACGGCGGCGCTTCGCACGCGGCCGTACCGCCCGCCAGCAGCAACAGGACCATGCGCAGGGTTCGTGAAATCATTGGCGCTACTCTCTCGTTGCTCGCCGATCGAGGATGGCGGCTATCGCCGGCGGGGGCAAGCGCCGGCTGCGGCCGGTGGGGTCAAGCGGCGCCGAGCGCGTCGATTTCGCCGCGTTTGAACCGGTAGGTCCGGTTGCAGAACTCGCAGGTGACCGCTAGATGGTTGTCCTCAATCAACTCGATCAGCTCGTCATGCGGCAACTGTGCGAGCGTTCGCTCGACCCGCTCGCGCGAGCAGCGGCAGCCGGCGCGCAATGGCCGCTCGTCGAATACACGCACGCCTTCCTCGTGAAACAGACGGTAGAGCAGATCGGTAGGCGCCAGATTCCGGTCGTTCAATTCTTCGCGACGGACGCTCGCGAGCAGAATGCAGGCCCGCCGCCAGTCTTCGTCGACAAGTTCGTCTTCCGGCGCGGCGGTCGCATCGGCCGGCCCGGGCATGCGCTGGATCATGATGGCGGCGGTCTGGCGCTGCCCGGCTGAATCCGTGCTGCTTGCGACGACGATGGCCGTGCGGATCTGCTCCGACTGGCGAAAGTAATGATGAATGCACTCGACCAGCGTTTCGCCGTTGAGTTCGACGATGCCCTGATAGCGGTCGGTATCGACACCCTGATCGACGGTGAAGGCGAGATAGCCAGGGCCGGTCAGCCGCGGCAGAGAAGGTCCGCTGGTTCCCGCGGCGGCACGCGCGACAGCCGCCTCGTCGAACTGCGCGTAGGCGCGCATGTCGCCAGCACTGGTCGCGTCGGCAACCATCAGCCGCACCGGCCCGTCGCCCTTTGTCTGCAGCGAAAACACACCCTCGAACTTGAGCGCATCGGACAGCAACGCGGCGAGCGTGAGGATCTCGGTCAGGAGACCGGCGACCGGCTTCGGATAGTCGTGACGGCCGAGAATGTCGTCGACCAGCGGGCCGAGCCGAACCAGTCGGCCACGCACCGGCTGGCCCTCGAGCGCGAAAGGCAGCACAAAATCGTCGCGCGACGTCATCAGATCTTGCCGAGGCACCAGTAGAGAATGCCCTTCTGGGCATGCAGACGATTCTCCGCTTCGTCCCAGACGACCGATTGCGGCCCGTCGATCACGTCCGCGGTGACTTCTTCGCCGCGATGCGCCGGCAGACAATGCATGAAAATCGCATCCTTCGCGGCCTGCGCCATGACCCGCTCGTCGACCTGATAGGGCCTCAGCAACTGTTCGCGATTGATCTTGTCCGCTTCGTCGCCCATCGAGACCCAGATATCGGTCACGACGCAATCGGCGCCGGCAACCGCGCTCGCGACATCGTCGGTCACGGTGACCTTGCCGCCCTCATGCTGCGCCCAGCCGAGCACCTGCCCGGGCGGGCGAAGCTGCGGCGGGCAGGCGATCGAAAGTTCGAACCCGAAACGCGTCGCGGCATGAATCCACGAGGTCGCCATGTTGTTGCCATCGCCGATCCAGGCGATGCGCTGGCCGGCGATCGGGCCTTTCTGCTCCTCGAACGTCATCACATCCGCCATGAGCTGGCAGGGATGGGTCTGATCGGTGAGGCCGTTGATAACCGGCACTGTCGCGTTCTCGGCGAGCTCGGTCAGTTTCTCCGCGCGCGTCGTGCGCAGCATGATTGCGTCGACATAGCGCGAGAGCACCCGTGCCGTATCGGCGACGGTTTCGCCGCGGCCGAGCTGCGAGCCCTGCTGTTCGAGCACGATAACCTCGCCGCCCAACTGCTTCATCCCGACCTCGAATGAAACGCGGGTCCGTGTCGAGGGTTTTTCGAAGATCAGGGCCAGCGACTTGCCGGCAAAAGGCTGGCTGCCGCCCGGCGGCGTACCCCGCTTGCAGGCAGCAGCGGCATCGAGCATCCGGCGCAGGCTGTCGCGATCGAACCGGTCGAGATCCAGAAAATGCCGTGGCGTCGTGCTGTTCTCGGCCACGTCAATGCGCCTCGGGCCAGTCACGACAGACGGCATCGATGATCTGCACCGCTTCATCGACCTGCGCGTTTTCGACGATCAGCGGCGGCAGCAGACGCACGACATTGTCGCCGGCACCGACCGTCAGCAATCCCGCCCCCATCAGCCGCGCGACCATCTCAGTGTTCGGTACGACGCATTCGAGGCCGAGCATCAGCCCCTTGCCGCGCACCGCGCGAATTTGTTTTGGATGGGCGGCGGCAACGCTTTCGGCGCGACGGCGCAGATAGTCGCCGGTCTTTACGACCCGGTCGAGGAATCCGTCGGCCAGCATCACATCGAGCACGGCATTGCCGACCGCCATCGCGAGCGGATTGCCGCCGAAGGTGGTGCCATGGCTGCCGGCGGTGAGCACGCTCGCGACCTTTTCGGTCGCAAGGCACGCGCCAACGGGAAATCCGCCACCAATGCCCTTGGCGGTCGCCACGATGTCGGGGCGGATGCCGGCCCATTCATGGGCGAAGAGTTTGCCGGTGCGACCCATGCCGCATTGCACCTCGTCGAGAAACAGCAGCAGACCGAACTCGTCGCAGACCGCGCGCAAGCCCTGCAGATACTCGACGGAGGCGGCGCGCATACCGCCCTCGCCCTGCACCGGCTCGATCAGGATCGCGGCCGTCTCTTTCGTGATAGCGGCGCGCATCTCGTTGAGATTCTCGAATGCCACCTGATCGAACCCGTCGACGAGCGGCTCGAAACCCTTGATGTGCTTCTCCTGCCGTCCGGCCGAGATCGTCGCCAGGCTGCGGCCGTGGAACGCGCCGCGACAGGTGATGACGCGATAGCGCTCGGGATTGCCGGTCTCGTCGTGATACTTGCGGACGAGCTTGAGCCCGCACTCGATCGCCTCGACACCGGAATTGGTGAAGAACACGCTGTCGGCGAAGCTGGCATCGACCAGCCGCTGACCGAACCGCTCCTGCCCCGGAATCCGATACAGGTTCGAGCTGTGCCAGAGCTTCTCCGCCTGTGCCTTCAGCGCCGCCACGAGATGCGGATGCGCGTGACCGAGCGCTGTGACGGCAATGCCGCTCGCGAAATCGAGATAGCGCCGTCCGTCGGTGGCGATCAGATAGGCGCCTTCGCCTCGCTCGAAAGCGAGGTCGAAGCGGGCGTAGGTCGGCATGACCGGCGCGATCATCTTGCGGGGCTCCTTGAAAAAGGCCGAGACTATCGTTCCTCGTTTGTGGCGTGTCAACGCGCCGGCCGGGCCGGCACGCGCCATTTGCCGGCCTTTTCCGGCGGTCGGAAGGGATAGGCGGTCATGGGCCGGACGACATTGCGACTGACGGCGCCGGCGGCCAAAAACCGCGTTCGAGACGCCGCCGATTACGAGGCGCGGCTCGATGCCCTGCAACTCCGGCTGGTGCAGATCCAGCAGGCAGCCATGCAAAGCCGGGAACGCGGCATCGTTGTGCTCGAGGGCTGGGACGCGGCCGGCAAAGGCGGGTTGATCCGGCGTCTCAATGCACGGCTCGACCCGCGCTTCATCAAGGTCATTCCGATCGCAGCACCTTTGCCCGACGAACAGGCACGCCACTATCTCTACCGCTTCTGGCAGGGCCTGCCGTTGCCCGGCACGATCACCGTCTTCGATCGCTCCTGGTACGGCCGCGTTCTCGTCGAACGGGTCGAGAAACTGATCCCGCCGGCGGCCTGGAAGCGGGCCTATGACGAGATCAACGAATTCGAATCGATGCTGGTCGATGACGGCATCCGGCTGGTCAAACTGTTCCTGCATATCTCGGCCGAGGAACAGCTTCGGCGGTTCAAGGATCGGCTCGAGACGCCGCATAAGCGCTGGAAGCTGACCATGTCGGATCTGCGCAATCTCGAACGCCGCGGCGAGTACGAACGCGCCATCAACGATATCCTGGCGCATTGCCATACGCGCGACGCGCCCTGGGATGTGATCGCGTCGGATTATAAATGGTGGTCGCGCTGCCAGGCGATGGACCGGATCGTCACCGTGCTCGGCAAGGGCCTATCGATCAAACCGCCGCCGGCCGACCCGAAGCTGGCGCGACAGCTCAAGGCGCTGCGGAAGAAACTTCGCGCACCCCGCAAGTAGCGCTCAGCTCTTGAGCCGCCAGCCTCGCGAGAACAGCCGCCACAGGACGAGGGCGAGCGCGGCGTTGATTGCGATCAGCAATGCAGCACCGACGGCGAGCGATGCCTGTGCCTCGCCGCGGAAGCCATAGCGCACGCCGTCGATCGCGTAGAACAGCGGATTGATCAAAGTGAGATCGCGCGCGAATTCAGGCAGCACGTCGATCGGATAAAACATGCCGGAGAGAAATGAGGCCGGGATCACGAAGAAGGTCAGCAGGGCCGCATAATGATCCCAGCGCCGCGCCCAGAGCCCGCCCAGGATCCCCGCGAGGCTCAGCATCAGTGCGCCGAGGACCGCAAACAGCAGCAGCGTCAGCGGCGCGACCGGCCGCATGTCGACGAACAGATGCGTGACCAGAGCAAGCACGATGCCGGTCAGAAGACCCACCGAGACACAGGCCCCGGCCATACCCGTTAGGCGCTCGATCGGCGTGATCGGCGGCTGCAGGACGTCGACGATCATGCCTTCCAGTTTGTCGAACAGGATCGAGGCGCACGCCATTTCGAACGCCCGGCTCATGATCGTAAACATCACCAGGCCCGGTGCGATGAAGGCAAGCAGGCTGCCCGCATTGCCGGGCTGGTCGATCGTGCCGGCGGCGAGACCGAAGACAGCGAGATAGAGCAGATTGGCAACGACAGGTCCCCACAGACTGTCGAGATGATCCTTAAGCCCGCGCCGTGCCTCGCGCCGGTAGAGCGTCGCGAGGCCGACCCAGTTGACCGCCCCGAAACGGCGCGGTCGCCGCAGTAACCGAACGGCAACGCGCGGCGAAAGCGGCTCGTCTGTCACGGACGCAGCTTGTAGCCGATCGCGATCAGCCGCCAATTCAGCCACAGCATCAACCCGTTGGCTGCGATCAGCAGCAGCATGCCGACCGTCAGCGACCCGTCGGCGTGGCCGATGAAGCCGTAGCGGAAACCGTCGATCATGTAGAAGAACGGATTCCAATGCGCGATGGTGATCCAGGGCTCCGGCAATCGCTGCACCGAATAGAACGCACCCGAGAGAAAGGCGAAGGGCGTGATCACAAAGTTTGTGATGGCGGCGATGTGATCAAATTTCTCGGCCCAGATTCCGCCGAGGATGCCGAGCTGCGCCAGCAGCAGGCTGGCGGCAATCGCATGGAACAGGATGAAGCCCGCGTCGTGCACGGCGATCGGCACGAAGAACGACATACCGATCACAGCGGCGAGCCCGACGGCAATGCCCCGCGTCACCCCGCCTAGCACCATCGCGACGACGATCTCGCCCGGCGATAACGGCGGCATCAGCAGATCGACGATGCTGCCCTGGACCTTGGAGATCATGATCGAGGACGACGTGTTCGCAAAAGCGTTCTGCACCATCGACATCATGATGAGGCCGGGCGCAAGGAACTCGGCGAAGGAAACGCCGCCGATGGTCTGCACAGTGCGGCCGAGCGCCAGCGAGAAGATTGCGAGAAACAGCAAAGATGTGATGACCGGCGCAATGACGGTTTGCGTCGCCACCTTGGCGAAGCGGCGCACTTCCTTGAAATAGAGCGTCGCAAGGCCGATCCAGTTGATCGGCCCGACGCGTCGGTGACGGGGCGGTGCGAAGGACATGAAGGCGGTTGATTCAGGGCCTGGGACAGGATTTCCGGCGCTAGGGCGGCCGCGCGGGCGCCAGCTTTATAGCGCCACCCGGTTCGCCGCAAGGTCCCACAGAGGCCCTCGGCCGATGAGGCCGGATGCTGGTCCGGATGCGCCCCGCCATGCGATGCTCCGGTGATGAGTGCCGGGAAATCAAAGCCTGCTTCGGCCGGCCCGGCCGTCGAGGCCTATCACGCCGCCGCGCTCGGCTATCTAGAGCGATTCGCGAGCTCGGCCGACAATATGCGCCGCGTGCTGCAGCGCCGGGCCTATCGCGACGCGCGCCGCGCCGGGACCGATGTCGATCTCGAACAGGTCCGTCCGGTGATCGACGCGGTCATCGCGCGGCTCGAACGCGCCGGGCTGATCGACGATGCGAGCTATGCCGAAATCCGCGCCGGCAGTCTCAACCGGCGCGGCGAATCCGGGCGCCGAATCCGGGCACGGCTACGCGCCAAGGGCGTCGCCACGAGCACGATCGACCAGGCAATCGAGGGGCTCAAGGAAGAGGATGGCGACCCCGAGTTCCGCGCCGCCTGCCGCCTTGCGCGGCGCCGCCGCCTCGGCCCCGCACGGCCCGCTGCCGGGCGTGCAGCGTTGCGCGAGAAGGACATGGCGGCCCTGGCACGCGCGGGCTTCAACTATGAGACGGTGCGCCGGGTGATCGCGCTGGCCGACGCCGAGGCACTCGATACGGCGATCGCCGCCGCGTCGCCGGATGGTTCCGAAAACGGATCCGATCGCCGCTAGTCGCTCTCCCGCGAGCCGCCGGCCGGCGGCGGTTCGGGCGCACCCCTAAAAGCTTGCGACTTTGCGGCCGGTCGCTCGCGCCGTTCGGAGCGATCCGGTGCAGGCGCATCGGCTTCCAGCGCCCGGACCCGGACCGGCGGCGCGTTGCCGTCCCGGTCCTCGCCGAAATAGAGCGTGCGATGCGGGAACGGCATTTCGATGCCCCGCTCGTCGAAGGCGAATTTGATCCGCCGCAGGAACTCGCGCTTGATGCTCCACTGCATCATCGGCCGCGTCATGAATCGCGCCCTTATGACGACCGCCGAATCGCCCAGCTCGTGCACGCCGAGCACGTCGATCGGCGCGAGGATATTGCGCTTGATATCCGGATCTTCGGTCATGTCGGTACCGACCTCGCGCATGATCTCCATCACGTCGTCGGTGTTCTCGCGATAGGCGACGCCGATATCCATGAGGGCGTAACCAAAATCGCGAGAGAAATTCTTGACGGTGTTCACGCTGCTGAACGGAACGGTGTGCATCGTCCCCTCGAGATCTCGCATGCGAATCGAACGGATGCTAATACTCTCGACCGTGCCGGTATGGGTGCCGAGATCGACGAAATCGCCGATCGAAATCGAGTCTTCCACCAGGATGAAGAACCCGGTGATGACGTCCTGCACCAGCTTCTGCGCGCCGAACCCGATCGCAAGTCCGATGACGCCGGCACCGGCGAGCAGCGGCGCGATGTCGATGCCCAGTTCCGAAAGAACGATCATCACAACCAGCACGATAATGACGATGCGGAACACGGTGCGCAGCAGCGGCAACAGAGTGCGGGCGCGGGTTCCGCCCGATCCGGCCTGGCTGTCCAGCCGGCGGATATAGCGCTCGATCATCAGCCCGAGCGCCTCGCTCGCGGCCAGCGCCAGCAGCACCGTCACCAGGATGGTCGCGACAGTATGCACCAGGCCCGAACCGGATTCCGACACCAGCCAGGTCAGCGTGCCGAAACCCCAGATCTCGAACAGCGCCACCGCAACCGCGACATAGACCGCGCCCAATAGGAAGCGCCGCAGCAGCGGCAGATAGCGGTTGGCGCGCGCTTCGAGGCCGGGATGACGCGCCTTGACCTCCGGTGCGAGCGAGAAGCCGCGGTCGATAAGCCGGCCGATCCCGAGACTCACGGCCAAGGCGAGCGCAATGGCGAGAACCGTGAGGATCGTCGCGCGCAGCAGGAAGGCAAAGCCGCCTTCGATCGCCAATGCCCAGACGATGAAACAGGCGATCACATAGACGATCACCAGAACGTGCCATATGTCGGCTATGCGGGCGCGCACGCCGCCGGTCGATGCGCCGCGTATGCGGTGCGCCACAGCGGCGCGGTTCTGCAGGACGATGACCACAATCAGACCGGCGAATACCAACCCGACCAGCCGCAGCAGCACCTCGTAGGCGCCGGCCGGAAGTCCAAGCAGGAACGCGGCCTGGCAGCCGAAGTAACCATAGACGCAGACGATCGCCAGCCGGCGCACCCACAGACAGATATACTCGGCGTTCTCGCCCGAAACATGCAGCATCCGTGCAAACGCAGAATCCGGCGCCAGCAGCTCCCGCACGATCGCCGTTATCACCGCGACGATCAGATACGCATTGACGACCGCGAGCACGACGAGCCGCGCCGTTTCCCTCGTATGCAGGACCGAGAGCACGCCATAGGCCGTTGCCGCGAATGCCGCCGGTATCATCAGTGCCAGCAGCAATCGCGCAAGCTGCATCGGAATGCGGATCCAGATTCGTTCGCTTTCGCCAGGCGAAAGCATGCGACGCGGCCGCGCCAGCAGTTTGTCGACCAGCCATCGGACTGCGATTGCGGCGCCGAGGATCGTCGCCAGCCGCAGCGCAATTTCGATCCACAGTTCGCGCGCCAGCGGATCGCGCCCCTGCCCGATCAACCATTCGACGACGGCCGGCAGGTCCGCGAGCCCCGCGCCCAGCGACACCACGCCGTCGCTGAACCGCTCCATCTGTTCCGAAGCGGCGCCGAGCACGACACTGCCGAGCCCCGCTTCGTCCTCTGCCGCGCGTTCTTCCTCGACCGCCCGCAGCGCGCGCAGCGATTCGAGCAGCTTCTCGCGCTCGGCCGGATCCTCAAGAACCTCGATCAGGCGCTCGACATCGGCCATGGCGGGTTCCGCCGAATCTGCCGTCGCCTTGTCGTAGTGCGGCGTGGCTTCCGCGCTGGCGCCGGCCGGCGATTCCGGCCGCGAAATTGTCGGATCGACGTCGCCGACGATCGGCAGGCCAGGCTGCAGATCCTGGCCCGCTGTGGCAT
>JAWXBK010000058.1:0-15880 GCA_034439975.1 Rhodospirillaceae bacterium | reverse complement strand
GAATTTGCGCAGAGCCAAAGCTTCATCCAGACGCGGGCGAAATTTGTGGCCATGCTCGATGCCTATCGAAATCGCAACTGGGACGCGGCCCGGGCCGCGATAAGCGAGGCTCGCGACAGCGAGCCGGCGCTTGCCCCGGTTTACGATCTGTATGAGGATCGCATCGCAGCCTATGAAGGCGACCCGCCACCGGCGGGCTGGGACGGCGTTTTTGAGGCCCGAACCAAGACGGGATGACGCGGCTGCGCGAATCCGACCGGATCGCCACGAGGGGAGAAACCGAATGCACAGGATGAAATGGCTGGCCGGCAGCACGGCCATCGCCTTGCTGGCCGCAACGCCGGCGCTGGCGGAGCCGGAAATCGGTACGGTCTTCGAGCGCGAATATCGCGGCGCCGAAGGCACGCGCGTCGACGGCGAAGTGCGCGACCTGCACTGGAACAATGTCGTGTTCGCCGAGGAAGCGGTAAAGACCGAGACGGATGAAGGGACCGAGCTCGAGTTCCTCGACGGTACGCGGCTTAGCGTCGGCAGCAATTCGGAGGTCGTGCTCGATCGCTTCGTCTATGATCCCGCGCAGAGCACCGGCGATGCCGTCATCACGTTCGGCAAGGGCGTGTTCCGTTTTGTCTCCGGGGATATGAAGAACAAAGACGGATACGAGCTCATCACGCCGGCCGCCACGCTCGAGATCCGTGGCACGATCTTCCGCCTGATCATCGATGCGGCGAACAATGTGCTGCTCTATGTCGAGCAGGGCGCGGTCGAGATGATCTCCTGCGGGGGCGACACCGAGGTGATCGAGGCGGGCGGATCCGGCATCGCCTACGGCAACTGCTCGGGTGTCGGCACCCGCTTTGGTGATATCACGCTGGATCATCCCGACCAGCGCGACGGCGAGACCGCGAGCGGCGGTCCGATCGATTCGGCCAGAACACAGAGCGACAGTCAGAACAACGATCAGTAAACCGGGCTTCGTAGACCAGGCCGGGGTTGCGTTCGCTATCCCGCCGCTATGTAAATGGCGCGCGTGAAAATCAGCTTGTCGTCGCCCGGCGCATAAAAATCGGTGAGGCGCGCCGCGACGCGATAGCCGGCAGCTGCATAGAGCCGGTGCGCCGGCGCGTAGTCGGGCCGCGACGACGTATCGATGTAGATCGCACGGCAGCCTTCATTCGCGGCGGCCTCATGCAGCGCATCGATCAGCGCGCGCCCGATGCCTTGCCCGCGCGCTGCAGGATCGACCGCGATCCAGTAGAGATCCCAGGCGCCTTGCGTGAGCGGGATCGGCCCGAAACAGCAATAGCCACCCAGACTGCCGCCGATATCGCTGCCTCGATCGGCAAACCGGAACTCGTAACCGCTGGCGGCGCCGCGCTGCAGTCGTTCCTCGACCAGTTCGCGGCCGATGGCGATTTCTTCCGCGGAGAAGACGCCAACGCGGCGCAAGAGATCTTCGATTCGAGCGGGATCCTCTGCGCGGCAGATCTCGCGCAGTTCAGGTGCGCCCGGCCCGGCCGCGTCGCCCATCAATGCGGCCGGATGGCGGATGTCGCTTCGATCGTGCTTGCAACACG
Source organism: Rhodospirillaceae bacterium (assembly GCA_034439975.1). Lineage (GTDB taxonomy): Bacteria > Pseudomonadota > Alphaproteobacteria > Dongiales > Dongiaceae > JAWXBK01. Next base: position 14,303 of record JAWXBK010000058.1, on the reverse strand, counting down.
GCGCGCCGGTGCCGCCGGTTTCGTCGCGGCCAGAATGCGCCCGATGACATCGTCGGGCCTGAGGCCCACGCGTTCGGCTGCCGCCATGAAACCCGCATCGGGCGACAAACAGGGGTTGGCGTTGATTTCCAGTACAAAGGGTTCGCCGGTTTCGTCGACGCGCACATCGACCCGCGCGTAACCGCTCATGCGGAAGAGCCGCCACGTGCCGCGCGCGATCTGCTCGAGCCGCGCCAGCAGGTCGGGTTCGGCATCGGACCAGCCGAAATCGCGCTGCGTGTTCTGTTCCTCGAACGAGCCGTCATGCCATTTCGCGGTATAGCCGACGATGTGCGGCTTGCCCGGCGGAAAATCGACGAAGCACATTTCCGCGATCGGCAGCACCTGCGGCACGATACCGCCGGCCGTCGGTCCGTCCAGCAATCCGATATTGAATTCGCGGCCCTCGATGTAACGCTCGATGAACCATTGACCGCCAAGCGCACGGCGGCGCTTGCGCAGGACCGAAGCGGCGACCCGCCGGTCCGATGTGACGGATGCGTCGTCGATGCCGATCGACGCATGTTCCCAGACGGATTTGACGATATAGGGCCCGGCGAAATCCGGCAGCTCCGATCCGCCATCCGGTTCCCACCAGGGCGCGGTCGCAATGCCGGCGGCGCGCATCGTCCGTTTCGCGACCAGCTTGGAAGAAGAGAGAAACATCGCTTCGGTGCGGGCGCCGGTATAGGTAAGCCCGAGTGCATCGAGCAACGCCGTCGCCAGATGGATCAGCGCCCCGTTGCCGTCGAGCGATTCGACCAGATTGAACACCAGAGCCGGCCGCGCATGCAGCAGACGCCGCCGCGCCGCTTCGAGGTCGAGCGTCAACGGGACCAGCACCGGCTGATACCCGAGCGCGGCAAGCGCGCGCTGCACACCATCGACCTCGACCAGCACGTCCTGTTCGTCGGGTCCGGCATCGGCGCCAACCGCGCCATAGAGAATCGCAACCCGCTTCGGATTGGTGCGTCGCGTGCGCGATTTCTCCATCGCCCTTACTCCGCCGCGATCGCCGATCGGGCAAGCCCGAGCCGGCCGATCGCCGAAGCGAGGATGCGGCCGATCAGCCCGGCGTAATCGATGCCATGCAGGGCTGCGAGGATCGGCAGGTCGGAATGTTCGGGATGCAACCCGGCGAGCGGATTGACCTCGAGGAAATGAGGCTTGCCGGCACCGTCCGATTTGATATCCACGCGGCCCCCGTCGCGGCAGCCGAGCGCGCGCCAGGCATCGAGCGCGACCTGTGTTGCCGCCAAAGCCTCCGCATCGTCGGCGCGGCGATAATGGATGCGCCGCTCGCATTCTTCCTTGTTGACGTACCCATAGGCGCCGGCTTCGGCGTCGTCGGCGAGTGCGATCTCCATCACACCGATCGACGCGGCATCGCGCCCGCTGCCGACGATGCCGACGGTGAACTCGCGACCGGGCAGGTAGGTTTCGACCAGAACCGGCTGCCGGAAACGCGCGAGTAATGTTTCGCAGGTCCGCGTCAGCGCCGCTCTGTCCTCGACCCGCGACATCGGGCCGATGCCCTTGCCGGTACCCTCGGCATAAGGTTTGCAGAAGAGCGGGAAGGGGAGGTCGATCCGCGCCAGATCCGGCATCGTTTCGACCAGTGCGAACCCGGCTGTCGGCACGCCTTCATGTGCGACGACGCGCTTCGCCATCGCCTTGTCGAGCGTGAGGGCCATCACCAGCGGATCGGAGAAGCAGTAGGGAATGTGCCAGGCGTCGAGCAGCGCCGGCACTTGTGCTTCGCGCGCGACACCCGAGAGACCCTCGCAGATGTTGAACACGAGATCCCAGCGTTTTCCGTCGACGAGAGCGGCAGCGAGCTGGCGCACCGTGCCGATGCGCTCGACCTCGTGACCCTGCGCACGGATCGCCGCTTCGAGCGCGTCGATCGTATCCGGCCGGTCGAATTCGGCCGTCTCTTCCTCGCCGTATCCGAGCGCGAGGTAATGCTCGCGCAAATCGAATGTGAGACCGATCATCATCGGTTTAGACCCTCCCGGGTCCGGCCGGCACCGACCGATCCGTCGGGATCGGTATAGCGATAGATGCCGCCTTCGAAGTTGGTGAGCAGCAGTTCGTCGCCCTCACGACCGAGCACGGAGTCGGGGATCAGCGGGATTTTGCCGCCGCCGCCGGGTGCGTCGATCACATAGGTCGGCACCGCATAACCGGTCGTATGGCCGCGCAGGCCGCGAATGATCTCGAGCCCCTTGTCGACGCTGGTGCGAAAATGCTCCGAGCCGGTGATCGGATCGCACTGGTAGAGGTAATAGGGCTTCACCCGCGCCATCAGCAGGCTGTGCATCAGCCGCTTCATCACCGCGACATCGTCGTTGATGCCCTTCAGCAGCACCGTCTGGCTGCCGAGCGGAATGCCGGCATCGGCGAGGCGCGCACAGGCCGCCTGCACTTCCGGCGTCATCTCGTCGGGATGAGTGAAATGGATACTCATCCAGAGCGGATGGAATTTGCGCAGCATCGCGACGAGCGACTTCGTCACCCGCATCGGCAGCACCACGGGCACCTTGGTGCCAATGCGCAGGAACTCGACATGGGGGATCGCGCGAAGCTGGCCGAGCAGCCATTCGAGCTTTTCGTCGGCGAGCGTCAGCGGATCGCCGCCCGAGAGCAGCACGTCGCGGATTTCCGGATGCGCGGCGATGTAAGCGATCGCCCGCTCCCATTGTGGCATCGAGAAGGAATACTCGCCGCCGGCATTGCCGACCATGCGCGAGCGCGTGCAATAGCGGCAATAGGTCGAACAGGTGCCGGTCGTGAGGAACAGCACCCGGTCGGGATAGCGATGCACCAGGCCGGGGACTGCCGCGTCGTGATCTTCGCCGAGCGGGTCCTCGGATTCGCCCGGCGTCTTGAGATACTCGCCCGAGACCGGCACATGGGTGCGCCGGATCGGCTGCATCGGATCTTCGCGGTCGAACAGGCTCAAATAGTAAGGCGTGATGCCGACCGGCAGCGAGCCGCTATGCTGGCGGACGGCGGCTTCCTCGTCGGCGGAGAGCTGCAGGATCTGCTGCAGCCGGCCGAGATCCTTCACCCTGTTGCGGAACTGCCAGCGCCAGTCGCACCAGTCCGCCGCGCTCGCCGCCGGAAAGAAGCGGCGGCGGAAAGCGTGCGAAGCGGGACTGATCGGGAAACGGGGGCGGGGCGTGCTGCGCGCCTTCGACGGCGCAGGTCGGGATTGCGCTCGCGCAAGTTCGGCTGCGTCCCGGGGTGGCGGCGGCGCTGCCGCGTCGGCCGCGTGTCCGGCCGGATTGTCGTTCTGTGGTTCGCCCATGAAAAAAGCCGGCACGGAGGCCGACCGAATGGACAGGGTCTTGGGCGCGAGACCAGCTGTTGTAACGTGGGGAGTGTCGGGCAACCTCGATGGAGGTTCCGCCGCCTCCCCGACGGCTATCGGTTCCATGTCCTCACTGTAAATCCAGCCCGCGGGCAATGCTGCTAACGGCTGGTGACGTGCCCCACGGTTTCTGTTCACCGTCACCGACATTCGCGCACATAATCCTGCTTCATGGGTTTGTCCAGCGCTTCGTGTCGGCGCCTTGAAAATTCCACATGAGGGGAACGCGGCGGGTGTCGGAACGGAGTGACAAAGAGGCACCGGCGAGCGATACGCTGCCTGGCAAGATGCCGGCGAACGACACGCCCGGTGGCTTGGCGCTCGATCAAACGGGCGCGCCGCGCACCGATCTGCTGCGCGCCGCCCCGGTCCGGGGCATCCTCCTGATGATCCTGGCAGGTGCGCTGTTCGTCTGCCTCGACTCGATTGCCAAGTATCTCACCGCCGATTACTCGACGCTGCAGCTCACCTGGGCGCGGTTCTTCTTCCATCTCGCGCTGTTTCCCTTGCTGCTCGGCGCCGGCCGCTGGCGGCTGGTGCTGCGCACCCGGCGGGTAGGACTCCATTTCGTCCGGTCGATGCTGCTGGTCGGGGCGAACTTCTCGTTCTTCCTGGCGGTCAAGTACATCCCGCTCGCCGACGCGACGGCGATCGGCTTCATCTCGCCGCTCCTGGTGACGGCCTGGTCGGTCTTCCTGCTGGGCGAACGAGTCGGACCGCGGCGCTGGGCGGCCGTGGCGGTCGGCTTTGCCGCCGTGTTCGTCATCATCCGGCCCGGCTTTGCCGACGTGCACTGGGCGATGTTCCTGCCGCTGGTCGTCGCGCTCTGCTTTTCGCTCTACCAGATCACGACGCGCATCCTGGGCGCGACCGATCACTGGGTCACCATCCTGTTCTTCACCGCCGGCGGCGGCCTCCTGGTCACGTCGATCGTCGTGCCGTTCAGTTGGGCCTGGCCGGACTGGCAGGGTTGGGCCCTGATGGCGTTGATGGGTGTGTTTGGCGTTCTCAGCCATTGGGTGCTGATCCGTGCCTTCACCTACGCGCCAGCCTCGACGCTGGCGCCGCTCGGCTATGTGCAACTCGTCTGGTCGATCACCGCGGGGCTGCTGATCTTCGGCGATTTCCCCGATCTGTGGACGCTGCTCGGTGCGGCTACCATCGCGGCGAGCGGCATTTATGTGCTGCTCCGCGAGCGCCGCCTGGCGCGGCAATCGAAGGTGCAAACTCCCGCCGATTGAGCCGGTTTCGGGCGTGGGACTAGGAACCCGCCAAAACCGGATGCTATAAATATGGCGGGAGAACAGAGCCCAAAAACCCAAGGAAAATGGGCCTTTCGAAGGCGCCCGCGGTCTGGCACGCGGCGGCGCCGCGACATCCGCATCCGCGCGTTTCGCGCATCGAGGAGGAGCGAGAATGGAACTCGACAAGCTGCAGAAAATGACGACTAAGGACTGGCACAAACTGGCGGACCGGATCAAACCGGAGACCCGCAACTTTATCGACGGCAAGTTCGTCGCGGCGAAGAAAAAGCGGACCTTCGAATCCATCAACCCGGTCAATGGCGAGGTGGTCGCCGAGATTGCCCGCTCGGGCGCCGACGATGTCGACGCGGCGGTCAAGGCGGCGCGCAGGGCGTTCCGCAGCGGCGTGTGGTCGCGCATGGCACCGCGCGACCGTATGGCTGTTTTGATGCGTTTCGCGGATCTGATCGACCAGCATGCCAGCGATTTCGCGGTGCTCGACGTGCTCAACATGGGCAAGCCCGTGTCGGACATGATCAACAGCGACGTGCCGGGTTCGTCGGTCACGTTCCGGTTCATGGCTGAAACGATCGACAAGATCAACGGCCAGGTAGCACCGACCGCCGCGTCGGCATTCCATTACATCCTGCGCGAGCCGCTCGGCGTCGTGGTCTGCGTTGTGCCGTGGAACTATCCGCTGATGATGGCGTCGTGGAAGGTCGCGCCGGCGCTCGCCGCCGGCAACTCGGTCATCCTGAAGCCGGCCGAACAGTCGCCGCTCTCCGGCAACCTGATGGCGAAACTGTTCATGGAGGCGGGCGGTCCCGCCGGCGTGTTCAACGTCGTGCACGGTCTCGGCGAAGAAGCCGGCAAGGCGCTGGCGTTGCACAACGACGTCGACAAGATCGCCTTCACCGGCTCGGCCGAAGTCGGCAAGCTGATGATGATCTATGCCGGTCAGTCCAACATGAAGCGCGTGACGACTGAATGCGGTGGCAAGACTCCGCAGATCATCACCGCCGAAACGCCGGATCTCGAGACGGCGGTCCAGTACGCGATCAACGGGATCTTCGGGAACCAGGGCGAAGTCTGCAATGCCGGCTCGCGGCTGCTGGTCCATCACAAGATCCACGACGAGTTTGTCGATCTGTTCAAGAAAAAGTCGGCCAAACAGTTTCGTCCCGGCGATCCGTTCGACCCGAAGACGGCGATGGGGCCGCTGGTCACGCGCGAACAGCAAAGGCGCGTGCTCAACTACATCAAGATCGGCCAGAAGGAAGGCGCCAGGCTCGAGTTCGGCGGCATCGTGCCGAAGGGTCTGGAGAAGGGCAATTATGTCGAGCCGACCTTGTTTACCGGTGTGAAGAACAAGATGCAGATCGCGCAGGAAGAGATCTTCGGCCCGGTCGCCGCGATCCTGCCCTACAAGACGATCGATCAGGCGGTCGAGATCGCAAACGATTCGATCTATGGACTCGCCGCATCGATCTGGACCACCGACCTGAACACCGCGCACAAGGCGGCCCGCGACATCCAGGCCGGTGTTGTCTGGGTCAACTGCTTCGATCATGGCGACATGACGCTGCAATGGGGCGGCTACAAGCAGTCCGGCATGGGTCGCGACAAATGCTGGGAAGCGATGCTGCTCAATACACAGACCAAGTCGGTCTGGGTCCATCTCGGCGACTGACAGACGTCTGGATCGAAATGAAGAACGGCGGGACCGCAAGGCCCCGCCGTTTTGTTATCCCGTTTCGCTTTTGCAGCACCGTCACGGTGGGATCAGCCGACCGCGCGTTCGATCCAGCTCCAGGTTGGATGCTCGGCATCGAGCGCGACGATCGTCGCGCGCGTCGCGGGTCGCAGCAGCCCGGCATCCTCGTGCAACGCCGACGGCACCAGCGGCTCGATCTGCAGCCGCTTCGGATCTTCGCCCGGCATGCGATAGCCGTGCGGTGCCGCCGGTTCGAAGCCGAAGCGCGCGTAGTAACCGAGATCGCCGACCAGCAGGATCGTGCGCACGCCGGCCTGGCGCGCGAGTTCCATCGTGCGCATGACCAAAGTGACGCCGATGCCTTCGCCGCGCCGTTCGGGTGCAACGCCGAGCGGCCCGAGCAACAATGAGGGCACGCCGGCCGGTCCGACGCGGATCGGCCAATAGCGGATCGTGCCGACCAGTCGCGCCCCGTTGTGAGCGGTATCGTGGGCAACCCAGCAGAGCGCGCTGAGCGGCGGCACGTTCTTGCGGAATCGATAGGATTTCTTGAGATGTCGCTCGGAACCGAAGGTCAGATCGAGCAGGGTTTCGATGGCGGCGTTATCGTGGGGCGCTTCAGGCCGGTAGACGATCATCGGGGGAACCTCGCGAGGGCGGACGGGTCAGGCGTAACCGCACCGCCGGCCCCGCGCCGGCTCCCTTCGAATATCGATCAGGAGGCCGGGCCGGCCGGATGCGCGCGTATCTCGACGCGGCTTGCGCCGCGTCGGGTTCGTCGTCGCTGACCGATCGCTCGAATCAAGGGCCCCTCCTGATCGGCGGCGATGATGCCGGCCGTTTCCCGCCGCTGTCAACGCGGTCTCTGCCGCAACCCATCCGGGGGAATGCCGGTTGGGCGCGCCGGCACGGGCACACGCACCGATCGACCCGCGCAAGAAAAAAGCGCCGACCCGAGGGCCGGCGCTTTGTTCGCTTCGGGCCGATCCGGCCCGCAACCAGGCTTACATGCTGCGGAGCACTTTCTCGCCACGCAGCGCCTTGGTCATGTTGTCGTTCACTTTCAGGGTAGCCAGATCGTCATGGTAGTTATGCGATTCCATGCGCCACTGCCAGATATGCCAGCCGATCCAGCACACCACGCCGACGATCACGAGAATCATCTCGCTGCCGACGAAGGGATAGAGCGGCCCGATCTGGAGGACGTCGCCGGTCCAGCTTTCGAACATGCCTGTAGACATCGTTGCGTCTCCTTACGTTCGTGCGCGGTTATCGCAAAAGGCCGGCGGCACGCGCCGCTTCGATTTCGGCCTGCTGCAACGCTTCCTCGTCGGCATAGCGTGCTGCGTATTCCGAGAGATCGAGACCGACCAGTTCGATTTCCTGCGGGATACGCAAGACCCCTGCGCCCTTCAGGATCGCCCCCAGGATGTAGCAGGGTACGAAACCGAGGACGAAGAACATGATGATCGCGCCGATGAAATTGCCCAGCGGGTTGATCGTCACGTCGTAGAACGGCGAGGCCGGATAGCCCCACAGCATGAACCCGGCAATGACCACGCCGAGGAACCCGCCATAACCGTGCACCGCAACGGCGCCGACCGCATCGTCGATCTTGAATTTGCGTTCGACCCAGAAATGCAGCTTGTAGCAGATGATCGGCACGATACCGCCGATCAGCATCGCCTGTATCGGATGATACAGATCGTTGCCGGCCGAGGCACCGATCACGCCGCAGAGGCCGCCGGAATAAGTCCAGAAGGCGTCGCCGCGGCTGACGATGTAAGTGGCGAGCAGACCGCCCGACAGCGACATCAGGAAGTTGAACGTGATGGCCGATAGCGTAGTCGGCGCCAGATAAATATTGGTCGCCGAGAAGAACACGCCGTCGCCTTCCTGCACGTCGAAGATCGGGATATTGCAGGCCACGTAGAAGCCCCAGAAGCCCGTATAGATCAGGAAGAGACCGATCGTAATGAGCCAGGGGTTCTGCGGGGCGATGTTGCGCGGGGTACCGTCGGCGCGGAACTTGCCGATGCGGGGCCCGAGATGGATCAGCAATGCGAGCGCGGCACCGCCGGCGATCGCATGGATGACACCCGATGCATAGGCATCGTGATAGCCGAGAACCTGCACCATCCAGCCGTTCGGATGCCAGCCCCAGGCGGCGTCGATGATCCATGTGCAGGATCCGACCAGCACGGCGGCCAGCCAGAACGAGCCCGAGCGAATTCGCTCGATGACCGCACCCGAGATGATCGAGGCCGCGGTCCATGAGAAGAGCAGGAAGGCTGCCCAGAACACGCCGTTGATGCGCGCCCAGTAGGCCGTCGATTCGGCGTCCATGCCGCCTTCGATCGACCCGCCCATATGCGCGCCCATCAGCTCGTTCCACGGCTCGGCCCACGGGGCGTCGAGCAGCGGGCCGGTGATTCCCGGGCCGTTCGGCAGTGCGAAATAGATCCACCAGCCGAAGAAGAAGAAGGTCACGGTGACCAGCGGGATCACCATCGTGTTCTTCATCAGCGTGTGCATGTGGTTCTTCCGTCTCGACGCACCGACTTCGTACATACAGAAGCCGATATGGATCAGGAACATGAAGACCACGGTGACCCAGTAGTAGAATTCCGTGAAGATCGTCGTTAGCGCTGCAAGTTGATCGGACATAATTTCCCCCAGTTAACGGGATCGCACCGTCGTTGGCCGACCGGGGTTGCCATCGGTTGTTCCGCGCCACGCGATTTGAGCGTCGAAAACCGGCCCCCGCCCCCGGGATGCTGGTCTGCTTCATCGCGTAAGCCGCCGATTGCAGAAATCGGCCGGCCCCCCCCTTAAGCGAGGAATGTTACACATTTGGGGGGTAACCAGCAATCGAAACACCACCGCCGATGCTGCAAGCGCGAACAACCCTGATGCCAAATCTCGCAGTCGCAACAAAGGATACGTGGCTCGTGCCGGCGATATCGTATCTACGGGCCGTCGCGGGCCTGGGCTGTCCGCTGCAACTGCGAATCAGAGCGTCTTGCGATACGCGAATGTTTCGTCGATCCGGTCGAGAAGATGCTGGCCGCCGGTGGTCGGGGCATAGCGGGGTCGTTCGCCCGGCTTGAGACAGGTCGGCAGGCAGCGCACCTCGGCCGTGAAATTCGGATCGAAAAAGAACGGCATCGAATAGCGTTCTGCGCCGCTCGCATTGATCACGCGATGGAAGGTCGATGCGAAACGATCGTTGGTCCAGCGCGCCATCATGTCCCCGACATTGACGACATAGGTATCGGGGATCGGCGTCGCGTCGATCCACTCGCCCTTGCCGTTGCGCACCTGCAAGCCGCCGACCTGGTCCTGCCAGAGCATCGTGAAGCAGCCGAAATCGGTGTGCGCGCCGCAGCCGAGTTGATCTTCGGTAATCATGCCCTGCTGCGGTGGATAATGCAGCAGGCGCAGCGTGGTCATCGGCTTGGTGAGATCCTTCTCGAAATAATCGGCCGGCATGTCGAGCGCGACGGCGAAGGAACTCATCACCTGTTTGCCGAGCCCGACCATCGCGCCGTAATAGGCGTTCATCGCCTCTTTCCAGCCCGGCAGATTGGGCGGCCACTGGTTCGGCCCGTGCAACGGCCGCCCGGCTTTGACATCGGGATCGTCGGCGCCGAGATCGCGGCCGATATTGATGCCCTCCTTGAGATCGCCGCCCTGGCGCTGCTTCGCGGGGTCGAGATTCTCTTCGCCCGATCCGTAATAGCCGCGATGGACCGCCGAATTCCTGACCGAGATTTTGTCCTTCTCGCTTTGCGGAAGCGCGAAGAACCGCTTCATCTCGACGATCGCCGTATCGCGCAGCGCGCGGTCGACGCCGTGATTGCGGATGCAAAAGAAACCGATCTCTTCGCATGCTCGCCCGATCGCCTTGGCGACATCGCGCTTCGCGGCGGCATCGCCCTCGAGGAACGGGCCGAAATCGATCAGCGGAATCTCGTCCGCGCGCACGCTGCGGACGCGCAGATTTTCCGCCAGAACCGCCGTCGCGCCAACCGTCGCCATGATCGCCTCCTGCCGTCCGGACCGGTTAGGGCGGGACCGCCGATTGCTCCAAGAAATGACGTGTCCGGGCCGCGGCCGCAAGGCCCCCCGCCCGCGCAGCCGGCAAACTGAACAGCCCAGCCGGGCTGCCTGCCGTTAGCGGCGGCAGGCCTTGAGGATCAGGTCGAGCTGGTTGGCGAGCAGCCCGTAGCGCGGATTGAAACTGCCATCGAGGGCGGCGGTGCCGATGGTGAAGAGATCGGCGCCGGCCGCGCGGATCGCATCGATCCGGGCCGGGGAATCGATCGAGCCGGCAACGATCACCGGCCGGTCGGTCGCGCTGCGCGCTGCCCGGATCAGATCGAGCGGATCGGCGTCGGTCGCGCGAAAAGCGAGAAGGTCGACGCCTGCACATCCGGCCGCGATCATCGCGCGGGTATCGGCAGCGATTTTCTCTGCGGTGCCGCCGAGCTTCGTCGGGCGGCCCGTCGGGATGCCTGGAAACGGATAATATTCGGTTTTGCTGCCTTTCAGCATGGCAACGATCTCTTTCACCTGGCTGCCGCCCATCAGGCGATCGACGCCGAGTTTTGCGCCGGCTTCGGCCGAGCGCAGACAGGTATCGCGGTCGGTCGAGACCACTTCGAGATAGGTTGTCCTGCCGTCCGCCTCCATGCGCTCGTGCAGCTTGCGCAGCGTGTCGAAATCGACGCCGACATCCTTGAAGCCGATATGGGTGAGCTTCACCTTGCGGATCGAATCGTAGACATCGAGACAATCGGCGATGGTCTCGTCGCTGCGGGTCAGCATGAAGATGAAGTCCATCGCTCACCCCTTCGCGGGCCGGTTGCCGGATCCATTCAGCTCGGCGCGGCCAGCGCTGCCGGCAAGCTCTGCACGCAACGGCCGCCCGAGCAGCATCTCGATGGCGGCCTCGATCGTCGCACCGCCATGCAGCACCGCCTCTACCGCAAAGGCAATCGGCATGTCGAGCCCGAGCCGTCGCGCGAGCATGCCCAGCGCCGCCGCCGTCTCGACTCCTTCGGCGACGCTGCGCCGTCCGGCGAGGATCGCTTCGAGCGGCCGGCCGGCGCCGAGTTCGGCGCCGAGCGAGTAATTGCGCGATTGCGGGCTGGTGCAGGTCAGCAGCAGGTCGCCGAGCCCGGAGAGGCCCATCGGCGTTTCAGGCCGGCCGCCCTTGGCGCGGGCGAGAAGCTGGATCTCGACCAGCGCGCGCGTGACCAGGGCGGCGCGCGCGTTCTCGCCGAGCCCGCGCCCGGCGACGATGCCGCAGCCGATCGCCAGCACGTTCTTGGCAGCACCCCCGACCGCGGCCCCGATCGGATCGTCGGATCCGTAGGTCCGGAATCGTCTGGTACCGAGGGCGGCGATCAGCGCCTCGCGCGTGCCGGCGTCGCTCGCGGCCAGCGTCACCGCGGCCGGCAGATCGCGCGCGACTTCCGCCGCGAAAGTCGGGCCCGAGAGCATCGCGAGCTTCCGTCCCGGCAGACATTCGGCGACGATTTCCGGCATCAGCAGTCCCGTCGTTCGCTCGATGCCTTTCGCACAGATGACGGCGGCAGCATTTCCCCAATGCGCGGCGATCTGATCGAGCGTCCCGCGCAGATGCTGCGCCGGCAGCGCCAGCAGGACCGCGTCGGCCGCCGCGACGATCGTGGCATCGGATGTCAGCGCGATCGCCGGATCGATCGGACAGCCGGGCAGATAGGTCTCGTTGACGCGGGTGGCGGCCATTTTCGCGGCGAGCTCTTCGCGTCGCGCACACAGCGTCACCTGGCGTCCGGCGCGATGCGCGGCGATCGCCAGCGCCGTGCCCCAGGCGCCGGCGCCCAGCACGACGATATGGTTCACTTTATGTCGGGGCTCGCTCACGCTCTCTCGCTCTTTCATCCGGTTCGCGCCAGCATAGGCGCGGATGCGTATGGCGCAACGGTCGGTTAGACTGGCGCCCGCTTGCACAGGAGCGCGCATGGCCGAACCCGTCATCCTCGCCATCGACCAGGGCACGACCTCGAGCCGCGCCATCGTCTTCGGTCGGGATGGATCGGTGCGCGGAAAGGCGCAGCGCGAACTGCCGCAGATCTTTCCGGCCGATGGCTGGGTCGAACATGATCCGGAACGGATCTGGCAGGACACGCTTGCCGTCATGTCCGGCGCGATCGCGGATGCCGGCATCGAGGCGAAATCGGTTGCCGCCATCGGCATCACCAACCAGCGCGAGACGACGATTATCTGGGATCGCGCCAGCGGCCGGCCGATCGCCAACGCCATCGTCTGGCAGGATCGTCGCGGCGCGCCGCTCTGCGAAAAGATTGTCGCGGCCGGTCATGCCGACATGATCGCCGAACGCACCGGCCTCATCGTCGATTCCTATTTCTCGGCGACCAAGATCGCCTGGCTGCTCGACAATGTCGAAGGCGCGCGCGATCTCGCGAAGCAGGGCCGCCTCGCTTTCGGTACCGTCGATTGTTTTCTGCTCTGGCGACTGACCGGCGGCAAGGTTCACGCGACCGACGCGTCGAATGCGTCGCGCACCATGCTCTACGACATCCGCAAACAACGCTGGGATCCCGATCTGCTCGATTTGTTCGGTGTGCCGGCGGCCCTTCTGCCCAAAGTGATCGACAATGCGGCGATCATGGGCACCGTCGCGGACGGGCACGGGCCGGCGCGCATTTGTATCGCCGGCATGGCCGGCGACCAGCAGGCGGCCCTGTTCGGCCAGGCCTGTTTCAAGCCTGGCATGGTGAAGAGCACCTATGGCACCGGGTGTTTTGCATTGATCAATACCGGCAGCGAACCGGTCGCGTCGAAGAACCGTCTCGTGACGACCATCGGTTATCGGCTTTCGGGTGTCACGCATTACGCCGTCGAGGGCAGCATCTTCAATGCCGGCACCGCCGTGCAATGGCTGCGCGACGGTTTGGGTCTCGTGACGCACGCATCCGAAACCGAGGCGCTGGCGCGTCAGGCATCCTCCGCCCGCGGCGTCTATCTGGTGCCGGCCTTTACCGGTCTCGGCGCGCCGCATTGGGATGCGAATGCGCGCGGTGCATTGGTCGGCATCACGCGCGATATCGGCAAACCCGAGATCGCGCGCGCGGCGCTCGAGGCCGTCGCCTATCAGACGCGCGATCTCATCGATGCGATGCGCGCCGACGGCGCGACGCCGCCGGCCGCGTTGCGCGTCGATGGTGGCATGGTCGCGAACAACTGGTTCCTGCAGTTTCTCGCCGACCAACTCGGCATTGCGGTCGAGGTGCCGAAGGTGCCCGAGACGACGGCGCTCGGTGCGGCGTTTCTCGCGGGCCTGGGATCCGGCATTTACAGATCGCTCGACGATGTCGCGCAGCTCTGGAAATCCGACCGGCGCTTCGAGCCGCAGATGGGCGCCGACGAGCGCGACGCGCTCTATGCCGGCTGGCAGCGCGCAGTCGGAAGGGTGCGGTAGGGTATTCGGTGCGGGATTAAGAAAACTCACCACAGAGGCACAGAGGAAAACGAGAGAAACTCACTCTCGCTGACTATGTGTTCCTATCTCGTCGTCCTCTGTGTCTCTGTAGTGGATCTTTATCAGACAGATTCCGTTTGACAATAAATGCGTAATATGCGTTACTGCCATCGCCGGAGTTCCGGCGGAAATGGCCCCTTCATGGACGCATGGACGCCGTTCCCGTAACTCTCCGGCATTCGGGATCGCTGCACGGCTGAGCCGCGCCATCCCCAAATGGCTCCCCCGGTCGGGGAGCCGCCCCGATCGCGTAACCTCGCGCCATTCAGACTATCGGATGGCGCGGTGACCGGGCCGCGGACCCTGCACAGAGGGACCGCGCAACCAAGGACCTGAAGGGCACGGAGGCCCGGGGGGATGGATCCGCCAGATCGGGTG
>JAWXBK010000057.1:0-7312 GCA_034439975.1 Rhodospirillaceae bacterium | reverse complement strand
CGCCGGGCGATGCGCCGGGAGTACCTGCGGGCTCGCGCCAGATGGCATCGCGCGCGCCGGCCACGAGGGACGGTGCGAGACGCAGAAGGGAGAGTGCCGGGATGCTGGTGTCCATTCGAATCCGAGAGCCGCAGTATAGCGGCTTATATCCGTTTGACCGCTCTGCGGCCTGCCCCTAGTTTTCGCGCCGTTGTTTCACGGATTTCGCCTCATCCTTCGACGGGCTCGGGATGAGGCGCCTTGAGCATCATTGATCCTCGTGAAACCGTCGAACCACGAGGCTGGGCTTCGCAATGCCGACCGAACGAGAACTCGCTTTGAACGCCCGCGCCTGGCCCTTCGAGGAGGCGCGCAAACTGCTCGAGCGCTACAAGGATGCGCCGCCGCAGAAGGGCTATGTGCTGTTCGAGACCGGCTATGGCCCCTCGGGCCTGCCGCATATCGGCACGTTCGGCGAAGTGGTGCGCACGACGATGGTGCGCCAAGCCTATCAGCGCATGAGCGATCTGCCCACGCGCCTCTTTGCGTTCTCCGACGACATGGACGGTCTGCGCAAGGTGCCGGACAATGTGCCGAACAAGGAGATGCTGACGCAGCATCTTGGCCGGCCCTTGACCGTGATCCCCGATCCGTTCGGTTGCCATGAGAGCTTCGGCCATCACAACAACGCGATGCTGCGCGGCTTTCTCGACGGGTTCGGTTTCGAATACGAGTTCCAGAGCTCGACCGACTGGTATAAGTCGGGCCGCTTCGACGCCGCGTTGCGCCTTGTTCTCGAAAAATACGACGAGGTCATGGCGGTGATGCTGCCGTCGCTGCGCGAGGAGCGGGCAAAGAGCTACAGCCCGTTTTTGCCGGTGTCGCCCAAGAGCGGCCGCGTGCTGCAGGTGCCGATTCTCGAACATAATGTCGAGCGCGGCACGGTCGTCTTCGAGGACGAGGACGGCACGAGGACCGAAGCCCCGGTCACCGGCGGGCATTGCAAGCTGCAATGGAAGCCCGACTGGGCGATGCGCTGGTATGCGCTCGGCGTCGATTACGAGATGTCGGGCAAGGACCTCATCACCTCGGTCGAACTCGCGAACAAGATCTGTCGCATTCTCGGTGCCAGTCCGCCGGAAGGATTCAACTACGAGCTCTTCCTCGACGAGAAGGGCCAGAAGATTTCGAAGTCGAAGGGCAACGGCCTGTCGGTCGAGGAATGGCTCGACTATGCACCGGCGGAAAGTCTCGCCCTCTTCATGTACTCAAAGCCGCGGGCGGCGAAGCGCCTCTATTTCGATGCGATCCCGCGCGCGGTCGACGATTATCTGACCTTCATCGAGAAGTATCAAAGCGAAGCGCCGGAGCGTCAGGTCGAGAACCCGGTCTGGCATATCCATAACGGCAAGCCGCCGCAGGCCGTGTCGCCACTGACCTTCGGCATCCTTCTCAATCTCGCGTCGGTTTGCAACGCGGCCGACAAGGAAACGCTCTGGGCGTTCATCAGCCGCTACGCGCCCGGTGCGACGCCCGAAACGGTGCCGTTCCTCGATCGGCTGGTCGGCCATGCGCTCGCATTTTTCCGCGATTTCGTGCGGCCGGCGAAGAAATATCGCGCGCCGACTGCGATGGAGCGCGTCGCGCTCGAGGATCTGCGCCAGGTTCTCGACACGTTCGATGCGTCGTCGGATTCGGAAGCGATCCAGTTCGAGATCTACGAGGTCGGCAAGCGGCACGACTTCCCGGATCTGCGGAGCTGGTTCAAGTCGCTCTACGAAATCCTGCTCGGCGAAGAGCAGGGGCCGCGCATGGGAACCTTCGCGAAGCTCTACGGGCTCGACGAGACCAAGGCGCTGATCGATCGCGTGTTGAAGGGCGAGGATCTCGGCGCGGCTTAGATATCGCGCGCGGACGTCCGCGCCTACTTCCCGTGCGCGAAGTCCCAGTAGAGCTCGCGCGCGCGGCGATAAACCGGGCCGGGCTGCAGGTCGCGGTTCTCGATCCGCGTTACCGGCAGCACCTTCGCGAAATTGCCGGAGGAAAACACCTCGTCGGCATCGAGCACGTCCTGATAGGTGAGCGTCGCCTCGCGCACCGGATGGCCGGCCTTCTGGAACAATTTGATCAGCCGCTGGCGCGTGATGCCGTTGAGGAAGCAGCCGTTCGCAACCGGCGTTAGCGCGACGCCGTCCTTGGCGATCCAGAGATTCGAGCAGGAGAACTCCGCGACATTGCCGAGCATGTCGAGCACGACGCCGTCATTGAAGCCCTTGGCCTTCGCTTCGGCCGTGGCTCTGCCGGCCTGCGCGTAATGCGCGACCGCCTTCGCCTGGGTCGGTGCGCTTTCCGGCGTCGGGCGACGCCATTTCGACAAGGTCACGCTCATCGGACCGGGCTTGGTCAGCGCCGCCTCGACAACCGAGATCGCGATGCGGGTCGAATCCGGGTCGGGTTCGATGAACCCGTCCTCCGACCACATGAACGGCCGGATATAGAGCTGCGCGTCCTTCGGGAACTTGGCGATGCCTTCGAGCGCGACCGCCTGGATTTCCTGCCAGCTCATCGGCGAGCGCAGCCCGAGCAATTCAGCCGAGCGCACGCCACGCTGGCAATGCAGATCGAGATCCGGCGTCACGCCCTCAAAGGTGCGCGCGCCGTCGAAGATGGCGGCGCCCATCCAGATCGCATGCGACCAGATGTTCATCAGCGCCGGATTGCCGTCGACCCATTTGCCGTCGATCCAGTGCTGCGCGTTGATACCGCGCGGCGCGCCGTCCGCCGCGTTGCCCGACGTCTTGCCCATCGTGCCGTGTTCTTTGGCCATGAAAATCCGATCCGCTGCGTTCCCATGCGTAAGGCCGCGGAGAGTAGCTGCCCCGCGCCGGGTGCGGCAACCGTAGCGGGTCAGTTTCCGCCGCGCAGGGGCGGACGGGATGCACGCTGTGCGGCAAGGCCGGCGGCGCGCAGCATGACGAGCCGCATCGAGAAGGCGCGATCGGTGGCAACGAACGCCGTTGTGCGCAACCGGGCGCGGCGGCGCCGGGCGAGGATCAGCCGCGCTTCGCTATCGCAGCGATGGCTCGTATGGCTGGCGCGCAATCGCGCGAGAATGGCCCAGCCCCCGCAGGCGGCCGCGCGCGCCACGTCCTCTGGCAGCGGCCCGTCATAGAAAAGATCGAGATCGTCGCGGGAGATCGAGCGCATCGGCGGCCAAAAGAGTAAAAGAACAAACATAGAACATCCGGCCGATAAAATCAACGAAAAAGGGCGGTGGCCGTGCTGTTTTTAGGGACAGCACCCAGTGATTTCCCTACTGGATCGATCCCACGATGCGCGCCATCCACCGGATTTCGTCGGCGGCGAGAGAGCGGTCACGCGCGCCAGCGCCGATGCCGGCGAACTCGGTCTTGCGCGTGCCGCGGCGCACCAGATCGAGGACCATCAGATCGCCACGCCGGAGTTTCAGCAGCACGCGGTCGCCGCGCCGGACCAATGCGGTCGACGAGACCAGCAGCAGATCGCCGCTGCGATAGGCCGGTGCGAGCGCATTGCCGGTCACTTTGAGCGCGTAGATCGCGCTGTCGTCGAGCGGGCTCAGCGATGTCTCGTCCCAATTCTGTCCGGCGGGCGCGCCCTGCTCGTCGAAATGCCGCGCCTGTCCGGCTTCGGCGAACGAGAGCATCGGCACCTGGCGGCGGGCGAGTGCGCCGGTGGCGCCGCCCATCAGTGCTACGAACCCCGCCATCGTCTCGTTGGTCGCCGTCAGCACGCGCGCGACCGATTCGGTCGAGGGCCAGCGCGGTTTGCCGTCGCGGCTCTTGCGCTTGCTCTTGTTGAAGCTGGTGGCATCGAGCCCGGCCCGCCTGGCAAGGCCGGAGGCGGAAAAACCGTGTTTGGCGGCGAGCCGGTCGATGGCCCGCCAAACGTCTGCATGTCGCATGCCGAGCTACATAGGGCGCGATGGGTGGGTGCGACAAGACCGGGGCCCCGGATTAGCCGACCCTGCCAGAAACCGTCGGCCCTGCTATAAGCGCCCGCGATGGCCGAACTCACCGACCTTCTGATGAAGATGCTGCGGCTGCTGCCGCCGGAAGCCGCACACCACGTCGCGCTGCGCGCGCTGGCGGGGGACGGATTGCGCGGCGCGAGCAGCGCCGTCGATCCGCTGCTTGCCTGCCGGCGCTGGGGTCTCGATTTCAGGAATCCGATCGGGCTTGCCGCGGGTTTCGACAAGGACGGCGAAGCGTGGCGCGGCGCGCTGCG
Source organism: Rhodospirillaceae bacterium (assembly GCA_034439975.1). GTDB lineage: Bacteria > Pseudomonadota > Alphaproteobacteria > Dongiales > Dongiaceae > JAWXBK01. The sequence goes on along the minus strand of JAWXBK010000057.1, from coordinate 3,067 downwards.
TCTCGGTTTCGGTTTCGTCGAGATCGGCAGCGTCACGAAGCTGCCGCAACCGGGCAATCCGAAACCGCGACTGTTTCGCGTGCCCGAGCTTCGCGCGGTCGTGAACCGCATGGGCTTCAACAGCGCCGGCCACGAGGCGGTCGCCGCGCGGCTTGCAGATCGCGATCGCGCGCGCGGTATCGTCGGCGTCAATCTAGGCAAGAACAAGGACCAGGACGATGCGGCGGCGGATTATGTCGCCGGCGTCGCGCGCTTCGGGCCGCTCGCCGATTATCTGGTGGTGAATGTCTCGTCTCCGAACACGGCGGGCTTGCGCGCATTGCAGGCGCGCGTGGCGCTCGAGGCTTTGCTCGGCCGCGTGATGGCGGCGCGCGATGCGCTCGCTGTGCGGCCGCCCTTGCTGCTCAAGGTTTCGCCCGATCTCAACACCGACGAGCGTCGCGATGTGGCCGAGGTGGCCCTGGCCGCGCGGATCGACGGGCTGATCGCGTCCAACACGACGACGCGGCGGCCGACCGATCCGATGCGCCGCCATCGCCATCTCGCCGAAACCGGGGGCCTGAGCGGCGCGCCGCTCTTTGCGCCCTCGACCGATTTGCTGCGCGATCTCTATCGGCTGACCGAAGGAAAGATCACGCTGGTCGGCGTCGGCGGTATCGGCAGCGGCCTCGATGCCTACAGGAAGATTCGCGCCGGCGCGTCGCTGGTGCAGCTCTATACCGCTTTGGTCTATGCCGGACCGGGCCTCGTCGCGCAGATTTCGCGCGATCTCGCCGAGTGCCTGCGTGAGGACGGCTTCGCGAGCGTCGATGCGGCGGTCGGTGCGGATCATCGGGCGGGGTGAAGGAACAAGCATGACGCAGGCGATTGCCGGCCTCCGCGACGTGGCCGACCGGTATGACGGCTTCATCGTCGATCTCTGGGGCGTCATGCACGACGGCGTGCGCGCGTTTCCCGACGCCGTCGCGACGCTGCGGCAGTTGCGCGCGCGCGGTGCGCGCATCGTCATGCTCTCGAACGCGCCGCGCCGGTCCGCGCTCGCGGCGGAGCGGTCGGCTGCGATCGGCGTCACCACCGATCTCTACGATACGATGATCACCTCGGGCGAGGATTGCTGGCTTGGATTGCGGGCGTCGCCGCCGGGCCCGCGCGCTGTGTTTATCCAGGCCGGCCGCGACGGGAACTATATCGACGGGCTCGATATTGAAGCCGTCGTCGATCCGGCGCTGGCCGATTTTCTATTGGTGCTCGGTGTCGAACACGATGTGCAGGATCTTTCGTCCTTCGAGGCGCGGCTGCAGGTGGCGCGCGCACGCGACCTGGTCATGCTCTGTGCCAATCCGGATCTGGTGGTGATCCACGGCGGCACGCTCGAACTCTGCGCCGGTTCGGTCGCACAACGCTACGAGGCGATCGGCGGTCGTGTGCAATATCACGGCAAACCGCATCAGGCTGTCTATGCACGGGCGTTCGACGCGCTCGGCGTTGAAAAATCGCGCATCCTCGCCATCGGCGATTCGCTGCGCACCGATGTGGCCGGCGCGCGCGCCGCCGGTATCGACAGCGCGTTCGTCGCCGACGGTATCCATCTCGAAGAACTGATCGGTGTGCTCGGGACCGATCCCAGTTCCGCAAACATTGCGAAGCGACTATCCGCAGGCGATCCCGCGCCCGACTGGGTGATGCGCCGGTTTAACTGGTAGCGCCTTGGGCTGGTAACGCCTCAGTTGGCCATGCGCTCCGCGTCGAGCGTCGTATTTTAGACTGCGCGCTCGGTCGCGAGCGCATCCGCAAGACGTTCGTAATCCGCCATCTCGTTGAAGAGCTGCGCCGAGAGACGAACCCAGAGCCGGTTGCCGAAGGGAATGATCGGCACCGTCACGTTATGCGTGTCGGCGAGGCGGAGGGTCAGGCGATTTGCATTCTCGAAACTGGCCGGCCCGTGTTGCGTCAGTTCGATCGTCTGCATCGCCCCGCGCATCGCATCGGGCGCCGCGGGCGCCACGCGAAGCCGCGCCTCGAGCATGCGCGCCGCTTCGGATGCGAGACGATGATTGCGCGCCATCAGCGCATCGCCCCCCATCGTCCGCCAGAAATCGATCGCGGCAGGGACGGCGAGCCAGGTCGACGGGTCGCGCGTGCCGACCCAGTCGAACTCGGCGCGATAGCCGGCACCGTAGCCGTGCGAAATCACGGTCGGATGCGTGTCGCCCTGCCGCTCGGGATGCGTCCAGAGAAAGGCGCTGCTGCGCGCACCGAATAACCATTTATGCGCGTTGCCGGTGATCCAGTCGGCATCGAGCGAAGCGATGTCGATCGGAACCTGACCGGGCGCGTGTGCTGCATCGATCAGGACCGGAATGCCGCGTGCTTTCGCGGCGGCGCAGATCTCGCGGATCGGCAGGACGAGGGCCGTGAGCGAGGTGATCCAGTCGACGACCAGCAGTTTCGTCTGCGGGGTCAACGCCGCAACGATCGCTGCCAGCGCATTCTCCGGGGTCGTGCCGGGATAAGGCACCGGCGCCTCGATGACGCGCGAATCGCTGCGCGATGCGACGAAGGCCAGCGTCTTGCGCACCGCGCCGTAGACGTGATCGGTCGTCACGATCTCGTCACCGGCGCGGAATTCCAGCGAACGCAGCACCGCATTGCAGCCGCTGGTGGCGTTGTCGACGAACACCAGATCCTCGCCGCGACAACCGAGAAAGGCCGCAAAAATGCCGGCGGCGTTGCGCAGCGCGACCGGCAGCTCGCTTTTCAAGAAACGGACCGGCTCCGCCTCCATCCGTTCGCGCCAGCGTTGCTGTGCGGCCAGAACCGCGCGCGGGGTCGCGCCATAGCTTCCGTTGTTGAGGAAGGCGATGCCGTCCTCGAGGCAGAACAGCGACCGCGTCGCCGCCCCTTCCGGGCGTTGCGCGATCGGATCGGTCATGCGGGCGCCTTCGGGCGCGGTCGGTATCGGGCAGGACATCGGAACACTCCGGAGCGGCGGGTCGGCAGCATGACGCCGCGTCATGCTGCGTTGCAACGCATGGGCGGGCCCTCGCTGCCGACGCTATACTTTGCG
>JAWXBK010000056.1:0-5390 GCA_034439975.1 Rhodospirillaceae bacterium | reverse complement strand
TCGAGCGCGCGCTCGATAATTTCGCGATCGATCCGGCGGGTGCGATCTGTCTCGATGTCGGCGCGTCGACCGGCGGATTTACCGACGTGTTGCTGGCGCGCGGTGCGGCGCGCATCTATGCCGTCGATGTCGGGCACGGGCAACTTGCCTGGAAGCTGCGCCAGGACGCGCGGGTCGTAGTGCTCGAACGAATCAACGCGCGCCATCTGTCTGAAGGTCAGGTACCCGAGCCAATCGATATCATCGTGTGCGATGCGAGTTTCATCGGGCTTGAAACCGTGTTGCCGACGCCGATGTCGTTTGCTTCATCCGGTTGCCGGATGGTGGCGCTCATCAAGCCGCAATTCGAGGTCGGTCCGGATCAGGTGGGCAAAGGCGGCATCGTGCGCGCCCCCGCGTTGCATGAGGCGGTTTGCGACCGAATCCGCGCCTGGCTGGGCGCACAGCCCGGCTGGCAGGTCATCGGTATCGCCGACAGCCCGATCACCGGCGCCGATGGCAATCGCGAGTTCCTGATTGCCGCGAAGAAAGACTGACGCCGGCGCCCCCTAGCGCAGCGGCTCCGAAAGAGCGGGGTCGGCAAGCAAAGCGGGTCCGTTCGAGAGTTGCTGCCGAATCGCAAGCCAGCGCGAGAATTCCGCGATCAATGTCGTTGCCGAACGCAGATCGGCCCAGAGACTCGCCGATTCTTCGAACGTACTGTCGACGCCAAATCGATCGCCGCGCACAACGATGAGGTCATAGGACGCATCGGGCGAATGGCCGCCTTCCTCGAGCGCCACTTCGATCGCGCGATGCAGCCCGCCGAGTTCGTCGATCAGGCCGCGCTCGAGCGCATCCTCGCCGCTCCAGATCTGGCCCTGCGCCGATGCGCGCACCGCCGCGGCATCGAGATCGCGGCCTTCGGCGACGCGCTGGAGGAAGTCGGCATAGATCCGATCGAGAGTCTCGTTGAGCTGCTGCCATTGCGGCTCGGTGAACGGGCGGTTGGGGCTAAAGATGCCGGCGTTGGCACCGAAGCCGATGGCATCCCAGTCGATTCCGATTTCGGCCCAGAGATCGTCGAGAACGAACTTGCCGGAGACGACGCCGATCGAGCCGGTGACCGTGGCCGGGTCGGCAACAATGGCGCTGGCCGGCGCTGCGATGAAATAGCCGCCCGAGGCCGCTACATTGCCCATCGAGACGACCACCGGAATGCCGGCTTCCCGCGTGCGCTCGACTTCGCGCCAGATCGTGTCCGAGGCGACATAGGAACCGCCCGGGCTGTCGACCCGCAGAACGACAGCGGCCACATCTTCGACCGCGCGCGCCTTGCGCAACGCGTCGACAAGGACATCGGCATCGATGTTGCCGCTGCCACCGAAGCCGGACTCGCCGGTGCCGAGATGGATCGCTCCGACGCCATAGACCAATGCGACGGGCAACGCATCCGCCGGTGCCTCCATTTGCCAGGCATAGTCGGCGAGGTCGTAGACTGCCGCCCGGTCGCCGGCTTGCTCGATCGCTGCCGCCTCGATTTCGTCGCTGTAGGCGAGCCCATCGACCAGCCCGGCCTCGATGGCGGCGGCGGCGCTGTGCGGCGCGCGATCGATCAGATCCTGCACGGCGGAACTATCCAGCGCGCGATCGGCCGCGATATCGCCCGCGATCTGATCCATCCAGGAGCGCAGGAGCTGTTCCAGATTGCGGCGATGCGCCGGCGACATGGAATCGCGGGTGAACATCTCGACCGCCGATTTGTAATCCTCGCGCGCGGCAAACTCCGGCACGACGCCAAGGTCGGTCAGCAGCTCGCGCATGAAGGGCTGCTCGATCAGGATGCCGGTGATATCGAGCTCGCCGGAAGGCTGCAGCCAGACTTCGTCGAAGGCGCTCGCGAGATAGTAATCGAGCGTGCCGCTGCCGGTCTCGCCGAAGGTTTCGGCAAACGCGACCGCCCGCTTGCCGCCCGCGCGGAAGGCGGCGACGGCATCGCGCAGTTCCTGGATCTGTGCGAGGCTGAGTTTGCTGCCATTGACCCGCACAATGAGCCCGGCGACCCGCTCGTCGTCCGCTGCGGCGTGAAGCGTCTCGATGAGATCGCGCAACGTCAAACTGCGATCGAAATCGCTGATCAGCGGTACATAATAGGGTTCGGTCTCGACGATTCCGGCGCGCAGATCGGCCTGCAGCACGGCGCGGTCCGGAACCGGTTCCGTCGGTCCCATGAAATTGCGCCAGGCGAGGGCGGCGCCGACCACGGCAACAACGAGCAGTGCGCCGACCGTGGCGAACAGCCCGACGATCACATATCCGATCCATCGCAGCAGGCGCATGACTTCTTTCAGATATGGTCTTGCCGGCCGATCGGCAAGCGGTTGTGTGGGATTATCCGTTCTGTCCGCGATGGCGCAGCAGATGATCGGCGAGTACGAGAGCCATCATGGCTTCGCCGACCGGCACCGCGCGGATACCGACGCAGGGATCGTGCCGCCCTTTGGTCTGGATTTCGGTGTCGTCACCCCCGGCCGTGACGGTGCGGCGCGCGGTCAGAATCGAACTGGTCGGTTTCACCGCGAAGCGCACGACGATGTCCTGACCGGAAGAGATTCCACCCAGTACGCCGCCGGCCCGATTGGACAGAAAGCGAACCGCGTCGCCTTCCATGTGCATCTCGTCGGCATTCTCTTCGCCGGTCAGCCGCGCTGCGGCAAATCCGGCACCGATCTCGACACCCTTGACCGCATTGATGCTCATCATCGCGCCGGCAAGATCGGCATCGAGTTTGCCGTAGATCGGAGCGCCTAGTCCGGCCGGAATGCCCGAGGCGACGATCTCGATCACGGCGCCGAGCGAATTGCCGGATTTGCGTGCGCCGTCGAGATAGTCCTCCCACTGCGATACGATCGCCGCATCGGGCGACCAGAACGGGTTGTTTTCGACGGCGGCCCAGTCCCAGTTGCCGCGGTCGATGGGTTTCTCGCCAATCGCGACGAGCGCGCCGCGTATGGAAACCTCGTAGCCGAGCACATGGGCGAGCAATTTCCGTGCGACGCCGCCGGCCGCGACCCGAGATGCGGTTTCGCGTGCCGATGAGCGCCCGCCGCCGCGATAGTCGCGCCGGCCATATTTGGCCCAGTAGGTGTAATCGGCATGGCCGGGGCGGAATTTCTCGGCGATGTCGCTGTAGTCCTTCGAGCGGACATCCTCATTGCGGATCAGCAAACTAATCGGCGTGCCGGTGGTGCGGCCTTCGAACAGACCGGACAGGATTTCGACCTTGTCGGATTCGCGTCGCTGGGTCGTGAAGCGCGACTGACCGGGCCGGCGGCGATCGAGCCAATGCTGGATATCACTTTCCTCGAGCGCGATTCCCGGCGGCGTGCCGTCGACCACGCAACCGATCGCCGGGCCGTGGCTTTCGCCCCAGGTGGTGAAACGAAACAGATGCCCGAAGCTGTTATGCGACATCGCCGGATTCGATCAGGATTTTACGTCGAAATTCTTCAGCATTTCCGACACCGGACCCGCGGCATCGGTGCGCAACATGCCGACGACGTGATATCCGCTGTCGACGTGATGCACTTCGCCGGTTACACCGGCCGACAGATCGCTCAGCAGATAGAGCCCGGCACCGCCGACCTGGTCGATCGTGACATTGCGCTTCAGCGGTGCGTTGAGCTCGTTCCATTTCAGGATGTAACGGAAATCGCCGATGCCGGATGCGGCCAGTGTCTTTATCGGACCGGCCGAAATCGCGTTGACGCGAATATTGCGGCCACCGAGATCGGCGGCGAGATAACGGACGCTAGCCTCGAGCGCGGCCTTCGCGACGCCCATCACATTGTAGTGGGGCATCACGCGCTCGGCGCCATAGTAGGTGAGCGTGACGAGGCTGCCGCCGTTCTTCATCAATCGCGTCGCGCGCTGCGCGACCGCGGTGAACGAGTAGCAGGAGATATCGAGTGTGCGCAGGAAATTGCCGCGCGTCGTGTCGAGATACTCGCCCTTCAGCTCTTCCTTGTCGGAAACGCGATCGCATGCACGACGAAGTCGAGACCGCCCCAGGCACTCTCGATCTCGGCGAAAGCGCGGTCGATAGCGGCATCGTCGGTGACATCGCAATCGACGCAGAGCGTCGATCCCACCGTTTCGGCGAGCGGTTTGACGCGTTTGCCGAGCGCATCGCCCTGATAGGTGAAGGCAAGATCCGCACCGTGATCGGCGAGCGCGCGGGCGATGCCCCAGCCGATCGACCGTTCGTTCGCGACGCCCATGACGAGCCCGCGTTTTCCGGCCATAAGTCCTTGTGATTTATCCATTTTCCGGAGCCCTCGTGCGGAATGTGGGCATCCTACACCAAAGGGCCAAAAGGGCAAAGAAACCGCCGTTTTCGGCGACCTCGCGAGCGGTGGACCGTGTCGGAATTGCGCGCGGGGTTAGCGGTTGGCTGCCGCCTGCGGGGCGGGGGTATAGATCAACCGGATCACCAGATCGCCGCGACGGTGCTTGAAGGGATCGACGATGCCGGCCGATTCGAGCCGGATCTCGGTATTGGGTTCCCGATCGGGCGGCACGTTCAACGGTCGGTCGCCATCCAGGGTCGGGATGATGACCCGCGCGCCGGCGCGGAACTGCTCCGGCGTCAGCGGAACGTCGACGACGATGTCGTACCCGTCGCGGCGCATGCGCGGATGTTCGGCGACACGCAGGTCGAGGAAGGCATCGCCCGATGGCGCGCCGCCGACGCCCGGACGACCCTGCCCGTCGAGCTTGACGATGTCGCGATCGACCGTGCCCGGCGGAATATGGAACTCGATGCGCGTGCCGTCGCCAAAGCGCAGCAGCTTGCGTCCACCGCGCGCCGCCTCCGCAAAGCCGATCCGGACCAGATGGGTCACGTCGGCGCCGCGCATTCGCGATGGCGCGTGGGCCGGGCGGGGGCGGCCGATCCGCGAGAACCAGTCTTCCGTTTCGCCCTCGGGCTCGGGGTCGGGCGCGGCTGCCTCGAACCATTCCGCATCCTCGCGGAAGAAATCGCGATCGAAAGGTCGTGCGGTCTCGGCCGGGGTCCAGGGTTCGTTGCGTTCGGCTTCGCCGCGGTCGTAGCGCGAGCGCCGGTCGGGATCGGCGACCAGCGAGTAGGCGGCCGAAATCTCCTTGAAGCGCTGCTCGATCGACTGGTCGCCCGGATGCAGATCGGGATGGTAGAGCTTGGCCAGACGGTGGAACGCCCGGCGCAGCGTTGCCTGATCGCTGTCGGAGCGGACGCCGAGAATGCGGTAAGGATCGCGCATCGCTGCCGTTCTGTTATCCGGACCCGGGTTTGCGGGATGACCGGCCTTGGCCGTCCCGGCGGCCGGGCGGCTCCATTGCCGCCACGACACGCGAGCGGCTGGCCGGCCGCG
>JAWXBK010000055.1:0-50165 GCA_034439975.1 Rhodospirillaceae bacterium | reverse complement strand
GGTCAACGCATGCTCGCTTTCAACGATAATCGGTTCGCCGCGCACCGGGTCGATCCGCTCGCCATCGAACAATAGAGGCGCATCGCTGTCGATGGCGAGGCGAACGACGCGGCCGCTACGATAGCCCGCATCGTTCATCCAGTCGCGCGGCTTCCCGCGGATCAGCGGCAGAAGCGCCGAAAGAAAACGACGCGGCGGGCTTTGGACCCAGGTCCAGCGGATCGGGGCCGTCTCCGCGGCCCAGAATGGATCAGCCCCGAGAATGAGGCCGGGCAAGGTCGTCGCGAGAAAGAGATAGCATTCACCGCTGACAATCTCGGCATCGTCACCGATCAGCCGAATGCGCGTTCCCTGTTTCTGCCGGCCGAAAATTGTTTGCATGATCAGCATCAGCGCCGCTGCCGCCGCTGCGGTCGATTGGGCAAAACCGATAGGGTGAACGCGGCGGCGCGCCAGTTGCGTCGTGTCGTAGAACGCAGCCCCACCGAGCAGCAGACCGAACTGCACTTCGGCTTTTATGCCGGCCCGGACCGACAGAACCGGATGCGTTATCAAATTGAGCGAGCGACCTGCGTCGCGCCGCTGTAACAGCGCCGTAAGGCCGAGATCAGGTTTACCCGGAATGCCGAGCCGATGGCCGGTGACGTTCGTCATACCGCCGGCCAGCACGGCGAGCGGCGGGATCGATGCAAAGGGACTGCGGCCGATCAGCGCCGTCATCGTCGCCTGCACGGTACCGTCGCCGCCCGAAACGGCCAGCAAGGACGTGCCGGACGCTGCGAACTCCGACAGCACCGCCGGGATGTCGGCGACATTCTCGATCTCGCGCGTGAGAAGACGCTGGGCCGGGCGATAGACCGCGCGCACCCGATCGAGCCGCTCGCAGTTGCGCCGGCTGCGCGGGTTGACGATGAGCCCGATCGGACCGCTGAAGACGCCGCTCATGCTGTCTCCGTCAGCCAGGATCGTAACGCACCGCCGCGACGTTTCGCTAACACCGCCTGGCCGATCCGTACCAGGTGGAACAGCAGCGAGAGGAACGTCCAGATCGCAACCGCGACGAAGCCTTCGGCTGGCCGGCCGATCAGGACCGCAAGCGTCAGGATCGCAAGATTGGGATTGCGTCGCGCGGTAATCGTGCGGAACCAGTAATCGACAGGTCGCCAGATATGAATTTCAATGCCGAACCGCGCCATGAAGAATCCTTCCTCGGCGCGCCCAAGCACATAGCCGACGATGATCACCCAGAGTGCCGGCAACAGCCATTCGCTCAGTTCGGGCGTTACCGGCACGGTCGCCAGGCCGACATACCAGGCCCAGTACCAGAAAGGTGGATGGATAAGATCGATGCCATGATCGAACACCTCGCCGGCTTTGGTTGACGTCAACGTGACGCGGGCGAGCTTGCCATCGACCGTATCGAGGAACGTCATCCCCCAGGCCGCAACGAGACCGAGCGCGAACTGCCCGGTCCAGAACAGCCAGAACGCGGCGATCACGAGCAGCAGGCTGACGAAAGTCACGGCATTGGGCGAAATGCCGAGTGCGGCGCACCAGCGCGTCACCTGACGCGCCGGCCAGGGCCACAGATACTTGGTGACGAAATCGGTTGCGCCTTTGTAGGCACCCGAAAAACTCGCACGTTCCAAAACATCGCGCGACGTGCTCTCGAGCGGCAGCAGATAAGGTGTCGCACGCTTGCGCAACGTCGCATCGTAGGAACCGGCGAGTTCAATCGGCCCGATTCGTTCGAGCTGGGCCTCACGCACGACATTACCCAGATCGATCTCACCTGACAGACCATTGGCGGCGGTGGCTTCGGCGCCTACATGCGCAGCAACCAGTCTTGTGCTGTCCGCCGGATCGACCAGTGCCCGACCCGGCTGCCCGATCAGCGCCCGGATGAGGGATTCGTCATAAAGATAGTCGGTACGAAGCAGCAGCATGCCACCCGCCGACGCTGCGTCGGCGGTCGAATCGATTCCCGCTCGCCGCAATGTGCGGTGCAGTCGCTCGGCGCCGGTCAGCCCCCAGAGGCGTCGCCCGCCGGAACCGAGCAACCGAACGGCGGGGTTATCCGCTTTGCGGGGGTGTGAATCTGTCATGAGGGAATCTGGCCGCAATCCGGGGATGAGTTTGAAGGCCCACTGGGGCGCCGCTTGACCGAACCGGCTGGCCTTGAGACAAGACCAGCCAACCCGCCCCCTTATAACCGGCTGCCGGACTCCCGCCAATTGTTCACCCTGGCCCATCTCTCCGATCCACACCTGGCAGGCTGGCCACTGCCCGGCCCGCGCGCAATCGCGAACAAACGGGCCTTCGGCCTCCTCTCCTGGCAACTGCGCCGCCGGCGAATCCATCTATCGGGTGTGCTCGCCGCTCTGAGCGAGGATCTTCGGAAGGCGACACCGGATCACACGGTCATTACCGGCGATATCGTCAATATCTCGCTGCCGGAAGAGTTCGCGCGCGCGACGCAATGGCTGGGCGCGTTCGGCACATCCGAGGCGCTGACGGTGATCCCCGGCAATCACGACGCCTATATCGACCTGCCCTGGGACGAGACGATCGGCAACTGGCGCTGCTACATGCGTGACGAACCGACTGCGGGCGCGACGGGCACGCCATTCGAGGGTCAGGACGATTTCCCGTTCGTGCGCCGTCGCGGTCGGATCGCCCTGATCGGCACGTCGAGCGCCTGTGCGATGCCGATCCGCAGCGCAGGAGGACGTCTCGGTGCACCGCAGATCGAGCGGCTGCGCCGGCTTCTCGACGAACTCGGAAAGGAAAATCTGTTCCGGATCGTCCTGATCCATCATCCGCCCTTCGAGGATCGCCATCATCGGCGCAAGGAACTCGAAGACATTACCGAGCTGCGGGCCGCGATTGCCGCGAGCGGCGCCGAACTGATGCTGCACGGACATACTCATCGCTCGAGCCTGAACCGGATTGCCGTGCCCGAGGGCACAGCGCCGGTCATCGGTGTCGCCTCGGCATCCGCTCGAGCTTGGGGCAACAAGGATCCGGCGCGCTATCACCTTTACCGGATAGAACCCGCCGGCGATGGCTGGCGGGTCGAAGTCGAAGTCCGCACCGTCGCCGTCACGCTCGATCGATTCGAGCGGACCGGCGGCTTCCGACTGGATGTACCGCTGGCCGCCTAAAACGCCGTGCCCGGCAGTACGCTTTCGCCCGCCGGCACGTGCTAGGCTGTGGTCGAACCGAGGAACGAAATGTCCGACACCGGCGTCAATGCGACCATGACGACTTTCGGCCACCCGGATACGGTCGTGGCCGAGTATCCGCATTGGGTTGTGCTGCTGCGCCCGCAGCAGGCGACGCTCGGCGCCCTGGTGCTCGCAGCACGCGGCACGGCGACACGCTTTTCGGATCTCGATGCCGCCACCATGGCCGGGTTGCATGAGGTCGTAGGCGATATTGAACGCACGCTGAAATCCTTGTTCGACTATGACAAGATCAACTATATGATGCTGATGATGGTCGACCCGCATGTGCATCTGCATGTGGTTCCCCGCTATGCGGCCCCGCGTGCATTCGAGGGTGTCGACTTTCTCGATCCGGGCTGGCCTCGAATGCCCGATCTCACGCACTCAACCGTCACCGATGATCCCTTGCGCGGCCGACTGGTCGGTCGGTTGCGCACCGCCTGGCCGCGGCACTGATCCACGATGACCCTGCTCGATCGCTATATCCTCAGCCGCATCATGTGGCCCCTGTTTGGCACGGTGGCCATCGCGCTGATAGCGCTGCTGCTCGAGCGCATGGTACGGCTGCTCGACTTCGTCGTCGCAAAGGGCGGCCCGATCATCTTCGTGCTGCGGATGCTGGCCAATCTCATCCCGCATTATCTCGGCCTCGCGCTGCCGCTTGCGTTCTTCATCGGCATCATTCTCGCGATCAGCCGGCTCAGCGCCGACAGCGAGATCGACGCCATGAACGCGACCGGCGTTTCGCTGCATCGACTCGTGGCGCCGATCATGCTGGTCGCGATCGTGTTGGTCGCCTGCGGCAGCATCATCTTCGGGTTCCTCCAGCCCTATACCCGTTACGCGTATCGTGCGCTGGTGTATGTGGTTGCCGAAACTGCCTGGGAATCGGCCCTCGAACGCGGCTCGTTCTTCACCGGCTTCGGCAATTTTACGATCATGGCCAACGATATTTCAGATGGCGGACGGGTTTTGAGTGGGATCTTCGTTCACGAAGAGCGCCCATCGGGTGGCTCGATTACAACAACCGCCGAGACCGGGCGCGTATTTCGTTCGACCGACGATCTCGCCTTGGTCCTGCGTCTCGAGAACGGCATTCGCGTCGATGCCGGGCTGCTTGGCAGCGAAGCGACCGTGTTGTCGTTCGACTCGCTGACCTTGCCGCTCGACGATTCGCTGGGACCAAGCCCGTTCCGCCTGCGTGGCGATTCCGATCGCGAGATGACCATTCCCGAGCTGTGGCGCGCGATCAAGAACCCGCCGCCCGATATCGACAAAGTGCGCTTCGAGACCGAGCTTCATGCCCGCGTCGTGCGTACCTTGTCGTTCGTCTTTCTGCCGCTGCTGGCGGCGCCACTTGCAATGACGACGCGGCGCAGCCGCCGTGGCGTCAGTCTCGGTAGCGGTATCGTTCTGCTGCTGATCTATCACTACCTGTTACAGCTCGGAGAAGGATTGAGCGATCAGGGCCGAGTGTCGCCATGGATCGCACTCTGGTCGCCGTTCTTCATATTCCTTGTCTTGAGCACATGGTGCTTCTGGGTTACCAGCGTGCGGCCTGGTTCCAATCCGCTCAACTGGCTGCTCAGCGGGCTCGACAATCTTTTTGGTCGCATCATCACATTCGGTCAGCGCCGGCGGGAGGCGACATGACCTGGACGCTGACGCGCTATGTTTCGCGGCTTTTTCTCGGGAACCTGACCGCCGTGGTGCTCGGCTTCGTCGGGTTGCTGCAGCTTCTCGATCTGCTCAACAACACCGACCGGCTTTTTGCCCGGCATGGAGACAGCCTCTGGGTGCTGGTGCGCTACGCGATGCTGCGCACGCCGGAGGTATTCGGGTTCGTGCTGCCCTTCTCGACGCTGATCGCGACCTTGCTGACGCTGGCACGCCTCGCACAAAACAGCGAAATCCTTGCGGCGAAGGCAGCAGGTCTCTCCTTCTATCGGATTCTGCTCTGCTTCCTGCCGGCAGCCGCCCTGGTCGCGGTCGTGAATTTCTATGTGGTCGATCGGGCGACGCCGATGACGCAGCGCGTCCTGATCGACTGGGATGCGGAAGCGGACTCGCTGACTGACGAGCCGGCCGCCGATACCAGCGAAGGCGTGTGGATTCGCGACGGACTTGCGCTGGTCCGGGTCTCGCTCGTTCTCAATCAGGGCCGCGAACTGCACGATGTGACGTTCTTCGTCCGCGACGAGGGGGGCAATCTCGCCAAACGCATCACGGCGGATGTCGCGCTCTATCTTGAAAAGGGCCGCTGGCAACTCTACGACGTGGAAACGCTGGTCATGGAGAGACATGCCGGCGGCGAGTTCACGCGTCAGGCGACCGACGTCTGGGAAGGCACGCTTCGGCCCGGCCACTACGCCGATATCGTCGCCCCGCCGACCAGCCTGACGCTGGAGCAGCTCGAATCTTTCACGCAAGCCGAAGGCGAGATCGGCAACCGGCCAGACTATTACTACGAGACCTGGCTGCACAAGCGATACGCCGTGCCGGTTGCCGTGTTCATCATGGTAATCCTCGCGGCGCCCATGGCGCAGACGCTGCGCCGGAACCAGCGCATGGCGATGGGGCTCGCCGCCGGCGTCGGCATGGGCTTCCTTTATTTCGTCACCGACGGGGTCTGCCAGGCGCTCGGCGAGACGGGTGCCATTCCGGCCGCCGTGGCGGCCTGGAGCCCGGGGCTTCTGTTCCTCAGCTTCGGCCTGGCCGGGCTGATCCGGATCGAGGGCTACTAGCGGGCCGTCTTGAAGGCGAAAACCGCGACATTACAACGCGTTGCCAGTACGGCGCCTTGCCGGAACCCTGGCCGAGGGCTAGATTGAGAAGCATGAGCTTCTGGACTCGGACCCATAACCTTTCGCGCATGTCGCTGGGCGACCTGCTGCGCGTCTTTTTCACCTATCCGGCGGTAATCGCCTATCTGTTGTTCGGCATCGCCGCAGCGGCCGCGGCGGCTTACCTCTACCGGCCCGGCGACTGGCTCGGCGTCCTGGTCGCCATCGGGCTCGCGGCAGTCATCTACCCGCTGGTCTGGTACGTCCTGCATCGCTGGGTGCTGCACAGCCGCTATCTCTATCGCAGCCCCCTGACGGCGAAGACCTGGAAGCGAATCCATTTCGACCATCATCAGGACCCGTACGATCTGCGTGTCCTGTTCGGCGCGCTGCATACGACGCTGCCGACGATCGCGATCGCAACCGCACCGATCGGCTGGCTGGTCGGCGGCTGGAGCGGCGCTACGGCCGCACTCTCGGCCGGATTGCTGACGACCTGCTTCTACGAGTTCTGCCATTGTGTGCAGCATCTCAACACCAAACCGCGCTCGACCTTCCTGCAACATATCAAGCGGCTGCATCTCGCCCATCACTTCCACAATGAGCAGGGCAATTTCGGCATCACCAATTTCCTCTGGGACCGTTGGCTCGGCACCTACTACGAATCGCCGCGCCAGGTTACGAAGAGCCCGACCGTGTTCAATCTCGGTTACACCGAGGAACAGGCCGCCATTTATCCGTGGGTGGCCGCGCTCTCCGGCGGCACGCGCGGCGATCAGAACCCGCGCCGCTTCCGTGTCGATCCCGACGTTCGGGGCGATCGTGCGGCCTGAGCGACACGCCGCTTGCCCGCGTCTGCCGACATTCGCATCGTTCCGGCACAATCCAATCCGGCCCGTCGCGATTTCCTGACGCTTCCACTGACGCTCTATGCCGGAGCGCCCGGCTTCGCACCCGGGCTTCTGATGGAGCGCGCCGCCGCGATCGACGCGCGCCGCAACCCCTTTTTCGAACATGCCGAAGCGGCCTTCTGGGTCGCCTATCGTGGCAATAAACCGGTCGGCCGTATCAGTGCGCAGATCGATCGTCTCGCCCGTGCGCGGCACGGCGCCGATCTCGGCCATTTCGGCTATCTCGATGCAATCGACGACCCGGCCGTGTTCGCGGCCTTGTTCGCCACCGCCGAAGACTGGCTGCGCGCACGGGGCACAAGGCACGTTCAGGGCCCCTTCAGCCTGTCCATCAATGAGGAAACCGGCCTGCTGATCGACGGGTTCGACGCGCGGCCGATGCTGATGATGGCGTATCATCCGCCGTTCGCTGGCGCGCATGTCGAGGCTTCGGGCTATGCCAAGGCGAAGGACGTCATCGCCTACGACTACGATGTCGGCCCCGCACTGCCGGTCGACAGTATCCGCCTCATAGAGCGCGCGAAGGCCGATCTCGACATCCGGCTGCGGCCGCTCAACATGCGCCGCTACAACGAGGACCTGCGGATTATCCTCGACATTTTCAACGACGCCTGGGCGGAGAATTGGGGCTTCGTCCCGATGACCGAGGCGGAAGTCACCCATACAGCCCACGAGATGCGGCAGATCATCGTGCCGGAACTGGTCTGGATCGCCGAAATCGACGGCGAACCGGTCAGCATGATCGTCTTTCTGCCCAATCTGCTCGAGGCCACGGCGGACCTCGATGGCCACCTGCTGCCCATCGGCTGGGCGAAGCTGCTGTGGCGCCTCAAGGTCAGGGGTTTGCGTACCGGGCGGGTGCCGTTGTTCGGCCTGCGACAGCGCTTTCACCGTTCACCCTATGGCGCGGCCGTGATCTTCATGCTGCTCGATGCGCTGCGCCGGAGTGGCGCCGAACGCGGGATCAGCGGCGCCGAACTTTCCTGGATTCTCGAAGACAACTGGGCGATCCGAACGATTATCGAGCGTATCGGCGGCCGGCCGTACAAGACCTATCGCGTCTTCGAAAAGACGCTCGCACAGCCGTCATGAATGAGCGGCTCACGGTTCTGCTTCTCGCCGGCTCGCGCGGGCCCGCCGATCCCGTTGCGCACATGGCCGGTGTGTCCGCCAAGGCCCTCGCACCGGTCCGCGGACGTGCCATGATCGAGCGTGTACTCGATACGCTGCAGCGCTATCAGCGCATCGGGCGCATCGTCATCGCGACCGACGATCGGCCGGAAGCCGCCGCGCAGTTCCAACGGCTGGCCCGTCGCGCCGGCGTCGAACTGATGACGCAGGCGCAATCGCCGGCCGCGACCGTGGCCGCCGCCCTCGCGCATATCGGCGACGACGGCTTTCCGATTCTGGTTACCACGGCGGATCATCCGCTGCTGACCGCCGCCATGATCGAAACGCTGCTGAACGAGAGCCGGGCCGATACCGACATCGCCGTCGCGCTCGCCGATGCCGACAATGTCGTCGCGACCTATCCGGATTCGATCCGGACCGTGCTGAAGCTTGGGTCGGGGCGGTATTGCGGCTGTAATCTCTTCCTGCTGCAGCATCCGCGCGCCAGCGGCGTGGTCGCATTCTGGCGCAGGATGGAACGCAATCGGAAAAAGCCCTGGCGGCTCGCCGCGGCGATCGGACCGAAGACGCTGCTGCTCTATATGCTGGGGCGTCTCGATCTAGCGGCGGCCTTCGCACGGCTCTCGGCGCTCAGCGCCAGTAACATCCAGCCGGTGATCCTGCCGCAACCGGAAGCGGCGATCGATGTCGACAAGCCGGCCGATCTTGCTTTGGTCGAACGCATTCTTGCATCGCGCGAGCGAATCGAAAGCTAGATCGTCACAACCGAATCGCTACCAGGCGCGAACCATGCGTTCGGCCTGCTCCAGATCTTCGTGAAAATCGATCTCGCCCCATTGCAGACCCTCGATCGAGACGGTCTCGACCGTGCCGTCGCGCGCGAGAATATCGATCACCTTGAGGTACCACCATTTGAGGCCATCGGGCGTATGCATGGTGCGATCGATCGCTTCGGCAAAGAGACCCGGCCCCGCCCCGCGAAACAGCAGCATGCCAATCGATTCGCCGTTGACCCGGTCGAGCGGCAGCGTCTTGCCGATTTCGCGCAGCCGGGTACCCTCGGTGCGAACCTTCATGTCGTCGGCATCGTATTCGGCCTTGCGATCGATCGTGACGGTGATCGGCGCCGCCGGGCTAGCGAGCAGGCGAGCCAGCACCGCGGGCTCGAACAGCGTATCGCCGTTCAGGATTATGAAATCGCGATCCATCTCGCCGCACGCGAGCCAGCAGCTTCCGAGATTGTCGGCGACGCTGAAGAAGGGATTGAAGATGGTGCGGATCTTGAGCGAAGGGCCCGCGAGGGTCGCGAGATGCGACTCGACCAGCGCCGCCTGGAAGCCGAGCACGACCACGATCTCGTCGACCCCGCCGGCGGCGAGCTGCTTCACCTGCCATTCGATGACCGTGCGCGAGCCGACCGGCAGCATGCATTTCGGCCGATCCCTGGTCAGCGGCAGCAAACGCGAGCCCTGGCCGGCACTGAGGATGAGGGCGCGCATGAGCGGGAGCGTGGAGCCTTTCGCTATCGCCGCCTTTTCCGGGACCGGATCGGCCGAAGACCGGGTGGCGGCGGCGAACATGGCCAATGGGCCCGGACCCGTCAACCCGAGGCGCCGCCCAAGCCTCACCCGAGGTCGCAGACCGCCGGAACGGCCGCGGGAAGCGCCACGGCTGGCAGCCTTGGCAGGCCCAAACCGGGTTGCTATAACGCGCCGCGCCTCCTGATATGGAAGCTACTGATCCCCGGTAGCTCAGCGGTAGAGCAACCGGCTGTTAACCGGTTGGTCGCTGGTTCGAATCCGGCCCGGGGAGCCAATGACATAAAGGGGTTAGCTCTCACGGGCTGACCCTTTTTTTTTGCTGCGGTCCAACCGCCTGTCTCAGCGCGCATGTGCGAGACCGACATCCGGCGCGGACGTTCACGCGCGATACGCAATTGACGTCACTCGATCACGCCGGCCGCGAGCCGCATCAACCCGCCGACATGCTCGATGTCCGCCGCGTTCCGGTAGGGATCTTTCAGGAAATGGTCCGGCGTCCAGTCAGGCTTGATCTCGAACAGGAGCTCACGATGCCGGCGTGCATCGTCGTGGCGGCCGAGCATCGCGAGGCAACCCGCGAGATAGCCATGCACATAGTAGGCAGGCTCCCGCATACCCGAAAAGACCGTTACGGCTTCTTCGTAGCGCCGCGCGATCAGCAGGGACATGCCAAGGGTCTCGCCATACCATTGCGGATGCAGCGGATTGAAGCGCATCGCACGCCGAACCTGCGCGATGGCGTCCTCTGGTTGGCCCGAGTACGTCAAATAGATCGCCATCATCGCCGCGATGTCGGCGTCGTTCGGGCTGAGCGTGATCGCCCGCTCGAAATGATGGCGCGCGCCGTCATAGTCGCGCCGGAATAACAGGAGCTGGCCCCGACAGGCATGGCAGAGACTGTCGTCGGCATCCAGGCGTATGGCGCTTGCTGCGGCGGCCTCCGCGGCTTCGAGATCGCTCGCCGCATCCGTCTGCCACCAGGTCTGTATATTGAGATCAGCCAGCAGGGCATGCGCTCTCGCGAAGTGGGGATCGCGCACGATCGCCTGCTCCAGGAGTGCCTTGGCGCGTGGCAGGTCGTCACGGCGATGCTGGTCCGCAAGCTCACGCCCGCGCAGATAGAGGTCGTAGGCGTCGAGATACTCAGCCGATTTGTGACGCGACTTTGTGACCAGCGCTGCGGTGATCCGACCAGGAAGCGCTGAGACGATGGCCTCGGTGATCTCGTCCTGAACTGCGAAGATATCCTCGAGGCTGCGGTCGTACCGCTCGGCCCAGACATGGTTGGCGGTCGCAGCTTCGATGAGCTGTGCCGTCACGCGAACCCGGCTCCCGGCCTTTCGCACGCTCCCTTCCAGCAGATAGCGGACACCGAGCTTTCGCCCCACCTCGGCGATATCGACCGCCGGCCCCTTGAACATGAACGACGAGTTGCGGGCGATCACGAACAACCCGCGATTGCGACTGAGCTCCGTGATGATGTCTTCTGTGATGCCATCCGAGAAATACTCCTGCTCCGGATCGCCGCTCATGTTGGTGAACGGCAGCACCGCCACCGACGGCTTCGTTGGCAGTGGCAGATCTTCTGCTTGTACAAGCACCGCCGGCCCTGCCCGCTCGGCCCGATCGACCCGGAAGGCCTTGACCGGCTCTGCGATGTTCTTCACCGCATGCTCGCCAAGATCGGTAAACAGAAAGGGCAGCTTTCCCTTCACTTGGTCATGAATCGACCGTGAGACAACAACAGCCCCAGCCTCACTCACCCGCTCCAGGCGCGCTGCAATGTTAACCCCGTCGCCGTAGATCGTGCCGGCATCTGCGATCACATCGCCAAGGTTGATGCCCATGCGAAACGCCATGCGGCTATCGTCCGGCAGATCGGCATTGCGGGCCGCCAGGCGCTCTTGCGCCTCGACGGCGCACTGCACGGCATCGACCGCGCTGGCGAACTCAACCAGCAGGCTGTCGCCGGCAGAGCCGACGACGCGTCCTGCGAACTGCGCAAACTTGGGATCCAGCAATTCGGTTCGGAGCGCGTTGAAGCGTGTCAGTGTTCCGGCTTCGTCAGCCCCCATCAGGCGGCTGTAACCGACCATATCGGCCGCGAGAATCGCTGCAAGTCGCCGTTGGACGCGCTTTTCAGCCATGAGGCGAATTGTATTGACGCGCCGAAGAGGAGTCTATCGGGGACCGTGGCGTTACGACGCAATAGGGCCCCGCCTTTCGATCGCCGCTCAGCGATCACAAGCGCGCAATTCGCGTGCGCTCGCCTTACGGTTTTCGGTGCTGCTGCAGATGGAGGATCCAGCCGAGGAATGCGAGAACGAGGCCGCCGATCGCCGCGATGACGCCGGTGACGGCCATCAGCAGCGGCAGCATGCCGGCTTCGACGTCGAGCGCTTCGAGGCCGAATCCGATCGCCGCGATGACGGCGGAAACCAGGAATGCGATTAATCCCCAGCGGATTCTCTTCCGCCAGATATCCGGCTGCACGACGATCTCGCGTCTTTCCACCTTCTGGAAATGCGCAAGGACCTTTTCCGCATCGGCGATGGCCAGCGGTGCGATCGGTACGCGAATGACCCCGACATGCTGACGCACCATGATAACCGTGACATTCGACATTGTGGTCATGCGCGTGCCGAATTCGATGCTTGCGGGATTGCCGGGTATTATCTGGACGCCCGCAAAGCGGTACATGCCGGTGGTTACGATCGGGAAGTAAGTGCCGCTGATCAGGACCCCGTCGGTCGTGAAAATAACCTCAACCCCGTCCGGCGGTGATTCCCGCGGCGGCTTGTAGTCGTTCCCATAACCCGCACCCAGCGCATTGCGTTCCTTGTTGTACGCGCGAAACGCATCGAAGCGATCCGCCGGCACGATCCAGCGCGCGAGCCGGTTATCGCCACGACGTGTCGCCTGGACCATCTTCATCCCCTTGAAGGAGAGTGCCAGCATGCCGAGTGAAATGATGCCGACGGCAAGGCCGACGCCGACCGCCGCGCCGGTGGCGCCCGTCTCATGGCCCAGCGCGTTCATCTCGACGATTCCCCAGAGAACACTGGCGGTCGAGGCAACAACCAGTATGAGGAAGATGATGGCATTCCGACCGGGATTGCTCAGACCGCTGTTTTTCATGTTGTCCTCTCAAGGCCTGTTCTTAAAATCATCATGCCCTGCGCCAGCGCCAGCCGCTGCCGGTCATAAGCGGCCGCAATGCGCCGGCAGCAGCCACGGTCAAACAGATTGCCAGAACGAACCAGGCCGGGCGGATACTCGGATCGAACATGAGATTGACCTGTAATACGCGGATCGGCGAAACGCCAACCTTGATCCAGTAATAGATCGATTCACCGATCGCGGTTGCTGCGGCGGCGATGAGCGCAAGGATCGTCGGCCACCAGGCCGCAAGCTTCCCGTCGATCGCGCCGCCCCACATGACCAGCCGATATCCCATCAGCCAGGTGAAGAGCCCCGCCATCACAAAGGGCTCGTCGACGTTGAGCTTCGACTGCATGAAAAAATGGACGACCGCGAGCAATCCTGCGAGATAGACCAGTCGATGGAGCCGCCGCCAGCGCTTACCGCCGAGGCGCCGGATCATGCCGTTCGTCGATGTCGAGGCCATGATCGTCAGAATCAGCAGGGCTGCGAATCCGATCGTCAGATAGATCCGCAGCAGGATTTCGGTCGCAACCTTGCGAAGGTCGAAGGCCTCATCCGTTATGTAAAGAGCGAGATGCGCGGCGGCATAGGCGAAAGCCGCGACGCCGACCATGCGGCGCACCTGCATCAGACGGGGCCACTGCAGAATTCGCCGACCGGGCGTGACGAGCAGCGAAATCAGGATGAGCCGAAGCGCCCAGGTACCAATTTGATGCAGGGCCTCGTCCAGCGGCCGTGGGCCCAGCAGCCCGTTGTCGTACCGGAATGCTATCACGATGGCCGGAACGAACAGCAGAACGAAGACGGTCAGCTTGAAGGCCGAAAACCGTCCTGCGGGGTCTCGCCATGGCATTCGATCGTGCGCCTGTGCCGGAGTTTCGCTGCTTGTCGTCTCGTTAGTGTGTCATCGGCCGATATCCCGGGCAAGCGAGGGAAGCGTTGGTGAAATCGGCTTGAGGTTCTTCCAGTCCCGCCACTCCGCGGGTTCACTCATCACACGAACGGCAAGACGGTCGGCGAAGCTCTGCGCGATAACGGCACTATGTTCGCGCAGCGTTCCCGCGGACGGTGCAGCAATTTCGCTTTCGACGATCACGCGAATGTCACGGCCGGCACCGCGTATCGTGAAGACCGGCAACAATGTGGCGCCGTTGAGAAACGCAAGCCCCGCCGCCCCGGCAGCGAGTTTTAGCCTGCCCCCGAGCAGATCGACATCGACCGGTTTGCGCCCTTCCCAGGCTCCGGCCGTTATCGAAACAATTCCATTCCCGGCCAGTATCTGCCGCGCCTGCAACATCGCGTTGCCGGGTCTCGTGCGATGGATCTCGATGCGCCCCGCGAGGAATGGAGTCTCCACACCGATGCGGATCGGGTTAAGGCAGGCGATGCCGAACCGTGACTTCGAGAAGCCGTGTTCCGGCCGGCTGATATGCCAGAGCGCATACCCGGCACGATGCAAGGCCATCTTGGTTGCGAGCGAATTGAAACAGAAATGCCCGACCCAAAGCACACAACCCCGTCCCCCGGCCAGCGCCCGATCGATGTGTTCGTAGCCCTCCAGTATCAGCGCCGGTTTCCATCCACCGGGCCGATGGCAGCGGAGCACTTGCAAGTGGCACTCGCTGCGCCCGGCTGCGGATTCGATCGCAAACTTGCGCGACGGCGGCGTATTGAACGCGCGGGCCGCCGCATCCGACACCGGTTGGGGATCGTACAAACCGATCCTTACCTTGATGGCTTCAACGGTTCGGCACGCCGCGAACCAGGCGCGTTGCGGCAAAAGCCAGGAAAGCGCGAGCAGCAGCGGCAGTTCGAACAGAATCCGAATATCGGATGCATGAACCCATGCTCGAGCGAAAGAACCGGATGCGCGCCGCGGCTCCCTCATATTGCCGAATCCGCCGCCTGTTTCTGCCCCCGATCGACAGATACGCCGGAGAGCTGTGCGATGTGACGATCGAGCGGAAGAAACTCGGCGATCGACCCCAGGAACGGGGCGAAATCAGGAAGCAGGTCGTCCCGGTCCAGCACCCGTTTCGTCAACTTCCTCGCATTCATCAGAAAATTATGACGATCAAAAGCCAGCAGGCTTCCGACATGGCCACGAATGCGGCGACGATCGATGCGCTGCCCTGCCAGATCGCTTACGGCGGCTGCAATCGCATCCGGCTCGTCGCGAACAATCCGGCAATACGCGTTCTCCAGATAGCGATCGCGCCCGCCGATGCTCCGGGTCGAAACGACCGGCAATCCGCAAAGGAGATACTCCATCGAGACGCGCATGCAACCTTCGGCAGCGCTCAGACAAAGGCCGGTCGCGGCATGCGCAAACAGGCGTATGACATCCACGGGATCGAGCAGCTTGTAGGAACCTTTACCGAATGCATGATTGGCATAGTACGCATTCGGCAGGACGGATAATGCGCGTCGATAGGCGGCGTCATTCTCGATCTCGATCGTATGAGGATACACCAGAATCAGCCGCGGCACGCCGGTAGCAAGACTGTGCCGCTTGCTGGTCGCAAGCCGCGCGGAGTAGACCGCATCGAACAGACCGATTCTGGGGACGCTCGCTTCGACAATCCGCCAAACCCGCTCGTCGGTAAAGATCAGCCCGCTACCGAGCAGGCTGGGGCGGCCCTTCTCGGCAAGCAGATACATCTCCATTTCGCTGGTCGCGAGCGGCACGAAGACATGCCCCGGCATCGCACGCTCCGCTGCGTCAAAGGCGCCGGCGACCTTATCGTAGTAAGGTTCCATCGTGTGCGTCGTATGCACGAAGTGAAGGCCGCGCGGCCGACCGAAAATATTGGGCAACGCCGCCGCGAGACGGGGCAGCGGAACCCCATCAAGGCCGCTGCTGCTGAACGTCAGCAGCGGATCCCGGCTGAGAATCCGGACGGCGAACCAGGGCGTGTCGTTACTCATCGCGTCCCCATATCGTGCACCGGCTCGGCCAGGACAGGCAGGTGCCACCGTTCGACCAGCCGGCGTGGGCCGCCATGCGGCAAAGACGCCGGTGCGGCCCCACCCGGCTGCCGTTCCGGCCGGTCTAATAAGCCCGGCCCGGCCCCTTTCGCAATCGGCGTCAAATCGGCACAATGCGGCCTCCGATAACTTCGGTCCGAGGAGACCGTCCGATGGCGCAATCCGGCTTTTCCCCACGAATCGTCAAGTCCGGTTACAGCTACAGCGAGGCCGATGAGCGCCGGCTGCGCGAGGAGCTGGCTGCCTGCTATCGGCTGATCGCCCATTTCCGGATGACCGACCTGATCTATACCCATATCTCCGCGCGGCTGCCGGGGCCGGAGAATCATTATCTGCTGAACCCGTACGGACTCATGTACGACGAGATCACCGCGTCGAACCTGATCAAGCTCGATCTCGACGGCAATCTCGTCGAACCGAGCGAATGGGGTATCAACGCCGCGGGCTACACGATCCATTCCGCGATACTCGGCGGCCGACCGGATGTCGTCTGCGCACTGCATACACATACCAAGGCGGGCTTCGCCGTATCCTGCCAGAAGGGCGGGCTGCTGCCGCTCAACCAGATCTCTCTGCAGTTCTATGGGAAAGTCGCTTATCACGATTATGAGGGCATCGCCCTCGACCATGACGAATGCCCGCGCCTGGTCGCCGACCTCGGCAACAAGCCGACGATGATCCTGCGCAATCACGGATTGCTGACTGTCGGTCGCACCGTGCCCGAAGCATTCATGCTGATGTACTATCTTGAAAAATCCTGCGAGATTCAGATTTCGGCGCAAATGACTGGCGCCGAGCTGATTCTTCCCTCGCCCGACGTTTGCGCGCACACGCAGGCGCAGTACGGCATGAACGAAGGATCGGAATGGGCCAATCAGCCGTGGGACGCGCTGATCCGGATGATCGACCGGATCGATCCAGGCTACCGCAACTAGCGCTGCTCAGCCGGCCGACGGCAACGTGAAACGGACGGTCAGTCCGCGATCGCTGTTGTTGTCGGCATAGACCCAACCACCCATCGCCGAGATATTCCGGCGCACGACCCAGAGCCCGATGCCGGCATGCCAGCTCGTGCCGCTATCGAGTGTTGAACCGTCCGGCGGCGTGCGCTGAATCCGCGTCGAAAAGTTGCGGTCGAAGATTCGGTCAAGAAGCTCCGGCGGAACGCCCGGCCCTTCGTCGGACAGCAGGAACTCGACTGTATCGTCGGCGGGTTTGGTCAGGACGACGGTAATACGTCCCCCGCGCGGCGACACGCTGATCGCATTGTCGACGATGTTCTCGAGCACATTCTCGACCAGATCTTCGCCGCCACGAATCTGGATTCCCGGTGCCACGAAAGCCTCGAGCTCGAGATTCTGCCGCTCCAATAGCGGGCTGTAGCCCTCGAGCGTGCGCTCGACCAAAGCCGACAGATCGATGCGCCGCCGTGGCGGATCGAGCAGTTCGGCCGTCGTTTCGTCGACCCGCCGCGCGGTTGCGACCAGATGGTCGAGCCGTTCGACCGCACCTTCCATCACCGACAAGGCGCGCTGCCCGCGCGGCTCGCCTTCGGAGAGGATGCGACGCAGCGGTTCCAGCGACTGCCGGATGATGGCAAGCGGCGTCTTGAACGCATGTGCATTGTCCTGCGCTGCCGCCCGGATGCTGTCTGACGCGCGCTGCAGCGAACCAACCAGGCGGTCGAGCTCGCCCGCGACGCCCGAGAGCTCCGACAACCGGTTTGTTTCGGTGAAGCTGGCGGTCGCCGCCTCGCCGCGATTCTTTGCCTGCGCGAGGCGATGGACGCGCAGCAGCGCGGAGCGCACGGTGCCGAACACCACGAAGACCAGCCCCGCCAGCGCCAGATAGATCGCTGCCGCCACCTGCATCTCCGGCCGCGCCCAGTACGGCTTCCCGAGAGTCGCGCCGATCTCGCCGGCGAGCGGATGAGAAACGACCAGCGCCCAGCAACCCCAGGGCGATTGCACTGGCGTGATCGAGGTCCAGATCTCTTCCTTGCCCTCGGGATCGCTGTAGCGCTCGGCCAGCGGCAGATCGCCGCTGCAACTTGTGGCGAGCTGGTCGAGCACACCGAGTTTCCGCAGCGCCTCGCGTTCGTCGGACAAGGTCTCGTCGGTGGCGGGCGGTGCCGCGGCGACAAAGTAGAAATCCTGTTCGCCGGCTGCATCGGCAGGGCGAAACAGCATTTTCAATTTGGCCTCGCGGGTGGCGAAGGGCCCGAGTGCGGCCTGGATATCCGTCAGCGGCGATACATCCTCGCGACTGAGTAACGGCGACAACGCGACCGCCGCCAGATGCCCCTGGTCGCGCACGCTCTCCAGCAGAAGGGTCTGCCGCTCGCTATCGGCCTGCGCGAGCGTCAAATAGATCGCAACCGGCACGGCAATGAACCAGACCGCCAGCAGGAAGAGCCAGGCAGTCAGTGATCGCTTGCGTTCTTCGTTCGCCATGGTCGCCGGCGCCGATCAGTTCTCGAAAAATGCGTTGCGCAGTGTGTCGCGGTAGCCCGTGACATCGCGGACATATGACACGGTGTGCATGCCATGCATGAGGCGCATCGCCTCCTCCACGCCGCCGCGCCAGCGATTTGCATCGAGGCCGTTCGCCGCCGCCCATTCCCTCGCCTGCTCGATATTCATCGGACCGGCCTGATAGGCAGCGACGGCGAACAGCACGCGCTCGGCCGGATCGATCGCCGGATCGTTGAAGCTGATATCGATCATGGCCCGCAGGTAGCGCACGCCAGCATGGATGTTGCCATCGGCGTCGTAGATCGCCGGGAGCGATACAACGGCGCTGGCGGCCGTCGCCGGTGCGATCTGCATGATCCCGATATGGCCACCCGGTCCGCGCGCGTCCTGATCGAAACCGGATTCCTGAAATGCGATGCCGGCGATCCAGGTCCAGTCGAGATCGTAGAGCGCGGCATATCGCTCCATGATATCGCGCAATGTTTCGAGACGGGCCTGGGCTCCTGGCGCAAGCGGGTCGCGCGCGTTGTCGGCAAACGCCGGACCAGCGGCGACGAGCAACATCGCCACAGCCACCAGTAGCCGCCTCACTAGGCGCTGTCCTTCCAGCGATAGCCGTAGCCCGGGTAATTGACGATCGAATCGAACTCGGGGTCGACGGCCCTGAATTTCTGCCGAATTCGCTTGATGAACGATCGCACGTTGACCTTGTAGCCTTCGTCGCCATAACCGGCGACGAAATCGGTCCCGCGCGCGAGATCGTAGATCTGCCGATAGGTCACGTCGCGATCGGTCACGGCCGCGAGTGCCGACACGATGTTGAATTCGGTCAGGGTCAGATCGACAAGCTTGCCCTTCCATGTCGCCCGGCTGGTATCGGTCAGCAGTTCGAGATCGCCGCGACGAACCTGATCCGGTTGCCCAGGGCCGCCGCTTGCAGGTCCGGCCCGTCGCTCTTCAGCCAGCATCTCGAGCCGAAGCCGAAGTCGCTGCATGATGATCGAAAAACTGCGTGACTTCTCGATGAAGTCGACCGCGCCGTAGCGCAGGCCTGCCTCTTCATAGATCTCGTCGGACAAGGACGTAAGGAAGAGCACCGGCGTCCTGACGCCCGCTTCGCGCAGTGCCTTCAATACTGCCAGCCCGTCCATTCGCGGCATTCGCCAATCGAGCAGGATGGCATCGGCCGTGCCCGCCTCTTTGAGAAGGTACTTCAGAAAACTTGGACCGTCGCTGAACTCGACGATGCGGAAGCCGCTATCTTCAAGATTGAGCGAGATCGATTCACGAAACATATCGTCGTCGTCGACGATGGCGATACAGGGAGCATTTTCAGCTGACATGGGCACGTCTCAATGCGGTGACGCAGGCATGTTCGCCGGCGCTATTGGTTCCCGGTTCGATCGCATAGGTCAGCGCCAGGAAGCGCGTTCCATCGAGTTCAGGATAGAAGAACAGACGGAGCGTACAAAGATTGGGCACTTCGTAAACCCAGATCAATGCCGGCGCCTGATCCTCGGTGCGATGCGGCGCGCCGAGCAGGCTCGCGGTCTCCGCGGTGTCGCGCTTCAGCAAGTCCTCGGGGTTGGTATCGGGCAGAGCAGCAACCGACTGAGGCACCGAGTCAGGTTTAGACGGGGGCGCGTCGGCCGGCGGCTCGAGCTCAGCGACCGGTTCGGGGGCCGGTGCGACCGTTTCCGGGGGCACCCGCTCCGCAGACCCGCCTTGTTGCGCGGTGCTGCAGGCCCCCAGAAGCGCACACAAACCCAGCCCAACGATGTAGCGGAAATCGCCCATACCACCCTGTCCTGCGCAGTTCCCGGCGATCCTATCAGTCCGGGCCCGAAACCCTCAATCAGCCGCCGGGGTGTTACTTCTTTTTCGGCCGGAGCGCGTTCCAGTCGTCCTCGGTCATCGCCCGGAGGAAATTGAACTGCCCCGCCCCTTCCAGCCACTCGCCGCCATCGATCGTCACAACATCGCCGTTGATGAAGCCCGCCCCGTCCGACATGAGAAAGCTGGCCAGATTGGCCAACTCTTCGTGGCGACCCGGTCGCCCCATCGGATTCCTCGTCTCGAACTCACGGGCGAGTTCGGGGCGCGGCACAAGCCGCTCCCAGGCGCCCGGCGTCGGAAATGGTCCGGGCGCGATCGCGTTGGTCCTGATGCCGCGGCCGCCCCACTCCACCGCCAGGCTTCGGGTCAGCGCGAGCACGCCACCCTTGGCCATCGCCGAGGGAACGACGTACGCCGACCCGGTCCAAGCGTAGGTAGTTACGATATTCAGGATCGAGGCACGTTGATTTGCCGCAAGCCAACGGCGACCGCAGGCAATCGTGCAATAAGCGGCGCCGTGCAGCACGATGTTCAGAACGGCATCGACCGCGCGCGGCGACAGGGTCTCTGTCTTCGCGATGAAATTGCCCGCAGCGTTGTTCACGAGCCCATCGAGCGGGCCCTCCTGCCATATCGCCTCCATCATCGCTTCGACCGCCTCGGCGTCGCGAATGTCGCAGCGATGTCCGCGCACATTGCCGCCGGTTTCCTTCGAGAGCGATGCGACCGCTTCGTCGAGAACCTCCTGACGACGGCCGCAGATCACCAGCGACGCTCCCAGCTCGAGGAAGCGGCGGCCCATACTAAGGCCGAGCCCGGTGCCGCCGCCGGTCACCAGCACACGCTTGCCGGAAAGAAGCGTTTTCTCGAACATGGTTGCTGCTTTCAGTTGGTGATTTCGTATCGGCTCCGTCGGATCATTCGCCGCGAAATGCCGGTGTGCGACGCTCGATCGATGCGGCCATCGCTTCTTGGAAGTCTTTGCTTTCGGCGCAGTGCTGACCTGCCGCGCGCTCAAGGTAAAGCTGCGCGTCGAGCGAGCGCGATTGCCCGCTGTCGATCAGCCGCTTTGCCTCGATCTGCGCTAGGGTCGGGCCCTGGGCGAGCGTCCCGGCAAAGGCGAGCGCTTTGGGCAGCAGATCGTCCGTTGGATGAATTTCCGACACGAGACCCCGCGCCTTCGCCTCAGACGCCAGCCAGGTCTCGCCCGTGAAGACGAAGCGCTTTGCCGCCTCGACGCCGACGATGCGCGGCAAAAACCAGCTACCGCCGGCATCGGGCGGATAGGCCATTTTCGTATACGCGCAGATGAATTTCGCACTGTCGACCGTAAAGCGAAAATCGCAGGCCAGGGCCAGATCGAGCCCGGCGCCCACGGCGGCCCCGTTCAGGACGGCAATCGACGGTTTGGGATAAGCGGCGACATCGCGGATCAACCCGTGCATCTCGTCCATCCAGGGCGACTCTTCGGCCTTGCCCGAGGCTTCTGCCTCGGCCCATTCCGCGACATCGGCGCCAGCACAGAAACCCTTGCCGGCGCCGGTCAGGACGAGACAGCGAACCGATGCAGCACCGGCATCCGCGATGGCAGCACGCAGAGCGCGCAACAACGGCGTGTTGAGTGCATTGCGCACGTCGGGCCGGTGCAACGTGAGCACGCGAACCGCGCCATGATTTTCGATCTGAAGAATATCGGCTGCATTGCCCATGGCAATCTCCTGCCGTGTTGCCAACCGCCGCAGTGGCGACGGGCGCTTGCGTTGATGCCACGGAACACAGTCGCTGCCTAGCGGATACCCGGATCCGATACGACCTGTTCGGTCGGGCGAGTCTGCAGACGTCCGCACGCGCCGCCTTCGCGTCAAAATGGCTGCCAGCGACGTTTTTTCGATAGAGATTTTTCGTCGATTCAGCCTCGATCCGAGGGCGTCCAGAAGGCGATTTCTAATACAAATCATGGTGTTAGGTTAAATTCGGGGGCACAACCGTCGTGCCTGGGCTCCGGGGTAGTCCGCCTCATTTCAGCCCCCTTATACTGTTGGCATCCGTCAAACCCGCACCGGTCCGGCCCCGGCCTGGACGCCGGACCGGCAAGGCGGGGCCATGCATTCGCCAATGCGATGCATCAGCAAAAAAATTGAGGCATCAAGGAGACGTATCGTATGACCAAGATCAATCCCGATCGCCTGCTCAAGGATATACGCCGCAACAAATTCGATCGGCGGACGTTCATGCAGGGCGTGGCCGCGGCGGGTCTCAGCACCGTGCTGATTCCGACCGCCCCGAAATTCGTGAAAGCCGACGCAACCGTCACCTATTTCACCTGGTCGGGTTACGACCTGCCCGAGATGTTCCCCGAGTACATCGCGAAATACGGTACGCCGCCAAACTTCGCCATTTTCGGCGAAGAGGAAGAAGCCCTGCAGAAGATGCGTGGCGGTTTCACAGCCGACGTTTCGCATCCTTGCACGTCCAACGTGCGCCGCTGGCGAGACGCCGAAGTGATTACAGCGATCGACGTGTCGCGGATCGAACGCTGGGACGAGATCATGCCCGCGCTCAAGCGGCCGAAGGGCGTTGAGATCGAC
The DNA here is from genome assembly GCA_034439975.1 of Rhodospirillaceae bacterium. Lineage (GTDB taxonomy): Bacteria > Pseudomonadota > Alphaproteobacteria > Dongiales > Dongiaceae > JAWXBK01. The sequence continues at coordinate 27,521 of JAWXBK010000055.1, read as the reverse complement.
GGGCAGAATTACTTCGTGCCTTGGGACTGGGGCAACACGTCGCTGCTCTATCGCGCCGACCTGGTCGACATGACGCCGGAGGATGAAACCTATGCGATCCTTCTCGATGAACGCTATGCCGGCAAGATGTCGGTATTCGATTCCGCGGAAACGGTTACTGCCATCGCCGGCCTGCTGACCGGCGCCAAGGATCCGTTCGACCAGACGCCGGAAGAAATCACGGCGACCTTCGATCTCTGGAAACAGATTCACGCGAACCTGCGGTTCTACTGGACCGATACGACACAGTTCGAGCAGGCGCTCGCGACTGGCGAAATCGTCGTGGCCTCCGCATGGAACGAATCCGTCGGCAAACTACAGGCTGAAGGCGTCGACGTACGCTACATGAACCCGAAGGAAGGCGTCCTCACCTGGGTTTGCGGGCTTGCGGCGAACCTCAACGCCGACGGCGACGACCAGGAAGTGTACGACATGATGAATGCCATGCTCGATCCCGAAGTCGGAAAGTGGCTGATCGAGTTCTACAACTACGGCCACTCCAACGCGAAGTCGTACGAGCTCGCCGATCCGGAGATCCTGGCCAGCATGGGTCTCGTCGATCCTCTTGCGATGATCGAAAGCACGGTCTTCTTCGATGAAATGCCGACCGAAATGCGCGAAACGATCAATGCGGAACTCGAGCGGGTGAAAGCCGGCCTGTAAAACTGCCGAACTCTCTCTTCCATCCGTTTCAAACCCCCGCCCTTCCGAGGGCGGGGGGTTTCTTTTGCATCGAGCAGGTGATTGCTGAATTCGTTACCGTAACCGTCAGATGGCGCCGCCGGATGCAACATGCTGCGACCGAACACCACCGGATTCGACAATGAACCTGTTCGAACGCACCAGCTTGTTGCGCATGCTTCGGGCGAATGCAGATTCGAGTGCGTGTGCAAACTCCGGATTCGCAAGAACCAGAGCCCGCAGCGCGGCCGCATCGACGGCCCAATAGCGCGAAGGCTCGGTCAGGATCGCACTGCCAGTCGCAGGCACCCCGGAAAGACCGCCACCACTTGACCCGCGCTTTCGATCGCTGCCGCACCTTTGGCAATAAAGATGAGCCGCGAAACGGTTTGACCTTCTGTCGTCAGTCGCTCACCCGGATTGCCCGAGAACCATTCCCCTCGATTCAGCAGCTTGCGCCGCAGGGCGGCTCCACGATCCGAAAAGCAGCCTTGCATAAACTCGGCCTCCTCCAACGAGAATCGTGCGCGACGGTTGAGAATGTGCGAGATCGCGAGCTGCACGATGTTCACCGCAACCAGGAGGCTTTCCCAGAACGTGCCGACCGGATCGTGGAGAATGACGGATGAGTATGTGATGCCGACGAGTGCGGACAGAATAACGATGATCCGCAGATACAGCATGTTGCGCATCATCATGGAGACGACGAGCAGCAGATACGTCGCGTGTCCGATCATTCCCTGGCCGGACAATGCGGAATCGGGGGTGAGTTCCATGGCGGTGACCGGTGCTCTCGACAGAAGGGCCGGAAGCATGGGACGCAATGCCGGGATTGCATCAACCGTTATGTGGATTTGTTCGCCGTGGCACGCGGGAACTGGCCCGAGCCTTTGGTCCGGATGGCCAATTTTTCTTTCTGAAATCAGTCGAATATTGACTGTACCGCCATTCAATGTAACCTACCGGTCGATAGGCGCCGCGCCTGGGCCTATTACGCGTTGCTACCGAACATTGCGTTCGACGTGTATCCCGACCAGATCGACTTCTTCCATGTCGTGCCGACCGCGCCGGGCAAATGCCGGATTCGCAGCCGCGCCTACCGGCTTCCGAACCCCTCGCCCACGCTCGAGGCCGTGCAGTATCTGAATTGGCGCATCAACGCGCAGGTTCAGCACGAGGATGAGGAACTGATCCGTTCTGTGCAGGAAGGGCTCGGTTCCGAGAGCTATGGCAGCGGCATCCTGTCCGAGAAGGAAATGTGCCTGGCGCAGATGCACGGCTATGTCCGTTCCGTGCTGCCGGTCGCCACCTTGCCCGAGCCGCCCGCCACCGGCACGATGGACGCCGTCAATGCGGCAATGATCCAAGAAGCGGCCTGATCGACCGCTCAACCTCTAACCGACGGATTTCCCCATGACCTATCCGCTGCCCGCGCATCTGCGCGCGTTGAAGCAGAAACTGCGCACATTCCTCGCCGAGGATGTCATTCCCTGGGAAACCCATGCCGAAATGAACGGCGGCGAGATTCCGGCGGACGTCCGCGCCGAACATTATCGCAAGGCGAACGCGCTCGGCCTGCACGGCATCTCGGTGCCGAAGGAGTATGGCGGTGCCGGCATGACCGCGCTCGAGCAGGCCGTCGTGCAGGAAGAGATCGGTCGCGTCACCAACGGGCTCGGCTGGTGCTTTCACTCGACGCCGCCCTGGATGATCGGCCCCTGCTCCGACTATCAGATGGAAACCTGGGTGAAGCCGAACATTCGCGGCGAGCGCAACGAGTGCTACGCGATCACCGAGGAACATGCCGGATCGGACGTCGAGGCGATCAGAGCGACGGCGCGGCGCGAGGGCGACGACTATGTCCTCAACGGTGAGAAATGGCACGTCACCAGCGCGAACAAGGCTGACCATTTCGTCTTCCAGGCAAAACTGGATGGCGGACCCAACGCGGGCAAGCACGCTCTCTTTTTCGTCGACATCGATACGCCGGGCGTCGTGCTGGTGCGCACCCCGGCCTATATGCATACCTATTCGTCGCACCATCCGATCTATCGTTTCGAGAATGTGCGCGTCCCGGCGCGCAACCTGATCGGCAAGGAGGGCGAAGGGATGGAGTTTACCTATGACTGGTTCCGCTATGAGCGTCTCGGCATCGCCGCGCGCTGCTGCGGGGCGGCAAGCCGGTTGATCGACGAGGCGACCGCCTTCGCAAAGCAGCGCATCGCCTTTGGTGAACCGATCGCCAACTACCAGTCGATCCAATTCATGCTCGCAGATAGCGCGACCGAGCTCTGGGCGGCGCGTCTGATCACCTACCGGACCGCGGAAGAAATCGACGCCGGCGCCGATCGCAAGGTCAGCCACGCCCAATGCTCGATGGCCAAGCTCTATGCCTCGGAGATGGCGAACCGCGTTGCCGACCGCGCTGTGCAGATCTTCGGCGGGCGCGGCTACATGCGGGAGAACGTCGCCGAGCGTTATTTCCGCGAGCTGCGGGTCGACCGCATCTGGGAAGGCACCAGCGAGATCCAGCGGCTGATCGTCGCCAACGGCCTCTATAAGCGCGGGCTCGATACCCTGATCGACTGACGCCCTGGGGGCCCGGGCCTTGCCAGCCCCAAGCCCGCCGGACGATGCTGGCGGCGTAACGGGGGAGCCATGCGCAAGACCTTGCCGACCGTCATGCAGGTGTTGCTGGCCGTCGTCCTGCTGGACGCCGCGCTCGCCATCCTGTCGCCGCTGATCGGCCTGCAGCTTGCCCGCCGCGGCGTCGCGCCGGAAGTCATCGGTCTCATCAGTTCGGCCTATTACGGTGGCTTCCTCGTCGGAACGCTCACCTGCCATAAGATCATAGACCGCGTCGGCCATATCCGCGCCTTCGGCGTATTTGCCGTGGTCGCCGCCAACTCCACCCTGCTGCACATCCTGTTCACCGACGCCTATTTCTGGATCGGCTTGCGCGTGATCGTCGGCTATGGCGTGGCCGGCCTCGTGGTCATCGTCGAAAGCTGGCTCAACGACAAAGCGACGACGCAGAATCGCGGCCGCGTTTTCGCGCTCTACATGGCGGTGACCTGGGCGGCCAGCGGACTAGGGCCGCTGGCGCTCAACATCGAGGATCCAACCGGTCAGATCCTGTTCGTGATGATCACGATGCTGATCGCCTTTTCCCTAGTCCCGATGTCGCTGACGAAAATCCGCAACCCGGAAATTTCGCATCGCGAACATTTCGGCATCCGCCGGCTCTACTCGATTTCACCGACCGGCACGATCGTTTCGTTCGCCTCCGGACTGGTGCCCACGTCGATCTATGCGCTCCTGCCGTTCTACACGGAGGAGAAAGGTTACTCGACCGCCCAGCTATCGATCGTTTTCAGCCTCGCCGTCATCGCGGGACTGGTGATTCAGTTTCCCATCGGACACCTCGCCGACCGGCTCGGTCGCCGGCCGCTGATGCTTGCGAGCGCGCTGGGGGCCGCTGCAACCAGTATCGCGCTGGTCTTCCTTGGCGATCGGTCGTTCTGGTGGCTGCTTGCGCTCTATTTTCTGCTCGAAGGTTTGCTGGCGCCGCTCTACGCACTCGCGGTCGGACAGGCGAGCGACTATGTCGAGAAGAAGGATTTCGTCGCGACGAGCGCCGGGCTGCTGTTCGCCTGGGGTGTCGGCGCCAGCCTCGGCCCAACCGTTGGTGGCATTCTCATCCGGCCGCTCAGCGCGGACGGACTGTTCATGTTCACCGCCGCCAGCCTCATTCTGATCGCTGCCTTCGTGGCGTATCGAATGATACGCCGCGAAGCGAAATCGGTTACGGAGCAAAGCAACTATGTCGCGGTTCCGCAGACCGCGGCTACATGGGGCGCGCCCGAACTCGATCCGCGTAGTGAGCCTGAGAGCGAAGAACGCCCGAAGGTTCCCAAGACCGAAGACATCGCCTGATCGCCGGAGCAAACAAGCACATCATGACCGAGACCCATCGCAGGATCCTGCTGCGCCAACGCCCGGCCGGCTGGGTCACCGAAGACTGTTTTCAATTCGTCGAACGGCCGCAGCCGGGGCCGGGCGAGGCGCTGATACGCGTCCACTATCTTTCGGTCGATCCTTACATGCGCGGTCAGATGGACGATGCGCGCTCCTATGTCGAACCGACCGCGCTGAACGATGTGATGCCGGGCGACACGGTCGGCGAGATCGTGGCATCGAACGATCCGAAGTTTCGGCCCGGCCAATTTGTGCATGGCTATCTCGGCTGGCAGACCCATGCCGTCGTACCGGTCAGCGAACTGGCCCCGATCGATCCCCAGGGCGGTTCCATTACCGCAGCCCTCGGACCGCTCGGCATGGTCGGCGCGACTGCATGGATCGGGTTTATGCATATCGGCCAACCGAAGCCCGGCGAGACCGTGGTCGTATCGGCGGCCGCCGGTGCGGTCGGTTCGCTGGTCGGGCAGCTTGCACGCGACGCGGGCTGCCGCACTATCGGTATCGCCGGCGGACCCAAAAAATGCCGCTTCGTTACCGACGAGCTCAGGTTCGATCATTGTGTAGATTACAAATCCGAGGGTTTCGGCGACGCGCTCGCGGCTGCGACGCCGGACGGCATCGACATCTATTTCGAGAATGTGGGCGGCGCCATCTTCGATGCGGTGCTGCCCCTGCTGCGGCGTTTCGCCCGGGTGCCGGTCTGCGGACTAATCTCACGCTACAATTCCCCCGAGCCGCATCCCATCCGCGATGCGCGTCCGTTCCTGGTGAACCGGATTCGCTATGAGGGCTTCATCTGCACCGATCGGATGGATCTCTGGCGAAAGGCGCATGCCGACTTCGCCCGAATGATGAAGGAAGGCCGGCTGGTCTGGCGCGAAACCATCGCTCAGGGTATCGAGAACGCCCCCACCGCCTTCATCTCGATGCTAAAGGGCGGCAACATCGGCAAACAACTTGTAAAGCTCATCCCGTGATCGTCGACCATATCGACAGCTATTATGCCCGCACCCGCACGCCCGGGCCCGACCGCCCTGCTTTGGAAGGCAAGCATGAAACCGATGTCGCCATCATTGGCGGAGGTCTTGCCGGGCTCTCGGCTGCCCTCAGTCTTATCGAGCGCCGCAGCAAGGACGTGACGGTGATTGAGGCGCGCAAGGTCGGCTGGGGCGCCTCGGGCCGCAATGGCGGGTTCGTCTCGCCCGGATTTGCCGGCGGTATGAACGCTGTCATCAAGCGCGTCGGCCACGACAAGGCACTGGCGCTCTATGGACTTACCCGCGAGGCGATCCGGCTGGTGCGACAGCGCATCGACCGCCATTCGATTGCCTGCGAGCCGGTCGACACCGGCATGATCAGAGCCTGGTGGACCGACGATACAGAGGGCGCCCAACGCGACGCCGACGAACTGAACCGCGTCCTCGGCGAAAGCTGGGAGTTCTGGCCACGCGAGCGGATGCGCGAGGCGCTGGTTACGCGCCGTTACTATGACGGGCTCTATCGCAAGGACGGCTTCCACTTCCATTGCCTCAACTATGCACGCGGCGTCGCGCAGGCGATTGAAGCGGGCGGCGGCCGTATCTTCGAACAGACGCCAGCACGCCGCATCGAACGCGGCGACAAGGGCTGGACAATCCGAACCGAAAACGGCGAGTTGCGCGCGCGACATGTCATCGTCGCCTGCGGCGGATACATCCGCGACCTGCATCCGGCGATGTCGGCGGCCATCCAGCCGGTCGCGACCTATGTGATCGCCACCGAGCCGCTCGGCGAGCGCATGAAAGATGTGATCCGCGGCGACTGGATGATTGCGGATTCGCGCTTCGACTTCGATTACTACCGGCCGATGCCCGATACCCGCATCCTATTCGGCGGCGGCATCGCGATCTGGGGCGAGAATCCGCCAGGCCTTCGAGCCCGCATGCGGCAGCGCCTGCTCGCGGTCTATCCACAGCTCGCCGACGTCAGGATCGAGACCGCATGGGGTGGCACAATGGGCTATCCGATCCACAAAATGCCGATGGTCGGCGAAGCGGAGCCCGGCCTCTGGTACACGCTCGGCTATGGCGGGCACGGGATGGGAAGACGGCCAAGACCGGCGAACTGGTCGCCGGCGCGATCGCCGAAGGCGACGACCGTTACAAGATGCTCGCACCCTTCTCGCTGCGCGGTGCCGGCGGCAAGCTGGGCCTCGCCGGCGCGCAGGCCCTCTACTGGTGGTACCAGATGCGCGACAAGATCAAAGACCGAGGACCAGCTCGCGTTTGAAGGCGACCGTGTCGCCAAGCGGCGGTGCATCGAGCTCTCGCGCATAGCGATGGCCGGCATAGACGGCAGCCGCAATCGTGCTCGGCGCCCAGCAATCGCCGATCGCCTGGACGGTCTTGATTCCAGCCGGTTCAAGTGCCCCTGCATCCGCAATCAGCTCGCGGTAGAGCGCATCCTCCGGTAGCCGCATCGTCACCGACACTACGGACGCGCAAGGTCGGCGCGCTTCGCGGCCCGTATAGACGCAACGCAGCACCGCCTCGTCATTCTCAAGCGCCCAGAGATTGTGCTTGCAGATGAGTTCGATACCGAGCTCCAGGAGATGGCGCTGGATGCGATCGTATTCGAGTGTGTAATGCGTCCATTGCGAAGCGATCTCAGCCGGTGTCACAAGTGCGACCTCGCGACCGGCGGCCCTGATCCGTTCCGCTACCACGCCGCCCATGTAGTAATGGTCGTCGTCGAACACGATCACCGGCCCATCCGGAATGGTGCCTGCCATAATGTCGTCCGGCGTATAGACCCGGCCTTTATCGAACCCCGCAATCGGCGCACGGTTATAGCGGCCTACGCCGGTCGGCACCCAATGCGCTCCGGTCGCGATGACGACATGCTGTGCGTCAAAGTCGCGCACGTCGGTTGCCGTCATGGTACTGCCGAGATAGATTTCGACATTGGTCTTCTTATCGAGCTGAAGGATGCGCCAGTCGCGCACCCGCCCCCATTCCGCAAGGCCGGGTAGTTTCGCCTCGCGCGTTACACGGCCGCCGAGCGCATCGCCGGCTTCCGCCAGCACAACGCGATAGCCACGGTCGCCCAGCGCCCGGGCGGCTTCCATGCCGGCTGGCCCGCCGCCGACCACGAGGATGGAATCTTCGGATTGCTTGGTCTGAATCCGTTCAGGGTGCCAGCCTTTGCGCCATTCCTCACCCATCGTCGGATTCTGTGTGCAGCGCATATGGGCAATCGAGTAATCGCCCGAAACGCAGATATTGCAGCCGATGCACTCTCTGATATCGTCCAGCCGTCCCTCTTCGATCTTGACCGGCAGAAACGGGTCGGCAATCGAAGGCCGGGCCGCGCCGATCATGTCGAGCGTCTTGCTCTTGATCAGCGACACCATCGTATCGGGCGAGGTGAAGCGCCCGACACCCACCACGGGCTTGGTGGTGACCGATTTCACAAACGCCGTGAAAGGAAGCTGATGGCCTTCCTTGCTGAAACGCGAGGTAATCGAATCGTTCACCCAGGGGCTGACATTGACGTCCCAGAGATCGGGCAACTCGGCCAGCATCTCGACGATGTCCCGCCCCTCCGCCTCTGCAACAATCCCGTCGTCGCCCATCATCTCGTCGGTCGCGAAGCGCACGACGACACCGCATCGATGGCCGACGGCTTCCTTGGCGTCCTCGATGATCTCGCGGAACAGACGGACGCGATTCTCGAGGCTGCCGCCATATTCGTCGATACGATCGTTACGGCGGCGCTGCAGAAAATGCATCGCCAGCGACAAATCATGCGCGGCGTAGCAATAGACGATATCGAACCCGGCTTTCATCGAGCGCAGCGCTGCATCGCGGTGCCAGCGCCTATAGTCCCTGATATCCTGCCGATCCATCGCGCGCGCCTGCGTCGGCCAATAGCCCGAGAGTGGCTGATGCACCGGACCGATGGGCACTTCACGGCTATAGACATTGCTTGCGGTCGGGCCGTTATGGGTGAGCTCGATCCCGGCGAGCGAGCCGTGGCGATGGACTTCATCCGCCATCAGGGCCAGAGCCGGAATGTCGTCATCGTCCCATAGACGCGCCTCGTGATAGGGCGATACGTCGCCGGAAGGATGGATTTCGCATTCCTCGGTACAGACGACCGACCAGCCTCCTTCGGCCTTTACGCCACGCATCGCCGCCATGGCACGCGGATTGGCGGTGCCCATGCCATTGCAGTGCGGCACCTGATAGAACCGATTGCGGGCCGTCACCGGTCCGATCCGGACCGGTTCGAAAAGAATGTCATAACGCGGATCGCGTGCCATCGATCTCCCCCCGACGCATGTGCCGCGCTACTCTAAGGATGGCCATGCGCACTCACAAGACGGCGCGGCAAGTCGGAATCGGGGCAGTCGCTGTGGCGATGCTGTTCGCCATGGGCGCAGCCCGGGCGGCCGACGAGGACGCTGCCCTGGACGCTGCACGCGTGGCATCCGGCGTCGCGATCGCCGTGACGGAGCGCTATGAGGCGACGAGTGCGTTTGGCGGGACCGAGGCACAACAGAACCTGCCCTATATCGCGCAGCCCTTTGCCGACCTTGCCGCCCGCCTGTTCGCCCTTGCCGATGTTCCCATCGTTGCCGGCGCCGACACCGCCATGCTGATCACAATCGATGCGACGGGACGCACCGAAGCGGTCCTGTACGACGCATCGATCGACGGAATCCGGATCCGCGACACGACCTATCGGTCGGCGATCCTGGGCGGCACGATCAGGCTCCAAACCGAAGGCGGAACCATCGAGCGCTCCTTTTCCGGCACGATCCCCGCCCCATTCGATTTCATGGTGACGTTCGGTTACGACCCCTATCGCGATCCGAACAACGCCCCGTTCCGGGAGGCGTTCGAGGCAGACGGTGGTTATGCGCGAGCGATCGCCCGACTGCTCGGCACGATCTACGGGCGGGATTTACTCGAGAGGGCGGCGGGTGATCGCGATCCGCTGATTCGGCGCGCTGCGGAACTCGCGCTTGGCGAGTAGCGCGTCCGCGGCTTCATCGTTGCTGGAGGCTACTCGGCAGCGTTCGGCCGCTGGAATACCGGCTCAACCTGGGCAAGCTCTTCCAAGGGAATATGGCAGAGGATGCGATGGCCGTTCGCATCGCTCCGCTCCGGCGGTGGCACATTGTCGCAGATCTCGCCGAGATGGCGCGGACAACGCGTCGAGAACGGGCAACCGAGCGGCACGTTCGTCGGGCTTGGAATAGAGCCCTCGAGCACGATGCGCTTCTGCTGCAGATCGGGATCGGCGACCGGCACCGCCGACAACAGCGCCTCGGTATAGGGATGGTAAGGCGGCGAGAACACTTCTTCGACGGTTCCGAATTCGACGATACGGCCGAGATACATCACCGCCACCCGATCGGCGAGATAACGTACCACCGACAGATCGTGCGAAATGAAGACCAGCGTCGCCTGCCGGCCGGATTGAATTTCAAGCAGCAGGTTGATGATTGCCGCCTGAACCGACACGTCGAGCGCGGAAACCGGCTCGTCGGCAACGATCAGATCGGGATCGCCGGCCAGCGCGCGTGCAATCGCAACGCGCTGCTTCTGACCGCCCGAAAGCTGACGCGGCTTGCGGCTGACGAAATCGGGCGGCAACTGGACTGTTGCCATCAGATCGCGGGTCTGCTGCCGGAGCTTCGAGCCGCCGATCCGCTTCAATCGCCGGATCGTGCGACCGACCGTGTAGCCGACCGAATGGGACGGATTGAGCGTGCTGTCGGGATTCTGGAACACCATCTGCAGCTTGCGTTTGATCTCGCGCGGTCGTTTTTCGACGGCAGTCATCCCGATATCGACGCTCTCGAGCTTGACGGTACCGTCGGTCGCCAGTTCAAGGCCGGTCAGAACCTTGGCAAATGTCGATTTGCCGCAACCGGATTCGCCAACGATCGCCAGCGTCATGCCGCGCGTTGCATCCATCGTGATGTCGTTGCAGGCCTTCACGTCATAGCCGCGCGCACCGAACATCCCCGATGTCTGATGATAGAACTTCTTCATGCTGTCGACTTCGAGCACGGGCTCGTTCGACATGACCGCATCGGCAGCCGCGACCGAGCCGGTCGGGCGCCGATGCCGCGGCAGCTCTTCACTTCGCACGCATTGCACCCGATGAGCTGCCTCATCCGGCACAGCGAATGTGGGAATCCGGTCTGTCGTGCAACGCCCGATCTCCACATACTCGCAGCGCGGTGCAAAGATGCAGCCACGCGGCCGGTTCAACGCCGGCGGCACCTGACCAGGAATCGGAACCAGTGGCGCCGAATGCTTGTCGCTGCCAAGCACGGGAATGCAGTTGAGCAGGCCACGGGTGTAGGGATGGCGCGGGTTGCGGAACACGTTCCCGATCTCGCCTTCTTCGATCAGCTCGCCGGAATACATGACGCCGATCCGGTCGCAGATCCGCACCACGGTGCCGAGGTTGTGACTGATGAAGACGATCGCCGAGTTATGCTTGCGCCGCAGATTCCGCACGAGGTCGAGCACGGCCGCTTCGACCGTCACGTCGAGCCCGGTTGTCGGTTCGTCCATGATCAGAAGCGACGGCTCCGCCATCAGCGCCATCGCGATAACGACACGCTGCTGCTGGCCACCTGAAATCTGATGCGGGTAACGGTCGAACACCGCCTCCGGATCGGGCAGGTTCACTTCGCCGAGCATCTGTAGTGCCCGCTCGCGCGCTTCCTTCTCGCCGGCTCCGCGATGGATGATCGGCACCTCCATGAGCTGCTTGCCGATCGTCAGCACCGGATTGAGGCTGGACATCGGGTCCTGGTAGACCATGGCCATCTTGCCGCCGCGGATCTTGCGCAGGTCCTGCGGGCTCATCGTGGCCATGTCCCGTCCTTCGAACAGGATACGGCCGCCGGTGATCCGGCCGGCGCCGCCCAGATAGTTCATGATCGAAAACGCGACGGTCGACTTGCCGCAGCCCGATTCGCCAACCAGCCCGATAGCCTCACCCTGCTCCAGCGCAAAGCTGATTCCGGGGACGACGTTGATCTCACCCGCGCGGGTAAAATAGGAAATGCGGACGTTATCGAGCTCCAGAACCGGTGTCGCCATCATGTCTCCCTTCTAACCGCACAACCTGATCTCGCGCATGCCATCCGCGAGAAAGCCGATCTAGTCGCGCAGGCTGATCTCGCGCATGCCATCCGCGAGAAAGTTGAACCCGATAACCAATGACGATATCGCAATGCAAGGAAATATCGACATGTGCGGGTACGAGAAAAGCTGGGCATAGCCCTGATTGACCATGCCGCCCCAGTCGGGGGTCGGCGGCGGCAGCCCCAGCCCCAGGAAGCCCAGAACGCCGATCTGGATGATCGTATAGCCGGTTCGCAGGCATAAATCGACTATCAGAGGCCCTCGGGCATTCGGCAGAATCTCCACAACCATGATGTAAAGAGAACCCTCGCCGCGCATTTTGGCGGCCGCGACGAAATCGCGTTCGCGCAGCTCGAGCGTAATGCCCCGGACCAGCCTCGCGATCTGCGGCGCCGCGATCAACGTGAACGCGATGATCAGATTGATGACCGACGGACCGAACAACGTGATGATGATGATGAACAGCACGATCGGCGGAATCGACAGGATGATATTCGTGATCCGGCTCATCAGCACATCGACCCAACCGATGTAGTAGCCGGCGAGAAGACCGAGACTGCAGCCGACGAGATAGGCGACGCCCACCGCGAGTGGCGCCACGATGAGGACCGTGCGCGAGCCCCAGATAATGCGCGAAAGCATGTCGCGCCCGCTGCTGTCGAGCCCAAACCAGTGCTGCGACGAGGGATGGAGAAATGCCAGCATGTCGTAATGCGTCTCGTTCGGATCATAGGGCGAGAGAACCGGCGCAAAGATCGCAACCACAACCCAGAACACGACGATGAACGCCCCGACCATGCCGACCGGCGATTCGCGCAGCAGCGAAATCCGGTGAAACCAGGCGCCGAGCACCGAACCGGATGCCTTCGACGTCGTTGCCGTCATCGGTACCTCATTTGAAGCGGATGCGCGGGTTCAGAATCATGTAACCGAGATCACCGACAACCTGCGTCGAAACGGCAATGAACACCGCGATCAGCGCGCCGGCTTCGATGACAGCGTAATCCTTCGCTAGTGCCGCCTCCAGGATCATCCGGCCGAATCCCGGATACGCGAACACGATTTCCACGACGACCAGACTGGTGATCAGGAAGTTTATCTGTAGCAGGAAGACCGTCACCGGCGTGATCATTGCGTTGCGGAAGGCGTGTTTCCAGATGACTGCGCGAAAATCCAGACCCTTCAGGATCGCCGTACGGATATAGGGGCGGGTCATCACCTCGACCATCGAGGCACGCACCATCCGGACCAGATAGCCGACGTAATAAAGCAGCACGACGGTTACCGGCAGCACATACTGCGTCCAGATCGGCCAGCCTCCGGCCGTCGACAAGGTTGAGGTGCCGGGCAACCAGCCAAGCAGGATGACGAAGATCGTGGCGAGGAACACGCCCGATGCGAATTCCGGGATCGACGTGGTGGCGATCGAGAGGACCGAAATCGACCGGTCGAGCTTGCCGCCCTCCCGCATGCCGGCCAGCACGCCCAGCACCGTCGAAAGCGGAACCATGATGAGGAAGGCAATCGCCGCAAGGCGCAACGTGCTGCCCAGGCGATCCCAGATGATGTCGTTGACGGGAACCTTGAACGTCGTCGAAAAGCCCAGATCGCCGGTTAGGAGTTGCCCGACCCATTCGAAATAGCGGATCCAGACGGGGCGGTTCAGCCCCAATTCCTCGGTCAGAATCGCTACCTGTTCCTTGGTGGCGAAAGGCCCGAGAATCTTCTGCGCCACATCGCCCGGCGTGAACTCAAGCAGAAGGAAGATGATGACCGATACGGCCACCATCGTGATCAAAAGATCGAGTAGTCGTTTGGCAAAAAATCGCAGCATGGGCCGCCGCTCGTCCCCCAGACGTTAAAGTTCTTACGGAGAAGCGGCAGAGGGCGGGCGCCGCTCCCTGGAAGCGCCCGCCCTCAGCATCGTTTTCTGGTTCTTATACGGACCTTGCAACCTTACGCGGTGACGTCCCACTCCTCAGCGAACAGGTAGTAAGTGGGATGGATTTCGAAGCCGGTGACGCGCTTCGCCATGACGGTGAACACCGCGCGCCAAAGAGGCTGACAGGCCGGGCCGACTTCCTGCATCAGCGTTTCGATATCGATCATGATCGTGCGCCGTGCCTCGACGTCGAGCGTACCCTCGGCCTTCGCAAGAAGCGCGTCGAATTCTGCATTCGACCAATGCGCCTCGTTCCAGGGAACACCGGACCGGTAGGCGAGGCCGAGCACCATCACGCCCAGCGGACGATGCGTCCATGAGGTGAAGGCAAACGGCGCCGTCGGCGCGTTCCAGATGTCCCAATACTGGGACGACGGCAGAACGTTGATCTTGATGTTGGCGCCGACCTGCTTCCACATCTCGGCCATCGCCTGCACCGTGATCGGCTCCCAGTCCGGATCGCTCTTGCAGAAGATCTCGGCGTTGAAGCCATTGGGATAGCCGGCTTCCGCCAGCAGCGCCTTGGCTCCCTCGATGTCCTGCTTCATGAACTCGAGCTTCGCATACTCGGGATGGATCGGGCAGACATGGTGATGTTCGCCCGGCAGACCGAGGCCGAGATGGCCGACCTGCAGCAGCTTCTCCGTGTCGAGTGCAAGACGCATAGCCTTGCCCACGCGCGGATCCGCGAAGGCCGCCGCCTGGTTGGACGGATCGGTCATGTCCGCGTGGATCGGCTGCATGCGCGCGATGGCTGTCTGGCCGGTCGCGACCTGGTGAACCTGCACATGCTCGATCTTTTGCAGCGCCGCATACTGGGTCGTCTGCGCCTCGTACATGCCGTCGACTTGCTGCGAGGCGATTGCCTGCACTGCGGCGGCCGCATCGTCGCCGTGGTCGATGAATTCGACCGCGTCGAGCTTGACGGGATTGCCCCAGTAGCCGTCGCGACGGCGCAGAACGGCTTTTTTGCCGACCTCGAGTTCGGTCAGCGAGAACGCACCGGTGCCGATCGAGCCAACGCCGAACACGCCGTTCTCGCTCGGATGCAGGATAAGGGCCGGATAATGGAAGAGATGTTCCGGCACCGCGAGTTGCGGCTCCTGGCAGTTGAGGCGAACGGTGTACTCATCGACCTTCTCGATGGCGTTGTCCGCCCACAGACGGGTGCTCATCTTCTGGCTACCGTCTTCGTTGGTCTCGCCGGTGTCGAACTCGACCAGCATGTAGCCCTTCATGAGCCCAAGCACCGAAGAGCCGACGCTCTCGTCGAGCCAGCGATTGAGATTCCAGATCACATGATCGGCCGTCAGCTCGTCACCGTTCGACCATTTGATCCCCTGCTTCAAATGAAGCGTCCAGGTCTTGATGTCTTCGGTCGCTTCCCAGCTCTCGAGCAGCCACGGGCGCGTGACGTTGTCGGTGCCGGTGCGGGTCAGGTAATCGCAAACCTGACGGGTGATGTTGGAGTCATAGACCCACGAATAGGTTGGTGGGTTGTCAACAGCCGGAACGCGCATCGAGATACGCACGATTTTCTCGGCCGCTGGTGCAGCCGGCTCTTCAGCCGGCGCTTCGGCGACTTCTTCCTCGACTACTTCCTCAGCCGGTGCTTCGGCGACTTCTTCCTTGTCATCGCAACCGGCGAGCGTAAATGCGGTGCCGGCGGACAGGCCGAGCAATGTGGATGTACGCAAGAACTCGCGACGATCGACCTTCCCGTCCCGGAACTGCTCAAGCAGTTTCGGTAGATACGGGTGAATTTTCTTGAGGTCGTCGGACATGATGTAACCTCCCCTGTGATGGCTTGCTTGTCTGCATGCGCCGAAGGGCGCGCGGCCCGGGCGACATGGCGCCGATGTTCGAACCTGACCGCAAGCAAAGCATCCCCAGCCCGCATTGTCCAAGGGATTCCGCGGTTCCCACGGGGACTATTGACGCTAAAAAGCAAAATACCGGCGCATGCGGGCCATTGTCCCGCCTCGCGCCGGCAGCGGCGACGCTATCACTACTCTGTGCATCTCTCGGCGGCATTACTGGCTCTGGTGCTGATCGCGACATGCAGCCGGGCCGGCGAAACCGCCGAGCGGTCCTACCTCGCGTGCCTGCCGGAACGGTTGCATCCGGTCAGCGCGCAGATTCTCGATGCGTTTCTCGAAGGGAGGATGACCGAGCGGGATTTCCACTGGGGTTTCCATCTGCCGAATTCCGACTATCTGCCGGTCACCTAATGCATTTCTGGTCGCACTCGGCTATGAGCGCCGAGTGCCCTGCAATTCCCCCGATCTTACACGAAACTCGTCAGGACTCTGTTCGTAGAGGCCAGCGTTCGATGCACCGGGCATTTGTCCGCGATCTCGAGCAACCGCGCGCGCTGGGTATCGTCGAGATTCCCCACGAGGGTCAGCTCGCGACGAATCTCATCGATTTTGCCCTCTCGCGTCTCGCACTCGGCGCAATCCGCAGCATGAATTTTCTGGTGCGTCAGGCGGACGGCGACGTGATCGAGCGGCCATTGCTTATGGTCCGCATAGAGCCGCAGTGTCATCGACGTGCAGGCGCCAAGGGCCGCCAGCAGTAACGCGTAGGGATCCGGCCCGAGGCCGGTGCCGCCGCGATCGACCGGTTCGTCCGCCATCAGCCGCAGCGGCCCCGCCGCGATTCGCTGCGTCAGGCGCGACCGTCCATTGCCCTCCCCAGCCTCCGACACCACGACCTCGTTCGGTTCCGCACGCGGCCAGTCGTCGTTAGCCCTCGCCCGGCTCAGATAGCGATCGGCCCAGACGGCGAGCATGTCAGCGACGAACACCGCATCCTCGCGGCGCGACAGAAGATGGTCCGCGCCATCGAGCGTTACAAAGCTTTTTGGATGTCGGGCGGCATCGTAAATCTTCCGCGCATTGTCGAGACCGACGATCTCGTCCTGCGGTGCGTGAAAGATCATCAGGGCCCGATGCAGCTGCGCCAGATGATCGGAGAGCCGATGCGCGGCGACATCTTCGAGAAACTGGCGCCGGATTCGAAAAGGGCGCCCGACCAATGTCACCTCGGCTTCGCCCTTTTTCTCGATTTCGTCCAGCGCACCAGAGAAATGCCGGGTGACATGGGTGGGATCGGCGGGCGCGCCAATCGTTGCCACGAGTTTGGCGGCCGGAATCCGGCCAGCGGCAGCGATGATCGCCGCCCCGCCCAGGCTGTGACCGATCAGGATCTCCGGCGCACGGTAATGCTCGCGGAGAAAATCGGCCGCGCGTACGAGATCCTCGACATTCGACGTGAAATTCGTGTTGGCGAAATCGCCGTCGCTGGCGCCGAGCCCTGTGAAATCGAACCGCAGAACCGCGACGCCGCGTTCCGCCAGCGCGGCCGCGATACGCCCCGCCGCGAAGATATCCTTGGTACAGGTGAAACAATGGGCAAACAGCGCATAGGCGCGCGGCGGACCAACCGGCAGTTCCAGGCGCCCGGCGAGCATCCCGCCCTGCGAACCTTCGAACATGATCTTCTGCACGCGCGTCTCCTGCATGGCCGTACTCCTGTGCAAGATTGGAGATCCGACGCCCCCATGGGCGGACAATGGCGCCTGGCTCCGTTCCGACAGTATGATCGGCATCCCATCCGGCACAAATTCGGAACCGGTGAAATGGCCGACGACGTTGAAATCCTATGGCGCGAACCCGTTTACAGCGGGTTCGGGCGGATCGGCCGGCTGAGGCTTATGCTCAATCGCGAACGATTGCGCGCTTCGTGGCTGGACGCCGGCTGGCGATGAGACGCCTCGCGGTTGCCCGCCTCTGGCATGAGGGCAATTCCTTTTCGCCCGTGCCGACGCGGCTCGCCGATTTCCAGCGCCGCGAATGGTGCGTGGGCGATGCCGCGCGCGAATTCTATCGTGGAACGGCGACCGAACTGGGCGCGGTCGTTGCTTTCGCCGAGCAGCGACGTGACGATTGGGAGGTCGCGTTCCTGCCCTGCATGGCTGCACCCCCGGCAGGGCCAGTGCCCGACGACGAACTTGAGCTAATGGCGGGTCAGATCGTCGATGCTGTGCGCACAGCACGCGCCGATGCAATTTATCTCTCGCTGCACGGCGCATTGGTGACGGCGAGCAACCCGACACCCGAACGCGACCTGATCCGCGCGGTGTGCGCCGCCGCACCATCGATACCGATTGGCGTGAGTTTCGATTTCCACGCCAATTTCGACGATTCGACACTCGACGGGGTCGTCGTGGCGAGCGGCTATCAGACCTACCCACATCTCGATATGGCGGAAACGGCGACCCGCACGATCGCAATGCTGACGGATGCGGCGCTCGGACGTACGCGCCCGGTTCGCGCGCTTCGGAAGCTGCCGGTGATACTGCCGAGCCATCATATGCGAACCGACGGCGGACCGATGGCGGAGCTCATGGCTCTCGCCCGCGCGGCCGAGCGAGAACCCGGAATTCTCGACGTCGCGATCTTCGGCGGGTTCGCCTATGGCGACAGCCCCTGCGCCGGCCCGACCGTCATGGTTCATACCGAGGGCGACGGCGCCATCGCGGACGCCGTCGCAAGCCGGCTGGTCGCCGAATATGTCGCGCGGCTGCCGCGCTTCCGGGTAGCCCTGCCGACGGCAGCCGACGGCATCGAAATCGCGCTCGCGGCGCCACCCGGTCTGATTGCCGTCATCGATCCCGCTGACAACCCAATGTCCGGCGGCATCGGCGATACGCCGGAGCTGTTTCGCGCGCTGCTGGCACGCAACCCCGATGTTCCGACGGTCTTTGCCTTCTTCTGCGATCCGGCGCTGGTACAGACGGCACACGAAGCCGGGATCGGCGCGTCGCTCGACCGGCGACTGGGCGGTCGCCTCTCCCGCGACTTCGGGTCGCCGATGCCCGCGACCCTGCGTGTCCGCCGGCTGACCGATGGGCGCTTCCACAATCGGGGCCCGATGGAACGTGGCCTCGCTGTCGATCTCGGCCGCAGTTGTGTGCTCGATATCGGCAGTATCGCCGTTATCGTGACAGAAACCTGCCAGTCGCCGAACGATCGCGCCTATTTCGAGCTACATGGAATCGACCTGGCGACGACGCGGCTTCTTTGCGCCAAGGCCAAAAACCATTTCCGGGCCGCCTTCGGACCGCTCTGTCGTCAGATTGTCGAGGTAGACTGCCCCGGTCCCGCCGCCGCCGATCTGAGCCGGCTACCGTTCCGCCATCTGCGACCCGGTATGGCGCTCTCGGCCGCTTGATCCGCCCGGCGGGCGCCGGTTAGGTTTGCGCGCGCATTGCGGGAGCAGATTCATGCAAGTACGGGACGGATTCATCGGCGCCGTGGGCAACACGCCGCTGATCAAACTCAAGAAGGCCTCGGAACAGACCGGCTGCAATGTTCTCGGCAAAGCCGAGTTTCTCAACCCAGGCGGGTCGGTCAAGGACCGGGCGGCACTCGCCATCATCGACGATGCCGAACGAAAGGGCTTGCTCAAACCCGGCGGCGTCATTGTCGAAGGAACCGCCGGCAATACCGGTATCGGTCTTGCATTCGTAGGCAACGCGCGCGGCTATCGCACCGTGATCGTCATTCCGGAAACCCAATCCGACGAGAAAAAAGATCTGCTGAGACTTTGCGGCGCCGACCTGCGGGAAGTGCCCGCCGTTCCCTACAAAGACCCCAATAACTACGTGAAAGTTTCGGGTCGCCTCGCCGACGAATTGGCGAAGACCGAGCCTGCCGGCGCGATCTGGGCAAACCAGTTCGACAATGTCGCAAACCGCGAAGGCCATTACCGCACGACCGGCCCCGAGATCTGGGACCAGACTGACGGTACGGTCGACGGATTCTGCTGCGCCGTCGGCACCGGCGGCACATTGGCTGGTGTCGGCATGGCGCTCAAGGAACGGAAGCCCGGTGTGCGGATCGCGCTGGCCGATCCGATGGGGGCTGCTCTTTTCAACTATTACAAGCATGGCGAACTGAAATCGGAAGGCAGCTCGATTACCGAGGGTATCGGCCAGGGCCGTATCACCCGGAATCTCGAAGGCGCCCCGATCGACGAGGCCTATCAGATCCCTGACGAGGAGGCGCTGCCGATCATCTTCGATCTCATTACCAAAGAGGGCCTCTGCATGGGCGGCTCGACCGGCATCAACATCGCGGGCGCCATTCGCCTGGCGAAACAGCTCGGGCCCGGCCACACGATCGTGACGGTGCTGTGCGATTTCGGAACCCGCTATTCGAGCAAGTTGTTCAATCCCACATTCCTGAAATCGAAGGGCCTTCCCTACCCTGAATGGCTGGTGAAAGGCGAAGGAGCGCCGCGATGACCGACGCGATGTTCCGCGCCGATGCCTACACGCGTGAATGCCAGGCGCGCGTCGTCGTCGCGGACGCCGCCGGGATAACGCTGGACCGCACGGTGTTCTACCCGACGGGCGGCGGCCAACCCGGAGATACGGGGCAACTCGTACTGCCGGACGGCAGCACGATCGCGATCGTCGACGCCCGCAGGGGCCACGCCGGACCGGACGATGTCGTTCATGTTCCCGCCGAGGGATCGGCACTGCCGGAACCCGGAACCGTGGTGACAGCGGTGATCGACTGGGAGCGGCGCCATCGGCTGATGCGGATGCATACCTGTTTGCATCTGCTCTGCTCGGTCATTACCGGCGAGGTGACGGGCGGCCAGGTCGGCGAAGGCAAGGGACGGCTCGATTTCAACCTGCCGAACCAGCCGCTCGACAAAGACGAGATCGAGGCACGCGTCAACAGGCTGGTCGAAGAAGATCACGCTGTGCACCCGCGATGGATCACCGACGAAGAACTCGCGGCCCAGCCCGACCTGATCCGCACCATGTCCGTCAAACCGCCGAGCGGCTACGGCCGGGTCCGTCTTCTCGAAATCGAGGGCGTCGACCTGCAGCCGTGCGGCGGCACGCATGTGGCGCGCACCGGTGAGATCGGACGCATCGCGATCGGCAAGATCGAGAGCAAGGGAAAGCAGAACCGACGGGTGAACATCGCGTTTGTGGAGTCCGCCGGCGCATGAACAATGCCAATCCCGACAGCCTCGTGAGTACGTCGTGGCTGGCGGACCATGTGGCCGCACCGGACATTCGGATCGTCGACGGTACGTTCTATTTGCCGACCGAAGGAAAGTCCGCGCGCGCCGAGTATCAGAAGCAGCATATCCTCGGGGCCGTATTCTTCGACATCGACGAGATTGCGGACAGCGATACCGATCTGCCGCATATGCTGCCGAGCCCGGAAAAATTCTCTTCGCGCGTACGACGTCTCGGGTTGGGCGATGGCAATCGCATCGTCGTGTACGACGCAAACGGTATGGGTGCCGCCCGGGTCTGGTGGACTTTTCGCGTGTTCGGACATCGCGACGTCGCGGTGCTCGATGGCGGCATGCGGAAGTGGCTGGCCGAAGGACGGCCGATCGAGGATCTGCCTCCGATGCCGCGCGAACGGCATTTTACAGCCCAATTCAATAACTTACTGGTCCGAAACAAGGGCCAGGTCCGGGCCAACCTCGGCACTTCGCGCGAACAGGTTCTCGACGCGCGCAGCCGCGGCCGGTTCGCCGGAACCGAACCCGAACCGCGCGCGGGATTGCGCAGCGGTCATATTCCCGGCAGCTGCAACCTGCCGGCCGGCATGGTGATGGATCCCGCGGACGGCACGTTTCTCCCGCCCGACATCCTGAAGAAGCGGTTTGAGGAAGCCGGCATCGATCTCGACCGCCCGGTTATTACCAGTTGCGGCTCCGGCGTCACCGCCGCCACTCTGGCGTTCGCCCTGCACCTGATCGGCCACGACGATGTCGCGGTCTATGACGGATCTTGGAGCGAATGGGGTCGGGCCGGCGATACGCCCGTCGAAACAACATGAGCATTCGCCGCTATCGCGCCGAGGATTTCGATGCCGTCGCCTCGCTCTGGGAGGTCGTCGGATTCAATGTGCCACCGAACGAGCCCCGACGCGACATCGAGTTTCTGCTCCGGCACGACAATGCCGTGCTACTGGTCGACGATGTCGAGGGCACAGTGATGGGCACAATCCTCGCCGGACATGACGGTCATCGCGGCTGGCTATACCGGTTCGCGGTATGGCCAGAACATCGCGGCAAGGGACATGGCCGCGCTTTGTTCGCCGCTGCCGAGCAATGGCTCGCCGCGCGCGGACTGGTCAAAATCGAGTTACTGATCCGCGGCGACAACACACAGGTGAAGCCTTATTACGAGCGGGCCGGCTATGAACAGACGCCGCGCACCGTGATGGCCCGCCTGGTCTCCGATGCGGAACGTCGTGCCGCCGTCCTAAAGATCCCGGTGGTCATCACCTATCTCGAGATGACCCAAAAACCCGCGCACGAGACCCTGCCAATGCCGGCGGGGAAGGTTGCGCTACTTCGCGCCGAGCATATGCCTGTCGCGATGTTCCGTTACCTCTATGGCGCGGTGGGCGGGCCGTGGTTCTGGTGGGAACGCTGCCTGATGAGCGACGACGAGATCGCGACCATCATCCACGACCCCAAGGTCGAATTGTATCTTCTGCATGTGGATGGCTGTCCGGCCGGCTATGCCGAGATCGACCGTCGCAAAGACGGTGTCGTCAACATCAACCATCTCGGCCTGCTGCCCGATTTCATCGGGCGCGGCTATGGTCAATTCCTGCTGCGCCAGTCGATGGAAACCGCCTGGATCACCGACCCCGATCGGGTCACTGTCGACACCTGCACGCTCGATCATCCCGGTGCGCTCCCGGCCTATCAGCGGGCCGGGTTCACACCCTATGCCCAGAAGCGCATCGAGATCGACGATCCGCGCGTGAATGGGCATATCCCGGCAGCATTCGAGCCGAACCTGCCGTAAGCGGGCGCGCCGGGCGCCGCCGAGCGAGCATGGTCCGAACGAACCGCAATCAGCGCGGGCGATAATTGAACTGAGCGGGACGAGCGGTCCAGACCGCTTGAAGTTCAAGTGATCAGGGCCGGCTCGATATCGGCTGTGGTCAGCGGAACAGAACCCGAGACGGTCACAAACGTTTGCCATCCGAACCCCAGATTAATCTGGAGATCGACGCCATTCGACGCGTTCGCAAGGCGGAAGACCCCCCATGCTTCGGCGACGTCGTCATAACCCAGCGATTCGAGCAGGCCTTCGATACTGAGTCGATCGTGGGCCGGATCAAAACCCTCGATGATTTCTGCCAGATCGACGCTTGCGTCGCCGTCTGCGTCAACACTCTCAATGCTCGACCAGGTATAAATATCGCCCTCGACAGGTTTATCGTCGTCTGGCGGGCTGAATGGCGGTTCCGGATCCACCGTCGGCTCATACGACGTTACCTGGATCGACAGACTCGCGGTCGACACGTCGCCATCGCCGTCGAAAATCGTGTAGTTAAAAATATCGGTGACGTCGGTCTCGCCAGCGCCCAGCGCATCGGCTCGAGCGAAGTACTCGAAGCTGCCATCGTCGAAGTCAAACAGCAGGTCGCCATAGAGTCCGACAATCGTTGCCTTGCCGTTCGCATCAGTGTCCGCGGGGGTCGAAGACCCGTACTGGCCGCCATCAATTTTCTCGACGCCGCCCAGACCGTCGCCCCCGATAATGTCGTTCTCAAACAGCAATCCGGTGACGTTATTGCCCGCCATGACCGAGGCGACGTCGTCTTGCGTGACAGGCGCGTCATCGCGAATGGAAAACTGGATCGATGCGGTGTCGGTTTGTCCGAGCCTGTCGAGAATCGTATAAGAGAGCGTGAATTCCGCGAAACCGTTGACCGACTCCGAATGATCGTACGGCCCGATGAACTCGAACGTGTAGCTTCCGAAGGCCTTCTCCGGCACGCCCTCCGTCCCGCCCGCATTCACGGTGAGGCGCCACACGCCCTTCTCCTCGACGACGATGACGCCATCGACAGCCTTGAACGTTTCGCCGTTATAGATCATGGACGTAATGACAGGCGCGCTTTTCTCACCGAACGAATCGTTCTTCAGCAGATTCCCGGTCGCGATGTCCTTGCGGAATCCGGATGGCCATGAAGCTTCGCTTGTGCTCTCGCCGAATTCCGTCATCGTCACCTGCCCCTCCCTGGTGGCCGGTGTGATGACGTCATTCTCGGCGTTCGGTCCGTCGACCAGAACTTCCCGCAACGTGTCGCTCGACATTTCCTTCGATTTGCTGCGGCGCGTCATTTCGGAGAGAGAGG
Source organism: Rhodospirillaceae bacterium (assembly GCA_034439975.1). Lineage (GTDB taxonomy): Bacteria > Pseudomonadota > Alphaproteobacteria > Dongiales > Dongiaceae > JAWXBK01. Next base: position 3,516 of record JAWXBK010000055.1, on the reverse strand, counting down.
GCGTCTGCCCGTCGGAACTGTGGATTCGGCCACTGAGCAAAAGCGCATCGAGAAACTCGAGCGTCGTGCCATCCCTGAACGATGCCTGTCCACCCAGAGGCTCATCGCCGAATTCGCCTTCGGCGCCGACCTTGCCGAGCTCCTTGGTCAGAAGCTCGTACACGAACACCATCGGGATCTCGGTTCCGGCCTCGCCCTGAACTGCCGATGCACCAGCGGTAACGGCGGCGATTAGCGCCTCGACGGTGACGAACTGACCGTCGGGCAGCTCAATAACCAGCGGCAGGATGGCATCGAGCGTTTCAGATCCGAGCAAAGCAAAGCCGTCTTCGGAAACGACCGCATTGTTCCGCACGTCTTCACCATCCTGCACGGGCAGCACGGACATTGATGTACCCTGCCTCAACTAACGATCGCTGAAGGGATGCACCGCAACTGGTCTGTGGGATTCGCAAGATCGAACGGAATCAGATCGCCGCTCTTTGTCCGACGCAATACCGGACACCCTGCGCCTGGCCGGATAGCCCCACCGCACCCCTTAGCTCCTCATACCGGGTTACACCTAACTACCCGGGTACGCTTCTAGTCAATCAATCAGACGTAAGTGCACGGTCGCGCGCGGCGACGGGCTCTACGCCTCATACTTTCCAACAGGTTATGGGATCAGATGCACGAGAACAGATTCGCACAAAATTGTTCGAATCGGGGCGACGAGGGCGCTCTGATCGCAAGGCAGCATAATATTTTATGCTTCCGAACACTCAGGACTGCAGAAGAATCAGCCGCCTGACACCGGGGCCGGTGTCAGGCGGCTGGGGACGTCAATTGACGATCGCCACGGAGACCGCGTCTTCGACCGCAACGACAGTCCCATCCGTTGCATAGAAAATTGAATAGGTGCCCACATATCCCGCCAATGCTTGTGCCGTCACGCCGGTGCTCCAGTTGGGGTTGCCGCCTCCCGTCCCATCGAGCGATACCGTGTCTCCAGCCTGCCCTTGGATAACAAGGTCGATGATATCGACACCAAGGCCCCCACCGGCGTCGGGGTCTACTGAAACGCCGGTCGCTGCCTCGAAATCAATGACGTCCTGCGCATCGAGCGTAACAGCACGCGAGACGCCATCCGTTCTGCCCAGGTTTAGAATCTCAATTCCAGACACCTGGCCATCGGAAACGTTGTCAAAATTCAGGGAAAGCTGATCGAGCAGCAAAGCGTCGATTCCGGCGGCACCATCGATTGAATCATTATCCGCATCGCTGAAGCGCATGATATCGTCCCCGGCGCCACTGTTCATCAAGTCTGCGCCGGTCCCACCGAGTAGATAATCATTGCCAATACCACCGCTCACTGTGTCATCGCCGGCACCGCCCAAGATCGTGTCGTTACCATCTTCACCCAGCAGCTGATCGTTCTGATTACCGCCCATAATCGAGTCATCGTTGTCGCCGCCACGGATAGTATCGCTGGCGTCCGCACCGGAGAGCGTATCGTTACCCTCATTCCCGATTAAAATGTTTTCGCTTGCATTGCCGGTAAGGTTATCAGCACCGGACCCGCCGATGATGCCTTCTATCCCGCTGTAATAGTCGGTACCGAGCCCGGCAACTGCAACCGACGTGAAGGAATCACTGGTCACAAGCGTGTGTGTGATCCCTGTCGTCGCATCGGACCAGTCGATCAGGTCATCGATTCCAACGCCGCCCAGGATCGTGTCATTCCCCTCGCCGCCCATAATTGCGTCATCGCCGGCGCCGCCATCGAGTGAATCGTCCCCTGCACCGCCATCAAGAATATCGTCACCCTCCCGGCCAAATATTCGGTCATTTGCATTACCGCCGATCAACGTGTCGCCAAGCGTCGTGCCGTAAATCAGGTTGGGTTCGTCCGCACAATCGCTATTGAGCGCATCAACATGAATGCCGCCGAGCAACGTGTCCGTGGTAGCGCCGAAGCTGAACTCGACAAATCTGGCTTGCTCGTTACCACCCAGCAGATCTTCGTACTCTACAGCCCAAACATCACCAGCATTGGGCGTGTTCAGGTTCAAATACTGTTCCAGCGTCTGTGTGCCCGCTTCATTCCAGATCTCGGTCGCCGGCACTTCTGCAATCCAGATCCCGAAGGTGAGTGAATTTGGGTCGTTATCGATTACCCAGTACTCGGTGTTGTCGCCGCTTCCTGGATTACCATTGTCAGGCACAACGACGTTGAATGTGACGCCTCCGATAACGAGTCTAACGGCAACCTGATTGATCAGAGCTGCCAGGGCAGCACCCTGTTCGCCGACCGGTATCGGCGTATCGAAGGGCGCAATCTGGAAGTTGGTGGCGACCTTTACTCGGCCGTCGTCTTCCGAAAGAGCGGTGATGACTTCGCCAGTCACGTTAAACGAAGTCGAAATGCCGTTGCCGGAGTTCAGCGGAGAATTGGCGGTACGACTACCGATTGACACCGACGGTCCTTCGAGCTCCGACTGTGCAACATCGTGCAGCTCGACTGTGCCCTGAGTCAGGCCGCCATCACCGTCATTGACCCAATATGTAAATGTTCCGGATTCACTCGTATTGTTGGCATTGGGTCTGAAAACCAGCGACTGAAACTCGGCAATTGTCAGATCGTCGACGTTCGTAAGTTGCGTGAATGCACCGCCGCCACCGAGTTGGTACCAGATCGTGCCATTGGCCGGCAGCGTGAAGTCAGCGACCGTCAGCGTGTCCCCGTTCGGGTCCGTTGGAGCCGGAATGCTGAGCGGATACCCGTTGGCATAGATCCCGGTCATAAAGTTCGTGAAATTATCGGGCACCCAGAGGCAAAGCGGCGCAACAATCGGGTCAACGTTAGCATCGTCGATTACTGTGTTCGCCTGGCTCGCGCCCAGCGTCCCGTTCGTCGGAGCGGAAAGTCTGACTGTATAGTCTTCGTCGCCCTCGACGATCGTATCATCCACTGTCGATACAGAAACCGTTCTCGACGTCACACCGCCGCCGGTGAAAGTCAGCATCGTGCCGAGCGCAGTGAAATCGGAACCCGCCGTCGCGTCCGATAACGTGCTTGTAAAGCCAGAATTTGTTGCTACCGACACCGTGGCCGTCTGGCCCGGCGCCAGCGTAGCGCCGGTGTATGTGACCGTGTAGGTTGCCGTGTCGCCTTCATCCACCGACGTCATCCCGGCGATGTTGAATACCACCGCATCGCCGTCGTCTTCGATCACCGTGTTCGCCTGGCTGGTGACAATCGTCCCCGCACCCGCGTTCGACAGCGTGACCGTGAAATCCTCGTCGCTCTCGACGATCGTGTCCTCGATGGTCGAGACAGCGACCGTCTGAGAGGTCGCGCCACTGGTAAACGTGAGCACCGTGCCGAGCGACGTGTAGTCCGAGCCCGACGTCGCGTCGGCGAGACTGCCGTCATATCCCGCACCCGTGCCGACCGAGATCGTCACCGTCTGGCCGGTCGCCAACGTGGCGCCCGTGTAGGACACGGTGTAGCCGGCCGTGCCGCCTTCGCTGACT
>JAWXBK010000054.1:0-47348 GCA_034439975.1 Rhodospirillaceae bacterium | reverse complement strand
GGTCATGGCGGTCGGGTGGGTCGTTCCTGCGGTGACGGGCGAAGACCGATAGGCCTATCATCCCGGCCCCGTCAACCGGACGGGGCAAATGGCCAAATCCAACCGTCGCAGTCTCCCATGAAAGTCGATCTGTTCGATTTCGACCTGCCGCGCGAGCGGATCGCGACTCATCCGGCGCGGCCGCGCGATGCGGCGCGGCTGCTGCATGTGCGGCAAGAGGCGTTTGCCGACCGGACGATGCGCGACCTGCCCGATCTGTTGCGCGCCGGCGATCTGCTGGTCGTCAACGATACGAAGGTGATCGCGGCGCGGCTCGAGGGAAAGCGGGGTGCTGCCGGGATCGAGGTGACGCTCCATAAGCGGCTCGGGCCCGGGCGTTGGGCCGCGTTCGCAAGACCGGCGAAGCGCCTCAAGCCGGACGACCGGATCGAGTTCGCCGCTGCGGACGGGTCGGCGGGTCTCGCGGCCATAGTCGAGGCGAAACAGGACGGCGGCGAGGTCGCGCTCGATTTCGGCTGCGACGACGCGACCTTGCTGGCGGCGCTCGAACGGATCGGCGCGATGCCGCTGCCGCCCTATATTCCGCGCGCGGCGCCCGATCCGGCGGACCGCGCCGACTATCAGACCTTGTTCGCGCGCGAGCCGGGCGCGGTCGCGGCTCCCACCGCGGGGCTGCATTTCACCGACGCGCTGCTGGCGGCGCTGGATGCGAACGGCATCGTCCGGATCAGTGTGACGCTGCATGTCGGGGCGGGTACGTTCCTGCCGGTCAAGGTCGAGGATACGAGGGATCATCGCATGCATGCCGAATTTGGCCGCGTGACGAAAGAGGCGGCGGATGCGATCAATACGACCCATGCGCGCGGCGGGCGCGTCGTCGCGATCGGCACCACGTCGCTACGCCTTATCGAGAGCGCGGCCCGCGACGACGGCATTGTGCGGCCCTTCGCCGGCGAGACCGATATCTTCATCACGCCGGGCTATCGCTTCGGTGCGGTCGATCTTCTGCTGACAAATTTTCATCTGCCGCGCTCGACCTTGTTCATGCTCGTCTGCGCTTTCGCCGGCACCGAGCGCATGAAAGCGGCCTATGCGCATGCGATCGAAACCGGCTATCGCTTCTATTCCTATGGCGATGGCTGCCTGCTCGAGCGGGCGCCATCATGAGTGCATTCGTGTTCACGTTGGAACGCCGCGACGGTGCGGCACGACGGGGCCGGGTCGAGACCGCGCACGGGTCGTTCGAGACGCCTTCCTTCATGCCGGTTGGCACAGCAGCGACGGTCAAGGCGATGACGCCCGATGCGGTGCGCTCGACCGGCGCCGAGATCGTGCTCGGCAACACCTATCATCTCATGCTGCGGCCCGGTGCTGCGCGTATCGAAAAGCTCGGCGGGCTGCATCAATTCATGAACTGGCCCGGCCCGATCCTGACCGATTCCGGCGGGTTCCAGGTGATGTCGCTAGCCAATCTGCGCAAGATCACCGAGCGCGGCGTCACGTTCCAGTCGCATATCGACGGTTCGTCGCACGAGCTCACGCCCGAGCGCGCGATGGAGATCCAGCGCCAGCTCGATGCGACGATCACGATGGTACTCGACGAATGCACGCCGTTCCCGGCCGACGAGAAAACCGCGTCGGATTCGATGCAGCGATCGATGCGTTGGGCGCAGCGCTGCCGCGATGCGTTCGATGCGCGGCCGGGCTATGGCCTCTTCGGCATCGTGCAGGGCAGCATCTATCCGGCGCTGCGCGCGGAATCGGCCGCCGCCCTGATCGGAACCGGGTTCGACGGCTATGCTGTCGGCGGGCTCGCGGTGGGCGAGGGGCAGGCGATGATGTTCTCTATGCTCGATGCGACTTTACCGCATCTGCCCACCGACCGGCCGCGCTATCTGATGGGCGTCGGTCGGCCTGACGACATCGTGGGTGCTGTCGCACGCGGCATCGACATGTTCGACTGCGTGATGCCGACGCGCTCGGGCCGTACGGGGCAAGCCTTCACGCGGCGTGCGACGATCAATATCCGCAACGCGCGGCACCAGGACGATCCGCGATCGCTCGACGAGAGCTGTGCATGTCCCGCCTGCACGCAGTTCTCGCGCGCCTATCTGCATCATCTCGCACGCAGCGAGGAGATGCTCGGGCCGATCCTGCTCACCTGGCACAATCTCGCGCACTACCAGACGCTGATGTGCGAGATCCGCGAGGCGATCGCGGCGGGGCGGTTCGACGCATTTCACACCGAATTCTCGGCCGAGCAGGCGAAGGGCGATATCGAGCCGGTGTGAGACCTTGATTTGGTCATGCTAAACTCAGGCCATGCCTGTCCCTGCCGACACGGTGCCTGAACCGCTAGTCATGGTCGACGATCCGCTCCGCGCCGCGATCCGGGCCGAGGCGCGCGCGCTCGGCTTCGATACGGTCGGATTCGCGCGGCCGGCGATCGGCGACGCCGGTACGAAGCTCGATGCGTTTCTCGAGGCCGGCTGGCACGGCACGATGGGCTGGATGGAACGCAATGCCGAGCGCCGCCGCGATCCGCATGCGATCTGGCCCGAGGCGCGCAGCGTCGTCCTGGTTGGCACCAATTACGCACCCAAGGACGATCCGCTCGCGCTGCTCGCGCACAAGGATCGCGGCAATATCTCGGTCTATGCGCGGAGCCGCGACTATCACGACGTGATGAAGCCGCGGCTGCGCAAGCTCGGCGAGTGGCTGGCGCGCGAGTATCGCTGCGAGGCGAAGCTGTTTGTCGATACCGCGCCTGTCATGGAGAAGCCGCTGGCCGAGCAAGCCGGAATCGGCTGGCGCGGCAAGCATACCAACCTGGTCTCGCGCGAATTCGGCTCGTGGCTGTTCCTCGGCGCTTTGTTTACCACGCTCGATCTCGCGCCCGATGTGCCGGAGGCGGATCATTGCGGCAGTTGCAGCCGATGCCTCGATATTTGCCCGACCGCGGCTTTTCCGGAGCCCTACCGGCTCGACGCGCGGCGCTGCATTTCCTATCTCACCATCGAACATGACGGACCGATCCCCGAGGAATTTCGTGCCGCCATGGGCAACCGCATCTATGGCTGCGACGATTGCCTCGCCGTCTGTCCCTGGAACAAATACGCAAGCGCGACGAAGGACTATGCGTTCCTGCCACGTGCCGAGCTGACCGCGCCAAAACTGGTCGAGCTGGCCGGGCTCGACGATGCGTCGTTCCGTACGCTGTTCGCCGGCTCGCCGATCAAGCGGATCGGCCGCGAGCGGTTCATCCGCAATGTCACGATCGCGCTCGGCAATGACCGATCGCCCGAGGCGCGGGCGGCACTCGTCCGGCTCACGCGCGACGAGAGCCCGGTCGTCGTCGAGGCCGCGCGCTGGGGGTTGGCACGACATGGCGCACACGAATGTCAGTAATACCGCAAGTATTACTAAATAGACCCAAAGTTAACTCGGGCCGTTATCTGCAAGAATTACCGCAAATGCAGTATTCCATTGAAAGATTCCTATTCCAGGCCATGTGTATTATTGTTCCCTTTCATTGAGCCTCAAACAGATAGGCGCCCCAATGTCCTTCAAGAGTTTTTCCACCGCGAAACCCGCGCCGGCCAAAGAGAAGTCCGAGACATCGCGGATGACGCCGCCCGTCGTTCAGCCGGCAGCGCCCGCCAAGAAAGCGGCCGAAGCCGCACCGGCGCCGGCCAAGAAGCCGTAAATTCGAAAGCCGATTCCCCGGCTTTCGCGACGCATCCGTCCGAGAGACAGCTTGCCCTTCGATCGGGCGTCATTCGTCAAACCGCGCGGGCCCGCGGCCTGAAACAGGGTGCCCAAAACTGTCGCTCGGAATCAGCGCGGCGTGTCTGTACGCCATACAAGCGAGCGCATAACAAACTCACAGGGAGAGATCGAACATGAATCGCGAAAAACTGAAGCCGTTTATCGGCGGTGTCGTGGCGGGCGGTGTCGCGCTCGCGGTCGTTGCGTTCAGTGCGGGCTGGATCGTGACTAGCGCATCGAATGCGCGTCAGGTGCAGACCGCATGGATCGACGGTCAGGCATCGATCTGCGCGTCGCTGGCGCAGGCCCATCGCGATGCGACCGGCGACGTTGCCGATCTATCGAGCTATCAGGCGCGCGAAGCCCGAACCGAACTGGCGAAAGCCTATGCGGTCGTATTGCGCGGCGAGGATGCCGCCGATGCCGGCGTCGTTACCGCCTGCTCGGATCTGCTCAAGACCAGCGGCACCTAGCCGTCGTTCTAAACCACAGAGACACAGCGAGCGATGAGGCTCGCTGTGTCTCTGTGATGAATTCGATTCGACGATTGCTAGTTGAAGTCCCGCTTGATCACCCGGTGATAGTTCTTCGAATAGACCCGCCGTTCGTCAGCGCCCACACCCTCATACGCATCGAGCGTCGCATCGAAGATGTAGTCGGTCTTCGTGCAGGTCATCACCGTGCGCGTTTCGGTCCGCGTCTGCCAGTCTCCGCGCCCGATCGAGTATGAGACCGATATATCGACCTCGGCCGACAGCGGATCGTCGGCCTTCACGCTGAATATCTCGATCGTGTCGGACTCGGATTCGAGCCCGTGTGAATCGATGATGAAGCGACCGCTGCGTTCTTCGATATGGTAGCGCGTCATTTCGCTGCCGATATCGTGCTCGAACCAGCGCCGGCTGCTGCCGGGCGTCAGATGCGTGCGCTTCTGCGGCGGTGCGCTTTCGGCTTCCTCGAAGGCAGGCAGATTTCTGTCTTCCGCGCGCGGCTTGCGGGATGGCAGCACCAGCTTGCTCGCACCGGCATGCACGGTCAGCGTCACCGGCTCGGGCGAGGGCCACAGGATCGGCCAGTAACTGGTCGACAAGGCGAGCCGGATGCGATGGCCCTTCGGAAACGCCCAGCCGATATCGCAGAGCTGGACCCTGATCTTCGTGCGTTCGCCCGGCTTCATCGCTTCGGGCTTTTCGTGGCTGTTGCGATGGCTGAGATTGAGCACGCCATAGCTCACGCGCTGCGAGGAGCCGTCCGGCGCGACATCGCAAATGCGCGCCACCACGAAACCCTGCTTGCGGTCGATCGCGACATCGAGTTTGACGATCGGGGCGCCCAGAATCTCGAGCGGCGCATCGAGTGGCGCGCTGTCGAAGCAGAGCGATTTGCCGTCGTCCATCCGCTGGTCAGGCTGACCCTGCGGTCCCAAGCCGTAACCGCACCACGCACCGCTGCCGGCGCCGTTATCCTGCGGCGACAGATAGGAGATCGCTGTCTCCTTGCCAGCCTTGGCCGCAAGCCCGTCGCTGTTCAACGCGAGCGTGAGCGGCACGATGTTCGGCGAGGGCCATGACGGCTCCGCGACCCAGCGTCCCTTGCGCTGTTCGTAGAAAGCGTGCGGCGGTTCGTAGTCGAGAATCCAGGCGCGATACTCGGGCTCGTCCATGATCCCGGTGTCTTTGCCCTTAAGCCACTGGTCCCAGAAGCGCAGGCATTCCTTGAGGAAGCCGATGCGCGGGCCGGGCTTGGCGAAATGCGGATATTTATGCGCCCAGGGTCCGACCAGACCCTTCTTCGGGCATTGCAGATGCTGGAGCATGCGCGGGATCGTGTTCGAGTATCCGTCGGCCCAGCCGCCGACGAGATAGACGGCGGCTTCGATCGCGGACCAGTCCTCGCAGATCGAACCATGTTTCCACAGCGCGTCGCGGCGCTGATGCTCAAGCCAGTCGGCCGCGAGCAGTGGATGGTTCTCGAGCCGGTGCATCCAGATGTCGCGCCATTTGTCGCCGAGCAGCGCCTTGTCGGGCGTGCGCGACATATAGCCGAACATGACCGAGCCCCAGCCGAGATTGTCGTTGAGCAGCGCCCCGCCCATGAAATGGATGTCGTCGGCATAGCGATCGTCGGTCGAGCAGAGGCTGATCACGGCCTTGAGCTGCTTCGGCCTGCGCGCCGCAATCTGCAGCCCGTTGAAGCCGCCCCAGGAAATGCCGATCATCCCGACATTGCCGGTGCACCAGGGCTGCTTCTCGAGCCAGTCGATCACCTCGAGCGCGTCGTCCTGTTCCTGCTTGATGTATTCGTCGAGCAGCAGCCCGTCGCTTTCGCCCGAGCCACGCATGTCGACGCGCACGCAGGCATAGCCGTGACCGGCAAAATAGGGGTGCGTGAGCTCGTCGCGTTCCGACGTCCCGTCGCGCTTGCGATACGGGAGATATTCGAGGATCGCCGGCACGGGGTTCTTGGCGGCATCCTCTGGCAGCCAGATCCGGGCGGCGAGCCGCGTGCCGTCCTTCAGCGTGATCCATTCATTCTCGATCTCGCGCACGCGACGCGGAAACTGGCCGACGACGTTCATGAGTGCTCCCGATGGGATGGGTTTCGACTGGCGATGCCACCGAAGGCGGCGGCTCTTCTTGGCTTCAACTGTAGCAGCGTCGTGCGGGCAGAAAAATGCCGCCACACGTCGGTAATCGGCCTCATTTCGCCCTGTCGGGCCGTAACCCCGGCCTCACTTGGCGCGGCCTCACTTGGCCCGGCCTCACTTGGTGCGACCCGGCCGTTCGCAGGCCAAAGCGAGGAACTCCTGCGCGATCGAGGCGCCGGCGAGGGCCGTGATCTGCCCGACATCGTAGGCCGGAGCCACCTCGACCACGTCGAACCCGACGAAATCGATGCCGGCGAGCCCCTTGAGGATTTCGAGCGCGGTCGCGGTCGAGAGCCCCCCGCAGACCGGCGTACCGGTGCCGGGCGCGAAGGCCGGATCGAGGCAGTCGATATCGAAGGTGAGATAGGCGCGGTTCTTGCCGACGATGCGCCGGATCTCGGCGATCGTCTCGTCGGTGCCGCGGCGATGCACGAACGGCGCATCGAGCCAGTTGAACCCGAGCTTGTCCTCGTTATGTGTCCGGAGCCCGATCTGCGCGGACCGCTCAGGCACGACGAGCCCGTCCTTCGCTGCATGCAGGAACATCGTGCCGTGATGCACGCGGTTGTTGCCCGGTTCGTCGCTCCAGGTGTCGCAATGCGCATCGAAATGCACCAGCGAGAGCGGTCCGTATTTCTTCGCATGCGCCTTGAGCAGCGGGTAGGAGATAAAATGATCGCCGCCGAGCGACAGCATGGTGGCGCCGGATGCGATGATCTTGTCGGCATGAGCCACGATTGCGTCGGGCATCGTCTGGGGGAAACCGAGATCCCAGGCGCAATCGCCGTAATCGATCACGCGCAGCCGGTCGAGCGGATCGAAATGCCACCCATAGGGACGCGCCCAGGCGATCTGCGCCGAGGCCTCGCGGATCGCGCGTGGCCCGAAGCGGGTGCCGGGCCGATTGGTGACGGCTGTGTCGAGCGGAATGCCGGTCACCGCGATATCGATGCCGGTCAGATCCTTGGTGAAGCGGCGACGCAGAAAGCTCGTCGCGCCGGAATAAGCCGGCTCGAACTTCGTGCCGTAATCGTCGGTCGCCGTAAATGCATGATCGGCTGTTTCGTCCATCGCCCTCGTCTCCCGCAACCCGATCCCGTGCCGACCGACCGTTATGCGGGGTCGCAGGATCCGTTTTTGTGCCTGGGCTGAAGACTAGCCGCCGGCCGGAGGCAAACCAAGCCGGGGCCGCTGCGCTCAGTCGCGCAACTGGGCCACGAGCGAGGCGGTCGATCCGTCGGGCAGTGTGGCGGCCTTGTCGCCGGCCAAAGCGCGGTCGATGTCGCCGGCCAGCCGCTTGCCCCATTCGACGCCCCATTGATCGAAGGCGTTGATCCGCCAGATCACGCTTTCGACGAACACCTTATGCTCGTAGAGCGCGATCAGCGCGCCGAGCCGCGCCGGTTCGAGCCGGTCGATCAGGATCGTGCTGGACGGGCGATTGCCCGGATAGGACTGATGCGCCGCGAGCCGCGCGACCTCGTCGGCGCTGCGACCGCTGCGCGTCAGTTCCTCCTGCCGTTCCTTCAGCGTCTTGCCGCGCATCAGCGCCGCCGACTGCGCGAGCATGTTCGCGTGCAGCATACGGCTATGGGCCGCGCGCCGCGTCGGATGGTGATGAACGCCGATGAAATCGACCGGCACCGTCACCGTACCCTGATGCAATGCCTGGAAGACGGCATGTTGCGCCGGCGTGCCGACGGCACCCCAGACGACGGGGGCGGTTGCATAGTCGACCGGCGCGCCATCGCGATCGATCGACTTGCCGTTGCTCTCGGTTTCGAGTTGCTGGAGATAGGCGGGCAGATCGGTCAGCGCTTCGGCATAGGGAATGACCGCACGGATGCGGTGGCCGAGAAAATTGACGTTCCAGATCTCGAGCAGTGCCATCAGCACCGGCAAGTTTTCGGCCTCCGGCGCATCGCGGAAATGTTCGTCCATCGCATTAGCGCCGGCCAGCAGCGCCTGGAACCCGTCGATCCCGATGGCGATTGCGATCGGCAGACCGACCGCGGACCAGAGCGAAAAACGGCCGCCCACCCAATCCCAAAAGGGCAGCATGGCGCGTGTGTCGAACCCGGCCTGGCCGACCGCTTCGGCGTTGGCCGAGATCGCTACGAAATGGCGCGAGAGCCCATCCTGCGGCGCGCCCGAGGCGAGATACCATTCCCGCGCCGCGCGCGCATTCAGCAGCGTCTCCGGCGTGGAAAAACTTTTCGAGACGATCAGGAAAAGAGTTGTTGCCGGATTAAGCCGTGCAAACAGCGCATCGAGTGCGGCACCATCCGCATTGGCGAGGAAATGCAGTTGCGGCTGCGGCGATGCGAGATGGCCGAGCGCCCGGCAAACGAGCTGCGGGCCGAGCTGTGAGCCACCGATCCCGAGCGCCACCACGTCGGAGACCGGTTTGCCGCTATGGCCGGTCCATTGGCCGCTGCGCAACGACGTCGTGAACTGACCGATCAGATCGAGGGCATCGCCGACCAGCGACCCGACATCGCCGGGGGCGCCCGCGACCTGATCGCCCGCCCGGAGCGCCGTATGCAAGGCGGGGCGGCCTTCGGTGAAATTGATACGCTCGCCGCCGAACAGGCGCCCGGTCCAGTTCTGCAGATTGGCGGCGCGCGCGAGTTCGAGCAGCAGTTCGCGCGTCCGGTTGGTCAGCAGTTGCTTCGAATAATCGAGCGTGATGCCGACGGCACCGGCGGTAAAACGCTGGGCGCGGCCCTTGTCCTGGTCGAACAACTCGCCCAGGCGAATCCGGGCCAGACTCTTGGCGTGAGTCGCCAGCGCCTGCCATTCCGGAGAGCGGGTCAGATCGGACATGGTGCCTCGGATACCCCCCGGTTTCCGACCGCGTTTGGGCGCGGATTCGCCGATCACACTAGGCGAGGGCCGGGGCGGCGGATACCCCTGCCGGCTGGATGCCGGGAGACCGGCCGCCACCGGGCGCTTGACCGCACCGCCGGGCGGGCGCGACAACCGACGATGGGGGCGGTCATCGGGAACAATCATGACGGATAGGGCGCAATCCGGGCTGCTCTGGCTGGTCGGCGATATCGGGGCGACGCATGTGCGTTTTGGCCTGGCGCGACCGACCGCGTCGGGGTTCCGCGTCGAGGCGATGCGGCAGATGCGCGGCGACGATGTCGACGGGCTCGAGGCCGCTTTGTCGGTCTATCTCGACGACATGCTGCCGGCGCGGCCGGTCGCGGCGGCGCTCGCCATTGCCGGGCCGGTCTCGGGCGGCGACGCGGTCGCGCTCACCAACCGCGACTGGCGCTGGTCGAATGCGGCGCTCGCCGAGCGGTTCGGTTTCCGGCGGCTGCTCTGTATCAACGACGCCGAGGCGCAGGCGCTCGCGCTTGCCTGGCTCGATCCCGGCGATCTTCGTTCGCTCGGCGGGGGCATCGCGGTTCCCGATGCGCCGCGGTTGCTGATCGCACCGGGTAGTGGCCTTGGTACGGCAGCCCTGATCCGCACCGATGGGCGCTACATTGCGCTGGCCGGGGAGGGCGGTCATGCGACCTTCGCACCGGAGAGCGAGCTCGAGCATGCGCTGGCCGATGCGCTGCGCGCGCAGCATGGCGCGCATGTGTCCTGGGAACGGGTGCTGTCCGGCCCGGGGATCGCCGCGATCCATGACGTGGTGCGCGACGCTCAACAGCGCGCGCCGTCGGATGCCGACGCAGCCGAGATCGTGCGCCGGGCCGCAGCCGACGATCTCTGTGCGCAAACGGCGCTTGCGACCTTCGGCGGGTTGCTGGGCGCCTATGCCGGCGATCTGGCGCTCATCTTCGGCGCGCGCGGCGGCGTCTATATCGGTGGCGGCGTCGCACCCGCGATTGCCGATGCGCTGGCGCTCGGACCGTTGCGCGCGCGATTCGAGGCGAAGGGGCGGTTTGCCGATTATCTGCGTGCCGTACCGACGGCGATCGTGATGCGGCCGCATCCGGGGCTGATCGGTGCTGCGTCTTATCTTTCGGCGCAGCGGGACGAAGGGGGACTTGAATGAATGCGGAGACGCATCGCGACGAATATGACGACAACATGATCGCCATGCTCGAGCTGATCTGGGGCGAAGGCTTCATGACGCCGGGCGGTGCCGGGTATGTGCGCGAGACGATCGGCAGTCACGATCTGCGCGACAAATTCGTGCTCGATATCGGCTGCGGGATCGGCGGGCATGAGCTGGTGCTGGCCGGCGAATATGGTGCGCGCGTCATCGGCGTCGATCTCGAGGCGCCGTTGATCGAACGCGCGCGCCGCCTGATCGCGAAGAAGGGTCACTCGGATCTGGTCGAGTTCCGCGTGACCGAGCCTGGCCCGCTGCCGTTCGGCGACGCGACGTTCGATGTCGTCTATTCGAGCGGCGCGTTCACCCAGATCGCCGACAAGGCCGGCATGTTCGCCGACGCGTTCCACGTGCTGAAGCCGGGCGGCCTGTTGCTCAGCTATGACTGGATGAAGGCGCCAGGGCCCTTCAGCGACGACATGCGCTATTTCTTCAAGATGGAGGGGCTGACTTATGCGATGGAAACGCTGGAGCGGCATGGCGAGATATTGCGCGAAGCCGGGTTCGAGCGGATCGAGCTGATCGATTCATGGGACCAGTATCGTCGTCTCGCGCGCAAGGAATACGACCAGATGAAGGGGCCGCTCAATCCGCGCATGATCGAACTGCTCGGCCGGGAAATGGCCGATCATTTCGTCGAGAACTGGCGGGCGATGGTGGTCGTGCTGGAGAAGGGCGAGAAGCGGCCGGGCCGCTATCGTGCAAAGAAGCCCGCGTAACTCGTTGGAGTCGGCCTAGCGCTGCGAGCGCCAGACGGCGCCGACCAACGCACCCTTCACGAAGGGCAGCAGCGCCAGCGTGCCGAACAAAGTGACCGGCAGCCAGATCGCGAGCTGCACAAAGGTCGAGGGCTGATAGAGCTGTTCGGCGAGCAGGATACCCGGCACCACGATGTGACCGATCACCAGGATGGTGAAATAGGCCGGCGCATCGTCGGCGCGGCAGCCATCGAAGGAGAGGCCGCATTGCGCACAGTTTTCGCGCAGGGTCAGATAGCCCGCGAAGAGCTTGCCGCGACCGCAGCGCGGGCAGTGCCGGCGGAAGCCGCGCTTCAGCACCGTCATCAGTTCGATGCGGCGACCGTGCGGGGCGGGATCGGCGATGTCGACAGTCATGGCAAGGCGGTCATGCGGTGGTCCCTAAAGGGGCGGCATCGTGAACGGGTTGGCCTGTTCGAACATGCGAGCCGCGCGCAGCACCCGCGCGTCGTCCCAGTTGCGCCCGACGATCTGCAACCCGACCGGCAGCCCCGCTTTGGTGAAGCCGCAGGGAACGCTGATCGCCGGCTGCTGCGTCAGGTTGAAGGGATATGAGAAGGGGGTCCAGTCGGTCCAACGCGACGCATTGCCGCGCTTCGGAAACTCGATGCCGGCCTCGAACGCCGCAATTGGCAGCATCGGCGTCAGCAGCAGATCCCACTCGGCGTGAAACCTGTTCATCGCGACGCCCAGCAACTCGCGTTCCCTGATCGCCGCGAGATAGTCGAGCAGCGACAGCTTTGCGCCCTCGGCCGCCACCGCGACCAGACCGGGATCCATCGTCGCCTGCCGATCCGGGCCAAAAGCGCGCATCAGATTGGCGGCGCCGGTGAACCAGAATTTCTTGAAGAGATCGCCGCCGGCAGCGATCGGGGGATCGACCGCGTCGACATGCGCGCCGAGATCGGTGAAGGATCGCGCCGCCTTCTCGCAGAGTGCCGCGATCTCGGGATCGACCTTGTGCCCGCCCATCGTCGCGCTCCAGGCGATGCGCCAGCCTTTGACGCCGGCCTGCAGATCGCGGGTCCAGTCCTGGGCGGTGCGCGCCACGGCATACCAGTCGCGATCGTCGGGTGCGGCGATGACGGAAAACATCAGCGCGGCATCGGCAACGCTGCGGGTCATCGGGCCGACATGCGCGACGGTGCCGAAGGGCGAGAGCGGATGGGCCGGGACGCGCGCGAAATTCTGCTTGAACCCGACGATGCCGGTGAAGCTCGCCGGAATGCGGATCGAGCCGCCGCCATCGGTGCCGATATGCAGCGCCCCCATGCCGGCCGCTGCCGCGACCGCCGCGCCGCCGGACGAACCGCCGGGTGTCGTTGCCGGGTTCCACGGGTTGCGGGTGATGCCGGTCAGCGGGCTGTCGGTCACGCCCTTCCAGCCGAATTCGGGCGTCGTGGTCTTGCCGAGAAGAACCGCGCCCGCCTCGCGCAGCCGGGCGGTCGTGGGTGCATCCTCATTCCACGGCCCGGCGGTATCGATCGCCTTCGAGCCGCGCAAGGTCGGCCAGCCTTTGGTCAACACCAGATCCTTGATCGAGGTCGAGACCCCGTCGAGCGGCCCGAGGGGTGCGCCCTTCTGCCAGCGCGCTTCGGATGCGCGGGCCGCTGCCCGTGCCGCCTCATGGTCGACCAGACAATAGGCGTTCAGCGTCGGGTTGAGCGCATCGATTCGCGCCAGCGCCGCGTTCGTCGCCTCGACCGGGGATAGCGACTTGTCTCGGAAGCGGCTGAGGAGGTCGGTGGCGGTCAGCAACGCAAGTTCGCGCGACATCGATGAAGACCTTTCGACACAGAGGGGCAGTCGGGTTTCTATCCGAAACTGGGCATCCCGTTGTCGCGTACCAAGCTGGCAAAGGCAACCGCCGGCCGACTAGACTGCGCCGCCATGTCGAATCCCTATGTCGGAAGCTCCCAAACCACGATCGAACTGACGCCGCGTCAGCGCATCATCAGCCTGACCGCCGCAATCGGCGGCGTGCTCGGCGTCGGCCTCGGTTTCGGCGCGGCGATCCCGCTGATCACGCTGCTGATGGAGGCGCGCGGCCACAGCCCGTTCATAATCGGGCTCAACGGCGCCATGTTTCCGCTCGCGGTTCTGCTCATCGCGCCCTTCGTGCCGAAGCTGCTCGGCCGCTTCGGCACGCTCCGGATGATGGCGATCGTGCTGGCGGGTGGCATCGCAATGCTGATGGTGTTTCCGGCGACCGATTCGATCGCGCTGTGGTTCGTCGCGCGTTTCGTGATGGGTTTTACCGGCGCGGTGCACTGGATCACGACCGAGGCCTGGATCAACACGATGGCCGGCGACAAGAGCCGCGGCCGCATCATGGGTTTCTATGCGTCTGCGCTGGGTATCGGTTTTGCCGGCGGGCCGGCGCTACTGAAGCTGGTCGGGTTCGACGGCTGGCTGCCGTTTCTCTGCATCGGGGCCTGCCTCGTTCTCGCGGCGACACCGTTGCTGTTCGCGCGTGGCCTTGCCCCCTCGATGTCGGAGCATCCCGATGGCGGCGCGCTGCGCACATTGTGGGTGGCACCGACCGTGCTGGCGGCGGCCGTCGCGGCGGGGGCGATCGATTCCGGGCTCTATCTGCTGCTGCCGGTCTATGCGGTCGATAGCGGGTTCGACCGCGAGATGACCGCGACATGGCTCATCGTCTGGATCGCCGGCACGATCTTCCTGCAGCCGCCGCTCGGCTGGCTGGTCGACAAGTTCGATGCACGCAAGATGCTGGTCGCGATCACCGTGCTGGTCATGGCCGGCATGATCGCGCTGCCCTATCTCTGGGGTGGCGGCATCCTCTTCTGGATCGTGACGTTCCTCTGGGGCGGAGTCATTCTCGGCATCTATACGGTAGGCATCATCCTGCTCGGCCGGCGTTTCCGCGGCCCGCAGATCGCCGCCGCCAATGCCGGGTTCGTCATGGTCTACGAGATGGGTGCGATCGTCGGTCCGGTCGCTATCGGCGCCGCGATGGACTGGTTCGGTTCGAACGGGATGGTGCCAGTCGTGGTGGCGATGTGCACGATTTTCATCGCGATCGCGATCTGGCGTATCCGTCTCGCGGCGCACGGTCGCAATGAAGCCGACGACGGTCCGGTGCCGCCTCAGGTCTGAGCCGGTTTCGAGACGTGATCGGTCTTCGACACAAGATATTGCGCCGTCGCGAGATCCTCATGCCCGCCACCGCCCGACTTGAACAAGGTGATCTCGTCGGCAGTTTTGCGCCCAGGCCGCTCGCGCCGCGCGAGCTGGAACAGATCGGTCAGATCCTTGTCGTCGATGAAGCCGCGCGCCAGCGGCTCGCAGAGATCGCCGCATTCCGCGGCCGCCGTGAAACGCGCGTCGCAGAAGATTCGCGAGCGGGCGAGCGCCGCATCGTCGGTCTCGCGCATGTCGGGGCGGAATGCGCCGACTAGATCGAGATGTGTGCCCGGCCGCAGCCAGTCACCCAGTACGACCGGCTGTTTCGACATGGTCGCGGCGGAAACGATGTCGGCATCGCGCACCGCCGCCTCGGCGGTGTCGGCGATCGCGATGGCAAGGTGACGTGTAGCCGCTTCGCCGGCGAGACGCTTCGCCATCGCCTCGGCATTGTCTCGGCTGCGATTCCAGATGGTGAGATGTTCGATCGACGGCCGGACGTTGCAATGCGCCATCACCAGATGCGGTGCGAGCGCGCCGGCCCCGAGCATCGCCATCCGGCGCACGTTCTTGCGCGCCAGGTAACGCGCGGCGAGTGCCGAGTTCGCCGCGGTCTTGCGCAAGGTCAGCGCCGCACCGTCCATTACCGCGAGCGGCGTGCCGGATGTGCCGTCGAACAGTGCATAAATGCCGAGAATGCTCGCGAGGCCGCGCTGCTGATTTTCCGGAAACACGCTCACCAGTTTGACGCCGAAATTCTTGCCATATTGCCAGGCCGGCAGGATCAGCCAGTCGTTCTGCTTTTGTCCGGGCAATGTCTCGTGGAGAACCATGCGCGTGACCGCATTGACTCCGGCCCGATACATCGCGTCGAGCGCGTCGATCAGCCCGGGATAGTCGAGCAGGCGTTGGGTTTCGTCGGCATCGACATTGCGCAGCATTTCTATTCCTCGCGGATCGCGATCCGGATCGGCTTCGGCTTGCCCTCGTTGCAGGGATTGTTCACCTGCGGACAGTTGGACACGACCGCGAGCGCCCGCATTTCGGCACGCAGGTCGACATAATCGCCGGGCTCCGAATGGCCGGGCACGAATATCGTGTCGGCGAGCTTACGATCGTCGGTGACCGGCACCTCGCAGAAGAAGTTGATGTTGGCGACAATGTCCTTTCGACCGAGCTGGTGCCAGCCGAGGGCCTCGAGGAAATTCTCGCGGCAGCCGGGGCAATCCTTGACGCCGTAGAGCATATTGTTCGACGGGGCGGAACAGCAGCCACCGATCGTGTCATGGCCGCCGCAGCTGTCGCCGATGATGGTGAAGATCGGTCGCGCCACGTCGGAATAGAGCACATGCCCCTTGCCGAGCTTCAAAGTGCGGGCGGCCTTGAGCGTGTTCGACATGTGATAGCGTTCCTGCGGATCGTCGGCGTTGTAGCAGAGGAAGTCGACGCCCTGCCGGCCTTCGAGATCGACGATGCGCAGGATCTGCCCCTTCTCGAGTATGCCGGCCCAGGGTTTACCCGCCGCCACCTTGTCGTCGCGGACGATTTTGCCGGGGATGTTGTTGCCGTCGGACATCGCAGTTCTCCCTTTAAGGACTAGCCCTCATGCGCTCGGGCACTCGCCACTGAAGCCGAGCGCCGTTACGATCCTATCCCGGCTCTCGGGCCCGGCCAACGGTGGCCCGGGATTGCATGGCCCATCGGATGAAAGGACTCGCCCGGATGGTTGCGACGACGAAGCGGTTGGTACCGGCTCTGCTGCTGGTGGCGTCGATCGCCGGCTTTGTTCCGGGCGCGCAGGCGCAAGAGATCACGCGCTGCGGCGAACTGCCGGCGCCGGTCGCCGAGAAACGCGATGCAATCGCGGCGGCGGCTGAAGCGGGCGATCTCGAAGCCCTGGTCGCACTCACCGATCCGACCGAGTTCACCTACAGCTTTGGCGATGGCGATGGCGACGGCGCGCTCGATTACTGGCAAAGCATGCGCGACGAGGAGGGCGTCGATCCCGCGGATTTGCTCACCGGCCTCCTTGCGGCCGGCTGCGCGCATTACGACGAGGGCGGCGATTCTTTTTATGTCTGGCCGGCGGCGGCGCTGGTCGACTATATCGACCTGACGCCGCAGGAAATCGAAGCGCTGCAGATCCTCTACAACGGCGAACTGGTCAACTGGTACGTCGAGGGTTTTGCCGTCGGGTACTATGTCGGCTGGCGCTTCTATATCGAGCCGCACGGTCGCTGGACCGCGTTCGTCGCCGGCGATTGAGGAGTGCGAGATTGCACGCCCCCTCACCCGACCCTGTCCCCCGTTCCGGGGGCGAGGGGCTCTAGGGCGTTGCGGCGCAATAAAGCCCTCTCCCGCTTGCGGGAGAGGGTGACCGAGCGAGCGAAAGCGAGGGCGGTCGGGTGAGGGTCAAGACCGCAAGTCGTAGCGGTGCGCGCAACCGGTCTACGGAAAGCGCGAGCGCCGCTCGATCTCGTAGATTGGCAGATTGTTGCGAATGTACGCGCGCGCCGCATCGAGGCGCGGTTCATAATCCCACGCCGTGCCCTGCGCCTGCATGACCGGAGCGATCCAGCGCCGGCGACGCTGGCTTTCGAGAATGCGCGGCTTGATCGCATCCACGTCCCAGCGTTTTGCCGCCTCGGCGCGGAACGCCGCGATCGTTTCCTTTTCGGCCGGATCGTCGGCACGGTTCTCGCGCTCGAGCCCGTCTTGATCGAGCCGGTAGAGCTGGTCCGGATCGTTCTTCGAATGCACGAACTTGGTCTGGCCGCGCCGGATCATGAATACCGGCCATTCGGTGCATTCGGCGCAATACTCGCCGATCGCGACGTCGTGCCCGCCGCTGCGCTGAAGATGCGGCAGCAGCGAACAGCCCTCGAGCGTCGTCGCGTAGTCCGTGCCTTTGCCGTCTGTCGCAATATCGACCAGCGTCGGCAGGAAATCGACGTGGGCTACCGCCTTGTTGACGCGGCCCGGCTTGAACGACTTGGGATAGGAGACGATCAGCGGCACGCGCGCCGAATTCTCGTACCAGCACATTTTATACCAGAGGCCGCGCTCACCGAGCATGTCGCCGTGATCGGCCGTGAAGAGGATCAGCGTGTCGTCGGCGAGGCCGCCTTCCTCGAGCGCATGCACCAGTTTCGCAAGTTGCGCGTCGACGAACGAGGTCGAGGCATAATAGGCGCGGCGTGCGGCGCGGATCTGTGCTTCGGTCGGCGGCGGGCTCGCCATGCCGATCCCGTCCATCAGGCGCTGCGAGAACGGATCGGGTGCGACCGCGCCGAACGGCAGTTTCGGCATGTCGATCAAATCGTCCGTATACAGATTCCAGTATTCGGGCCGGGCGATATAGGGGTCGTGCGGATTAATGAGAGAAACCGTGAGGCAGAACGGGCCTTCCTCTGCCTTGTTGCGCGCGCGGTCGTAGAGCCAGCGCGTCGCCTGGAACGTCACCTCGTCGTCATAATCGATATTGCTCGAGCGCAGGCATTCGCCGGCGGTCTTCACCACGTCCATCGTGTGATACCAGTCGAGCGTCTTGGTCGGCTCGTCCCAGTTCGGCGTCCAGGTGAAGTCGGAGGGATAGACATCGGTCGTCAGCCGCTCGGAAAAGCCGTGCAACTGGTCGGGTCCGCAGAAATGCATCTTGCCCGAGAGCGCGGTGCGATAGCCGAGCGAGGAGAGATAATGCGCGAAGGTCGGGATTTCGGCCGACAGCTCGCAGGCATTGTCCCATGCGCCGATCTTCGTCGGCAGCCGTCCGGTCATCATCACATAGCGCGACGGCGCGCAGAGCGGAGCGTTGGTGTAGCAGGCATCGAACACCACGCCCTTTTCGGCGAGCGCGTCGAGCGTCGGGGTCTTTACGACCTTGTGCCCGTAGGCCGGCAGGAACTGCGGCGCGAGCTGGTCGGCCATGACGAAGAGGATGTTGGGGCGTTTTGAGGGCATTATGTATTCCGCGGCTAGCGCGGCCTCTGGATACGGTCCCGGCTGCGACGATCGCCGGGCACCCTGTTCCCAATGGTCATCGCCCGGTTCGATCCGGCGATCCATTCCGGATGCGACGGGCGTTGGTCAAATCGGCGCGGTTCGAGAAGATCGTGCGGCGGATGCGCGGGCCAAGCATCACGACATTGCGTTCGGCAGCTCGTCCTTGCGGCAGCGGATGAAGTCGAGCAAAGCCTCGTCGATCGCGGGGTCGAGCGGCGGCTGCTCATACTCGCGCAGTACGCGCTGCGCCTTGCGGATACCGCGCGTGTTGGCATCGGTCGCGCCTTCGGATTCCCACTGCTCGTAGCTGTTATTGTCGGCGATGTCCGACATATAGAACGCCGTCTTGAAATTGCGCTGGGTATGGGCGCAGCCGAGATAATGCCCGCCCGGTCCGACCTCGCGGATCGCCTCCATCGCGAGCCCTTCGGTCGAAAGATCCGGTCCTTTGGCGAACACCTGCAGCATCGCGATCTGGTCGGCATCCATCATGAACTTGCCATAGCCGGCGGAAAGCCCGGCCTCGAGCCAGCCGGCCGAATGCAGCACGAAATTCGTGCCAGCGAGCAATGTCGGGATCATCGTTGCCATGCTCTCATAGGCGGCCTGCGCATCGGCGATCTTCGCGCCATTCAGCATGCCGCCGGTGCGGAACGGTAGTTTGTACTTACGGGCAAGTTGCCCGACCATGTAGATCATCATCGCCGGTTCGGGCGTGCCCATCATCGGCGCGCCGGAAAGCATCGAAACCGCGGTGACGAAACTGCCATAGACCATCGGCGCGCCGGGCCGCACGAGCTGGGTGTAGGCGATGCCCGCCAGCACTTCGGCATTGAGCTGCGAGACCGAGCCGCAGGTCGCCGCCGGCGCCATCGCGCCCGCCATGATGAACGGCGTCACCAGCACCGCCTGTCCGGCCTTCGCATAGACGGTGAGGGCGCCCAGCATGGTTGCATCCCACACCATCGGCGAATTGCAGTTCACGACCGAGGTGATGACGGTGTTCTTCGCGATGAAGTCCTTGCCGAACAGGATTTCGGCCAGCGAAACGGAATCGACGGCGCGTTCGGGCGCGGTGACGATGCCCATGAACGGCTTGTCGGAATATTTCATATGCGTGTAGACGATATCGAGATGCCGCTTCGGCACCGGCACGTCGACCGGCTCGCAGATGACGCCGCCCGAATGATGCAGATCCGGCGTCATGTAGGTGAGCTTCACGAAATTCTGTAGATCCTCGAGCGTGCCGTAGCGCCGTTCATTCTCGAACCCGCGCACGAAGGGCGAGCCGTAGGTCGGCGCGAACACGGTGTTACGCCCACCGATCACGACATTGCGCTCGGGATTGCGCGCATGCTGGGTATATTGCGACGGCACCGTCGAGAGCTTTTGCATCAATAGCTCACGCGGGATGCGTACCCGCTCGCCGTCGATGTCGGCACCGGCCTCGCGCCAGAGTTCGAGCGCGGGCTCGTCGCGGAAATCGATGCCGATCTCTTCGAGGATGGTCATCGACTGTTCGTGGATGATCTCGAGCCCTGCCGCGTCGAGCAATTCGTAGAGCGGGATCTCGCGCGTGATGTAGCGATGCTGGACCAGCGGCGCATCGGCGCGCGCCGCCCGCCGCGCCTCGCGCCCGCCGCGCCGTGCCGTCGCTTCCGCCATTTTCTGTCTCCCGGATGAGCCGCCCAGGCGAGGGTAGGGGCCGCAACCGCACAGGGTCAATCGGCCGGGCGTCTGCGCATCGCCGGTTGTTGCGGTGGTGCTGCCGCGCCTTGGGCGGTCGGCGGTGGTTGTGCGATTGCCCGCCTGGCGGGGACTTGTTCGACGCTAGCGGGGGGCGCGGCGCATCTGGAAAATCTGCATCCAGACGACGCCGGCCAGAACGGTCAGGCCGCCGACCACCTGATAGGGCGTGGGCAGGAAGCCGAAGGCCATGGCAATCATGACCGAGAAGACTGGCACCAGATTGATGGTCAGTGTCGCGACAATCACACCGACGCGGGAGTTGGCGAAGTTCCAGAGCGTGATCGCGGCCGCGGTCGGACCGAGCGTGAGCCAGATCATGCTGGCGGTCGCCTTCGGGGCCGGCCATTCAACCGGAACCGAAACGATGCCGCAGGCCAGTGCAATCGCGTAGGCAACCCAGAGCAGGATCGCGCCGCCGCCCAGCGTGAGCGCACTGATCTGAAGCTGCGTGAGGCCGATCGGCGCCAGCCAGTCCTGCGTCCGGAGCGAGTACCAGGTCCACACCGCCATGGAGAGTATGACCAGCGTTTCGCCGCCCGTGAGACGCAACGGTCCGGGTTGTCCGATCGCGACCAGGACCCCGCCGGTCACCGCCGCCGCGATGCCGACTGCAACAGGCCAGCCGATTTTGGCGCCGGAATCGAAGCGCGCCATGATGGCCGCGACCAAAGGTGCCGCCGCCATCAGCGCCGAAATGGTGATCGGATCGCTGAACAGCAGCGAGACGGTGATCATCAGGATGAACGTGCCGCCCGCCATGCCGCAGAGCGCGATGCGCAGCCATGGCAACCGCATCGGCCGGCGGATCGGATTGGTGATGCCTACGACCACCAGCAGAATGATGGCGCCGCAGGAGTAACGGATACCCGAAAGCAGGAACGCGTCGTAGCCTTCCAACGCAAGCGCCGTGACCGGCACCATGCTGCCCCACAGGCAGGATACGAGAACGAGCGCGCCCATCGCGATGAGCTGCGTGCGCGGATCGGGCGTGGCCGTCGACGGCGAAGAAGCAGTCATAAAGAGTTGGGCGATTCCCGGCGGGCGCGGATCAGCGCATCGTCGGCATGACGAACTCGGCACCCGACCGGATGCCGGTCGGCCAACGCGCCGTCACCGTCTTAAGCCGGGTATAGAACCGCACGCCTTCGGGCCCGTGCATATTATGATCGCCGAACAAGGAGCGTTTCCAGCCGCCGAAGGAATGGAAAGCCATCGGCACCGGAATGGGAACGTTGATGCCAACCATGCCGATCCGGACCTTCGAGGCGAACTCGCGCGCGGCGTCGCCGTCGCGGGTGAAGATCGCGGTGCCGTTGCCGAATTCATGGTCGTTCACGAGTTTGACGGCGCTGTCATAGTCGGGCGCGCGCACGACCGAGAGCACCGGGCCGAAGATCTCTTCCTTGTAGATGCGCATGTCCGGCGTGACATTGTCGAACAGGCAGCCGCCCATGTAATAGCCGTTCTCGAAACCCTGCAGCTTGAGGCCGCGCCCGTCGACGACCAGCTTGGCGCCTTCCTTGACGCCGGTATCGACATAGCCTTTTACCTTGTCGTAATGCTGCTTCGAAACCAGCGGACCCATTTCGGCATCGGGATCGGTGCCCGGCCCGACCTTGAGCGAACGGATGCGCGGCGTGAGCCGCTCGATCAGCTTGTCGCCGACATCGCCGACAGCAACCGCCACCGAGATCGCCATGCAGCGTTCGCCGGCCGAACCGTAGCCCGCGCCCATCAGCGCATCGGTCGTCTGGTCGAGATCGGCATCGGGCATGACGATCATGTGATTCTTGGCACCGCCGAGTGCCTGCACGCGCTTATTGGCGGCGGTGCCGGTGTGGTAAATATACTCGGCGATCGGCGTCGAGCCGACGAAACTGATCGCCTGGATGTCGGGATGCGCCAGCAGCGCGTCGACCGCCTCCTTGTCGCCGTTCACCACGTTGAACACGCCGTCGGGCAGGCCGGCCTCTTTCAGAAGATCGGCCATCATCAGACTGGCCGAGGGCACTTTCTCCGAGACCTTCAATATGAAAGTGTTGCCGCAGGTGATCGCGATCGGGAACATCCACATCGGCACCATGGCCGGAAAATTGAACGGCGTGATGCCGGCGCAGACGCCGAGCGGCTGGCGGATCGACCAGCTGTCGACATTGGTGCCGACATTCTCGCTGAACTCTCCCTTGAGCATCTGCGGAATCCCGCAGGCGAATTCGACGACCTCGACGCCGCGGGTGATCGAACCCTTGGCGTCGTTGAGAACCTTGCCATGCTCGGCAGTGACCAGCGCCGCCATCTTGTCGATATTCGTCTCGAGCAATGTCTTGAAGCGGAACATGACGCGCGAGCGCTGCAGCGGCGTAATCGCCGACCAGGCGGGGAATGCCTTGGCGGCGGCCGCGACGGCTTCGCCGACGTCCTTGCTGCTGGCGAGCGGAACCCGCGCCCCCACTTCGCCGGTGGCCGGGTTGTAGACGTCGCCGAACCGGCCGCTCTTGCCCTCGACATGCCGTCCGCCGATGAAATGCGTCAACGTCCTGGTCATCGAACCGATCTCCTCAAGTCGCAGAATTCCGCGCGTTTTATCGCAGGCGCCGGGCCCCAAGACAAGGCGGGGCGGATGCCCCGGAGTTCTCACAGCAAGCCCGCCGCCATTGCCGTATTATCGGGATCGTCCGGAAATCGGAAATGGGTGAGCAAGATGGCGAAAGCCATTTATGGGCTGGCACTGACCCTGGCGCTCCTGACTCTGCCGGCGCAGGCCGAAGAGGATGTACCCTCTTCATCAGGAGAACTGGCCGTCGAGGGCGTCGGCAAGCTGATGCAGGCGCTGGAAATCTTCATCCAGGCGATCCCGCAATATGGCGCGCCCTATATCGACGACAGCGGCAACATTGTGATTCCGCGGATCGAATCGCCGGCAACGCCCGACGATCCCGCGATGGAGACCGGCGGCACGATCGACGCCGCGACGTAATCGCGGCGCCGATTGCCGAACTCTTACCCGATGACGGTCAGTTCCGGCGGAATCTCCGACAGAATGCGCGCGTCCTTCTTGAAGAGCGCCAGTTCCGCCTGACGGCGGTCAAGTTGGTGGCGAGGGCGCCAAGTCGCGGCGCATCTTGCTCCGCGGATGCATGGTCGAGACAATCGTGCCGGGCCATTTCGGGGCCGGCTCGGAATCCGGCCAGGCCCGACGATAGTCGCTCGGTTTCTTCTGAAAGCGACGAAGGAAGCTGCGCGAGAAATACGACATGCTGTTGAATCCACAGGCGACCGAGACCTCGCGAATCGACATCCGCGTGTTGGTCAACAGCACGCGCGCATACTGGAGCCGCAGCACCTTGTTGAGCTGCACGACCGAACAGTCCATGTCCTTGCGCACCAGCCGCTCGAGCTGGCGTTGCGAGAGGTCCACGCGGCGTGCGATCTCCGGCACGCCAAGCGGCTCCTCCACGTTCGATTCCATGAGCGCAACCGCCGCACGGACCTTGGGATGCAGCTCCGGATTCTGGCCGCCGAGCGAGTGACGTTGCGAAGTCTCCGGCGCACGAACCGGGTTGTGCAGAATCAGGTCAGCGATCGCGAGGGCGAACTGCTGGCCATGGTTTCGCGAGATCACGTGCAACATGAGATCGAGACCCGTGGTACTGCCCGCGCAGGTGAGCCGCTTCCGGTCGATTGTGAAAAGCTGCTCCCGCAGCGCCACTTTGGGGAACCTTTCGGCGAAACCCGGAATGAATGACCAATGGAGCGTCGCCTCGGCACCATCGAGGAGACCGGCTCGCGCCAGCACATAGGCACCAATACACATCGCGGCGAGCGTCGACCCGCGTCTGTCCATAGCGCGCAGCCAGCGAAACAGCGACGGGTCCTCGAACCGTTCCGAGTCCCAACTGCCACACACGAAGATCGTTTCCCATGGGCCGCCCGGCGACGATAGCGGCACGGAGTCTTGGCTCATTCCATTGCTGGCGATGATCGGTCCGCCTTCGACGGAGCGAAACTCCCATTCGTAAAGCGGCTGCGACGCAAAATAGTTCGCCATCCGCATGGGCTCGATCGTTGCGGCGAGTGCGAGCATATTGAAACGCGGAATGAGAACGAACGCGGTGCGCGATGGGGGCGAGCTCATCTCTCCTCGATCGGCTTTCTGGATCGCCGGCTGTCGTTGCCTCTCGCGCCTGACCGCTCCAGCGGGTCGGCGGCGGGCGTCTAGTTAATCGTAGAGACAGCCCGCCAACAAGATGCGGCTCGCAATCGCGCCGCGACTTAGGACGCCGATGTCGACGGCGCAGGCTCCAGCGCAATCGCGTTGTCGGCGCTCCAACGCATGGATACCTGGGTACCGGGCGCGTGGATCGGATGATCGGCCCGATTGTGGCTCGTCGCCAGGACCCGGAAATCGCCAACCTGAACCGTATACCGCGTGGTATCCCCGACGAAGATCGTCGACTCCACAGTTCCCGTGAGCGGGCCGGCGCCGGCTGGCCCGACCACCACACACTCCGGCCGCACGAAGATCTCGACCGCCGAGCCTGCCGCGATGCCCTGGGTCGCGACAAAGGGAAGCCGCGCTCCTCCGACTTCGGCCTCGGCCTTCCCGACGGAAGCGGCGTTCACGACGTGCCCGAGCAGTAGATTCGCCGTGCCGAGGAACTGGGCGACGAACCGGTTCACCGGCCGATTGTAGACTTCTGCCGGTGTCCCGACCTGCTCGAGCCTTCCGTGGTTCATGATGGCCACCCGGTCGGCGAGCACCATCGCCTCTTCCTGATCGTGCGTCACGTATACGGTCGTGACACCCAACGTCCGCTGAATGCGCTTCACTTCGAGCTGAAGCTGTTCGCGGAGCTTCCGGTCGAGAGCGCCCATCGGCTCGTCGAGCAGCAGCAGCCGCGGGTCGAAGGCGAGCGCACGGGCGAGCGCTACGCGCTGCTGCTGGCCGCCGCTCAGTTCATTGGGATAGCGTTCGCCGTAACCCGGCAGACGGATCAGCTCGAGGAGGCGACCGACCGTCGCGGCGATCTCCGACTTCCCGCGGTGTCGCATGCGCAGGGGAAAGCCGATGTTCTCGGCGACCGTCATTTTGGGGAAAAGTGCGTAGTTCTGAAACACCACGCCGATATCGCGCCGATTGGGCGGCATCCCGACGATGCTCTTGCCATCGACCAGAATGTCGCCCGCTGTCGGATCCTCGAAACCAGCGATCATCATCAAGGTGGTCGTTTTTCCGGAACCGCTCGGTCCCAGCAGCGCGACGAACTCGCCGCGCGCGATCTCCAGCGAGACGTCGCGCACCGCTTGCTCCGAGCTGGTGGGATTGTAAGTCTTGCTCAGCGAGCGCAAGGAAAGATCGTGGACCTTGTGCTGGGTCATGCGCGGCCTCGTTTCGGGCCCGGTGAAAGCACGCTTTCGCTGCGCAGCAACCGATCATAGAAGAAAAGCAGCGCAATCGTGAGGACCAGAAGCACGACTGCGAGCGCCGAGGCGAAGCCCCAATCGACGACGTCCTGGACGTTGATCTTGATGAGGCGCGCGATGAAGGTCTCCTTGCGACCGCCCAGCAGCGCGGGCGTCACGAAGAAGCCGATTGAGACGATGAAGACGAGAAGCACGCCGCCGGTCACGCCAGCCATCGATTGCGGGAGGTAGACATGCCAGAAGGCGCGCAAGGGCGTCGCGCCCAGACTGCGTGCCGCACGCTGGTAGTTGTAATCGATTTCGTTCATCACGCCGAACAGTGACAGGACCATGTAGGGCAACATGACATAAACCATGCCGATCACCGCGCTGAACCGGTTGAACAGGAGCTGTGGCGGTTCCGTTCCAATGAAAAAGCTCCAAAGTTCTACCGCCGGTCCGCCCGCGCCGAGCAACACCATCCAGGCATAGGTGCGGACAAGCAGGCTCGTCCAGAACGGCATCATCACAGCCGCCAGGAGAATCAGGCGGGCGGTCGGTCCGCGGTTCGCAGCGGCATAGGCAAGCGGATAGCCGACTAGCAGGCAGATCAACGTGATGAGCCCGGATACCTCGAAGGTCGTCCAGAACACCCGCGCATAGACATCGTTTTCGACAATCCGCACGTAATTTCCGATCCCTGGAGCGGGATCGATGAAGCTGCGGTGAACCATCTCAGCAAGCGGATAGAAGAGAATGGCGCTCAGGAAGGCGAGGACTGGCGCTATCAGCAGGGCAAGAACAAACCGACTCTGTTTCACAGCGTTGCTCCAGACTGCACACGGCGCACCTGCTCGGTGCGCCGGCGGCCTTTATCGCCTTCGGTCGCGCGCCACGGGCAACGGCTCGACTGTCCGTCCGCCATCATGACGACGGACGGACAGTCGGGCTTTTCCTGCTAAGCCGTTGTCCCCGCGCCGCGCCGGATCACATGATCATCCAGGCGACGAAGCGCTCGTTGATGGGCGTAAGATTGTCCGCCCACCAAGTGTAGTCGCGCTTGATCTGTTGCTCCAGATTTTCCGGCGCGCTGTTTATGAGCGGCCGAATGGCCGGGTCGATAAGGTCGATCGCCTTGAGATTCGACGGACCGTAGAAGGTGAGTTCTGCAAACCGTGCCCCGGCTTCGGGCGATGCCGCCCAATCGGTGAGACGCATTGCGTTCGCCGCGTTCGGCGCACCCTTCGGAATGCAGAAGAACGCCGGATCGAAGAAGCCCTCGTTCCACACGATCTCGATTGGCGCACCCTCCTGCTTCGAAATGCCGGCGCGGCCGTTCCACATCTCGGCGATCACCACATTCTTGCTAACAAGCACTTCTTGCGACTGCGAGCCGCTTTCCCGCCAGACCGTAACCGCGTCTCGAATCTCGTCGGCCTTCGCGAAAGCGCGATCGAGGTCGAGCGGGTAAAGCTGGTCGGCCGGAACGCCGTCGGCGAGGAGTGCGGCTTCCAGCATCGGCCACGGGCTTTTCCACATGGAACGCGGACCAGGAAACGCTTCCGTGTCCCAATAGTCGGCCCAGCTTTGCGGACCGCTACCGTCGGGAAACACATCGCTTCGATAGGCGATGATGTCGCTCGTCGCTTCCGCGCCGACGCCGAAGTCGAAAAATTGTGTGTCGGGCGTCTTGTTGCTCGCGTCGATCAAACTGTAGTCGATCGGCTCGAGCCATCTGTTCTTCGACGCCGTGGCAAAATCGTTCGAGCCGAGCGTCGTCCAGTCCCATTCGTAGGAGCTGGTTTCAACGGCGGCCTTCATGCCGGCCGCCGTGAAATTGCCGGCGGTGACGATTTCGACCTTGATGCCGGTCGCCGCTTCGAACGGTTTGAAATAGGCCTCGGTTTGCGCGTCGGTGTACGGCCCGCCCCAACTTCCGACGACGACGCTGCCGCCATCGGCCTGCGCGCGCTTGACGAATGGGGCCGCAACCAACGCAGCGCCGCCGAGTTTGAGTGCCGAGCGGCGGGAAATCTTCGATCTGGTCTTTCGAACTGACATGACATCCTCCCTTGCGTTTTTGGTGTTGCTGTTCTGAACCACGTTTAAGAAAACTCCTTCTATGCGTGGGCGGGCTGCGGTGCAGCGCGGCGCGGCCCTTTCGCCGCAGCCATGTAGCGCAGGCTGGCGGCGGCGAAGACCGCAATCACGGCCACGATCAGCAGGGCCGAAACCGCCGGGATGACCGGATCGAGCTGGGTCGTGATGCCGCCCCAGATCTGACGCGGCAGTGTGTTGGCGGTACGGCCGCCGATGAAGAGGACCAGCACCGCCTCATCGAAGGAAACGGCGAAGGCGGTAAAGGCACCGAGCAGGACGCCCGATCGGATGCCGGGAAAGGTGACATGTAGAAAGGCTCGAAATCCGCCGGCGCCGAGGCTCAGCGCCGCACGCTCCAGGTTCCAGTTGAAGTCGCGCAGCACCGACACGGTCATCACCACCACGAAGGGAATTCCCAACAGGGCATGCGCAACCGCAAGAGCCCAAAGATTTCCCACGAGTTGAATCGGCGCGAATGTCAGAAACAGTGCCAATGCCAGAATGATGACCGGCACCACGAGCGGCATCAGAAGCAGCGCATAGAGGGCGCGCCGCCCGAAAAACCGGTAGCGCACGATCGCATAGGCCGCGGGCACGCCGAGCAGGACGGCGATCGAAGCGGCAACGATCGCGACCTGGAAGCTGGTAGCAATCGCCTGAAGCCAAGCGTCGCTCGCGAACAACTTCTCATAGAGGGCGAAAGAATAGGAGGGCGGCGGGAAAGTCAGCCGTTCGGCGTCCGAAAACGCCATCGGAAAGATCACCACAAGCGGCAGCAGCAGGAACAACGCGCCGACTATGGCCAGCAGTAGATGCGCGTTTCCGATCCAACCGTCCTGCAAACGTGAGCGCCTCATCGTCCTCTCGCATTAGCCGACACAAGGCAGCCGCCGTTTCCAGAATGGTACGCAGTCCCGGAACGGCAGGTCAACGCGCGAGCCCCGCAGAACGGTTCGCACCCGACCTCGCCTAAGCTGCGGAAGCCTTGCAAGGTACGTTGATACTTTCTCGCCATGCCGTGTCGTGTAATTTCAAAGGCCGTTGGCCTTCATTGGTTTAATGAAACTTGAAAGAAAATTTCTTGTCCGGACGTTGCCAGTCCCGCCATGCGTCACCGTCTCGATCCGCTACTTCGCCCGCGCTCAATCGCCGTCGTCGGGGCAACGCCAAAAATCGGCTCCTACGGCCGCGAGGTCATGCGGGGTTGTCTCGACGCCGGCTTTCCGGGCCGGGTCTTCCTCGTGAACCCCGGTTACAAGGAGATTGAGGGCCATCCCTGCTACCCGGATTTGCGTTCCCTTCCCGAAGCGCCCGAGCACGCCATTCTTGCAGTCGCGAATCCGCGTATCGAAGCGGCCGTGGACGACGCGATCGGCGCGGGCGTCAAGGCGGCCACGATCTTCGCCAGCTGCATGATCGACGAACCCCGGTCGCCCGACCTGCGCGAGCGCATCCGTAGGCGCGCGGCTGACTCGGGGCTGATGATCTGCGGCGCAAACGGCACCGGCTTTTACAACAGGATCGACCGCGCCCGCTGCCAGATGAGCGGCGGGCCGGCAGAAGAGCCGGGCAATGTCAGCTTGATCGTGCAGTCGGGATCGGTGCTGTCGGCCCTCGTCTCGACCGACCGCCTGCGGTTCAACTTTACCGTCTCGACTGGGCAAGAGATCACCACCTCGGCCGCGGATTACCTGGAATTCGCGCTCTCGCTGGAAGGTACTCGGGCGATCGGCCTCTACATCGAGACCATTCGCAACCCCGCGGGCTTTGTCGCCCAGCTCGAAAGGGCCGCCACGGCCGGCGTAGCGGTGGTGATCGTCAAACTCGGGCGTAGCGAGAAGAGCCGGGAGTTTGCTCTCAGCCACACCGGCGCGATCGCCGGAAACAGTCAGGCCTACGAGGCGGTCTTCGAACATTACGGCGCGCAATGCGTCGACGATCCGGACGAACTCGTCTCCGCGCTTCAGCTTTTTTCGACGGGCAAGCGTTCGGCTCCGGGCAAGGGCCTCGTCGCCATCCTCGACTCCGGTGGTGAGCGCGAGCTTCTCGCTGACATGGCCGACCGCCAACGCGTTCCCTTCGCCGAGATCGGCGAATCGACCCGGGCGAGAGTGGCGAGCCGCCTCGATTTTGGCCTAGTCGCCGAGAATCCGCTCGACGCCTGGGGCACAGGGCACGGGTTCGAAACGCTGTTCGAAGAGTGCCTCGGCGATCTGCTGGACGATCCCGAGGCCGGCATAGGCCTGTGGGTCGCTGATCTGCGCGACGGCGAGAGCTACCATGAGCGCTACGCCGAAGCTGCCATGCGACTCGCAGCCGCACGCCAGACGCCGCTCGCTTTTGCGACCTGCTATGCGCGGTGCCGAAACGAGCGGCTGGCCGTGCAACTCAGGAACGCCGGCGTTCCCGTGCTCGAAGGCATGCGGGCCAGCATGGCCGCGGTGCGCAGCATGATGAACTATTCGGCATTCCTTGCCCGGCCGAGGTCCAATCCTCCCACGCCAGACCCGGCGATGGTCGAGCAATGGCGGACGCGCCTCGCTTCCGGCGGCGAACTGGACGAGGCGACGGCGCTTTCGCTGCTCGCCGATTTTGGCGTTCCGGTCGCCGCCCACCGGATCGTCGAGAAACCGGACGAGCTTCGGGGCGCCGCTGATTCCGTCGGCTATCCGGTGGCGTTGAAGACCGCCGCCGCTGGCATTCGGCACAAATCGGACGTGGGCGGCGTGAAGCTTGCGCTGCAAACTCCCGAGGCTCTGCACGCCGCCTATGACGAAATGTCAGCCCGGCTGGGGCCGCGCGTCGTGGTGGCGGCGATGGCGGCGCGCGGCGTCGAGCTCTCGTTCGGCCTGCTCCAAGACCCTGATTTCGGACCGATCGTCATGATCGGCGCCGGCGGAACAATGATCGAGCTTCTCAAAGATGCCGCATTCGCGGTTCCGCCTGTGGATGCGGTGGAGGCGCGCCGGTTGATCGATCGGCTGACAATCCGTGATCTCCTCCGCGGCTGGCGCGGCGAGCCGCCTGCCGACCTCGATGCACTCAGCCACGCCTTCGCTCGCTTCAGCGCACTTGTGGCGGCGCTTGGAAACGACCTCGCCGAAATCGACGTGAACCCCGTCATCGCCGGCCCGGATGGCGTGACCGCCGTCGACGCACTCATTATTCCCCGCGCTGCAGCATGCCGACAAAACGAACAGGAGTGAAAACATGACCGACGAACTTCTCCTCGAGATTTCAGGACGCGTTGCCCATCTGAAGATCAATCGTCAGAAGGCCATGAACTCGATTCACCCCGGCCTGATGGCAGAACTGACGGCCATGTTCCAAAAGTTGGACGCCGACGATGCCGTCTCGGTGATCGTGCTCTCCGGCGTCGGATCGCATTTCGGCGCGGGATACGATCTCAAGTTCGATTGGGAGGGGAAATACGGCCGCGAAGTGCTCGGGCAGCGCAAGATGCTGCAGGATTGCGTCGAGTTCGAATTCGTTCCCTGGCGCTGCACCAAACCGGTCATCGCCATGGTGCGCGGCTTCTGCCTGGCCGGCAGTTGCGAGCTCGCGATGATGTGCTGCATTACAATCGCCAGCGACAATTCGAAGTTCGGCGAACCGGAGATCCGCTTCTCGACTTCGCCGCCCGTCGTCGTCATGCCCTGGATTGTCGGGCTTAAGAAGGCGCGCGAGCTGCTCTATACGGGCGACCTGATCGACGCCCGGGAAGCGCACCAGATCGGCATGGTTAACCGCATCTATCCCGATGCCGAACTCGAAGCGCAGACCTTCCGCCTCGCGCGCCGCATGGCGGCGATTTCGGTGGAGGGCCTCAAGACCACCAAGGCGTCGATCAACAAGGGGGCCGAGATTGCGGGCTTCTTGCAAGCGATCGACTACGGCGTTGAACAAGGCGCGATGCTGGATGCGACCGAGACGGCGACGCTCAAGACCTTCATGGAGATTCGCGGCCGCGAGGGGTTGACGGCCGCCATTCGCTGGCGGGAGAAGCAGTTCGAGGAATAAGATTCGTCTGCGGACGCTGTCAGAACCGACGCACGCGCCTGCGGATCGGCCGCGCGCGGATGCGCGCGGCCGCCGTTGATCGTTGCGTCGACGCTACTCGATGACGGTCAGTTCCGGCGGAATCTCCGACAGAATGCGCGCGTCCTTCTGGAAGAAGGCGAGCGTGTCGATCTGGAAGAGCATCCCTTCGTGCCGCGGCAGGAAGAACTGGTTCTCGTAGTTGACGGCCGTGTTCGCATCGAACAGGCGATCGGCGTTGATCTCCGATAGCGGATCGAAAACGAACGGGCCGACCCAGTCTGGCGGGAAAGCGATGCCCATCTCGTAGCCGCCGATCCAGCCGCGTTCCTTCCAGATGTCTTTCTCTTCATAATAATGCTTCATCGTTTCGTTGAGCTCGCGCACCGGCAAACCCGGCCGCAGCATCTTGCGCATGATCTTCAGCGAATCCGTCGCCGTGTCGCAAAGCGCCTTCACGTCCTTCTTTGGCTCGCCCATCGAAAAAGTGCGAGCCAGGTTGGCGTGATAGCGTTTCACGACGCCAGAGAGGTCGACCAGCACTATCTCGCCGGCCTGGACTTTCTTTCGCGTCGACATCGAATGCGGCGCGTTGGTCTTCTGTCCCGAGAGGACCGGCTGATAGATCGCCGGAAACTCTCCGCCCGCCTTGGTCATCGCATAGGTCATGGCGCCGACGACCTCGATCTCCATCACGCCGGGGCGCAATTCGGCGATCGCTGCCTTCATGCCGATATCGGCGATCTTCGCGGCTTCCTCGATGCACTGCATTTCGAGCGGCGATTTGAGCCAGCGCACGTCGCGCATGATATCGGTGCCGTCGACGACGTCGTAAGCACCGGCGGACCGAAGCGCATCCTCGAAGCGATGGCTGATAAGCCGGTTCGGCCGGTAGGAATGCATCTCGATCCCGACCTTGCCCTTGAGCCAGCCTTCCGACTTCAGTTCCGAGGCGATGAAACCGACGCCGTCGCGCATCGTGGTCGGCGGGAAGATCCGGATATCCTCGGCAACCGAGCAATAGCGGGTCAGCACTGCCTCGCGCTCGGTGTCGAAATGGATGTAGCGGTCGCTGTCGACATTGATGGCGATGGCGGAGGAGGCCGGCCACTGGCGCGGGCTCTGCCCCTGATACCATTCGCATTGATAGCCGCCGATATAGTTCATGCCCTCGGGCGCGGTCACCAACAGCGTCTCGATACTGTTCTTGGCCATGCGTCCGCGTACGCGGTCGAGACGGCTGCGGTATTCGTCGCGTGGAAACGGCGCCTCCGAGGGCGGCCGGCAATTTTTCAGCACGTCGTCGCGGTTGGTCATGGCAGCCATCGAAGGTTCTCCCTATTGCGGCGGTCTGGTGGATAAACGCTTTGTCATGTCGGGGCGGCGAGTTTGTCACGAACTGCCTCGGCAATGGCAAGAGAGCTGGTGAGCCCCGGCGATTCGATGCCGAAGAGATTGACCAGCCCGGCAATGCCATGTGCCTCGGGTCCGTCGATGCGGAAATCGGCGGCCGGTTCGCCCGGCCCGTGCAGTTTGGGTCGAATGCCGGAATAGCCGGGCAGTAGCGCCCCATCGGCGAGGCCCGGCCAGTAGCGGCGAATCGCCCCGTAGAAGCTCTCGCCGCGCGCCGGGTTGACCTCATAGTCGAGAGCTTCGACCCATTCGACATCGGGTCCGAAGCGGGCCCTGCCGTCGAGATCGAGCGTAAGATGGACGCCGAGCCCGGCTGCCTCCGGCACCGGATAGATCAGCCGCGAGAACGGCGCC
This sequence comes from Rhodospirillaceae bacterium, assembly GCA_034439975.1. Classification (GTDB taxonomy): domain Bacteria; phylum Pseudomonadota; class Alphaproteobacteria; order Dongiales; family Dongiaceae; genus JAWXBK01. The sequence goes on along the minus strand of JAWXBK010000054.1, from coordinate 13,894 downwards.
TTGCTCTGCAGCAGGAAGTAATTGCCCTTGGCGATGCGGCGGAGCGGGATCGCGGCGGGCGCGAGCCCTTCGATCGAAGCCGCGACCGCCTGCGCGCCGAGGCCGGCGGAATTGACAAGGCGCCGCGTCACCAGCCGCATCGGCTCGGCGCCGCCGCAATCGACGACGAAGCCTTCGGGCGTGATCGCGGCGCGCTCGAACGGCGTGTTGAAGGCGATGGTCGCGCCGTTCATTTCGGCATCGCCCTGCAGGGCAAGCATGAAGCCATGACTGTCCACGATGCCGGTCGAGGGCGAAAGGATCGCCGCCGTTCCGCGCAGCGCCGGCTCGAGCTTGCGTATTGCCGGCCCGTCGAGCATCGCGAGATCGTCGACGCCATTGGCCCTGGCTCGCACGGCGATCGCCTCGAGCGCCGGCATTTGTGCCGCGTCGGCGGCGACAATCAGCTTGCCGCAATTGCGGTGCGCGATGCCATGCGCGCGGCAATACTCATAAAGGCGGGTTTTGCCTTCGACGCAGAGTCGGGCCTTCAGGCTGCCGGTTTCGTAATAGATCCCGGCATGGATCACCTCGCTGTTGCGGGCGCTGATTTCGGTTCCGATCGCATCGTGCCGTTCGACGACGATGACATCCCGGCCGGCCAGCGCCAGCGCGCGGGCGATCGCGAGGCCGACCACGCCGGCACCGACAACCAGACAATCGATCGCTGCGGTGTCGCCGCTCATGGCCGTTCCGGTGCTGCTTTGTCGCGCCCGAGCCGGGCCTCGCGCCAGAGAATGAACAGATTCGCGCCGACAATGAGCGCGCCGCCCGCGAAGGTCGACCAGGCCGGGATTGTCGTCCAGATCAGCCAATCGAACGCCATCGCCCAGAGCAGGTGCGTGTAGTCGAGCGGTATGATCAATGTCGCTTCGCCGAAGCGATAGGCTTCGGCCATCAGATACCAGGCGAGCGTGCCCATGATCGCGACGAGCGCGAACAGCCAGATTGCATCGCCGGTCGGTGTGACCCAGAACCAGGGTAGTGCCAGCGCCGGAACAAAGGAAACGATCACCCCGAAGTAGAACAGCATCGTCGCGCTGTGTTCGGTCAACGCAAGCCGCCGCGTGGTGATGACCGTCGCGCCGTAAAAGACTGCCGATGCGACGGCGACCAGTGCTGCTGTATCGATCTGGCCGTCATCGGGCCGGACGATGACGATAACTCCGATGAAGCCGACGATGATTGCCGCCCAGCGGCGCGGCCCGACTTTCTCGCCGAGAAAGAAGATCGCCAGAACGGCGACGAACAGCGGGGCGGCAAAGTTGAGCGTGATCGCCTTCGATACGGTCATGTGCCCGAGCGCATAGACGAACGTCGACGTGGATATAAGCGCGACGGTGCCCCGCACGATATGCGCCACCGGCCGTTTGGTGCGAAGGATGTCGAGCCCGCCGAGCCGGAGAGCCATCCAGATGGCAAGCAGCGGCATGAGAACGCGCGCGAAGACGATGATCTGAACGATCGAGTACTCGTTCTCGAGTCCCTTTACGGCGGCGTTCAGTATGGAGAAGCAGAAGACCGCAAGGATCATCAGCACCGCCGCCTTGAGCGGCCGCGATACGGCGGAGCCACCGGGTGCTGCGGGCGCGGTCATGCGTCGGTCGGCGTCTTGGCGATGGGCGACTGGCGTTTGCCGAGGCGATGTTCGCGATGCACCAGATAGATGCCCGAGGCGATCATGATGGCGGCGCCGACGAATACCCACATATCCGGCAGGTCGCCCCAGATCAGCCAGCCATAGAGCACGCCCCAGACCAGTGCCGTGTATTCCAGCGGTGCCAGCAACGACACTTCGCCATAACGGAATGCCTGCGTTATGCAGAACTGAGCGAGCGTGGTCATCACCGCGACGATGGCAAACGGCAGCACGTCTTCCCAGGCCGGCGTGATCCATTCGAACGGCAGAACCAGGGACGTCGCGACAAAACCGATCGAGCTGAACCAGAACATCAGGCTCGGCAGACCTTCGGTCGCGCTCATGCGACGGGCCAGGATGAAAGACAGCGAATAGAGAACGCCCGAGGCCAGTGCCGAGATGGCGCCGATGCTGATCGGCAACATGCCCGGGCGCAGGATGACGACAACGCCCACAAGCCCAACCAGAATCGCGGCCCAACGCCGAGGACCGACTTTTTCGCCGAGCATCGGGATCGACAGGATCGCCATGAACAACGGCGCCGAAAAGCCGATCGAAATCGTCTCGGCCAGCGGCAGTTTCTTCAGTGCATAGAAATAGGTGCCGATCGCCGCCAGCGCGAGCAAGGTCCGGATCGCGTGCATGAAGGGGCGGCGCGTCTTGAGTGCGGACAGGCCCGCGCCCTGCCGGTAGGCAAGAAAGATCGCGAAAGCCGGGCCGAGCATGCGGCCGAAGAAAAGGATCTGCACGATCGAATATCCGGCAGTCAGCCATTTGGCCGAGGTATCGACCAGCACGAAGCTCGATACCGCGATGAACATGTAGATCATCGCCTTGAGCGGCGAATATTGTAGCGACCCGCTGGCCGACTGCGCGTTCACTTGGTCGCCGCCCGCCGGATCGCGGCTTCGCGCCGCACGACATACATGTTGGCGAGCACGACGATCGCCGCGCCGGCCAGGACCGGCCAAGTCGGAATGTCGCCCCAGAACATGATGCCGAACATCCCGGCCCAGATGAGCGAGGTGTATTCGAGCGGCGCGATGAACGAGACCTCGCCGTACCGGAAGGCCTGGTTCAGACAATACTGGCCGATGCTGCCCGAGATACCGACCACCACGATCACCCAGACATCCTCCCAATCCGGTGTCACCCAGTTGAAGGGAAGGGTCGCGCCCATCACGATGATCACGCCGATCGAATAATAGAACAGGATCGTGTGACTCATTTCGGTGCGGCTGAGCTGGCGCGAGGTAATCAGCGTCAGCGCGTAGGTGAAGGCGGAAAGCAAGGCGAGCGCCGCGCCCCAGCCGATCGCGATGCCGTCGGGCCCGCTGCCCGGGCCCGCGATCAGGAGCACGCCGAAAAACCCGACGACGATCGCAGCCCAGCGGCGCGGTCCAACACGCTCGCGCAGCAGTGGGACCGAGAGGACCGTCATGAACAAGGGTGCGGCGAATCCGACCGCGACCGCATCGGCCAGCGGCATCAGCCGCAGCGCGTAATAGAAGGTCACCATCGTGATGATGTTGAGGACGGAGCGCAGCGCATGCCCACCGAGGCGCCGCGTGCGCAACGTCGTCACACCGCCGAAGCGCATCGCCAGCGCAATCGCGAAGCACAGTCCGATGCAGTAGCGAAGGAACCCGATCTGCGGGATCGGATAGTCGGCGGTCAGCCATTTGACGCCGGCGTCGAGAACCGCAAGACAGAACACCGCAGCCAGCATGAAAATGACGGCACGACCCGGCGCGAATCTGAGCCCGTCTTTGACTTCCATGGCCCCCATACGCGCAGTCCGCCGCTTTTTGTGCCAGCCGACCTTGCCTAGCCGGTTCCCTGCGAGCGCGCCAGCCCGATTTGGACAGGTCAGGCCTGCGTTGAGGCCAAGGCGGTAGCGCGGTACAGTCCGCGAACAGCAACGGCTTTGGCGAATCCATGCCGCTCGATATCGCTCATTCGGTCTGTCCGCATGATTGTCCCAGCACCTGCGCGCTGGAGGTCGAACGTCTTGCGCCCGATCGCATCGGGCGGGTGCGCGGCGCATCGGACAACAGCTACACGGCCGGGGTCATCTGCGCGAAGGTCGCGCGCTATGCCGAGCGCCAGCATCACCCCGATCGGCTCGGCATGCCGCTGCAGCGTGTCGGCGCCAAGGGCGAGGGGCGGTCCGCCTATCGCGAGATAAGTTGGGAACAGGCGCTCGATACGGTAGCCGAGGCCTTCATCAAGGCCGAAGCGAGACTGGGCTCGGAAACGGTCTGGCCGTATTTCTATGCCGGCACGATGGGCTATGTGCAGCGCGACGGCATCGAACGGCTGCGCCATGCCAAACGTTACTCGCGCTACAAGCAGTCGATCTGCACCATGCTTGCCGATTCCGGCTGGATTGCCGCAACAGGCTCGCGGCGCGGCGTCGATCCCCGCGAGATGGTCGAATCCGACCTGATCGTCGTGTGGGGCGGCAATCCGGTCGCGACCCAGGTCAATGTGATGACGCACATTGCGCGGGCGCGCAAAGCGCGCGGCACGAAGCTCGTCGTCGTCGATCCCTATCGAACCGGCACGGCCGAAGCGGCTGACATCCACATCATGCCGAAACCCGGCACCGATGCGGCGGTCGCCTGCGCGATGATGAACGTGCTGTTCGCCGAGGGCATGGCCGACCTCGACTACATGGCGAAATATACTGACGCCCCGGCCGATCTGCGCCAGCATGTCAGCGCGCGCACGCCGGAATGGGCGGAAGCGATCTCGGGCGTGCCGGCGCAGCAGATCCGCGAGTTCGCGCGGCTCTACGGTTCGACAAAGCGTACCTTCATTCGCATCGGCTACGGTTTCAGCCGCTCGCGCAATGGCGCGGCACAGATGCATGCGGTCGCCTGCCTTCCGGCGGTGACCGGCGCCTGGCAGGTCAAGGGCGGCGGCGCGCTCTATGCCAACACCGCGATCTATCATTTCAATCGCGGCGTGATCGAAGGCCATGCGTTGATCGATCCGTCGATTCGGATCATGGACCAGTCGCGCATCGGCCCTGTCCTGACCGGCGACAAACAGGATCTGGGCGACGGGCCGCCGGTCACGGCTATGCTGATCCAGAATACCAATCCCGCCGTCGTCTGTCCCGAGAGCAACAAGGTGCGGCAGGGCTTCCTGCGCGACGACCTGTTCGTCTGCGTGCACGAACAGTTCATGACCGATACGGCGAAGATGGCCGACATCGTGTTACCCGCGACCACCTTCCTCGAACATGACGATATCTATACGTCGAGCGGCCACACCCATCTGCAACTCGCGCGCAAGATCGTCGAACCCTTCGCCGAGGCGCGACCGAACCATTACGTGATCTGCGAGCTGGCGAAGCGGCTCGGCGTCGATCATCCGAGTTTCTCGATGACGGAATGGGAGCTGATCGAGGAAACGCTCAAGGTCTCGAACCTGCCGCCCACATCCGAGTTCTATCAGGGCCGCTGGATCGATTGCGCGCTGCCGTTCGAACAGGCGCATTATCTCGACGGGTTCGGCCATGAAGACGGAAAATTTCGATTCAGGGCGGACTGGAAGGCGATGGGTCTCGACCATGAGCGCATGTCGCCTCTGCCCGACCAGGTCGACCTGATCGAACTGGCAAACGACGAACATCCGTTCCGGCTGGTGACGGCGCCGGCGCGGCAGTTCCTCAATTCGAGCTTCACCGAGACGCCGGGTTCGCGCGTCCGCGAAGGCCGGCCGACCGCGATGATCCATCCCGACGATTGCACCCGGCTCGGCATCGCCGCCGATACTCGGGTCCGCGTTGGCAACCGGCGCGGCGAGATCGTCGTCCATGCCCGGCCGTTCGACGGGCTTCAGCCGGGTGTCGTCGTTATCGAAAGCGTGTGGCCGAACGATGCGTTCGAAGGCGGCATCGGCGTCAACGCCCTGACCAGCGCCGATCCTGGCCCGCCGCGCGGCGGTGCCGTCTTCCACGACACGGCGGTCTGGATCCGCACGGCGTGACGCCCGCGCCCTCGGCCCTGCGCCAGAAGCCTCTGCGCCGCCGGCCGCATGTGATCGTGCTCGGGAACGAAAAGGGCGGATCGGGCAAGTCGACCACGACGATGCATGTGATCGTCGCGCTTTTGCGTGACGGCTGGAGCGTGGGCAGTCTCGATCTCGATGCGCGGCAGGGCACGCTCTCGCGTTATGTCGAGAACCGCAATGCGGCGGCGGCCGAACTCGACCTTCCTCTGCCGACACATCGCAGGCTGGCGCGAAGCACGCTCGATTCGGTGCTCGCGGCGCGCCAGGAAGAAGCCGAGCGTTTCGCAGCGACCATGGCTGAACTCGCCGACCATGATTTCGTGGTGATCGACACGCCGGGCAGCGACAGCCATCTGTCGCGGCTCGGCCATGCGCGCGCCGACACGCTGGTAACGCCGCTCAATGACAGTTTGCTCGATCTCGACCTGCTCGCCCGGTTCGATGCCGAAGGCAAGAAAATCCTTGGCCCGTCGATCTATGCCGAGATGGTCTGGGAACAGAAGAAGGCCCGCGCGCTCGCCGATGGCGGTTCAATCGAGTGGGTCGTGATGCGCAACCGGCTCTCCCATCTCGATGCGCGGAACAAACGGCGCATGGGCAAGCTTCTGGACGAGTTGTCGAAGCGGATCGGGTTTCGCCTGGCGCCGGGCTTCTCGGAGCGGGTGATTTTCCGAGAGTTGTTCGCCCGGGGGCTGACCTTGTTCGACCTTCGGCAGAAGGGAACCGGCGTTTCGCTCACCCTCTCGCATCTGGCCGCCCGGCAGGAGGTGCGCGGGCTGCTCGAGGCGATCGGGCTGCCGGAGGCCGGAACGAAACCGGCCGGCGGGGTGGAACACACCCGCCGAAGCGCCCAGATTAGGGGCTGATCCCGGCTTCCCCGGGACGGAGCATCGATGGCCAAGACGGGCGGCAAGGTTCCGACCAAGACCGGCGACAACAATGTCGCGGCGTTCCTCGAGAAGCTGGCGGCGACCCCGGCGCCGGCGACCGGCGGCCGGCGCGGCCGGCTGATCTTCGCGATGGACGCGACCGCCAGCCGGCAGCCGCGCTGGGACAGCGCGAGCCATATTCAGAGCCAGATGTTCGTCGAGACCGCCCAGCTCGGCGGGCTCGATATCCAGCTCATCTTCTATCGCGGCTTCGGCGAGTTCCACGCCGCACCCTGGCATCACACGGCCGACGCCCTGCTGGCGGAGATGCGGCAGGTCTTCTGTGTTGGCGGCCGTACCCAGATCGGCAAGGTGCTACGTCACGCGCGCGACCAGGCGAAGCAGGGCAAGGTCGACGCGCTGGTCTTTGTCGGCGACGCTATGGAAGAAGATGTCGATGCGCTCTGTCATACCGCCGGCGAACTCGGATTGCTCGGCGTGCCCTGTTTCATTTTCCACGAAGGCGGCGACCCGAACGCGGCAATGGCATTTAAACAGATCGCGAACCTGACGCGCGGCGCCTATTGTCCTTTCGATGCCGCGAGCGCGCAGCAATTGCGCGACCTGCTGGCGGCGGTTGCCGTGTTTGCCGCGGGCGGGCGCAAGGCGCTGGTCGACTTTTCGCGCAAATCCGGCCGGCCGGCGCGGCTGCTTCTGGAGCAGCTCGGGGCAAAGAGCCGATAGGGATCCAATGACGCTCGCCTATTTCTTCATCGGCGTCCTGCTGCTGGTGCTCCTGCTGTTCGGTTTGCGCGCGTTCGTGCGGGCGGATCCGAAAAAGCTTGTCTTCAGCGTCAAGGTTCTCGCCGTCGGCTTCGGGGTCGTCGGGCTGGTCTGGCTCGCGGCGGGCGGACGCCTTGGTATCGTGATGATGCTGGCGGCGATGGCACTGCCGATCTTCGCCCGGATGCGCGCGCGGCGACGGGCGGCGAACGCCGGGACTTTCGGCGGCCCGCCGCGCGAGGGCCAGGCCTCGTCGCTCGACACGCGTTTCTTCAGCGTGACGCTCGATCACGATAGCGGCGCACTGGACGGTTCGGTACGCGAGGGTGCCTATCGCGGGCGCATGCTGTCGGACCTCGATCTGCCAGCGCTGCTGTCATTGCTTGCCGAATGCCGCGACGATCCGGCGTCTGCCCAGGTGCTCGCCGCTTATCTCGACCGCGAGTACGGACCCGAATGGCGGGACCAGGCCGGCGCCGATGGCGATGCGGGCACGGAAGGTACCGGCGGCGGGTCTTCCATGACGCGGGAAGAGGCGTATCGCATCCTCGGCCTCGAGCCGGGCGCGGACGAGGCTGCAATCAAGGCCGCCCACCATCGGCTGATGCTCAAATTTCACCCGGATCAGGGCGGATCGGCTTGGTTCGCGGCCCGGATCAACGAGGCGCGCGACCTTCTGACCGGGCGCTGAATGGGAACCTTTTCCCCCCGCCCTCGGTTGCACCCTTGCGCGACACCGTGGCACAAGACGCGAGCCAATCCGCGGCTTCGTCGCGCGATTCCTTGAACCCATCGCCGGTAAACCGATATGACCCAACGTGTGCGCAAGGCGATTTTCCCCGTCGGCGGGCTCGGCGTGCGGTTCCTGCCGGCCACCAAGTCTGTGCCCAAGGAAATGCTGCCGGTCGTCGACAAGCCGCTGATCCAGTATGCGGTCGAGGAAGCGCGCGCCGCCGGCATCGAGGATTTCATTTTCGTGACGGGACGCGGCAAGAGCGCGATCGAGGATCATTTCGACCGCGCGCCCGAGCTCGAACGCGAGCTGGCCGATCGCGGCAAGGAAAAGCAGCGTGCCGAACTGGCCGCGCTCGATTTCGAGCCGGGCCGCATCGCCTATGTCCGCCAGCAGGAGCCGCTCGGCCTCGGTCATGCGGTCTGGTGCGCGCATGCACTGGTCGGCGACGAGCCGGTCGCGGTGCTGCTACCCGACGATCTCATTCTGGCCGAGCCCGGTTGCCTCAAGCAGATGCTCGATGCGCATGAGCGCGTCGGCGGCAACATGATCGCGGTCATGGAAGTCGCCCAGGAACACACCAACCGCTACGGCGTCCTCTCGCCCGGCAAGCAAGACGGGCGTCTCGTCGAGGTAAAAGGGCTGATCGAGAAGCCCGATCCGGCGCGCGCGCCGTCGCGGCTTGCGGTGATCGGCCGGTACATCCTGCAGCCGCGGGTCTTCGCATTGCTGGCGCGCCATCAGCGTGGTGCCGGCAACGAAATCCAGCTTACCGATGCGCTTGCCGGCATGATCGGTGAGGCGCCGTTCCACGGCTACCGCTTCGAGGGAACGCGCTACGATTGCGGCGACAAGGCCGGATTCGTCGAGGCGAACATCGCCTATGCACTGCGTCATCCCGAGATCGGCGCCCGGATCGGTGCCGTGCTCGGCCGCCTCTCGATCGACTGAAAGGACGCCTGCGATGCGCATCGCCATGATCGGCGCGGGCTATGTCGGCCTCGTTTCCGGCGCCTGTTTCTCCGAGTTCGGCGTCGATGTCGATTGCATCGACAAGGATGCGAGCCGCATAGCGTCGCTGCGCGAAGGCCGCATGCCGATTTTCGAGCCTGGCCTGGACCAGATGGTCGCCAACAATGTGAAGGCGGGGCGTCTCGGCTTTTCCGCGGATCTCAAGTCGGCGGTTTCGAAAGCGGATGCGGTCTTCATCGCGGTCGGCACGCCGAGCCGAAGGGGTGACGGTCACGCCGACCTCTCTTTCGTCTATGACGCCGCCCGCGAGATTGCGGCGGCACTCGACGGCTATACGGTCATCGTGACGAAATCGACGGTGCCGGTCGGCACTGGGCGCGAGGTCGCGCGCATCGTGCGCGAAACGAGACCCGATGCAGAATTCGATGTCGTCTCCAATCCCGAATTTCTGCGCGAAGGCTCGGCGATCAACGATTTCATGCGGCCCGACCGGATCGTGATCGGCGCCGAGACCGACCGCGCACGCGAGACCATGCGCGTGCTCTATCGCCCACTGTATCTGATCGAGACGCCGATCGTGTTTACCGGCCTCGAGACGGCCGAGCTGATCAAATATGCGGCGAACAGTTTTCTCGCGACCAAGATTACGTTCATCAACGAGATTGCCGATCTCTGCGAGCAGGTCGGCGCCGATGTGCATGACGTGGCGCGCGGCATGGGCCTCGACGGGCGGATCGGGCGCAAGTTCCTGCATCCGGGGCCCGGTTATGGCGGCTCCTGCTTTCCCAAGGACACGCTGGCGCTGGTTCGCACCGCGCAGAAATCCGGGTCGCCCCTGCGCATCATTGAAACTGTGGTGGCCGTCAACGACGCGCGGAAGGAAACCATGGCCGGTCGCATCGCGGCGGCCTGTGGCGGTTCGGTCGACGGCAAGACGATCGGCGTGCTCGGCCTCACTTTCAAGCCGAACACCGACGACATGCGCGATGCGCCGAGCCTCGCCATCCTGCCGACCCTGGTCGCCCAGGGTGCTCGCATCCGCGCCTTCGATCCCGAAGGCATGGAAGAGGCGCGCAAGCTTTTGCCCGATCTCGAATATTGCGCCGATGCCTACGCGGCGATGGACGGCGCCGATGCGCTGGTCGTGTTGACCGAATGGAACGAGTTCCGGGCACTCAGCCTTGGCCGGATGAAATCGCAGATGCGCCGCCCGGTCGTCGTCGACCTGCGCAACATCTACGATCCGGCAACGATGGCGGCGGCGGGTTTTTCCTACAGCAGCCTCGGTCGCCCGACACAGACGCCGTCACGGACGCCCGGCGCATGAGCGAAACGCATCGCTTCGATCCGACGATCCTGCGCGAGTACGATATCCGCGGCACGGTCGACGACAATCTTTCGCAGCGCGACGCCTGGGCGATCGGCCGCGCCTTCGGCACAATTCTGCGCGAAAGCGGTGCGGCGACGGCCTGCGTCGCGCGCGACGGTCGCGCCTCCAGCCCGCTGCTCGAGGCCGCTTTGGTCAAGGGGTTGATGGCCTGCGGCATCGAAGTCTGGCGCCTCGGGCTTGGCCCGACGCCGATGCTCTATTTCGCGACGGTCACGCTCGGCGCCGGCGGCGGCATCATGGTGACCGGCTCTCATAATCCGCCCGACATGAACGGTTTCAAGTTCATGCTCGGCAAGCGCTCGTTCTTCGGCCAGGACATCAAGCGGCTCGGCGACATCGCCGCCGAGGGCCGCTGGTGCGAAGAAGCGCGCGGCAAGGTCGAGATGCGCGATCTCCTGACCGACTATGTGAACCGGATGGTGCAGGATTTCAGGCCGGGCCGCGATCTGACGGTTGCCTGGGATGCCGGCAATGGTGCGGCGGGTGAGGCGATGGCGCGCGTGGTGAAGCGCCTGCCCGGGCGTCACATTCTGATGTACGAGGAAATCGACGCGACATTTCCGAACCATCATCCCGATCCAACCGTGCCGGAAAACCTCGCCGATCTGATCGAGACGGTGCGGCGTGAGACATGCGATGCCGGCATTGCCTTCGACGGCGACGGCGATCGGATCGGCGTGGTCGACGGCGAAGGCCGCATCCTGTGGGGCGACCAGCTCATGGTCATTTTCGCGCGCGAGCTTCTGGCGCGGCGCCCCGGCGAAACAATTATCGCCGATGTGAAGGCGAGTCAGGTTCTGTTCGACGAGATCGCCCGGCTCGGCGGCAAGCCGCTGATGTGGAAGACCGGCCATTCGCTGATCAAGACGAAGATGGCCGAGACCAATGCGCCGCTCGCCGGCGAGATGAGCGGCCATATCTTCTTCGCCGACGGCTATCTCGGCTACGACGACGCGCTCTATGCCGCGATCCGGCTGTTGTCGATCCTGGCGGCGGGCACGACGAGCCTGGCCGCGATGCGCGATGCGCTGCCGTCGGTCGTCAACACACCAGAGCTGCGCATTCCCTGCGACGAGGCGCGCAAGGTCGCTGTCGTCACCGAGGTCGCGGCCCGTCTCGCCGCATCCGGCGCCGATGTGTCAGAGGTCGATGGCGTACGGGTCCGCACGAAGGATGGCTGGTGGCTGCTGCGTGCCTCGAACACGCAGGCCGTGCTGGTTGCCCGCTGCGAGGCGCGCGATGTGGCGGGGCTAAAGCGGCTGCAGGATGCGCTGGTCGCGCAACTGACCGAGAGCGGCGTCGAATTCGCACCCGGCGCCGGACACTAGACGCGTCGCTCAGGGACGCGAGAGTCGCCACGCGGCGACGATGCCGCCCAGCCCGAGCGGTATGAACGCGAGGAAGATCCAGGCCGCGACATTCTCGTTAATGATCCGATCGGCGTCGCCGCCGCCGCCTGTTGTCGAGGCGAAGCCCAATCCGTTGGCAACGATGCCGGCGGCGGCCGCGCCCACCGCGTAACCGAGCATCTGCACCGTCGGCAGCGCGCCTGCCGCCCGTTCGCGATCGGCGGGAAGTGCCGCCGCCACCACGCGCCGCGTCACATAGGCCCAGCACAGGCCAAAGCCGCCGCCCTGCATGAGCGCGGCCAGCACCACGAGGCCGGTCGCGCCCCGCGGCATCGCATAGGCAAACAATCCGATTGCGGCAACCACGACGAAACCGCCGACCCGGATGCATCGTTGCTCGTCGACGAGCGGCCACCGCGCGATGAACAGTGCGGTGAGCGACCAGGCGACCGATTCCAGGGCCGCGAGATAGCCGAACTCGAGCGGCGACAATCCATGCAGGCGTTGCAGCAGCAGCGGCCCGTAGGTGGAAAACGAGATCGCCGACAACGGCAGCAGGAACGCCATCAGCAATCCGGCCGATACGTGGGGAACGCCCAATGATTCACGTGGCAGCAGCGAAACCGGACCGCGACGATCGGCGGCCAGACACGTGCCCAACAGTGCGATGCCGACAAGCACGGCCAGCAGCGATACCCACCAGATCTCGACCACGCCGCCGAGGCCGATGACCAGAACTGCCGGCACGAGGAACAAGAGCGAGCGCACGGGGACGCCGCTGGCCTTGCGATCGACATGCGCCGTTGCCCGGCGCAGCAACGCCGGTGCCGCGATGACGATCAGGACGGCCTGCGATGCAAACGCCCAGAAGGCGCCCCGCCAGAAGCCGATCTCCGCGAAAAACCCGCCGACCAGCGGTCCGATCAGCGCCGAGGTGCCCCAGACGATCGCCACGGCGGCATAGGCGCGTATCCAGAGCCGCTCGGGGAAGCAGGCCGCGACGCCGATATGACAGAGTGCCACCATCGCGCCGCCGCCAATGCCTTGCAGCAGGCGGCCCGCCAGAAACCCGCCCATGTCCCAGGAGAGGGCCGTCACCATGCAGCCGATCGCGAAACCGCCGGCTGCGAGTGCGGTCATGCGTCCGGTGCCATAACGGGCTGCGAGAAATCCGCACGCTGCGGCGGCGACAATCGCGCCGACCAGCTCCAGCATCCACGCCCACGCGACCCAGGCGAGACCGCCCAGTTCGGTAACGGCATCGGGCATGATGGTCGCGACCACGGTGGTGTCGGCTGCATGCAGCCAGATACCGCCGCAGATCAGCAGCAGGACCGGCCAGCGACCCTTCGCGAGGAGGCCATGGCGATGCGGTGCCTCGATGTCGGATCCGTCCATGTCCGGCCGTGATCTTTCTCCGTCGCTTTCGATTCCGGCCAAACCGGGTGCGGCAACAGATGCTGGGTCGCGGTCGCCGTCGGGCACGGGCCGGCGAGAGCGGCGCGCCGGATTGAACGTCGTTGGTTCGAGAGGGGGCTGCCGCGCGATGCGGCCGTCGCGTTGTGCCCGGTTAGTTGACCGGGTTCATCGCGACGATCGCGCCGGACTTCAGCACGATGCAGGGCTGGTCGAACGCGCGAAGCTGCGTGCAGGCGGTATGCGCGGTCTGCTCGTCGAGGCCAATCAGGCGCGCGCGATAGATCGTACCGAGCTCGTTCTTGATCTCTTCGATCTGGACCCGCGCATTCTGCAACTGGGCCGCGGCGCGCTGGCTCGCATAGAGTGCGGCGTTATGGGCGGCGGCGAACTTGCTGAAGGCGCCGACCTGGACGCCCCAGACGCCAGAGAGCGGTTCCGCCGCTTCCGGGATGGGCAGGGCGGCCAGCGGTGCCGCGGTCACGGCCGTGCTGCCGAAATCGCCCTGGCCCTGTGCGCCGGCCGGAATCGCTGCAGCCGGAACCGTGCCGGCGGCGAGATCGGCAATCGTGAGATCCGTCGGATTGCCTTCCGGCAGCGGCACGGTTGGGAGCGTGTAGCCCGCCGACGCCAGCGCGAAGCCCACAATATCGCTGCCCGGCTTGGGCGGCGGGCTACACG
>JAWXBK010000053.1:0-18265 GCA_034439975.1 Rhodospirillaceae bacterium | reverse complement strand
GCGCCGGCCGGCGCGATCCATACGACCCACATGCGCAACGAGAGCGCCGAGGTCGACGCCGCGATGGACGAGGCCTTCGCGATCGGACGCGCCGCGAACGTGCCGGTCGTGATCTCGCATTTCAAGGTGGCCGGCGCCGCGCATTTCGGCCGCACCAAAGAGACGCTCCCGAAACTCGCGGCCGCGATGGCGCGTCAGAATCTCGGCGTCGACGTCTATCCCTATGCCGCGTCCTCGACCGTGCTCGATCCGGATTTCATCGAGGGTGCCGATCGCATCCTCGTCACTTGGTCCAAGGCGGAACCGACACAGGCCGGCCGCTATCTCAACGACATCGCACGCGACTGGAACATGGATCGGCACGAAGCGGCGCAGCGGTTGCAGCCGGCCGGCGCCGTCTATTTCTCGATGGACGAGGACGACGTGCGTCGCATTCTCTCGTTCCGCGAAGCGATGATCGGCTCGGACGGGCTGCCACACGACGCGCATCCGCATCCGCGGCTCTGGGGCAGCTTTCCGCGCGTGCTCGGTCATTACGCGCGCGATGTTGGCCTCTTCACGATGCAGGAGGCGATCCGCCGCATGACCGGTCTGCCGGCGGAGCGGTTCGGCCTGAAGGGTCGCGGCCGGTTGCTGCCGGGCGCGCATGCCGATCTGGTGCTGTTCGACCCGGAGACGGTGCTCGATCGCGCGACCTTCGAGCAACCCGCACAACCCGCGGCCGGCATCGAGACCGTGTTCGTCGCCGGAGAGCCGGTCTGGCAGCACGGCAAATCGACCGGCGCGAAGCCGGGTCGGGCGTTGCGGCGACAGGCGCGCTAGGATTGCATCCATGCTGACCGATTTCGATGCGGTCCCGCTGATCGATCTCCAGCCCTACTTCACAGGCGATGCGGCGGCGCGTCGCGCGGTCGGCGTGAAACTGGCGCGCGCCTGCGAGCAGGTAGGCTTTCTCTATCTGACCAATCACGGCGTCGATCAGAAACTGATCGAGCGCACGCTCGCGGTGTCGCGCGAATTCTTCCACCGCCCGGACGCGGAAAAGCGCGCGCTGCATCTCAACGTGACGGCGAACCATCGCGGCTATATCGGGCCGTTCGAGGTGACGCCGGACACCAGCAAGCCCAAGGACGTGCGCGAAGCATTCAAGATCGGCCCCGAAACGCCGGAGGACGATCCCGATTATCGTGCCGGCAATATCGTGTTCGGTCCGAATGTCTGGCCGCGCGAGCCGGCCGATTTCGGCCCGATCGTCGGCGCCTATTACGCGGCGATGCAGGTTCTCGCGCGCGACATCTTCCGGCTCTTCGCGCTCGGACTCGGGCTCGACGAGGACTATTTCATGAAACTGGTCACCAAGCCGGCCAGCATCATGAACATCAACTATTACGCCGCGACCGCGCCAGGCGATTCCGGCAGCGGCATCGGCGCGCATTCCGACTATGAGGCCTTCGCCCTTCTCTGGCAGGACACGGTCGGCGGGCTCGAGGTCGAGAACGCGGCCGGCGAATGGATTCCGGTGCCGCCGATCCCGGGCGCCTATGTCGTCAATATCGGCGACCTGATGGCGCGCTGGACCAACGGGCGCTTCAGCGCGACGCGCCATCGTGTCATCAATCGCAGCGGCCGTGAGCGCCTGTCGCTGGCCTTCTTCGGCAATGTCGATTACGCGACCGAGATCCGCTGCCTCCCGGTCTGCGCCGGTCCGGACGATCCGCCGCGTTTCCCGCCGACCACGGCCGGGCGGCATCTCATGGAGGCGATCCTGCGCACCTATCCCGATCTGCCCAAATACCGGGCCTGCCCGATCCCCTGATCCCGATCCCCTGATTGTCGTCGCGCGGCATTGCGATGGCGATGCCGGATCGGGTGCGACGAAAGCGCCCGGCATTTTTCGCATCGCGCATCAAGCAACCTTGCCTCGCCGCCGCGCCGCCGCCACTATGGGAAACGGCAATCAAACGACGGCTGAGAGGGGGCAGTCGCCATGTTCACGATCGATCCGAAACGTCTCGACCTGGCCGCGGAGTTTCGCGCCCAACCGGTCGGCATTCATTCGCCGGAGCTGCAGGCGGTCCTGACCGTCATGCGCTCGCTGCCGCTCGACCAGCGATACATCCTGATCCGCCGCAAGCCGTACCAGGAATGGGTGCTGGCTCAGCTCACCGGCGTCCGCAACGAGCCGCCGCGGATCTATCACGACAAGGTCTATTCCAGCCCCGAAGAAGCGGAATGGGCGATCTTCAAGCTGCGCTGGCACCATGCCACGGGCGAAGAGCTGCGCGAGGAGGATCTGCCGTGACGCGTCGTCTCGTCGCCTATCCCGACACACTGAGCGCGCATCCCGGCGAGCGCATCAAATTCATGGTCAATGCGCTGGGCGGCGGCGATTATCGTGCCGACATCGTCCGGCTGCGCTGCGGCGATCTCAATCCGAAGGGTGCGGGTTTCAAGGAGACCGTTGTCGATTCATCCATCGCCGGCACCTACAAGGGCAGGCGCCAGGAGATCAAGGCGGGATCCTGCGCGATCGTCGACGACGATGTGCGGCTGTCGGGCCTCAGCAGTTTCACGCTCACGGCCTATATCTGGCCGACGACGCCCGACCGCGACCGCCAGGCGATCATCGGCAAATGGTGCGACATCCAGCGCCGCGGCTTTGCGCTCGCGATCGACGAAGGCGAAGCGACCTTGCTGCTCGGCGACGAGAAAGGCCAGGTCGATCGCATTGGCAGCGGCACGGCGCTCCATGCGCGGCAATGGTATTTCATCGCCGCAACGTTCGATGCCGAGACCGGCATCGCGCGGCTGATCCAGCGCCCGCTCGATCCGATTGTGGGTGGACCCATCGAGGTCGCGAGGCTGGCGGCTGCCGGCCATATCGACGGCGACAATGGCGTGCCGCTCTCGATGGCCGCGTTTCTCGCCAAGGGATTGCGGCCGATCGCGCGCTATAACGGCAAGATCGACCGGCCGCGTTTGGCGTCAGCCGCGCTCGACGATGCGGCGATCGAGGCGCTCGCCGGCGCCACCGTGCCGGCTGCGCTGCGCGATGTCGTGTTCGGTGCGTGGGATTTCGGCCGCGACATCAAGACCGACCGGATTTCCGATCGTTCGGATGCGCGGCTCGATGGAACGCTGCTCAATCTGCCGGCACGCGGCATGAAGGGCCATAACTGGGACGGCAGCTCGATGAGCTGGGTCGCAACGCCCGAACAATATGGCGCGATCCATTTCCACGAGGACGATATCTACGATGCCGGCTGGGAGGTCGATTTCGAGTTCGAGATTCCGGCCGGATTAAAGAGCGGCATCTACTGCGCGCGGCTGCAGCAGGGCGAGGAGATCGAGCGCGTGCCGTTCTTCGTGCGCGCGCCCAAGGGCAAGGCAACTGCCGACACGTTGTTCCTGGTGCCGACATGCTCCTACATGGCCTATGCCAACGAGACGAGCACGCTGCCCTCGGGTGGCGGCGAGCATACTATGGGTCATGTCATCTCCTACGGCGCCGAGGATCTCTTCCTCTGGACCCATCCGGAATACGGCCTTTCCTTCTACGACACCCATATCGATGGCAGCGGCGTCTGCTATTCCTCGCGCCTGCGGCCGATCCTCAACATGCGGCCCGGCCATATGACCGGCTGGATCTGCGCCGGCGGCGCGCCGTGGCAGTTCAATGCCGATACGCACATCACCGACTGGCTCGAGGCGAAGGGCATCGAATACGACGTCGCGACCGACGAGGATCTGCACAATGAGGGCATCGCGCTGCTGCAGCGCTACAAGTCCGTCGTCACCGGCTCGCATCCGGAATACTGGTCGACGCCGATGCACGACGCACTCGGCGCCTGGATC
The DNA here is from genome assembly GCA_034439975.1 of Rhodospirillaceae bacterium. Taxonomy (GTDB): domain Bacteria; phylum Pseudomonadota; class Alphaproteobacteria; order Dongiales; family Dongiaceae; genus JAWXBK01. Next base: position 14,410 of record JAWXBK010000053.1, on the reverse strand, counting down.
CGCGATGGCGGGCGCTTCGCCTATCTCGGTGCCAACGGATTCTACTGGCGCATCGGTTTCCACGAGACCTTGCCCGGCGTCATCGAGCTGCGCCGCTCCGAAGACGGCGTGCGCGACTGGGAAGCCGATAGCGGCGAATATTACATGAGCTTCACCGGCGAGTATGGCGGGCTCTGGCGGCGCAACGGCCGGCCGCCGCAATCGCTGGTCGGCGTCGGATTCGTGGCCCAGGGTTTCGACGTCTCGTCCTACTTCGAGTTTCAACCCGACGCTGCCGATGCGCGCGCGGGCTTCATCATGCAGGGCATCGATCCGAAGGAACGGCTCGGCGATTTCGGGTCGATCGGCGGCGGTGCCGCCGGGCTCGAGCTCGACTGGGTCGATACGAAACTCGGCACGCCCTGGCACACGCTGCGGATCGCAAGCTCGCTCATGCACTCCAATGCGGTCATGCTGGTACCCGAAGAAATTTATTCCGCGACGCCGGCGATGTCGGGCCGCGACAATGCGAACGTGCGCGCCGATGTGACGTTTTTCGAAACGCCGGGCGGGGGTGCTGTCTTCTCGACCGGCTCGATCTCCTGGGCGAGCGCGCTTGCGCACAACAACTACGACAACAACGTGAGCCGCATGACCGAGAACGTGCTGCGCCGCTTCGTCGATCCCAAGCCGTTCCGGATGCCGGCGGAATAGGGCGCACCGGGCAATCGACGCTGTGACGACACTCTCTGAAGAATAGGACAATGGAATGATCATCAGCCTCGATACCGGGCGCGGCCCGCGCCTCGACGATCCCGACAATTTCCGTGCCTTCAAGGTGACGGCGCCCGCTGGCATGGACCGCGACGCGCTCGGCCGCGCTCTCGGCGCGGTCGGTCGGTTGCATGAAGACGGCAGCGAGCATGCCTGGATCGCCGAGGCGGCGTTACGAAAGCTCGCCGGCCGGGCTGACGACAAGGCATGGAACGATCAGGCGACCGGGATGATCGACTATGCCCGCCGCTCGGGCTGGATCGATGCGGCAACCGGCGCCATCAGGGCGCATATCGAACGGGTGTGAGCGGGCGTGTTATCGGACACGATCGCTGGTGTGCAGCACAGGCACAAAAAATGAATTCGTCATGCCTGGGCCCCCGGGTCCGGCCGCAGGCCGGCCCGAGGACAAGCTCGACCCGGGCATCCACCGGGCCGATGCAACCTTTCTAATTCGCACAGATGACGATGTAACGGAGGCCGCGCGCCCTACCGCGTCCCGCGGATCTCGCTCAGCGTCCGGCGGATGGTCAGCGCCTCGGGATCGATCGGCAGTTCGATGATCGCGGGCTTGCCCGCTTTCATCGCGCGTTCCAGTGCCGGCCTGAACTCGGCCGTCGTCCGCACCGTCTCGCCATGGCCGCCGAAGGCGCGCGCATAGGCGGCGAAATCCGGATTATGCAGATCGGTGCCGACGACGCGGCCGGGATAGTCGCGCTCCTGATGCATGCGGATCGTGCCGTACATTCCGTTATTGACCACCAGCACGATGATGTTCGCGCCATACTGCACGGCGGTCGCGAATTCCTGGCCGTTCATCAGGAAATCGCCATCGCCCGCGGCCGCGATCACGACGCGCTCCGGATATCGAAGCTTCGCTGCGACCGCCGCCGGCACACCGTATCCCATCGAGCCATTCGTGGGCGCGAGCTGCGCGCGATAGAAGCAGTAGCGATGAAACACATGGAACCACGAGGAGAAGTTACCGGCGCCGTTGCAGATCATCGTATCGGGCGGCGTCGCCTCGCGGATCGTGCGCACCACTTTGGCCATCTGGATCGGGCCGACGCACTGCACTTCTTTGGTCCATTGCAGATACTCGGCTCGCGCGTTCTCCGTCCATGAACGGCGCGAATTTGCATCGACCGGTTTCAGCGCACGCGCGGCCGCGCAGAATTCGGCCATGCCGGCATTGATTGCCAGCGTCGGCTGATAGACGCGGCCGAGCTCTTCGGCGCCCGGATGGATATGCACGAGCGTTTGTTTCGGCACCGGCGGCGTCACCAGCGTATAGCCGCTTGTCGTCATCTCGCCGAGCCGCGCGCCCGCCGCGATCAGCAGATCGGTATCGCGGATGCGTTCGGCCAGTTTCGGATTGACGCCGATCCCGACATCGCCGGCATAGAGCTGGTGGTCGTTGTCGAAATAACTCTGGCAACGGAACGAGGCGCCGGTCGGCAGGTTCATCGCTTCGGCGAAGGCAGCGATATCCCTGGTCGCCTGCTGGTCCCATGTGCCGCCGCCGACGATCATGAACGGCCGCTCCGATCTCTCGATCATCGCGCGCAGTTGCTGCATCGCCTCGGGGGCGGGATGCGCCTGCATCGGCATCGCCTTGCCGGCATCGTCAACATCGACCTCGTCGGTCAGCATGTCCTCGGGCAGAACGACGACAACGGGGCCGGGCCTTCCGCTCATGGCGCGATGGAACGCCTGGCTCAGCAGTTCGGGAATGCGCGCGGCCTCGTCGATGCGCACCACCCATTTCGCGAGCGGGGCGAACATCTGCCGGAAATCGACTTCCTGGAAGGCCTCGCGGTCGCGCTGTTCGCGCGCCACGTCGCCAACGAAGAGGATCATCGGTGTCGAATCCTGGAATGCGACATGTACGCCGACCGAAGCGTTGGTTGCACCGGGACCGCGCGTCGCAAAGCAGATGCCGGGCCGGCCGGTCATCTTGCCGTCGGCCTCGGCCATGTAGGCGGCACCGCCTTCCTGCCGGCAGACGATCAGCTCGATCCGGTTGCGCACTTCGTAGAGCGCATCGAGCGCCGCGAGATAGCTCTCACCGGGAACGCAGAACGCGCGCTCGACGCCGTTGATGAGAAGCTGGTCGATCAGGATCTGTCCGCCGGTGCGGGGCATGAAACGAGTCTCCGGTGGAAACCTGCTCTCCAAGAGAGAGGCTTCGGTTTACCCCCTCCCCCTGCCGCGGTCTGCCGCGGCCGACCGCGGCGTGCAGGAGGGTGAAGGGGGAGGGGTTCGTGCGTGACGCACTGCCGTCAGAGCGAGAGCGGCATTACCCCCCACCCTAACCCTCCCCCGCAAGGGGAGTAGGAAATTACTGGTCGCGAACAAATCAGTCTTGGTCCCCCGCCTCCAGCCGGACCGGATCGCCATGCGGCGTCTTCTCGTAGGCGCGATGCCATTGCGCCTGCCTCGCATCGAGCATCGCGTCGGTCACGGCACCGCGCGCCGTCGTGAGTTTTTCGAGCGCGCGCAGCGCCGCCTCGTAATAATGTTCCTGATCGTCCGGCACGCCGCCGGCGGCATCGCGCGCGCGTTCGGCCCCGAGCGCTTCCGACCATTCGCCTTGCGTGAACAATCCCTGCGTGGCGAGCGTATGCGCGATTGCCATCAGCTCCGCCTGCCACGGCTCGTCGAAACCGGGTTGCCCGTCCCGCGCTGCGAGCGGCGCCACAGATGGGCTCCGCGCCGCGAGCGGAGCGTTCGGATGATCGTTATGGCCGTCATGCGGGCTCAAGATAGCTCTCCCACAGATCGAGATGGACGCAGGCGCGGCGCTCCTTCGCATCCGCCGCGCGCGCCTCGGGCCAGAGCTCTTCCGCCTCGAAGCGCACGGTATAAAGCGGCTCGGCGCGGTCGATGCCGCGCGCATGCGCATCGGGAAAAACATGCGCGCCGCAGAACCGCTCGATCCGGCCGACGCGTCCGCGCACATAGGCGGGCAGTCTCGTGTGGCCGGGCGCACCCACCGCGTTCGCGCGTACATTGGCGCCGACCCGGAACGACGGCGGCGGTCCGTCCGCGCGGTCGTAGCGCGTCACATGCTTCGAGGCCGCGCGCACTTTCTCGGGCCCGATCGGCGGTTCCAGATCCGGACTGGCCGTCGCCGCTTTGCCGCTCACGATTTCCTCGATCGTCGCGACCCCGGAATCGATCAGCAGCGCCGCCTCGATTTGCATCCACTGGTCGAAATAGGGTCGCGTCAGATAGTCGACCGGATCGATCAGCTCGCGCACATGACGCCACCAGTCGAGATTCACTCCCGGCACCGGGCTTAGCGCCTGATCGATCCCCCACATGCGTGCTTCCCAGTCGGAATGGAACGCTTCCTCGGGCTCGTCGACCGTGACCGGGCCGAAGAATTGCCGTCCGCCGAGATCGTGCGGACCATCCATCAGATTTTGTCCATGTCGAAGACGCTCATCGCTGCGGCGCCTTGCGTGCCGGTGACAGATCTCGGTCGGTGCCGATCATCGAATTGCGGGAGACCAGCGCAGCCAGCCGGTTCTCGTCCCAGCCCTCGGTGCCGGCCGGCCGTTCCGGGATCACCATGTAGCGCAGCTCGGCCGTGCTGTCCCAGACGCGGACCTCGACCTCGTCGCCGATCGATACGCCGAACTCGGCGAGCACCGATCGCGGCTCGCGCACGGCGCGTGCGCGATACTCGTTCGCCTTGTACCAGCTCGGCGCAATGCCGAGGATCGAGACCGGGTAACAGGAACACAGCGTGCAGACGACGAGGTTGTGGACGTCCCTCGTGTTCTCGACGGCGCGCAGATGTGCTGTGGCGCTGCCGGTGAAACCGAACTCGTCGATTGCCGCGGTCGCGTTCCCGATCAGGCGTTTTTTGTAGGCAGGATCGCTCCATGCGCGCGCGACGACCTGTGCGCCGCGTTTCGGTCCGATCTCGTCGGTATAGAGCTCGATCCATTGATCGACCGCCGCGCGGTTCAGCATGCCCTTTTCCACGAGCAGGCTTTCGAGCGCCTTCACCCGCAACGCCGAATCCGACGGCAGATGGTCGTGCAGCTCGCGATGGATATGCGCGACGCGTTTGGAGTCGTATGTCGTCACCGGACGGCCTTTCGCTGGCGGAACAGGCGTTGCAGCGAGCCTAGCGCCGGGCCCGAGCCGTCACAAGGCAACCTGCAACGGCGCCGCATCGTCAAATCGGCGGCCTTTTGTCCGCCCAGGGCCGCTGCAGCTCGAGCGCGCGGCCGATGCGCAAGGCCGTGTCTTCGCGGAAGCGCCGCGTCACGATCTGCAGCCCGACCGGCAGTCCGTCCTTGCTCCAGCCGGCCGGCACCGAGAGCGCCGGGCATTGCGGGATATTGTTGAAGAGCGCTGTCATATCCTGCCCATGATAGAGCCCGTCGCCGGATTTCGCCTGGAAATCGGCCTCGCTGCCGCCGACCGGCGGTGCCGGAATCGCCATCGTCGGGCAGAGAAATGCATCGTACTTTTCGATGATCGGGCGAAAGCGGTTCCACTGGTCGGTGCGCTCGATCTCGAGCCGCTTGTAATGCGTCGCCGACATCGCATTGCCCTGTTCGATCAGCGCCACGACATTGGGATCCATCTTGTCGCGAAACGCGTCGAGCTTGTCGCCGAAATAGCCCGACATGAACACGGCCCATAGTTCCGTCCACGTATCGTTGAAGCGGCGATCCCAGTCGAGCTCGACCTCCTCGACCGTCGCGCCGGCCGCCTGAAGCGCCTTCGCGGCTTCGCGCACATTGCGCTCGACCTCGGGATCGATCCAGTAGCAGGAGAGATCGACGTCCATCGCGAATTTCATGCCCCCGATGTCGCCGGGCGTCGGATCCGGCAATTCGACGCGCGTGCCGTTCGACATGATGTCGATATCGTGCGGGCCCTGCGCCGCATCGAGGAAAAGCCGCGCATCGTCGATCGTCCGCGCGAGCGGTCCGAAATGCGAAATGCTGTCATAGACCGAAGGCAGGATATCCATCGGAATGCGCCCGATGCTCGGCTTCAGCCCGACCGTGCCCGACCAGGCAGCGGGAATGCGCACCGAGCCGCCCATGTCGGTGCCCTCGGCGATCGGCACACAGCCGGTCGCGACGGCCGCACCCGAACCGCCCGAGCTGCCGCCGGGGCAGCGGTCGGTGTTCCACGGGTTACGCGTGATGCCCCAGAGCGGGCTTTCGGTGTAACTCGAGTAGGCGAACTCGGGCGTCGTCGTCTTGCCGACCATGATGCCGCCCGCCTCGTGGGTCAGGCGCGTGACGATGACGGCATCGCGATCCGGCACGTTATGCTCGAACGCATAGGAGCCAAGCGTCGTGCGCTTGCCCTTGGTCGGTGTCAGATCCTTGATCGCCAGCGGCACGCCATGCAGCGAGCCAAGTTTGCCGCCCTGCATGACGGCCTGTTCGGCCTGCTTTGCCTTGGCGAGCGCCTCGTCGGGGTAGACGAAGGCAAAACAGTTGAGCTTCGGATTGATCTTGTCGATCCGCGCCAGCGTATTTTTCATCAGCTCGACCGGGGAGAGCTGCTTCTTGCGGATGCGGTCGGCCAGCACGGTTGCCGGCGTGTAACAGAGATCGAGATCGGTCATGGTATTGTCCCCCGGTTTCTTGCCAGTCACTCTAGGGAAGCGCGGATGCCAGTCAATCCGGGTCTGCAATTCGCCGGTTGCCCGTGGTCAACCGCGACCGGCTCCGTCCATAATGGCCATGCCTGCGCGCCCGGAACGAGCGAAAGAGACCGACGATGACCGACCCTTCGCCCATCAGGATCTTCGACATCGATCATGTCGTGCTGCGCGTCCGCGACATGGCGGTGATGGAACGCTTCTATTGCGACGTGCTCGGCTGCCATGTCGAATGCGTTCTGGCCGACCTCGACATGATCCAGCTTCGCGCCGGCCGGGCGCTGATCGATCTGGTCGACGTGGCCGGCACGCTCGGCCGCCAGGGCGGCGCCGCGCCGGGCAAGGAAGGCCGCAACATGGATCATTTCTGCGTGCGCGTGGAACCGTTCGACGCCGATGCGATCCTGCGCCATCTGCGCGCGCATGGCATCGAGCCCGGCGATGTCGTGCAGCGCTCTGGTGCCGAGGGCACCGGCCCCTCGATCTATCTCGACGATCCCGAAGGCAATATGGTCGAGCTCAAGGGGCCGTCGGCGCCGTGAGCGGGTCTATCCGGGCCGGCCGGAACGAGCGAGAATTTGTGAGGAGACGAATATGGGCGTGATGATCGTAACCGGCGGCGGCCGCGGCATCGGGGCCGCGATCGCGGAAGGCGCCGGGCGCAAGGGCTGGGACGTCGCGGTCAATTACCGCACGGAGAAGGCGCGCGCCGAGGCTGTGGCCGATGCGATCCGCAAGAGCGGCCGCAAGGCCATCGCGGTGCAGGCCGACGTTGCGCAGGAATCCGACATTCTGAGACTCTTCGAAACCGTCGATCGCGAACTCGGCACCGTCGGCGCGCTGGTGAACAATGCCGGCATCGATATCGAGAACTGGCTTGCTGACGTGCGGCTCGCCGATATCGAGCAGATCTTCCGCGTCAACGTCTACGGCCCGATGCTCTGCGCGCGCGAGGCGGTGAAGCGCATGTCGACCGCGAAGGGCGGCAAGGGCGGCGCGATCGTCAATATCGGCTCGGTCGCCGGCCGCACCGGCGGCATGAAGAAGGGCGGTGCCTATGCGGCGTCCAAGGCCGCCGTCGATACCTTCACCCGCGCGCTCGCCCTCGAAACCGCCCAGCAGGGGGTGCGCGTTTCCTGCGTCCGGCCGGGGCTGACCGATACCGAAATGTTCGGCGATGCGAACCAGCGCGCCGAGGCCCGCGAGTATGCGAAAACCGGCGCCCCGATGGGCCGGATGGGCCGGGCGGACGAGATCGCCGGGCTTGCGCTGTGGCTCTGCTCTGACGAGGCGACCTACGTGACCGGCTTCAGCTACGACGTCAGCGGCGGGCGGTAATAGATCCGCTTCCCGAGCAGGCAGGGGGAGGGAGGCGGGTGCGACAGTCTTGCCATGGAATCGTGCGCCGACCGGGTGCATGATCGACCGGGAAACGCCTTTCGGGAGCCGGCCATGGTCGAACTGACCCCGCAACAGACCGCGCAGTATCGCGAAGAGGGGTTTCTCATCCTCGATCGGCTGATCGAGCCGGACTTCGCCGCCCGCGTCGCCGCGCGCTACGAGAAGCTGTTTCGCGGCGAGTTCGAAACCGGGCTCATGCCGGACGAGTGGAACTGGAAGTTCGGCCGCGACCGCGAAGACCTCACGCGCCAGATCTGCAACGGCTGGCGGTCGGACTACACGGTCGCGAGCCTGGTCCTGAGCGCCGAGATCGGCCGCATGGTCGCCCAGCTCGAAGACTGGCCGGGCGCGCGCATCTCGCAGGACAACATCATCTGGAAGCCGCCCGGCGCCCGTCCGCTCGGCTTCCACCAGGACGACAGCTATAACGGCTGGATCGTGCCCGCGCGCATGGCGAGCTGCTGGATCGCGCTCGATCGCACGACAGCGGCCGGCGGCACCGTCGAATATGTGCGTGGCTCGCATAAATGGCCGATCTCGCCGCCGATCGGCGAGTTTCACGGGCCGGTGGACTATCGCAAGGCGCTGCGTCAGGCGGCCGAGCATGTCGGCATCACCGACATCGATCTGGTGCCGGTCGAAGTGCCGGCCGGCGGTTGTGCGTTCCACCACGGCGGCACCTGGCACGGCTCCGATACCAACAAATCCGACCGCGCGCGGCTCGCGGCCGTCGCCCATTGCATGTCGTCGGAAGCGACCTTCCACCCGACCCACAAGAGCTACATCTACAATCGCTACAAGCGGCCGGGCGATCTCACGATGGACGAGGGTTTCTTCCCCGTGCTGTGGCGCAAGGACGGCTATCGCACGCCGTGGCTCGACGAGTATTGCCGGCAGGGTTCGGCGGCCGAACTGCCGGCACAGAAGCTCGCCTCGGCGCGTTAGAACGGCGCCGGCCCGATTGCGCGCTGTCATATCGGTTCAATCAGGTGTTAGCGCGTTGATTCAGCGACGAGGTCGCCCGATGTTTCGCGTGAAACATGCGTTGCCAGGCCGATGCTGACCGGGCGTTGCCAGTGCGGCGCGGTGCGATACCAGGTCGCCGGCGATCCGATCGCGCTCTATGCCTGCCACTGCCTCGAATGCCGCAAGCAATCGGCGTCGGCCTTCGGCCTGTCGCTGATCGTGCACAGCGCCGATTTTCGGCTGACCCAGGGTGTTCCGGCGTCATGGGTGCGGGCGGCTGATAGCGGCCGGCATCTGCGCTGCTGGTTCTGCCCCGACTGCGGCTCGCGGCTCTGGCACGACAGCGAACCGGCCAGCGAAACGATGAGCATCAAGGGCGGCTCGCTCGATCAGCCGGTCGATTTCTCGACCGCGATCCATATCTGGACTGCTGGCGCGCTGCCGGGGTTTCAACTCCCCGACGGCGTGCCGCATTACCCCGGAGAGCCGCCGGATTATTGAGTGACGGGCGGCCAACCGCCCGCCGCAGCCTTCCGCCAACCGCCCGCCGCAGCCTTCCGCCACTCATGGATCGGACGCCCGGCCTCCGCTAGGCTCTCCGGCCGAAGGGGATCCGCCTTGGACCGACGCCTTGCCGCCATCCTTGCGACCGACGTGGTCGGCTACAGCCGCCTCATGGAGAAGGATGAGGTGGGTACGCTCGCGGCGTTGAAGTCGCGGCGCAGGGACCAGCTCGAACCGCTCGTCGCCCGCCACAAGGGCCGCATCTTCAAGCTGACCGGCGACGGGGTGCTGGTGGAATTCGCCAGCGCGGTCAATGCCGTCCAGTGCGCCATAGATTTTCAGGCGGCGATGGCGGCAGCCAATGCCGATATTCCCGACGAAACGCGCATTGTCGTTCGGATCGGCATCCATCTCGGCGACGTCATGGTCGAGGGTAGCGACCTCTACGGCGACGGTGTCAACATCGCGGCGCGTTTAGAAGCCCTCGCCGACCCCGGCGGCATCTGCGTGTCCGAGGATGCGTACCGGCAGGTGCGCAACAAGCTCGACTGCGCCTTCGACGATCTCGGCCGGCAGAACCTCAAGAACATCGCCGAGCCGGTGCAGGTCTACCGCATCGGCCCGTTACGGCCGGATGTCCGATCCGCGCTGCCGCTGCCCGACAAGCCGTCGATTGCAGTTCTGCCGTTTACGAATATGTCGGGCGATCCGGAGCAGGAGTATTTTTCCGACGGCATCACCGAGGACATCATCACCGCGCTCAGCCTTTTTCGGTCGCTGTTCGTGATCGCGCGCAACTCGTCGTTTTCGTACAAGGGCAAGTCGGCAAAGGTTCAGGAGATCGGGCGCGACCTCGGTGTCGCCTATATCGTCGAGGGCAGCGTCCGCAAGGCCGGCAACCGGATACGGGTGACGGCCCAGCTCGTCGAGGCGTCGACCGGCAACCATGTCTGGGCACAGAAATACGATCGCGAGCTTGCGGACATCTTCGACGTGCAGGACGAGCTGGTGCAGGCAATCGCAACCGCCGTGCCCGGCCGGCTCGACGAAGCGGCGCTCGAGCGGTCGCGTCGCAAACCGAGCGCGAACCTGACGGTCTACGATTATCTGCTGCGCGGCGAATGGCTGATGCGGGACTATTACGGCACCGCCGGTGCCGGGGAATGTTTCGAAAAGGCGATCGAGATCGACCCGGCCTGCGCGCGCGCCTACAGCCGCCTCGCGACCTACCATGCCTACCACATCGTCGACCAGCACGCTGATACCGAAGAGCAAAGGCAACTCGTTCGCTCGCTGGTCGGAAGGGCGCTGGCGATCGAGCCGGGCGATTCGTTCGTCCAGATCCTTGCCGCGCAGGCCTACATGCTAATCGGCGATCCCGAGCTCGCGCTGTACCATGCCGAAAAGGCGATCGCCCTCAACTCAAACGACATCATGGTCGCACGGTTTGCAGGAATGATTCTGGCCTATGGCGGCAAGCTCGACGAAGCGCTGCGCTGGCGGGACCGGTTCCTGCGCATGGACCCGCACTTTGCCGATGCCGATCGCGAACCGCTGTTCGACCTCAGCTATTTGGCGGGGCGTTTCGAAGAGGCGATCGCGTTCTTTCAGGGTTGGTCGAACCCGCCGCCGCACATGTTCACCGAACTGGCCGCTGCCTATGGGCAACTCGACCGGATCGACGAGGCGCATGCTGCGGTGGCGGAGTTCGAACGGCGCAAGGCACCCGACTACGATTTCAGCCTGTATCGCACCACCCTGCTGCGTGTCTGCGCGCGGCAGGAGGAGCGCGATCGCTGGGCCGAAGGATTCCGCAAGGCCGGTCTGCCGGTATAGACGTTGCCCGGGCGGCCGCTATTGGGCATTGCCGCCGTAGAGCGGTGTGCTCACATATTTGAGGCCGCTGTCGCACATCACGGTGACGACCGTTGCATCGGGGCCGAGTCTCTTGCCGAGGTCGATCGCCGCGACCAGGTTTGCGCCGGTCGACGTGCTGGCGAACAGCGCGTCGGTGCGAGCCAATTTTCGTGCCATCGCCATCGCTTCGTCGGTCGACACGGTCGCGATTTCGTCGGCGATGCCGGACCGCCAGAGCGGCACCACGAAACCCGCGCCGATGCCCTCGATCTTGTGGCTGCCGGACTTACCGCCTGACAGCACGGCCGATTCCGCCGGCTCGACCGCGACGATGCGAATGCCGGGCTTGTGGCGGCGCAGGCCCTCGGCCACACCGCGAATGCTGGCGGCCGTTCCGGTCGATTGAACGAACGCGTCGATCCGGCCGCCGGTTTGCGCCCGGATCTCGTCTGCCATCGCGTGATAGGCGGTCAGTTGATCGCTGTTGTTGAGCTGATCGGTCCAGAACGCACCGGTGCGCTCGGCGATTTCGCGCGCCGCCGCGATCATGTTGCGCGTCAGGGTCGCATCCATGCCGCCGCTCGCACTCGGAACGATCGTCAGCTCGGCGCCGAGCGCCGCCATGTGATTGCGCTTCTCGATGCTGAACGCGTCGGAGGTGACGATACTGAGCGGATAACCGCGCGCCGCGCAGACGAGGGCGAGCGAAACGCCGGTGCTGCCGCCGGTATATTCGACAACGCGTCCGCCGGGCTTCAGGCGTCCGGTTCGCTCGCCGGCCTCGATCATCGCCAGCGCCATGCGATCCTTCATGCTGCCGGTCGGATTGGTGCTTTCGAGCTTGACCAGAATGCGCGCGCAACCTTTCGGCACGATGCGCGCAAGCTCAAGCAGTGGCGTGTTGCCGATGCGCTGCAGAATCGAGCGGTCGATTCCAGGATCGTCCGGCATGGGTGTGTCCAGCGGTGCTCAGTGATGCCCTGATTTGTGCAGGATCTCGTCTTCCATCCCGGTTTCGTACGCGATTCCCTCCGCGGTGATGGTCGCGGCTTTCGGGAAATCGGTCTTGACCAGCCCCTTGCGCTCGAGCGCCGTCCAGACCGCCGGATTGGAGAGGCCGGTTGCGTCCTTGCCGGCGACGGTCGCATCGCCGAGATGAAAATGATCGCCATGCGCGTGCGGTAGGCTGGTAACCAGCCTTTCGCCCGGCGTGTCGCCGTCCTTCGAGAAATTGTCGAGCTTCGCGATCGCCTGCAGCAACGTAAGTGTCTTGAGCTGGAGGGCGTTGAGGTTCAGCGGATTGACCTTCGGCGGCATCGAATCGGCTCCTAATCCCGGAAATTTACATATTGCAGCGGCTGCTCGATCTTGAGGCCCTTGACCAGCGTGATTGCCTCCTGCAGATCGTCGCGCTTCTTGCCGGTGACGCGCAGCTCGTCGCCCTGGATCGAGGCCTGCACCTTCATCTTCGAATCCTTGAGCGCCTTGACGATCTTCTTCGCGAGATCGGAAGCAATACCCTGCTTCACGGTCACGACCTGGCGCACCATGTTCCCTGACGCCTTCTCGGCGATGCCGAAATCCAGCGCGCCGGCATCGAGCTTGCGCCGTGTAAAGTATCCCTTCAGCAGCTCGTGCATCTGTTTCATTTTCAGGTCGTCATCGGCGACCAGCGTGATGACGTTCTCCTTGCGCTCGACCGTGGATTTGCTGCCTTTGAAATCGAACCTGGTTTCGATCTCGCGGCGCATGCCGTTGAGCGCGTTCTCGACTTCGGCAAGGTCGGTCTTGGACTGGATGTCGAACGTGGGCATGGCAGGTCTCCCTCTACGGGTCGATTATCGCGCGTTCGATGCGCGGCAGCCAGTAGCCCAGCGTCAGAGCGCGGACAAGGAAGAACAGCATGAGGGCCGCCCATAACCCGTCATTGCCCCAGAGGGGCATCAGCGCCCAGACCGCGCCAAGATAGACGGCGAGCGAAATCAGCATGCCGTTGCGCATCTCGCCCGTCCGGGTGGCGCCGATATAGATGCCATCGAGCATGAAGCTCCACACGCCGAAGATTGGCACCGCCGCGGTCCACAGCAGATAATCGCGCGCCGCTTCCCGTATCGCGGGATCGACCGTCATCAGGTCGATCAAAGCAGGCCCGATGACGAGGATGGCGAGGCTGGCGGTACCGGCCAACAGGACCGCCCATAGCGTGGTGTCGAAAATGGCTTCGCGATAGCGGCGCCGGTCGCGTGCGCCGACATAGCGGCCGACCAGCGCCTCGGCCGCCCAGGCGAACCCGTCGAGCCCGTAAGCGAGCAAACCGAAGATGTTGTAGAGAACGGCATTGGCGGCCAGCGTGAGATCGCCCAGTTCGGTTGCCTTTACGGTGAACCAGGTGAAGGCGATCAGCAAGGCGACGGTGCGGATGAAGATATCGACATTGATCCGCAGCAGCCGGCGCAGCTTCGCCGGATCGAGCAGGTCGAGCGATCGCCGGTTGTGGGCGCGCATGTCGGCCGCGCGTGCGATAACCAGCAGGCCTGCCGCGAACGCCAGATACTGCGCGATGACCGTTGCCCAGGCGACGCCGGCTACGCCCCAGTCGAACTGCAAAACGAAAATCAGATCGAGCACGATATTGGCGCCGTTCAGCAGAAGCTGTAGCAGGAGCACCATCCCGGTGCGGCCGGTGCCGAGCAGCCAGCCGAGCACGACGTAGTTGGCGAGCGCGGCCGGCGCGCTCCATATCCGAATCGTGAAATAGTCCGCGGCCAATGCTTCGGTCGGGGCGCTCGCCTCGAAGAGTTCGAGCGAGGCCCAGGCGATCGGGCCCTGCAGCAGCAGCAGTGGCACGGACAAGGCGAGCGCGAGCAGAAACGGCCGGGCGAAGGCGGCGGCCAGATCGCGAGGATTATTGGCACCGGCGGCCTGCGCAGTGATGCCGGTCGTGCCCATGCGCAGGAAACCGAAACCCCAAAACAGGAAACTGAATAGGGTCGCGCCGATCGCAACCGCGCCAATATGAATCGGCGAAGGAAGTTGTCCGACCACGGCGGTATCGACCGCGCCCAGCAGCGGCTCGGAAATGTTCGAGAGGATGATCGGCATGGCGAGCGCCAGCACGTGGCGCTGCCGGGCGATCAGGGCAGGCGGCAGGAACGCTAACACCGCACGCTCTCAGCCTTGTCATGCCCGGGCGTGACCCGGGCATTCACTGTGCCAATACGCCTGACCATCGATAGATGAACCGAACCCTGCCAAACTGTGGATCGCGCGGCGCGGCCGGCCGCG
>JAWXBK010000052.1:0-23025 GCA_034439975.1 Rhodospirillaceae bacterium | reverse complement strand
TCTTTGCCGGGGAGGCTACGGTCTACGGTGGGCAGGGCACCTGCCACGGGGCTTACCAGTCCGGCATCCGGGCAGCGCATGAAATCGCGCAGCAATTGGCATCGTAGACTATCGCCAACGGTCCTGCCGTCTCAGACGCAGCACCCTCAATACCAGTACTTGACCGGCTGACACGAGCCAAGGAGACGCTGTTCGCCAGCAGAGGTCCTCGGAGGGCACAAGGCCGATACCCCGACATCGCATCGGCTTGGGGTCGGCGCTGGACTCCCGCTGGAGCGCGGCAACGAGCCCGGCTATCTTCATGACAGGCTCTTGCGGAGCCATGCGGGGAATGCCCAATGAAAATTGCCAACGTAACGCCCTATCTCGTCGGCCCGAGACCCAGCGCAGACGGCTGGTCGAGGGGGCAGATCGTTGTTTTCGTGAAGCTCGAAACGGACGCAGGTCTTGTCGGTTGGGGCGAGGCCTATGCCTTGTCCTCGAGGCAACGGGCGACCCGCGAGATTATCCTCGCGTTGGGTGAAGCCCTGAAGCGGATGCCGGAAGCGACGCCACGCGCCTTTCTGCACCACATCGCGAAACCCATGGACACAAAACACCCAAGCGTCGACTATTCGTCGGCAGTGAGCGCAATCGAAATCGCGCTCTGGGATTTGCTTGGCAAGTCGGTGGGCCAACCTGTGCACGTGCTGCTCGGTGGCGCTATCGTCGACAGGGTGCCGGTATACGCCAACGCCTGGGACCAGCCGCTCCAAACGCCGGAGGCAATAGCGGCCCGATGCGCGATGATGCGTTCGCAGGGCTATCGTGCGGTCAAGATCTATCCCTTGCGGCAGCCGACGCTGGTGGCCGCCGAAGCCTGCGTCCGGTTGACCCGCGAGGCGGTCGGCCCGGATGTCGACATCATGCTCGACTTCGCCGTCCAGAAGGATCCGCGCCGAGCGCTTCGTGCCGCGCATCTGTTCGAGCCCTACGATCCCTACTGGATCGAGGAGCCGCTGGCAGGAGACGATCTCGATGCCTTGGCAGAGTTTCGCGCCAATACGGACATACGAATCACCACCGGCGAGCGGCAGTCGGGCATACGCCATTACCGCGATGTTCTGGTGAAGAGAGCGGCCGACGTGCTCAACCCCGATATCGTCGGGGTTGGCGGGATTCTGGAGATGCTGGAAATCGGCGCCATGGCAGATGCTCATTCCGTCGCGATGTCGCCGCATTGTTGGGCCAGCACAACCGTGGCCTTTCTTGCCATGCTCCATACCTGCGCAGTGATGCGGAATGCGATTTTTGCGGAACTCTACTACGACTATCTGGAACTGGGCGCGGAGTTGGCCGACTGCGATTACGTCATCGAAGACGGCTATGCCAGCTTGCCACAAAAGCCTGGACTTGGCGTAGAGATGAACGAGGACGCCCTGCGGTCGCTGGCTCCCTGAGACATCAGGCTGCGAACTTCTATTCGCGGCCCTGCCGCTCTTTAGCCCTCGCTCGCGATGCCCGGATCCCGTTCGATGGCGGTTGCCGCGTCAAGCGCGTCATCCCGGTCGACCAGTCCCGCTGGCTATCCCACGTGGATGTAGTCGGGATGTTCGGGCGATCCTGAGGAGCCTGCGTTCAGCCGCCCAGTTCCAGGTCGTATTTGACGGTCTTGAATGGCACGCCGTCGGGGTCGATCTCGGTGTCTAGTTCTCGTGCGTAGCGGTGGCCCTCGTACACGGCCGCGGCAATGGTGGCCGGGCCATAGGAGTCGCCGATGCGGCGTATGGACTTGATACCGGCGGCCTTGATCCTTGCCGGTTCGGCCATCAGCGCGTCGTACAAACCGTCATTCGGCAGGCGCATGGTGACGGGCACCAGGGTGCCAGTTCGCTCGATCCGCTCGCCGGTGATCAAGTTCACCAGTTCCACCACGCCGTCACCGACGTATTTCACGCAATGGCGCGGCAGGATCTCCACGCCCAACTTCACGAGCCGCCGCTCGATATGGCCCTGTTCAAGCGTGTACCCGGTCCAACTGGCGACGCACAGGCCCGGCGTGACAAGCGTCACCTGATGCCCTTCGCCGGCCAGCAAATCTGCCATCATGCTGCCCATGTAGTAATGATCGTCGTCGAACACGACGACGGGCCCGCTCGGCGGTCGCTTGCCGTCCATGATATCGTCGGGACTGTAGGATCGATCGGCGTTGGCGCCCGCAATGGGTTCGCGCAAAGCGCGTCCCACTCCATCGCGCCGCCAGGTCGAGCCTGTGGCAAGCGCTATGTGGTCGGCGCCGAAATCCAGCACCTGCGCGGCGTTGAGTTCGCTTTCCAGGTACATCTCCACATTGGTCATGGGCGCGATCTGGCCCAGACGGTAATCGCGCACCCGTGCCCAGGCGTTCAGGTTCGGCAATGCGCTCTCGCGGGTGACGCGGCCACCGGCTTCGCGGCGCGCTTCGGCAATTGTCACTTTGTAGCCGCGCTTGCCCAGCGCATGGGCTGCTTCCAGTCCGGCCGGCCCTGCCCCGACCACCAATATGTGCGCGCCGGAGGTCCTGGGCGCAATCTGCTCGGGGTGCCAACCCTTGCGCCATTCCTCGCCGAATGTCGGATTCTGGGTGCAGCGGCTTGGCGCCGAGACGTTGCTCCAAGCAGCGCAAATGTTGCAGCCGATGCATTCGCGAATGTCCTCTAGCCTGCCTTCTTCGATCTTTTTCGGCAGGAATGGATCGGCGATGGAGGGCCTTGCCGCACCGATCATATCGACGATACCGCGCCGGATTGCCGAAACCATGGCGTCGGGCGAGGTGTAACGGCCCACGGTGGCAACGGGCCTGGAGGTCATCTGCTTGACGAAAGCGACGTAGTCTTCCTGGTAGCCCTCGGGCGCGAAGCGCGAGGTCATGGAATCGTTGCTCCAGTCGCTGACGTTGACGTCCCACATGTGGGGCATCTCGGCCATCATTTCGATGGCATCGCGACCTTCATTGTTCCATTCCAGGCCGTCGGGACCCATCATCTCGTCGACGGCGAAGCGAGCCACGACGCCAATGGTGTCGCCCACAGCCTCGAGCGTGTCTTCCAGCAATTCGCGATAGAAGCGTAAGCGGTTCTCGAGGCTGCCGCCGTACTCGTCGATACGCTGGTTGTGGCGACGCGACAGGAAATGAAACGGCATTGCGCCATCGTGACCGGCGTAAACCACGACGATGTCGAAGCCGGCCTGACGCGCGCGCAAGGCACCCTTGCGGTGCCAACGGCGGTAGGCGCGGATGTCATTCAGGTCCATGGCGCGGGCCTGCACCGGGTGGGATAGCCATTTGACCGGCCGGTGCATGGGGCCGATGGGCACCTCGCGGCTGTAGATATTGCCGCTGTCCTGGCCGTTGTGAACAAGTTCGATGGCGGCGAGACCGCCATGCGCATGGACCGCATTGCACATGCCAGCCAGGTAGGGAATGTCCATGTCGCCCCACAGTCGGGTTTCGCTGTAGGGCGTAACATCGCCGGTGGGATGGAAATCGCATTGTTCCGTGGAGACGATTCCCCAGCCACCCTCCGCCTTCATGCCGCGCATGGCGACCATACTGTCGGGGAACAGGCGGCCCATGCCGTTACAGTGAGGCACCTGGTAAAATCGGTTCTTCGCCGTCACCGGCCCAATTTTTACCGGCTCGAACAGCACATCGTATCGTGGATCTCTGGGCATGGTGTTTGGGGCCTTGGTTTTCGTTGATCGCTTCGACGGCATGCGCAACGGGGCTAAGCATCAGAATTCGACCGGAAAAACAGGTCCTTGGTACCCTTACGAAGAGAGACCCCGACTTGCTTCCCGCTCAACGTCAGACCGACGCCGGCAGAGCGATCTCTTCCCTGCGAAAGGGCATGTCGGGGTTCTCCGGCGGATTGTCGAGCTCGCGGGCCGCGCGATGCCCGTCCTGGACTGCGAGCGCAATGATTCCCGGCACATCGGCATCGCCGATTTTCTGCAACGAACGAATGCCGGCCCCCGCCAATCGCCCTTCGTCGGCGGCCAGCGCCTGGTAGAGTTCGTCCCGCGGTTGCCGCGACGTCACCATGACGACCGCCGCAGCATCGAGAGTTCGGGCCTTTTCCGAATAAACGCAGCCGATATCGACCGCGTTCTTCCCGACGGACACCAGATTGTGGCTTGTCACGATGCCAATACCGAGTTCTATCAACCGCGCCTGAATCCGGTGCTGCTCCTCCGTGTTGACCGTCCATGACGAAACGCTGGAATCTGTCGTCACGAGCGTGACATCGTGACCATCGCGCCGGAGTTTTTCTGCAACAACACCCCCCAGATAGAAATTGTCGTCGTCGAACACGACGATGGGCCCATTCACGTCGACACCGGCGGCGACGTCCCTGGGTGTGAAGATCGCCGCACCATCAGCGCATGGAATCGGTGCCGTGTTGCTGACGCCCAGCCCGTCACGCCGCCACTCGGCACCGGTGGCGATCATGACGTGCGCAAATCCGAACTCGAGCACATTCTCGGGCGTCAGTCGGCTATCGAGGTACACTTCGACATTGGTCATCGATCGAATGCGCCCGACCCGCCAGTCGCGCACCCGAGCCCACGCTGAAAGTCCCGGCAGACTACATTCCCACGATACGCGGCCGCCAAGTTCCGTAGTCGCTTCAGCAAGCGCTACCTTGTAGCCGCGCTGACCGAGCGCCCGGGCCGCCTCGAGGCCAGCAGGCCCGGCGCCGACGACAAGCACGCTGTCGTCGGACCCCTTCGACGGAATATGCTCGGGATGCCAGTTGCGTCGCCATTCCTCGCCCATCGTCGGATTCTGGGTGCAGCGCATCGGTAGAGATGTATGTTGTCCAGAGACGCAGATGTTGCATCCGATACACTCCCGAATTTCGTCTTCCCGGCCTTCCTCGATCTTCTTCGGGAGGAACGGGTCGGCGATCGACGGCCTCGCCGCGCCGATCATATCCAATATGCCCCGCTTGATCTGACTTACCATGGTGTCCGGCGAGGTGAACCAGCCGACGCCGACGACCGGCTTCGTCGTCACCGACTTGACGAAGGACACGTATTTTTCCTGGATGGCTTCTTCGCCGAACCGCGACGTCACCGAATCGTTGGCCCAGTTGGATACGTTCACATCCCAAAGGTCAGGGAGTTCGGCCAGCATCTCGACAATGTCGCGTCCCTCGGCATCGCTTTCGATACCGTCCTTGCCCATCAGTTCATCGACAGCGAGCCTCACGGCGATCCCGCAGGTGTCGCCGACGGCATCCTTGGTCTCCTCGAGAACCTCGCGCATCAGCCGCACACGGTTCTCGAGCGAACCGCCATACTCGTCGGTACGGTGATTGCGACGCTTCTGAAGAAAGTGCATCAGCAGCGTCGAATCGTGACCGGCATAGACATAAACGATATCCGTCTCGGCTTCCTTGGCGCGCAGGGCAGCGTTCCGGTGCCAGCGCCTGAACTCCTTGATGTCGGATTTGTCCATGCCGCGGGTTTGGGTCGGCACGCCAATGATCGCGGCCTGGTGTGACGGCCCCAGCGGCTTCATGCGGGTCCACATGTTCTGGGAGCCGACGCCGTTGTGCGCCAGTTCCACGCCGGCCAGGGCGCCATGCCGGTGAACCGCCTCCGTCGTCAGCGCGAGGCACTTGATATCGTAGCCATCCCAGAGGCGCGCCTGAGGTTCGGGCGAATAGTCCGAGGACGGGTGAATCATGCACTCTTCCGTGCAGACCACGGCCCAGCCGCCTTCCGCCTTTATCTCACGCATTTTGGCGTGGGTTTGCGGCCAGTTGAATCCCATGCCGCAGCAATGAGGCACCTGGTAAAACCGGTTCTTCGCCGTTACCGGCCCGATCTTTACGGGTTCGAACAGGATGTCGAATCGCGGGTTTCTGGGCATTGTGTCTGAGACCTCGGTCGTCGTTAAAACCGGCCGCATTCGAACTTATAGGATCAGTGGGACGCTTTGGCGGTCCCGAGCGGCGTATTCTGCCATCGGATCCGTCAACAGGTCAGGCAAGCCTTCGTTAGAAGCGTAGCGCTCGATCGGGCGGGCCGTCGAACAGTCACCCCTCTGCCGAGAGCCGCTCGATGGCGATAGCATCCCCCGGAAATTCGCTTCGCACAATGTCGGCCACACTGGCGCGAGCCCGACCGACAGCGGAACGAACGGCTATCGCCGTTTCGTCCCGCTCTTGAATCGAGCTTAACGCTGGTCCGGCTAGAATCCGGATCGAATCTCGTTCCAGTCGGTCTCAATCTTGGTTGTAATATCCACGCCGGCGTTAGGGATGAACACGCCGCCCTGGATAAGTTCCAGCGGGTTTTTCGACAGGCCGCGCGCGACGAGGACATCTTCCTCCACTGCCTCGAATGCCTTCATGTTCGAGTGGCCATAGCCGTACTCCTCGATTAGGAAGATGCCGGACCGTGGGTCGATCAAGGCATCGATGACATCGTGCGCCTTGTCGTAGTGTGGCGCGTCGGCGGCTAGAACCATACCGCAAACC
This sequence comes from Rhodospirillaceae bacterium, assembly GCA_034439975.1. GTDB lineage: Bacteria > Pseudomonadota > Alphaproteobacteria > Dongiales > Dongiaceae > JAWXBK01. Next base: position 16,516 of record JAWXBK010000052.1, on the reverse strand, counting down.
CAGGTGAGCGCGCCTTCCTTCGGGTTCATGAAACGCACCGGCACGCCTTGCCGGATCAACTCCTGCGGAGAACTGTTCCAGGTCATGGCGGCGACGAGCTCTCCGGACGCCAGCGCTTGCTCCACCGTTGTCATGTCGCTCGAATAGAGGCGCAACAGGGGCCGTTGCTCACTAAGCAGAGCCCGGACCTTCGCGATGTCCGCGTCGGAAAGATTCTCGACGTCGACGCCCGCGAAGATCGCGGCGCACCACCACGCATCCTCGGCGGCATCCAACATCGCCAACCTGCCCTCGTACCGCTTGTCCCAGAGCAGAGCCCAGGAATCCTCACCCTGCCAATCTACGAGATCGGTGCGATAGGTTATCGATGTCTGCCCCCAATCGAAGGGCACGAACCACTGCTCGCCATCGAATTGAGTGTTCTTCAGCGATTGCAGCTCGGGGAAGACATCCCCCCAGTTTGATAGCCGCGATGTGTCGATCGCCTGGATGATTCCGGCGTCGCGCCAGCGGGAGATATGGAAGCTGCAGGGATGCGCGACGTCGACCTGGAACCCGGCGCGCATCTTGGTAAAGGTCTCCTCATTGTCTGCGAACAGCGGGGTCTCAGGCCCTTCGCCATGTTTCTCGATATAGGCTTGGAGGACTTCCGGGACCTCGTATCCCGACCAGGTGAAGTAAATCGCCTGCTCTTCAGCTCTCGCTATCTTCGAGCCCAGAGGCATCGCGACGGCGGTCAGACCAACGGATGCCAGCACGCGGTTGAACTCTCGGCGATTCAAAGCTCCTGCAGAGAGTTTTTCCTTGAATTCGGTGATGTTCATGATCGTGTCTCCCATTTTCGATGGCCTTCAGAGGCGTGCCTTCCGTTTTTCGAGGGCACTTGTAGCGTCAAACGCCGGACTGCGATCTTGCGTCCACCGCTGTTCCGACCTGTCCACCCCGCCATTCGGGCTCCGGTGCTGTATCAAGCCAGGCCGGGCAATCCCCACGGAATGTGCCCGCCCTGTCATCGCCCGTTCCGTGCGGCGTGTAGCCGAGCAATGCTCGCAAGCGCGGACCGAACTGGGCAGCTATGTCGGGCGAGTAATACAAGTACTGATTTGATTCCTGCCGTAGCCAGCCCAATACGTAAGTAGTGATGAGCCCCATTCGCGAAGCGTTGCTTTGATTTGCACCCGCTCCGTGCCATGTCGATCCCATATAGAACAGTACGGAACCCTTCGGCATCGCCGCGGAATCCCAATCGGAAAGGTTTGGCAAATGCCAGGAGCGATGGAGGCGGTGACTGCCGAGGACGACCCTTGTGGCGCCATTCTCCTTTGTAAAGTCGTCCAGGGCCCACATAACCCCGATCCCAAGCTCCATGCCGGGGCTTTCGATTGGCCACACGGTATCGTCCCGATGCAGCGGTTGGTCCAGCTCACCAGGCAGGACGTCGATCGCGGTTATGCTGCTGATTTGATAGGTCAGGCAATGCGGCAGAAGAATCGCATTGGCGACTTTTATCACCATGTCGTGGTCAATGAGTGCAGCAGAGCTGGGCGCTATGGAGAGCGGTCCTTGAGAGTTACGCAGTGTCTTGAAACCATTGAAATTACTTGTACTGGCCAGCCCGGAGGCTTCAAGTTTGGGGCGCAGTTCAGCACGGACAGTATCAACAAGATCTGGCTCAGCGACTCCCGCGACCGCGACCGCACCATCGCGCCGGAGTACCTCAATGACATCCGCGATATTTGTCGACCTCTCAAATACGCACAACGCCATATGCTTCTCCGTTCGAGTTGGGTTCGATGAAACGGTGGTTCATCCTTATCCGATCACCAAGACATCAAACCGAAGGCTGACCTGACGGTCAGCCTTCGGTTGATTCGGCTAGAAGCCACCTTTGACCTCGGCAAAGACATTGGCGATCGTTTCCATGAACTCGCCCGATACCGGGATCTGATACTTTCCGGCACTCAGAATTTCTTCCGGATTGCGGCTAAGGCCCAGTTCGGCGAGCCGCTCATCGCCAACGAGATCAAACGCCTTTTGATTCGAGTGGCCATAACCGTAGTCATTGATGAGGAAACGGCCGGACTCCGGGCTGAGTAGCGAATCGATCACGTCGTAGGCTTTATCAACATGTGGAGCATTCCCCATGATCACCGCGCCACAAACCCAGGTCAGGGCGCCTTCTTTCGGCGCTGCGAAAGCGACGGGAACACCTTGCGCCTTCAACGCAACCGGGGAAGAATTCCAGGTCATGGCAGCCACCAGTTCGCCAGAAGCGAGCGCCTGCTCAACGGTTGTCATGTCGTCCGTATACATGCGAACCAGCGGATTTTGCTCGCGCAACAGTGTTGCCACCTTTTCGATACTTGCTTCGGATTCAATTTCCTCGAATGGAACGCCGGCATAGATCGCCGCGCACCACCAACTGTCCCCTTCGTTGCCGATCATCGCAATTCGACCCTTGTAGCGCTCATCCCAAAGAACGCTCCACGACTCCTCGCCATCGGGGAAATCAACGAGATCCGTGCGATAAGTAACTGACGTTTGCCCCCAGTCGAACGCAGCGAAATAGTGCTCGCCGCCGGCCTCGCCCAACTTCTTCAAAGAAGGAATTACATCCCCCCAATGAGCCAACCTGGATGTATCGAGCGGCTGAAGCGCGCCCGATTCTATCCACACGTCAATGTTCGTGTTACATGGATGCATCACATCGACAACGAAACCAGCCTGCACCTTCGTAAAGCCTTCGTTGCTGCTGCCATAGGGCGCCATGTCCGGAAGGGCACCATGTTTTCCCTGGTACTCTCCGAACAGTTCGGGAATGTCGTATCCGCCCCACGTGAAATAGAACGCCTCTTCGCCGGCGGCGGCAGAGGGTCGCGACAGCATCGGCGCAACAATCAGGGAAACGCCCGTCGCACTAAGCAGCTGGCTGAACTGGCGTCGCGAAAGCTTGCCGGCAGCTGCGTTCTCGATCAATGCATCGATTGAGGTTTCTTTGCTTGCCATCGACTGCACTCCCCGTTTCGCGGAACCTTCTGGTTCCAGATTGAACGAATAGGCTAGTGCCGCTGCCGCCGACGGGTCAATAATTCATTTGACCGCTCAATCGAAAAAACTATAAGCAGCAACAAGGCCTCTACCCCCCGCTATGGGCGGAACCGGGTTCCGGGCCCAGTCTCGCCGTCCGGTTCGGACATGATCGAAGCAAGGGCAAAATGGCAAAAGTGCGCGCGCGTGTGGGCAGACCGAGAGGCGAGAGTGTCGAGAACGCAGGGCGACGCCGAAAGCAGGTTATCGACGCCGCGGTCAAATCGATTGCCGAACACGGCCTTTCGGACACGACCCTGTCGACGATCGCAAACGCAGCAGGACTGTCCCAGGGAACGTTAGTCTTTTATTTCAAGAGCAAGGAATCCTTGCTGACCGAAGCGTTCCGATCCCGCATGGAAGAATATCGGGAATACTGGACCGAAGCGGTGTCCTCTGCCGGTCCGGATAGCGTCGACAAAATCATCGCACTAACGTTCGCCGCGATCGATGCGAAAATGATGACGCCGCAGAACCTGGTACTTTGGAACTCGTTCTGGAGCAAGGCTTCGTCCAGTCCGGGCCTTGCAGAGCTATTGACGCAGTATGATGCCCAGCGATTGGGCCTTCAGCTGTCTCTTCTGGAAGACGCCCTGCAATCCGCTTCCGATACGGGATGGACACCAAAAACCGCTGCACATGCACTGGAAACCATGGCGGAAGGCATTTGGGTCCGTGTGCACTATTCGCCGGACTACATAACGATCAAAGATGCAAGAACGGCGCTCGGGACAGTACTGTCGCTGATCTTCCCTTCGCGGGCTGCTGAGATCATGCGGCGCGCTGCCGATTGCCCGGAAATCTAGTCAGGATCCTGGCGGCGTGCCTCGGAACCCATCATACGGAGTGGCACTCAGGCCGCAAAGGAGTTGGGAATCCCGACTCCGTATCTTCCTGATGCGCAGCGAGTCGCTACGCGGCTATTTGCTTCTTTCACCTACGCTCATCGTCATGCTGCTTAGTATGTGCGTACCATTCGCGCTGATGGTCGCTATGAGCTTCTGGACCCAAAATGGATTTGATTTCGACAAGAGCTTCTCGCTCACAAATTACCGCAAGGCTGCTGCGAGCCCGGTCCTCGAAGTATTGCTGATTCGTTCGCTCATTATCTCTGGTACTTGCGCCATCTTTACAGTGCTGATCTCGTATCCGATGGCGTACTACGTCGCATTCCACGTTCAGCGGCGCAAGATGCTGTGGATCATCCTCATGACCCTGCCGTTCTGGACGAGCTATCTGCTGCGCGTTTTCGCCTGGATGGTAATTCTCGGTTACAACGGCGCCATCAATTCTGGCCTGAAGTGGGTGGGCCTGATCGAGGAGCCACTCGAGTTCCTGCTCTACAGCCCCACCGCTGTTGTCATAACCTTGGCGCATGCTTGGGCCGCTTTTGCCATTCTCCCGATTTACGTGTCCCTGGAGAAGATAGACCGCTCGCTCCTCGAGGCCGCGGCCGATCTCGGCGACGGACCTATTACCCGGTTTCTTCGCGTGACCCTGCCGCTTTCGCTGCCGGGCGTCATTGCAGCAATGTTGCTGATCTTCGTCCCGACCGTTGGGGACTACGTGACCCCAGCGTTGGTCGGCGGGTCCGATGGCATGATGATAGCCAACATCATTCAGGTTCAGTTCGGAAGAGCGAACAACTGGCCGATGGGCTCAGCGCTTGCCATCATCATGATGATCATCGTGACGGTTGTCGCGTTGATCTACATGTGGGCGGCTCGCAAGGCCACGGATCGAATCGTATGAAGAACGTAGCTTACATCAACCGCCCCAACCGGCCCCTCCATCTGTATGCGCTGGTCTATCTGGCGTTCCTCTACGTTCCCGTACTCTTCTTGCCATTGTTCTCTTTCAACGACTCCATTTATGTCACCTTTCCGTTCAAGGGGTTCACCACGACCTGGTACGAGCAGATGCTGGACAACAAGCCGATGCATGCGGCCCTGATGAACAGCATCAGGGTCGCATCGGTCGCCGCACTTGTCGCGACCATGTTCGGTATTTTCGCCGCCAAGGCCGTGACAAGGTACCGAATTCGAGGCAAGAAACCGGTAGTAGGTGCGATCATGCTGCCGCTGGTGATTCCCGGCATTATTCTGGGCGTTGCGTTGCTGATTTTGGTTAGCCGACTTGGCATCCCTTTGTCGCTCTATACGATAACTCTCGGACATATCCTGATCAGCATCCCGTTCTCCATGGCAACGCTGATCGCGCGTTTCGAAGGTTTCGACAAGTCGATGGAGGAAGCAGCCGCAGATCTTGGCGACAATGCCTGGTGGACGTTCTGGCGAGTGACCCTCCCCATGGCCTTTCCGGGCGTGCTTGCGAGCCTTCTGCTCTGTTTCACGATATCTTTCGACGAGTTCATCATGGCTTTCTTCCTTGCCGGAACAGAATCGACGCTGCCGATCTTCATCTACACGCAGCTCAGATTCCCGCAGAAGCTGCCGGGTGTTCTGGCACTCGGCGCCTGCATCCTGGCGGTATCGTTCGTCGTGGTGTTTTTTGCGCAGTGGCTTCGGCGTCGCGGGATCGCCGGTTCATCGAACGTGGGTGTTTGAGATATGAGCAAGGATGACGGCTATATCAAGATCGAGCGACTATCCAAGCATTTCGATTCAGTGGTAGCCGTGGATCAGGTCGACATAACGATCAACAGTGGCGAGTTCTTCTCGTTGCTCGGCGCTTCGGGATGTGGCAAAACGACTTTGCTCAGAATGCTCGGCGGTTTCGAGATGCCGACTGCCGGCGAGATCTATATCGAGAACGTACCCATGTCGGGCGTGCCACCGCATCGCCGCCCCACCAACATGGTCTTTCAGAACTATGCCATCTTTCCGCATCTCAACGTGCGCCGCAACATCGCGTATGGTTTGCGCGCGGAGAGGCTCAATGCTGCCGAGACCGCCCGGCGGGTCGGCGAGGCGCTTGAGCTGGTAAAGCTCCAGGGTTTCGGCGAGCGCCGATCCGACGAACTTTCCGGTGGACAGCGACAGCGGGTGGCTCTCGCCCGCGCACTTATCAGGCGACCAAAAGTACTGCTCCTGGATGAGCCCTTGGGAGCGCTCGACAAGAAGCTGCGCGAGGAAATGCAGCTTGAGCTGCGCGCGCTGCAACAGTCCCTCGGAATTACCTTCGTGTTTGTAACGCACGATCAGGAAGAGGCGTTGACCCTGTCGGATCGGGTCGCCGTCATGTCGCAGGGCCGAATTTTGCAGATGGCGACCCCCGAAGAGATCTACCAGCGCCCGGTGAGCGTTGAGGTTGCGGATTTCATTGGGCAGATGAATTTTATCGATGCCCGTGTCATCGACATCGGCAACGGCAACACCGTGCTCGACACCGCCGCATTGGGCCGGATCAGGGCTCCCACTCTCTCTGGGTTGACGCAGGAGGGTGCCAAAATCGTCGTCGCAATCCGGCCCGAGAAACTCCGTCTGTCGAAGGAACGCCCCCTCGGAACCGGGAACGCCGTGCAAGGGGTGATCAAGAACACTGCCTATCTGGGCGATCGAAGGCACTTCTATGTTGCCGTGCAGGGCTGGGACAAGCCACTCGCGGTAGCGGCACAGGAGGTGCAGGAATCGGGCAGCCGGTCATTCGAACCGGAGAGCCCGGTATGGGTCTCCTGGACGGACGACTCCGTAATCCTACTCGATGCAAGCTAACAACGCGTTCCAGTTCGATAGCCGGCGGAGAGCGGCTACTCACGAAAACAAGGCTGGTGATAATGTTTGCTGGGTGGTCCGGCTGCAGCGGCTGTATTGCCAACCGGCATCGGGCCCGTTAGCCTTTTCTGGTCAACTAATATTATAAGGGCACAAGTGCCCAGCGAACCTAGGAGGAAACCCATGGACATCACCGAGTTCAAGGAGAAGAAAGAGGCTGGGGCGTTGTCGCGCCGCGACGTCTTAATGGCACTGTCGGCCGTCGGAATTGCAACGACGTTGTTTCCAGTCACGCTGCGCAATCCTGCTGCGGACTCCGAAGAGGCCGTCTCTTTCACATGGGCAGGTTATGATATCCCTGAGTTCTATCAGTCTTATCTCGAGAAGAATGGCGCCGCGCCCAACTACGTTATCTACGCAGATGAGTACGAAGCTTTCAATAAAGTATTAGCGGGCTTCAAGCCCGATATCGCGCAGCCCTGCAGCCCGCTCGTGCCGCAATGGCGAGATGCAGGCTTGATACAGCCGATCGACACGACGCGTCTGTCCCATTGGCCGAATGTATTTCCAATCCTGAAGGACATGCCCGGGACACAATTCGACGGTCAGCAGTGGTTCATTCCCTGGAACTGGGGCCGAACTTCGATTACCTACCGCACGGATCTTGTTGAGTGGGAAGGCGACGATTCTTGGGCACTGCTTTGGGACGAGCGATACGCGGGAAAGATTGCGGTTTTCGATTCTGTTGACGAAACGGTTTTCACCGCTGCGATCTATGCTGGTGTTGATCCATGTAACATGAGCGAGGAAGACCTCGATAAAGTCATGGCCCTGCTCAAGAGACAGAAGCCATTGCTGAGATTTTATGCGGGAAGCGAGACAGATGCGACTCAGGCTCTGGCATCGGGAGAAGTTGTGGCGGCGCTTACTTGGGATAGCGGCGTAGCACAACTTAAATCCGAGGGAGTTCCGGTCAGGTTCATGCTGCCGAAGGAGGGCGTAGAAACTTGGGTATGCGGCATGATTCTGATCAAAGACGCCCCACATCTAGATAAGGCATATGACCTTATCGATTCGATGCTTTCACCGGAAAGCGGCGAATTCTGCATCTCGTCGTATGGGATGGGGCACTCCAACAAATTGTCCTTCGAACGCGTCAGCGACGAAAGGCTTTCTGAATTGCAGCTACCACGTGACCCAACGGAACTTCTGCAGTCGGGTGTCATGTACTGCAAGTTCAAAGACAAGGAACACGTCATTGAGCGATTTGAGGCCATGAAGGCCGGTCTCTAACCCACTGATTGCCGCAATTCTCGTCCGACGGCCACAGGGGAACATGTGACCTTGCCCCTTCAAACGCAGCCAGTCTGAGTGCAACTTTCTAGCTGGGTGAAGGAGACAAGTATGTCAGGGAAAGCGCTATTCGCCGGAGGATATCGTCCGGGCGCTGCGCGAGGCCGATGTGCTGCTGTCGTATGGCGGGACGGTCGGCAAGGTCGCGCGCTGGCAACTGGGTGAAAGCCTTTCACCCTTCGGGCGCGAGCTCTTTGTATTTTCCTGGCCCCAACTCGATGTTGCAACCAATCCCTTGTCCCAGGAGACAATACGATGACTGACAACGTTATTACCCGTCTGCTACCCGGCGGGTCGCCGGATGGCGGCATGAAGCCCATGGGCTATATCGCAGACGACGCGGTGGCCGATGGCGCTGCCGACGAACGCGGCCACATCTTCTTCACCAACGCGACCGGCAACGTAAAGGTCGGCGTCTGGCAATGCACCCCCTGCACCGAGATCACTCGCGACTACCCCTACGATCAGCTCTGTTTCGTTCTTGAGGGTACGTCTACCATCACCGACGAAAGCGGCCATACCGAGACCTATAGGCCGGGCGATGCCTTCGTCATCCCGCGCGGTTTCAATGGTTCCTTCAAAATGACAGGGAACTTCAAAAACTACTTCATAACCGTGGAACCCGAGCGATAATATCGGGCCGTTTGGCACTGACCGGAGGGTTGGCGAATGTACGAGATCGATCCAACACGAACCGATCTGATTGAGGAGTTCGATCGAAATCCCGGTGGCCCCTACAGCGCCGAGCTGACTCTGGTGGTCAAGCGCCTGCGCCTGATGCCCATGGAAGAGCGCACCATCATCGTCTGCACCAAGCACAATGTTGAATGGACTCTGGCCAAGATGCCGAAGGGCCGCGGGGCCATGCTGGAATACTATGACGATTTGGTGTTCGACGACTATTACGCTGCGGTCAAGAAGGTTTTCCGCATGCGCTGGCAATCGGTCACCGGCGTCACACCGGACTAAGCTGCAATCCCATCAAACCTGAGATAGAGCCGGATTACGCTGAGCTCGAGCATAGCGAGGAAGAACCCTTGTGTTTGTCATGGAGTATTGCCGGGCGTCCGGAATACTCGATCTTGATGAAGAATTGGCTGAACAGATTGCGATGTTTGTAAGACATAAACACCGATGACAGAGCCAGACCGTGCATGAAGTCGGGGCCTAGGGAGGAACGGGTTATGAAAAAGATCATTGGTTACTGCAGCCCCTGGACAGTAATGCCGGGCGATACCCTCAACGTCATGGTCAGCACTTACGGGCCCGATCGCTATCGCGCCGATCTGGTACGGGTGATCTGCGGCAACGACGATCCTGGCCTCAATATTTACCGGGAAGAGGAGATCGCAGCGTCCTTCGACGGCGAGTATCCCGGCCGCGAGCAGTACACCGTGGCGGGCTCTTATGTGACCATTCCCGCAAGCCCGTTGGTGACTGGTCTGGGAAGCTTCACGGTTCAGGCTTGGGTCTTTCCCACCACCCCCGAAAAGGGCGCCCAGGGTCTGATCTCCAATTGGGACGACGCCACTGCCAGTGGTTTCGCTCTGACCATTAGCGACAGCGGCGCCGCTGCCATGCGGCTCGGCAATGGCAGCGGCGGCACCGTGGAAGTCACCACCGGCAAGCCGCTGGCGAAACGGCGTTGGCATCTAGTTTCCGCCTCCTATGATGATGCGGCGGCGACGCTCGTCGTTTCCCAGAATTTTATCGGCCCGCAGTTCGAAGCCAGTACCAGCGCCAGCGCCACCGGCACGGTTGACTTCACGCCCGCCATGGGTAGTGCACAGCCGCTGGTTATGGCGGCAATACCGGCGACCCATCCGGCGGGCCGGCCCGGCGCCAGTCACTTCTTCAACGGCAAGCTCGACCGGCCGCGGTTAGTCGGTCGCGCCTTGGACATGGCAGTCAGTGTCGCCCTGGGCTGGGACGCTGCGCCCCACGAGCGCGATACATCGGTGATCGCGGCCTGGGACTTCTCCCGCGAAATCGGCGACGTCACGGTCATCGACGCCGGCCCCAACGGTCTTCATGGGCGGACGGTCAATCTGCCGTCGCGCGCAGTCAAAGGCTTCAACTGGAGTGGCAAGGAGCAGAACTGGCGGCACGCGCCCGAGGAATATGGCGCCATCCACTTTCACGACGACGACCTCTACGACGCCGAATGGGACACCGACTTCACCTACGAAGTCCCGGCGGATCTGCACAGCGGCGTCTACGCGGTGCGGCTGCGGGTCGACGACGACGAATGGTACGTAACCTTCTACGTTCGCCCGCCACGCGGCACCGCTACGGCCAAGCTCGCCTTCCTGGCCTCGACGGTCACCTATATGGCCTATTCCAACATCCAATGGTCATGGCAGGAGTATTTCGGCGAAGTCGCCGAGTGCTACTGGACCACAATGCAGCCGGGGGAGGTTTTCCTCCAGGAGCATCCGGAATACGGTCTATCGACCTACGACAACCATTCCGACGGCAGTGGCGTGCGTTATGCCTCGCGCCTGCGGCCAGTAAGCCAGGTGGGGCCGAAAACGGCCCCGATCTGGAACATCAATGCCGACACCCACATCCTCGGCTGGCTCGAAAACAGGGGTATCGAATACGACGTCATTACCGACGAGGATCTGCACAGCGAAGGTGTCGCGCTGCTGGAGCAGTACACTGCCGTGGTGACCGGTGCCCATCCCGAATACTATACAACGCCGATGTGGGACGGTCTGCGGACCTATCTGGCGCGTGGCGGCCGAATGGCTTATCTCGGCGGCAATGGCTTCATCTGGCGTTGCGCCATGTCAGACGTCTTGCCGGGCGTAGTCGAGCTACGCCGTGCCGAGGACGGCATCCGCTACCGCGACGAGGAGCCAGGCGAGTACTACCTGGAGTTCAATGGCGAATACGGTGGCCTGTGGCGCCGTCTCGGCACATCGCCGCAGGCGCTTTGCGGCGTCGGTACGGTAGCCGTCGGCTTCGATGTTTCGGGCTATTACCTGCGCAAGGCGGGGAGCTTTGATGCCCGAGCCGGGTTCATCTTCAAGGGCATCGGCGACGATGAGGTGATCGGTGATTTCGGCATCTTCGCCGGCGGCGCCAGCGGCACCGAGATCGACGCGGCCGATCCCATGCTCGGCACCCCGCCCCACACCCTGATCCTGGCATCCTCGGAAGGTCACTCGGCCGAGACTTATCTCGTGCCCGACGAGACCGGCTTTCATTATGGAGCCATGGACGGTGTCCAGAACCCCAAGGTGCGCGCCGACATGACGTTTTTCGAAACGCCTGGAGGTGGCGCGGTGTTCTCAGTGGGCTCCATCGCCTGGCCGGGCAGCCTTCCGCACAACGGCTACGACAACAATGTGTCGCGGATCACCGAGAACGTCCTGCGCCGTTTCGTGGATGACACCCCGTTCGCCATGCCCGATCGGTGACACCGCGTCGCGCTAACCGATCGATTTGGAGGGCACCCTGACCGTTTCCCAGCAGGATCGTCCGGTCGATCCAGCGCGCCCTGAAGAAGCTGGGCAAGGCGACGCCGAGGGAGAGTCAACCAGGCCATGAACCTTTTCTGCCAGCGGTTTCCAACCAAGGGTGCTACAAGGGCGAAAGTTTTACGCTCTACTTGGCGACCTCCAAGCCCCACTTCGTCGCCAGCCTGGACCCATAACAAACATCGCGCGACATGGGGGTCCGGCTCAGTTGAATCCGGAGTTAGGTTGGCGCGGCCCACAAACGAAGCGCCCCCGGCCCAGAACGGGTCGAAGGCGCTTCCTACAGAGTGTCGCGGCGGATTGGCATGTCAATCGATGCCGGCCTTGACCCCTTCGAACATGGCGATACACTTTTCGAGCACCGAGGAGTCCCACATCTCAAACATTTTGCTGCCCTCGATAAGCGATTGAGGATCAGCGTAGCCGTACTCCTTCACCAGCATCTCGTCCGCGATGTCGAATGCCAGCTTGTTGGCGCTGCCGAAGGCGAACTCCTCGATCATGTATTTGCCAACAATTGGCTCCAGCGTGGCGTTTAGATAGTCGTATGTCTCGTCATCCGAGGCCGAGCGGCTGTTCAAGAGCACCTGTGTATCGCACCACGTAAGGATGCCTTCCTTCGGGTTCATCCACTCAACGTCGACGCCTTCCTTCAGCAGGTTTGTATAGCTGCTATTCCACGCGTATGTGGCCACCAACTCGCCTGCCGCCATGGACTGTTGGATGTCCGCGTCACTGGACCAGTAGTATCTGAGTAGCTCGCGCTGCTCCACCAGCTTGGCACGAACCCGCTCGATGTCGTCATCGGACATGTTGAACGGGTCATCGATCCCGATTAGCACGGCAGTCGGAAGCACCGCCTCCTGCATGGCGCCACTCGTCGAGAGGCGGCCCGAATACTTCGGGTCCCACAGGATCGACCAGCTGTGATTCTCAGGCCCGGAATACTCCGGGGCCAAGTCCGGCCGGAACACGATGGAACTGTTACCCCAGGTCCATGGCACCGCCCATTGTTTACCATCCCCAACCATGCCCTTGATCGTCGTTAGTTCTGGGTAAAGATCGCCCCAGGCCTCGATGCGCGACGGATCGATCGGTTCAAGCAACCCGGCATTCCGCAAGCGACCAATCTCGCTGCTGGTCGGCACCGAAATGTCGGATTCGAAGCCCGATTGCAGCTTTGTGATTGCCTCATCGTTGTCGGCGAACACAGAGACGCTCGGCGACGTGCCGTACTTCTCGACATAGGCCGGGTGCAGCTCCGGGGTGTCGTAGACTGCCCAGGTGAACACCTTGAGGTTCGTATCGGCGCGGGCCCAATTGCCGGTCAACGGAACCGACAATGTGGCAATACCGACCGACGCAAGTATCCGGTTTATCTGCCGACGGCTTAGTTTGCCATCCGCAAGCATGTCCTTGAAGCGATTAAGTTCCATTTTTTTTGACATTTGGACGTCCTCCCAAGTTGTTGGAAAAATCGTACGTTGTCGACTTAACCTGGTCAAGAATTACTGAAGCCAGAGAAGTATTGGGAAACTTTCTTCTATCGGATGTAATCGTCGATGTTTTTCCTGCGCAGTGAATCCGAACACGCTCGTTCCGATCACACTCTTGCCAACGATGGCTACGATCACGCGAACGGGAAGACGTTCAGAATCGCCAAGACGAAACGCCGGCGGCAACGAAGTCGCCAGTGAACATGGTCGAGATTTTCAAGAAAGGCGTCGTCCTGCATTCGATGGATTCCGGCCCTGGCGGGAATTACCTTTGCATGTTCGAAAAGGTGCAAGCAGGGTATTTGATTAATGTGTGCCGAAACGCTTTGATATGCCGCTGACGGAACGATTCCGTTCACGGTCAGGCGCGGTCATTGCGCTTTAGCGGGCTACGATCTACTTGGAGGCGTCGGATGGCACACGATCACGAGGAGCGCGGCATCGCCCTGCGCGTCAAGGCGCTGGAACAGATCCTGACCGAGAAGGGCTTGGTCAACGCCAGGGCCATCGACGAGTTCGTCGACATCTACGAGAACCGCATCGGGCCGCGGAACGGCGCGCGGGTCGTGGCGCGCGCATGGACCGATCCCAACTACAGGAAGCGTTTGCTCGAGAACGGCGCCGCCGCGGCAGCCGAGCTCGGTTATTCCGGGGTGCAAGGTGAGCATCTCGTGGTCGTCGAGAATACCGAGGAAAGGCATAATCTCGTCGTCTGCACGCTCTGCTCCTGCTACCCGTGGCCGGTGCTCGGCCTCCCGCCCGTCTGGTACAAGAGCCCGCCCTATCGAGCCCGGGCCGTCCGCGAGCCGCGCAAGGTTCTCGAGGAGTTCGGCGTCGAGCTGCCGGCCCATGTGAAGATCCGCGTCTGGGACAGCAACGCGGACATGCGCTACATGGTCCTGCCGCAGCAACCAGAAGGGACCGCTGGGTTCTCGGAGGAGCAGCTGGCCGCGCTCGTCACGCGTGACGGCATGATCGGGACCGCCCTGGTCTGACCGGGAGGGAAACATGGACGGCATTCACGACATGGGCGGCATGCACGGTTTCGGCCGCATCGAACGCGAGGAGAACGAGCCAGCATTCCACGCCGACTGGGAACGTCGCGTTTTCGGCTACGCCAATCTCGTCACCTTCGTTACCGGCCATGGCGACGATCAGCTGCGCCGCGAGATCGAACGTATTCCGCCGGCCGAGTATCTCAAATCCAGCTACTACGAGCTTTGGCACAAGTCCCTGATCTCGGTCCTCAGGGAACTCGGCGCGCTTTCCGACGACGAGCTCGCGGCCGGCCGCGCCTTCCATCCGCTACCCGCCACCTTCGATCCGGCAAACCAGGCACAGCCGCAAGCTCTGTGGAAAGCCGTCCATGCCGGCGCGTCGCAATCGGCGCCAGGCGCAACCTCGTTCGGGCACCGGTTTCGCGTCGGCGACAGGGCGCGCACGAAGGAAACCATGCCTTACGGGCACACGCGCCTGCCGCGCTATGCCCGCGGCAGGGTCTGCACAATCGTTGCAGAGCGCGGACCGTTCATCGTTGCCGACCGCAACTCCGAGAAGCGCGATACGACGCCGGACACGCTCTATACGGTCGAGTTCGACGCACAGGACCTGTGGGCCACGGAAGCAAGCACTGGCGACACAGTGCTAATCGACGCTTGGGACTGCTATCTCGACCCGCTTGACGAAGGCACCGCACGATGACGGCATCACAGAGATCGTGCCCCGCCGGGCCAGTGGACGGATTTCCGGCAGATCTATCGATCCCGCGAGGGCCCGACGACGATCCGGTCTTTGCGGAACCGTGGGAAGCACGCATATTTTCGCTCGTCGTAACACTGCATCGGGCCGGCGCCTTCGAATGGAAGCAGTTTCAGGAGTTGCTGGTCGACGAGATCGGCCGCAGTGAGGCAAGCGGCCGGCCACACCCCTATTATCTAAACTGGGCCATGGCCGCGGAGCGATTGTTCGAATCGCTCGGCTACGCATCGCGCACCAGCGTAGACACGCGGGTCGAGGTGCTGCGTCCCGACGACCGCACCGTTCGCTTACGGTGAAAAGGTAGTGCAAAAGCAGTTTTGGTTCAGACGATCCGAAACAGTTTGTCGATTCGAGGAGAAGATTCAGAGGTGTTCATTGATCGTAGCGCCATTGATGGGCCAAGATTCGGCGTACTTCAAACTGGGAGCTAGCCTTGGATTTCTTTCTAATCATCGCCGTCCAATTACTTGGCCCATGGATCGATCCTAGGGGCGGCGATTCGATTGAGCCGCCGGGCCGACAGTAAATCGTGCCCACGCGATTTCTGCCAAGGCCGATCCGGCCGAAGCCATCGAGGCGCGCAGGCCGGATCGGCCCGGTTGACTGTGTCAGATCGCAGCAACGGCGGCGGCCAGCAGGTCGCGCACCTGACTCGCTACCGCGTGCAGCGCCGGATTGTCGATTGCCTGCATCGATGCCACAGGATCGATCGCGCTGACCTCGACGCCACCATTGACCGCGCGGAGGATTACATTGCAGGGCAGCATGGCGCCGACGCGGGGCTCCATGCCGATGGCTTGATGCGCCATTTTTGGGTTACAGGCACCGAGGATGCGGTAAGGCTTCATCTCCACGTCGAGTTTCTTTTTCATCGTAGCCTTGACGTCGATTTCAGTTAGAACTCCAAATCCGTTGGCGGCCAGTGCCGCGCGAGTTCGGGCGTCGACAGTGTCAATGTCAGCGTCCACGATCAGGCGGTCGATTGTATAGTTCATTAGAGAGCCTCTTTGGTTCACTTTAGTCGAGTTGCGTTCTGACGTTCATAAAATCAGGACCATCGCCGAGGCGCACCATGCGATAGAGGCAGTTACGCAAATACGAAACAGCCTGTGTCGTGCATCCGCCATCGCGAAGCGCAGTCACTGCTCGACACTCGCATCAGGATCGACCTGGGGCAAGCAGCCTCGAGACTTAGCCGCCGCCATTAGACATTCCCTGTACTGCCCGTCCTCAATGCTTTCCCAGCCGCATCCCCTGAAATCTTCCTCAGTTAGACGGACCCTATGTCTTCCATGGCAAGGATCCATCGAAGCCGCTGACGTCGCTCAAGCGGGTGCTGGCGACGGCGTCGGACCAGGCCGCGATCGTTCGTGAGGGTCGTCTGTTGCGGGTGACGCCGCAGCTCCTGCGCAAGGCGTTTGCGACCTGGCAGGCGCAGACCGGCACGGCACCGAAGACGCTGCAACGGTTGCTCGGTCATGCACCCGGATCACGTGTAACGGACCGTTACTATGTGCAAGACGATGAGGCGGCAAAACAGCGGGCCATCGAGCCCCTGCCGCTCGCCGAAACGACCATTGTGCAGCGCAAAACTTGGCAACAGATTGGCAACGCGTCGCCAAACTCTGCATCGCGGCGCATCGCAAACGACCGTTAAGTATCT
>JAWXBK010000051.1:0-3531 GCA_034439975.1 Rhodospirillaceae bacterium | reverse complement strand
CGCTTGCCCGTGACATGCACGCTGAGCATCCCCGTCGGCGCCCAGGCGCCCCAAGTCTTGTTGCGCACCATGCGCTCGCCTTCGGAGGCGCGCCGCGCGGCCCCGAGGATCAGCAGCATCGCGATGTCGGCGGTCGCATCGGTCAGCACGTCAGGTGTGTTGGTCACGATGATCCCGCGCGCCTTCGCCGCGTTCACGTCGATATGCTCGTAGCCGACCGAAAAGGTCGCGATGATCTTCACGCTGTCCGGCAGCTTGTTGATGACGTCCGCGGTCACCTTGTCGGTCGGGCAGGGCAGCAGCGCATCGGCGCCGGCACAGCCGGCCACGACCTCGTCGCCGCCGGGCAAATGGTCGTCGGCGTTGAGCCGCGGCTCGTAATCGCGCTTGAGGCGCTCGGTGACGGCATCGGGCACCTTGCGGGTGACGAACACGACAGGCTTCTTGGCCATTCCATACCCCTTTTTCTCGATCCGACCGGGTTTCTTTCCCGGGCGCGTGCGGGCCGCTATGCTCGCCGCGGCCGCCCCAATTAATGGAAATCATCGATGATGTCATTGTCTTTGGACCGAACCGGTTCGTCCTGCCGCCGACCCGGCGCCGGTCTGCTATTGGTCCTGGCGCTGGCCGTGGCGGGCGCTCCAGCCGGCACACGGGCGCAATCGGCATCGGAGACCAGCGTCATGCCGCACCGCGCGGCCTACGAGCTGCGTCTCGCCTCGGGCGGCGAAGCGGAGTTCATCGATGTCAGCGGCGAAATGGCCTTCGAATGGGCGGATTCCTGCGACGGCTGGAGCGTGACGCAGCGCACGCGGATGAACTTCGAATACCGCACCGGCGTCAGTCTCGAACTCGGCTGGAGCCTGACGAGCTGGGAATCGAAGGACGGAAGCCAATACCGTTTTCAGCTCAAGCAATACGAGAACGGGGCCGTCAGCGAAGAGTTGCGCGGCGATGCGACGCTGAATGGCGATGCGGGGGGTGATGAAGGCGGCATGGCGCATTACATCAAGCCCGAGGTGCAGGATGTCGAACTGCCGGCCGGCACGATTTTTCCAACGACGCATAGTTTCGCGATCGTCGTGGCCGCGCAGCAGGGCATGGAGCGGCTCTGGGCGCAGCTCTTCGACGGCACGACGGACAATGGCCTCTACGAGGTGGGCGCGGTCATCCTGCCGCGCGCCGAAGATCTGGAGCTCTCCGAGGCGCTCGATCCCGAATTGGTCGAAGGCCATGAAGGCTGGCGCGTCGATCTCGCCTTCTACGAGTTCGGCAGCCCCGACAGCATCCCGACGCACGAACAGACGATCTGGCTGTTCGACAACGGCATCGTCGACCGCATGACGCTCGACTATGGCGACTTCACCGTCGACGGCAAACTGATCCGCTTCGAGGTGCTGCCGGAACCGGTGTGCTGACCTTCCGTTCGCCGCAACGCCTGCCTACTGCCGCTTCCCGCTGATGCCCCGACCTTTCCTTATCGCGCCCGTGCCGTGCTTGTCGCGCAGCGCGTCGATCGCCTGTTCGACCTTGCGCGCCTTCACGCGCCCGGCGTCGAACAGATCGCTCTCGTTCGGCATGACGTCGCCTTCGATCAAACCGCTCATGCCGACGCCGATCAGGCGATAGGCCGTGCCGGTCGCCTCGTCCAGTAACGCGGTCCGCGCAATTGCATAGATCTCCTCCGCCATGTTGGTCGGCGGTGTCGTGGTGCGGCTGCGCGTCAGGATGCGAAAGTCCGCAGTCTTGAGCTTGAGCGTCATCGTCTTGCCGTTGAAGCCGCTGCGTTTCATCCGGCCCGAGAGTTCCTCGCAGAGCGGCCAGAGATATTCGAGAAGCTGCGGGCCGTCGGCGATGTCGGTGTCGAACGTGGTCTCGCAGGAAATGCTCTTGGTCTCGCTCTCCGGCTCGACCGTCCGCTCATCGAGCCCCTGCGAGAAATGCGCGAGCCGCCGCCCGATCGCACCATAGCGCTTCGACAGTTCGGTCTCGCTGATGGTCTGAAGCTGGCCGATGCGCGTAATGCCGTCGCGCGCGAGCCGGCGTTGTAATGCCGGACCGACGCCCCAGATCAGGCTCACCGGCCGTTCGCGCAGGAACCCGAGCGCATCGCCGCGGCCGATGATCGCAAAGCCGCGCGGCTTGTCGAGGTCGGAGGCGATCTTGGCGAGGAACTTGTTGTAGCTGAGTCCGATCGAGACGGTGATGCCGATATTGTCCTCGATGCGGCGGGCGAGCGCCGCCAGCGTCCGAGCCGGTGCGCCGTGATGCAGCTTCTCGGTGCCGGAGAGATCGAGGAACGCCTCGTCGACCGACAGCGATTCGACCAGGGGAGTCGTCTCCAGCATCATCTGCTTCACGTCGCGGCCGACGCGGGCGTATTTCGCCATATTGGGACGGATCACGACCGCATCGGGGCAGGCCCGCAGCGCCTTGAACATCGGCATCGCCGAGCGTACGCCATAAAGCCGCGCAACATAGCAGCAGGTCGAGACGACGCCGCGATGGCCGCCGCCGATCAGCACCGGCTTGTCGCGCAGGCTCGGATCGTCGCGCTTCTCGACCGCCGCATAGAACGCATCGCAATCGATATGCGCGATCGAGAGTTGTCCGAGTTCGTCATGGATCTTGATGCGCGGCGAAGCGCAGACGGCACATCGTTCGTCGGCCGGCGCATCGTCGACCATGGTCAGACATTCGCGACACAGCATCATGGCGTCGCCTCGTCGGCCGGCCAGAGCCATGCGGCACCGCGCACACCGCTCGCGGCGCCATGTTTCGGCGGCAGCAATTTCGTGGTGCAGCGATCGGAGAAAACATGCCGCGTCCAGAGGCGCGGCACGGCGGTGTAGAGCGACGCGACCGACGAAAGCCCGCCGCCGAGCACGATCGCATCGGGATCGAGAATATTGATGACCGTCGCAAGCGCGCGGGCGAGCCGGTCCTTGTAGCGATCGAGTGTCGCGATCGCTGCTTTGTCGTCCGCGTCGGCGCGCGCGACGATGGCTGCGCCGTCGAGCCGTTCGCCGCTGACCGTCTCGTGATCGCGCGCGAGGCCGGATCCGGAGAGCCAGGTCTCGATGCAGCCATGACGCCCGCAATAACAGAGCAGGCCGGGCCCCTCGTCGTCGTTGGGTGCCGGCAGAGGATTGTGGCCCCATTCGCCGGCGATCGCATTGCCGCCGGTCAGTGCGCGTCCGTTGATGGCAACGCCGCCGCCGATGCCGGTGCCGAGGATGACGCCGAACACGGTCGCGAGACCGGCGGCCGCGCCGTCTGTCGCTTCCGACACGGCAAAGCAATTGGCGTCGTTCGCAACGCGCACCGGACGGCCGAGTTTGGCCGCAAGATCGCGGTCGAACGGCTTGCCATTCAGCCAGACTGAGTTCGCATTTTTGATGAGGCCGGTCGCCGGCGAGATCGCACCGGGCATGCCGACGCCGATGCTCGCTCGGCCCGGCATCGCCTGTTCGAGCGCATCGACCAGCAACGCGACGGTATCGAGTGTCGCCGCATAATCGCCGGCCGGCG
>JAWXBK010000050.1:0-2515 GCA_034439975.1 Rhodospirillaceae bacterium | reverse complement strand
GTGCGCCGATAAAGAACGCGAAGGCTTGGGTAAAGAGGCCTGGTCCAATGAGGCCGGCGACGCCGGAAAGCCCCGCAATAGCCCCTTGGAGCTGACCCTGTTCGGAGCTGCTCACGCGGCGGGACATAAACGCTTGCGCGGACGGACCGGCGAGACCCCAGAAGGCCATGACGGGAATCCCCGCACAATAGATCCATCCTTCGGTCGCCACGCCGTAGACCGCAAAGCCCAGCGCACCGCTGAGCAATCCGGTGAGGAGGGTCTTCCGCTCTCCAAAGCGGGCGATGAGCGGCCGCATGAGCAGCCCTTGCACAATCATGGCGGTGACCCCGGCGCCGGCCAGCATAAAGCCGACAGCCTTCGTGTCCCACCCGTAGCGATAGCCGACATAGAGCACGGCCACACTCGGCAAGACGGCATGCCCAAGGTACCCGAGAAACACCACCGCCGCGAGACTGAGGAGTTCGCGATGCGACCGTAACAGTCTGAACGAACCGATCGGATTGGCCCGTTTCCAGGAAAAGTTCATGCGCTTCTCGCGCGGGAGCGACTCCGGCAGAACGAAGAATCCGTAGCAGGCGTTCACGAGACTCGTCGCTGCCGCGCCCCAGAACGGAAGCCGTGGGTCGACCACGCCAAGCAGCCCTCCCAGCGCCGGGCCGAGTATGAAGCCTAAGCCGAACGCCGCGCCGATCATCCCAAAGCTGGCAGCCCGCTTCTCCGGCGGCGTGACATCGGCAATGTATGCCCCCGCCGTACTGAAGCTGGAGGCCGCGATGCCCGAGATAATTCGGCCCACGAAGAGCCACGTGATGCTGGGCGCAAGCGCCATGAAGATGTAGTCGAGGCCGAGGCCAAGATTGGATAGCAGCACGATCGGCCGCCGACCGAAGCGGTCCGACAGCGCGCCTTGAATAGGCGAACAGACAAACTGCATGAGTGCCCAGGCCATGCCCATGAAGCCATAGATTGACGCGGCCTGCGCCGTGTCGCCGGACATGAAGTCTTCGACGAGTTTCGGCAACACGGGGATAACGATGCCGAACGAGAGCACGTCGAGCACGACGGTTATGAAAATGAAACGGATCGCCGCTTGCCGCGGCTGAGTCGATGTAGACCCTGGATCGATCGTCACCAGTCTGCGCCCAATCGATCGATGACGATCTGATGCACCACTGAATATTTTCCGAGGGTCGCAAGATACACGGCGGTTTCCGCGACATCGAACGGATCGATCTTCTCGCTGCGGAGGATGTCTTCCGACGAGGCATCGACCAATTCATCCGCCACGGCTCCCGGACAGATGGCGGTTACTTTTATATGATGCGGGCGTCCTTCGTCGGCCAGTGATTTCGTCAACGCCATAATGCCATATTTCGACGCACTGTAGGCGCCCGTGCCTGCCCAGGCCTGTACGCCAGCCACGCTCGACATGTTCATGATCGTCCCGCCCCCTTGTTTCTTCATCTGTCTGAACCCCGCCCGGCAACAGAGGAACGTCCCTCGCACATTCACATTCATGACTTCGTCAAACGAGTGTGTCGTCGTCTCAGCAAGCCGCCCGCCTGCAACAATGCCTGCATTGTTTACGAGAATGTCCAGCCGCCCATACCGCTTGACCGTCTCCTCGATCAGTCGTTCCACCTGGCGCTCATCGGCCACATCAGTTTGAATGGCCCAGGCCTCGCCACCCGCTTTCACAATCTGTGCGACGGTCTGTTCACAGAGCGCCATCCGCCTAGCCGTGACAACGACGTGTGCGCCTTCAGCCCCAAACCGCAGCGCAATCGCCTTACCGATGCCGCTACTGCTCCCCGTCACAATCGCGACTTTATGTATAAGTCGTTGCATGGGATCAGTCTAATTGTCTGACGTGCTTGTGTCGTCGTAATACTTTTCGCGGTAGATAGGGCACAAGCCTTTTTTCTGAAGCAACGATGTGGCGTCAGCGATCATCGCGCTATTCCCGCAGAGATATACGGCTACATTCTTGACTGAGGTGATCCGCTCCTCAATGAGACGGAGCACGCGGCCCGACTCACCGGACCAACCTGGATCAGGGCGGGAAAGCGTGGTGACAGCCGTGAGGGTCGGCGTTCGTTTGGTCAATTCAGCCAGTTCCTCCTGATCATACAAATCCCGCTGGCTGCGCAAGCCCCAGAACAGCGTCGCCGGTCTCGGGTTGTGACGTTCCGCATTTGCCAACAGCATGGAACGAATCGGCGCAATGCCGGTGCCGCTGGCGACAAACAGCAGTTCTCGCTCCGGACCGTCTCGCAAATAGAAATGCCCCGCCGGTCCTTTAAAGTGCGTTTTCTCTCCTGTCTTGAGATGGAAGAGAAAGCCGGAGCCAGGACCACCCGATACCAGATTGAACAAGAGCGTGATGATGCCCGATCGGCTGGGTTGCGACGCGATGGAATAGGCTCGCGTGAGGAGGCGGCCGGTCTGCGGATCCGGCATCTCGAATGAGATAAACTGGCCGGGCTTGAACGTGATCGTCCTCGGCTCGATC
>JAWXBK010000049.1:0-42620 GCA_034439975.1 Rhodospirillaceae bacterium | reverse complement strand
CCGGTTCGCGCGCGAACCGGAAGGACCGATCCGGCAGATGGCGGAGCGGATCTGGCGCATGATGGGCGAGTACAATGTCGCCTTCGGCTACGATGTGCCGCCGCCGGCCAAGCGCATCCGGCACCATGATTTCGCGATCCGCGTCATGCCGAACGACAATCCGATCAACTATGTCGACACCGAAACCTGGAACTGGCCCGGCCCGAACCAGCTCGAGCCGGTCTTCGGCCGCCGGCGCGCGCGCGTCCTGGTCTCGCGCAATATCGGCAAGAAGGCGCATGTGCTCGATCTCGGTTCCGGCTCGACCGCGCTGCGCCGTCTGCTGCCGAACGACCTGCCGGTGATCCTTTCCGACAATGCGCAGCGCTCGCCCGAGTTCATCGTGTCGGACATCTATCGCGGCAATCTGCCGCCGGCCGAGAACGCCACCACGGTCACGGCGATCGGCGTGCTCGAATATGTCGACGATGTGGTGCGATTCCTCAAGCAGCTTCGCGCCTACAACCTGCCGATCCTGCTGACCTATTATCCGACCGACGACAATGCCGACATCGACCGCGACTCGTTCGGCTGGCGCAACGCGCTCTCGCGCAACGAACTGATGCGCGCGTTCCTCGCCGCCGGTTTCATCGCCAATCCGCGCTGGGCATTCGACGGACGGCAGAGCGCGTTCCGGCTGCGGCCCAAGCCCGTCGCCGCCCGGCCGAAGCGCAAGCCGCGCGGCAAGCGGATCGCCGGCCGCGGCAACAAGCCCGTCATGCCGCGCCGCAAGATTCTCGAGCCCGTCTGAACCGATGGAATCCGGCAGGCCGGCAAATTTTCCGCCTTTGCCGATGGGACTTGCGGTCTTGGGCCTGCCGCGCAGCGGCACCACACTGGTTTCGGATCTTCTGACAGTGCCGGGCCGCGCCGTGATCGTCAGCGAGCCCGATCTCTACAAGAAATGGAATCACAATCTGGCCGGCCGCGTGCAGCGGCTTGCCCGCACGGTCGGAATCAACGTGCCGGCGGAAGCGCCCGATCCCGCAACATGGCAGGGCCACTATGGCCGGTACTTCAGAAGCGAACTCGCGCCGCGTTTCGCCGGCCTCGATCTCTGGGGCATCAAATATGTCGATTTCAGCGACTGGCGGCCGCTCTTCCGCGACTACCCGCCGGAGAAGCTGATTCTCTGCGTGCGCGATCTGCGCGATCTGGTGCTCTCGGGCATCGATCGCATCTGCCGCATGCAGATGGTGTTCCGCAGTTCCGGGCATCGGCGCGACGAAGCCTGGGTGTTCTCGGCGCTGGCCTATAATGCGTGGGAGCTGATGTCGCTGCGCGAGCGCCCGCATCTGGCGCTACGCTATGAAGATCTCGCCGGTAACCCGGCGACGTTGGCGCGGATCGCGGATTATGCCGGGCTCGAAAGGCTCGATCCGACGCGGCACAATCTCGCCGCCGCCGGCTGGCATCGTCGCTGGGAAGTCGAGAAACATGGCGACGCGATCTCCGCCGCCTCCGTCGATCGAATCGATCGGGAACCGGTGGGGCCGATCCGCGCACTCGCCGAGCGGCTCTGGCAATTGCTGCCCGAGTATGGCGATGCGTTCGGCTATCCCGTGTCGGACCGCTCGAAGCAACTCTCGGACCATATGTTCCGGCAGCGCGGCGCCCGCAATCCGATCGCGTTTCTCGATACCGAACGCTGGGACTGGAAGGGGCCGCCCGGCATCGAACCCTGTTTCGCGCGCCGCCGCGCCCGCGTCATTGCGGCGCGAAATATTCGCGCGCCCGCGCGCGTCCTCGATCTTGGTGGTGGCAGCCGTGCGCTGGCCGGGCTACTGCCGGCCGGATCGACGCATATCCTTGCCGACAACATGCCCCGCACCGAGGACATCCGCGTCGCCGACATCTATAGCGGATCGCTGCCGGCGACCGACGATATCGACCTGATTGTAGCCCTCGATGTGCTCGAGTATGTCGAAGACCTGACTGGTTTCCTCGCAGCGCTCCGCGCGACCGGCAAGCAGGCGCTGGTGTCCTATCACGCAAACGACGATTCAGCCGGCACGGATCGCGCCGCGCTCGGTTGGCGCAACGGCCTCGACCGCGCATCGCTCGCGGCTGCGTTTACCGAGGCCCGATTCGATATGGATGTGCGCTGGGCATTCGACGGGACGCAGAGTCTGTTCCGGCTGCGCCCGCGCTGAGGCGGATCAGCTTTCGCGCGGAACCCACGGGATGCGCGCGACCTCGATGCCTTCGTCTTCCAGCGCGGCGGCTTCGTCGGACGTGGTTTCGCCGTATATGCCGCGCGCATCGGTCTCGCCGTAATGGATCTTGCGCGCTTCCTCGGCGAATTCCGGGCCGACATAGTCGCAGGATTCCTCGACCTTGCGCCGCAACGCGCGCAGCGCCTTGAGATGCGCGCCCATCACCGCCATCGTCGCGGCATCGGGTGTCGGCGTCGGAGCCGGCGGCGCTTCGCTCGGCACCATAGCGGTCGAACGGCCCTTGCCGATGCGCGGCGCCATCGGCGCCTTCTCGATCTTGTGGCCGCCGCAGATCGGGCAGGCGAGTTCGCCGGCATCCGCTTGCCGGTCGTAGGTCGCGCCATCGCGGAACCACGCCTCGAACTGATGGCCCTTGGCGCATCGCAGGTCGAACAGAATCATCGTGCTGGCCGTTGCCCCTAAACCCGACGGACGCCCGCGCTGGCCGGGTCCCGTCATGCACCGGTAAGATGGGCGAGGAGAAGGAAAACAACAAGTGGATGACAAGATCGAAGCACCGACCGCGCCCTCGCCCTGGATCGCCCGGTTCGCCGGCCAGGTGCCGCCCGGCCCGGTGCTCGACGTCGCCGCCGGTTCGGGGCGGAACAGCATTCTCTTTCTCGAATTGGGCCATCCGGTGCTGGCGGTCGATCGCGACATCGCGCGGCTGCGCCCGCTCGCCGGCCGACCCGGCTTCGAGGCGCGCGCGAACGATCTCGAGGTCGGCGGCGATCCTTTGCCGGGCGGAACCTTCGCCGCGGTCATTGTGACCAATTATCTGCACCGGCCGCTGCTGCCGTCGCTGATCGGGGCCGTCGCGCCGCTGGGTTGGCTGCTCTACGAGACTTTCGCGGTCGGCAACGAACAATATGGACGGCCGAGCAATCCCGATTTCCTGCTGCGACCGGACGAGCTGATCGAGACCGTCCGCGGCCGGCTCGATATCGTCGCCTACGAGCACATGACCGATACCGAACCGCGCATGGCGGTGCGCCAGCGCATCGCCGCGAGGCGGCCCTGAACGGTCATCGAGGCGGGGTTGCCGCGCCCGGCGAAAGGGTGTTGATTCCGTCGATGGCGCTTTCTACATCCGTCCGAGACGGATTGGCCTGGTTACACATCTGATACAGGAGAAACGATCATGGCGGTTCGCATTGGCGACGTCGCACCGGATTTCGAACAGGATTCGACCGAAGGCCGCATCAAGTTTCACGACTTCATCGGCGACGGCTGGGCCATCCTGTTTTCGCATCCGAAGGATTTCACCCCGGTCTGCACCACCGAGCTCGGCTATATGGCGAAGCTCAAGCCCGAGTTCGACAAGCGCAACACCAGGATCATCGGCCTGTCGGTCGATCCTTTGTCGGATCACACAAGATGGGCGAAGGACATCGAGGAGACGCAGGGCACGAAGCTGAACTATCCGCTGCTCGCCGATTCCGACCGCAAGGTGGCGAACCTCTACGACATGATCCATCCGAATGCGAACGATACCCTGACGGTGCGTTCGGTCTTCGTTGTCGGCCCGGACAAGAAGGTGAAGCTGATGCTCACCTACCCGGCCTCGACGGGGCGCAATTTCGACGAGATCCTGCGCGTGCTGGATTCGCTGCAGCTGACCGCGAACTACAAGGTCGCGACGCCGGTCAACTGGAAGGAAGGCGAGGATTGCATCGTCGTCCCGTCGGTTTCCGACGAAGACGCAAAGAAGCTGTTCCCGAAGGGCTTCAAGTCGATCAAGCCCTATCTCCGGGTAACGCCGCAGCCGAACCGCTAGAAGCGACCGCGGTCTCTTTCGATCGGGCCGGTGCGATCCTCGCGCCGGCCCTTTTCTTTGTCCGGCAGCGCCCCGGCCCCTCTTTGCTTCCTGCCCACGTCTTTCTTCTTGCAGCCGACGGCGAATCGTTCCTTACAATGCGGTCCCGCAATCTCTCCAGAAGGAGACCGCGATCATGGCTCAAAAAGGCAAGCCGGGCCCGTCGCCGAAAGGCGCCGGCGCAGGCAGCAACCCCAAGAGCGGCGCACCGTCGCCCAAGAAGGGTAACAATGCGGCGGTCAAGGGTTCGGCGACGCGCCGTACCGGCGCCCCGCGCGGGAAGTAATCCCGACCTTAACGATTGTTCGGAACGGACGAAGGCCGGCGGGGCGACCCGCCGGCCTTTTTCATGCTCGCGCGACTCTTGCGCCGCTACGTCGCGTTCGCCTCGATATTCTCGGCGATGAAGCGGAATGCCTTGAACTGCGGCGACCAGTGCCCGGCCGGCAGCCCGGCTTTTTCGCGCAGCCGCGCGAGGAAACGCTCGGGATCGGGAATGCCCGACCAGACATGCGGCAGGAAAAGCGCGCTGCGCTTCAGCCCCTCGTCGCGGATCACCAGCCCGTCGACATGCGGCCGGAGCTGGGCGAGCAGTTCCGCCTCGCTCGCCGACTCGATCGGCGCCTGGGTCGACAGCACCGCGATCGACACGTCGATCTGCGGCAGCTCTGCTTCGGTCAGCGGTTTGAACCGCTTGTCCTCGAACGCGGCCTTGTAGGCATTGAGCACCACATCGTCGACCAGCGCGCGTTGCGCCTGCACCGAACCGATACAGCCGCGCAATTTGCCATCCAGCGTGACTGTCACGAAGGCGCCGCGGTTCGCGCGCAACGGCGGCGGCGCGTTGTCGACCTGGACGCTGGGGGCACGACCGTTCTTGACGCCGAGCGCGATCACCTCGCGCGCGAGCCGCAGCAGGAAGTCGCGCTGCGGCGGCGGCAATTTCGCCTGCTCGGCATCTTCGAACAGGTAGGTGCCATAGCCGACCACGCGATCGGGCTTGCCGATCGTCTGGCTCGAATTGCGCACGTCGAGGGCGGTCGCGCGCATGAACCGGTTGCGTGCAGCGACGAGCAGGCCGCGGATCGCATGCCGCCCGCAGGCATGGGGCTGTTCCAGCAGATCCGGCCGCAGCATCTCGATGGCGGCGGTCGCCTTGCCGTCGAGTTCACGCGCGGTCGGATCGTCGTAATAATGGCTGAGATCGGACGAGACCAGGATCAGCGTTTCCGGTCCGCCCCAGAGCGCGTCGATCACGGCGGCGACCTGCTCCGGCTGGCTGCGGCCGACCAGTATCGGCACGATCGTAAAATTTTCGAGCGTCTGTTGCAGGAACGGAAGCTGGACCTCGAGGCAATGCTCGCGCGCGAACGGTTCGTTCCGCACCGAGACGGCGGGCAGGTCGCGAATCCGCGCGATCGCCTCGCGATCGACCGGCACCGTGCCAAGCGGCGTCGCAAACGACTCGTAGGCGGGCACCGCGATACCTTCGACCGGCACGCGATGCGCCGGCCCGAGCAGCACCACGCGGCGAATTTCCGTCCGGCGCATCAGGATCGCGCGATAGCCGCCGGCCGCGATCGGCGCCGAATAGCCATAGCCGGCATGCGGCACGATCATCGCCTTCGGCCGGATCGCCGTCGAATTCGCATCTCGCAGCGCCTGATCGATGTCGCGCCGAAGCTGGGCAGCATCGCCCGGATAAAAATGTCCGGCGACCTCGGCCGGCTTCACGCCGGCGGGCTGCGGCGCTGCCGCGGTTCCCGTTGCCATCGCCATGTTCCCCGCCTCCCTCGCCTCGCCTTCATTCGCCGGCCGCGATGGCGGCCTTGCGGCTTTTTTCTGCCGCGTCAGCGGCCTCAAGGCCTGCACCGGCTCCGCCTCGTCGCCGATCATGACACGCTGGCGCTGCCGGCCCCAATCGCCGGGCGGCCCGTCGAAAACGCCCGAGATCGCCCCGCCGCATTGGCCGCAGTGCCCGGTCGCGTCGAGATTCCAGTCGGTGATCTTGTGCCAGTCGCGCCCGATCACCCGCGTGCCGCAGCCGGGACAATAAGTGCTGCCGTGCCGTTCGTCATGCACGTTGCCGGTATAGACATGGTTGAGGCCGTTTCGCCTGGCTATCTCGTAAGCGCGCACCAGGGTCGCGGGCGGCGTGCGCGGTGTTTCCAGCATCTTGAAATCGGGATGGAAGGCCGTGAAATGCAGCGGCACGTCGGGCCCGAGATGTTCGGCGATCCATTGCGTCATCGCCTCGAACTCGCCGTCGCTGTCGTTCTCGCCGGGGATCACCAGGTTGGTGATCTCGAGCCAGCAATCGGTTTCCTTGTGGATGTATTCGAGCGTCTCGAGAATGTTCGCGAGATGCGAGCTGGAAAGCCGCCAGTAGAAATCCTCGGTGAAGGCCTTCAGATCGACATTGGCCGCATCCATGTGGCGATAGAACGCCGCGCGCGGCTCGGCGCACATATAGCCGGCGGTCACCGCGACCGACTTGATGCCGCGCTCGCGGCAGGCGATCGCCGTGTCGATCGCATACTCCATGAAGATGACCGGGTCGTTGTAGGTGAAGGCGACCGACCGGCAGCCGGTCTGCGCGGCGGCGGCGGCGAATGCCGCCGGCGATGCCTTCGAGGCGAGCTTCGAGAACTCGCGGCTCTTCGACATGTCCCAATTCTGACAGAACTTACAGGTGAGATTGCAGCCGGCGGTGCCGAAGGACAGAACCGGCGTGCCGGGTAAAAAATGATTGAGCGGCTTCTTCTCGATCGGATCGATGCAGAAGCCGCTGGAGCGGCCGTAGGTCGTGAGCACAACCTCGCCGCCCTGCGCCGCGCGCACAAAGCAGAGCCCGCGCTGGCCGTCATGCAGCTTGCAGGCGCGCGGACAGACATCGCACTGCACCCTTCCATCCGGAAGGCGGGTCCAGTACTCGGTCGAGATGATCGATTCCTCGGGCCCGAGCCCGATCGCATCGCTCATGGCTGCTCCGGCGCGCGATTGGCTTCGCCTCAGTATAGCAGGGCCGGATCGGCCCGCGCTGCCTCGGTCAGCCCGCCGCCAGCTTGGCGGCGCTGCTTGCGGCCAGAGTTGGCCCCTCATAGACGCGGTCATGGCTCAGAGCCGGGATCATGGCGCGCGCCAACGCAACGGCCGCCGGATCGAGCCGCGCGGTGATGACGCCGCATTCCTCGCCGGCCGCCGCCAGGATTTCGCCCCAGGGCGAGATAATCAGCGAGTGGCCCCAGGTGCCGCGGCCGCCGTCATGCAGGCCGCATTGCGCGGGGGCGAGCAGATAGGCGCCGCTTTCGATCGCGCGGGCGCGCAGCAGCGTTTCCCAATGTGCAGCCCCGGTCGGCCGCGTGAAAGCCGACGGCACGACCAGGATGTCGGCGCCGGCTTTCGCGAGATCGCGATAGAGATGGGGGAAGCGCAGATCGTAACAGACCGTCATGCCGAGCCCGCCCCACGGCGTCTCCGCAACGACGGCTTGTTCGCCCGGCTGCATGCGTTCGGATTCGGTGTAATGCTCGCCGTTCGCGAGCTTCACATCGAACATGTGAATCTTGTCGTAGCGCGCGACCAGCCGGCCCGTTGCATCGTAAAGCAGCGAGCGATTGGCGCAGCGCTCGAGCGAGACCCGGACCGCGATCGAACCGACCAGAATCCAGGCTCCGGTTTCGCGCGCCAGATTGGCAAAGAACGGCAAGGCCGGATGCGCGGCCTCGCTGGGCGCCTCGCGCATCGCACGCTCGCGATCGGCAACGATGCGTCCGGTGTTCTCCGGCGTACAGATCAGTTCGGCACCGGCCGCGCGCGCTTCGCGAATCAGCCTGGCCGCCTGTTCGAGATTGGCCGCGACATCGGGCCCGGCATTCATCTGCACGCAGGCGGCGACGAACGGCCCGGCCATGAAGTTTTCCTTAACCGGCCGCGACCAGCAGCGGTGTCAGACCGCCGCGGCGGTCGAGTGCATGAAGCTCATCGCAGCCACCGATATATTTTCCATCGATGAAGATCTGCGGCACGGTGCGTCGCCCGCCGGCCCGCTGCACCATTTCGGCGCGGCGCTGCGGTTCGGCCATCACGTCGATCTCGACATATTCGGCGCCGCGCTCGGTCAAAAGCCGTTTTGCGGCATGGCAATAGCCGCAGTACTGGGTGGTATAGATTTCGACCTTGGCCATGTTATCGCCCTATGGGGCTGCCGTTGCGCCCCTCATAGATGGCATCGCCGCCGCGATTTGTCATCCGCCCCCGGTTTCGCCGCGAACCACCCGCGCGAGGGTCAGGACATCGATGCTCGACGCCCCGGCGCCGAGTAGCGCCCGGCTGCAGGCCTCGATCGTCGCACCCGTCGTCAGCACGTCGTCGATCAGCAGCACCCGCCGGTCGGCGACCAATGGCCGATGCTTGCGCTGGACCGCAAAGGCGCCCGCAACATTGCGCCGGCGCTGGTCGCGGCTGCTGCGGCCCTGCGGCGGCGTGCGCTTACGCCGCTCCAGCGCATCCGGCAGGACCGGCTTGCCGCTCTGCCGGCCGAGCGCCAGCGCCAGCATCGCCGCCTGGTTGAAGCGTCGCTGAAAGAGGCGCGTCCAGTGCAGCGGCACCGGCACGATCAGATCCGCATCCTCGATCAGCGTCTCGCCGGCGCGCGCGAGCCATTGCGCCAGTGCCGGCACGCTGTCGGTGCGGTCGCCATGCTTGAACGCGATGATGAGCCCCTTGCTGGCATCGTCGTAGCGGAAGACGGCACGCGCGCGCGCGTAAAGCGGCCGCTGCGCCAGACAGGCCCCGCATAACGTCTCCGGTGGCGCCGGCTCGGCGAAGGGCCGGCCGCAGCAGGCGCATTGCGGCGGTCCGAGGAACGTCACCTGCGACCAGCAATCGGCACAGAGCGCGACCGTGCCCGTGACCGGTATGCCGCAATGCAGACAGCGCGGCGGCAGCACGAGATCGAGCGCCGCCCGCCCGAACCGGCGCGCGGCCGCGGCGATCCCCGTCGGGTCGCCCTCGATTAATGTGTCTGGCGTCGCTTCGGCCATGGCAGCGATCATGCCACGGCCGCCCGCGTATGAAACCGGCCCCCGGAAACTTGCCCGGAAAGCGGGCCCGCAAAATCCGGGCGCCGGTTGGCCGCCGGCAGCCGGCTGGTCCATATAAGGGGCGCATGAACGATCCTATCCGGGTATTCGATCGGCGCCGCCTCGCCCGCCACCGCGACCGCGCCGCAGCACGGCTGGAGACGCACGGATTCCTGTTCGAAACCGTGGGCGAACGCCTGGCCGACCGGCTCGACGACATACGGCGGCGCTTTCCCTTCGCCCTCGATCTCGGCTGCCATGACGGCATCTTGCGGCGGCTGATCGGCAGTCGCGGCGGCATCGAAACGCTGATCCAGTCGGATCTTTCCGAGCGCTATGCGCGCGCGGCGGCCCGCAGCGATACCAAACCGGATGCGCCGGCTCTGGTCGCCGACGAAGAAGCGCTGCCGTTCGCGGCCGGCAGCTTCGATCTCGCGCTCAGCAATCTCTCGCTGCATTGGGTCAACGATCTGCCGGGTGCGTTGCTGCAAATCCGGCATGCGCTCAAACCCGACGGGCTGTTCCTTGCCACGATGTTCGGCAGCGAAACGCTCGGCGAACTCCGCGATTGCCTGCTCGCCGCCGAAAGCGCGCTGGTCGGCGGCGCGCATCAGCGCGTCGCACCCTTCGCCGATTTGCGCGATGCGGCGGGCCTGCTGCAGCGTGCCGGCTTTGCGCTGCCGGTCGCCGACAGCGACACGATCACCGTCACCTACGAGAATGCGTTTCGATTGATGGACGATCTGCGCGGCATGGGCGAGCAATCGGCGCTGCTCGATGCGCCGCGCGGCCTTGGCTCGCGTCAGTTGTTCGTCGAGGCGGCCCGGCTCTATGCCGAGCGCCATGCCGAACCCGATGGGCGTATCCGTGCCACCTTTCGCGTCGTCTTCCTCACCGGCTGGGCGCCGCATGAATCGCAGCAGAAGCCACTGCGCCCCGGCAGCGCGCAGGCGCGCCTCGCCGAAGCGCTCGATACCGAGGAACGCCCGGCCGGCGACAAGGCAAAACCGAACTAGTCTTACCGTATGCGGCGTATCCCGCAGCGGAGCGGCCGGTCGCTACAGCAGATCGCGCAGCAGCGGCACCAGCGGCTTGTCGGCCGGCGGCATCGGATAATCGGCAAGACGCACCGGGCGCACCCAGGCGAGTTCCTGACCTTCGAGCGGTGTCAGCGTGCCCTTCCAGATGCGGCAGACGAACAGCGGCATCAGCAAGTGGAAGGTCTCGTAGCGGTGCGAGGCGAAGGTGAGCGGTGCAAGACAGCTTTCGGTCACGTCGATCGCGAGCTCTTCCTTGAGTTCGCGGATGAGGGCTGTTTCCGGCGTCTCGCCGTCATGCAGCTTGCCGCCGGGAAACTCCCACAGCCCCGCCATCGGCTTCCCCGCGGGGCGCTTCTGGATCAGCACGCGCCCATCGACATCGACCAGCGCAACCGCGGCGACCAGCAGAACCGGCAGCGGCGCATGGGCCGGTTCCTCGCGCCAGCAGCCGTCGCTGCGCGCGGCAAGACGCGCATCCCATGCGGCGCGGGTAATCGACCGCATCGGTGCCGTGATCGAATAACCGCGCGCCGGCATCTCGAGCTCGCGCGCGCCTGCCAGTGCGAGACCAAGCTTTTCCTGAAGGCGGATCGAGGCGCGATTGTCGGGATGCACCGTCGCGACCACGCGATCGATCGCCGGATCGCCAAAGCAAAAGTCGATCAGCGCGGCGATTGCCTCGCTCGCAAAGCCCTGTTTCCAGAACGGCCGGCCGATCCAGTAACCGATCTCGACCGCGCCCGGCTCGTCGGGGCTGTAGCCGCAGCAACCGATGAACGCGCCGTCGCTGCGCCGTTCTATCGCCAGCGCGACCTCGTTCTCATCGTCGTTTGCGGCGATCCACTTGGCGGCGGCGCCCGGCGGATAGGGATGCGGGATACGCGCGGTGAATTCGGCCACGTCCCAGTCGCTCGCGAGCCGTTCCATTGGCGATGCATCCGCCGGCGTCAGCGGCCGCACGCGCAGTCGCGCCGTATCGAGGACCGGGCCCTTGCCGGACCGCCCCGCGGCGCCTCCGTCAGCTCCGATAGTCGGCATTGATGTCGATGTAGCCGTGCGTCAGGTCGCAGGTCCAGACCCGCGCTGCGCTCCGTTCGATGCCGACGTCCACGGCGATATGGATGTCGGTGCCGCGCATATGAAGCGCGACCGGCGCCTCGTCGTAATCCGCGACCGCTTCGCCGCGCGCGGCGATGGTGACGCCGCCCATGGCGATGCTCATGCGATCGCGGTCGGCCCGTTCGCCGGCCTTCCCGACGGCCATGACGATTCGGCCCCAATTGGCATCGCCCCCGGCGATCGCGGTTTTGACCAGCGGCGAATTGGCGATCGAGAGCGCGATCCGCTTTGCCCCGCGCGTGGTGGCGGCCCCGGTGACGTCGATCGTGATGAACTTGCTCGCCCCCTCGCCATCCTTCACGACCTGGCAGGCGAGATCGATCAGCAGCGCCTGAAGTGCCGCGCGGAAGCTGCGGAAATGTCCATCGCTCGCCGTGCGCACCGCCTTGTGTTTCTCGCTTTGGCCGGTCGCGACCAGCAGCAGCGTGTCGCTGGTCGAGGTGTCGCCGTCGACCGTGATCGCGTTGAACGAGCGGTCGGCGGCGCGGCGCAACGCGGCGTCGAGCACCCGGGCCGGCAGCTTCGCATCGGTCGCAACGAAGGCGAGCATCGTTGCCATGTCCGGCGCGATCATGCCCGAGCCCTTGGCGATGCCGTTGATCGTGACCGGCACGCCGCCGATCTCGGTCTTTCGCGTCGCCGTCTTGGGAAAGGTGTCGGTCGTCATGATCGCGGCGGCCGCTTTGTCCCATCCGGCCGGATCGAGATCGCACGCGAGCGCACCGAGTGCCTTTGTGATGGTGTCGTACGGCAACGGCTCGCCAATCACCCCGGTCGAGGCGCCATAGATTTCCGCCGTCCGGCAATCGAGAACCTTCGCGACTTCGGCCGTGATCTCGCGCACCGCGGTTTCGCCGCGCCGGCCGGTAAAGGCGTTTGCATTGCCGGAATTGACGATGATCGCCCGCGCCTTCCCGCCCTTGAGATGACGCCGGCATTGTTCGACCGGCGCCGAGGCGGTGCGCGAGCGCGTCAGCACGCCGGCAATCGTGCTGCCCGGCGCGAACTCGAGCAGCGCCACGTCGGTGCGGTCGCGATACCGCACGCCGCAGGCCCGGGTCGCGAGGCGGACGCCGGCAATCGACGGCATCGCCGGAAACTGCGTCGGCGCGAGCGGCGAGCGCTTCAGTGATGCTTTTGCCATCGCCATTGTCCGTGTTCTGCTGCGCGACCCGACAATCCGATGTTACTCGGCTTCCGTGGCCGCACCCTCGTCAGGCCCGCCGAAAAAATCGAACCGCTCGATATCGGCATCGTCGCGCAACTCGTCGAGCCGCGCGCCGATGATCTCTTCGGCAAGCTGACCCTGCAGCTCTTCGCGCACATCGTCGAAGGCCGGCGGCTGCTGGATGCGGCGATCCTCGACCATCAGGATATGCCAGCCATATTCGGTCTCGACCGGCTCGGCCGAATGCTGGCCGGGCTGCAGCGCGAAGG
This sequence comes from Rhodospirillaceae bacterium, assembly GCA_034439975.1. Taxonomy (GTDB): domain Bacteria; phylum Pseudomonadota; class Alphaproteobacteria; order Dongiales; family Dongiaceae; genus JAWXBK01. Next base: position 29,869 of record JAWXBK010000049.1, on the reverse strand, counting down.
CGGCATCGGCGAAGGCCGGCACCATCTCGTCATGGACGAAGTAACCGAGATCGCCGCCATGCTCGGTGCCGGAGGCGAGGTCGATCGAACGCTCCTTGGCGAGTGTCGCAAAATCCGCGCCGCCATCGAGCTCGTCGATGACCGCTTCGGCCTCTTCCTCGGTCTCGACCAGGATATGGCGCGCGCGCACCTCGTCGACCGTCGGGGTCGCGTCGACAAATTCCTGATAGCGTTCCTGCAGCGCCTCGTCGGTCACCTCTTCCGCGATCAGGCGGGCGAGATAGACGTGACGGATTGCCTCTTCCTCAAAGGCTTCCATCATCGCGATCACGTCGGGATCGTCGGCCAGCCCCTCCTCGCGCCCCTGGATCGCGACCAGTTCGAAGTCGATCATTCGGTCGCGCAGGAACGGGTAGATCGTTTCCATCTGCTCGAGATAGGCGGGCGGCAGATCCTGGGCCGACTCGATGACGCGCGAGCGGCGGATTTCGCGACCTTCGACCGTCGCCGCGACCGGATCGTCGCCGGCTGCTTCCTCTTCCGCCGCAACGATGGCAGGCAGGGCTGCGGGCAGCGCGAGCGAACCTGCAATCAGAGCGGCGCGCAGGACGGAGCGGTAGGTCATGGAGATTCCTTTTGTTCGATGCGGCGCGCATCATGCAGATCGGTCTTGCGCGACACAAGGCCGCGAACACCCGCAAATAAGGCAGGAATCGGCCATTTGCCGCGGGATTTCGGCCCCGCCCCCTCGTTGACAGGGTCCGGGGGGGCGCCTATCTCTCCTGTCGGTCATCGAATTCAGGGCCGCCTTCCCGGCCCGTCGCAGGACATCAGCCCCCCGAGGTTCGGATGCTATCCGTCATCGCGAAGCGGCTCTTCGGATCCGCCAACGAACGTTATCTGAAAGGTCTCGACAAGCTCGTCGCCGAGATCAACGCGAAAGAGGCGGAACTCAAGTCCCTCGACGACGAGGCGCTTCGGGCCCGGACCGTATCGCTCAGGGAGCGCCACCAGGCCGGCGAGAGCCTTGAAGATCTTCTGCCCGATGCCTTCGCCACCGTGCGCGAGGCGGCAGTGCGGACGCTCGGCCAGCGTCATTTCGACGTCCAGCTCATGGGCGGCATCGTCCTCCATCGCGGCATGATCGCGGAGATGCGAACCGGCGAAGGCAAGACGCTGGTCGCGACGCTCGCCGCCTATCTGAATGCGCTCTCCGGCGAGGGCGTCCATATCGTGACCGTCAACGACTATCTCGCACGACGCGACTCCGATTGGATGGGGCAGATCTTCCGCTTCCTCGGGCTCGAGGTCGGCGTGATCGTGCCGGGTCTCAACGACCCCGACCGACGCAAGGCCTATGCCGCCGACATCACTTACGGCACCAACAACGAGTTCGGCTTCGACTATCTGCGCGACAACATGAAGTTCCGGCTCGAGGACATGGTGCAGCGCGAGTTTAATTTCGCGATCGTCGACGAAGTCGATTCGATCCTGATCGACGAGGCGCGCACGCCGCTCATCATCTCCGGCCCGGCCGAGGATTCCTCGGAAGCCTATCGCCAGGTCGACGTCGTGATCCCGAGGCTGGTGCCGGCCGATTACGAGACCGACGAAAAGGCGCGCCAGGTTGCCCTGACCGAAGAAGGCCAGGAGCATATCGAGGAATTGCTGCGCGAGGACGGACTGCTCAAGGGCGAGTCATTATACGATTACGAAAACGTCTCGCTCGTGCATCACGTCAACCAGGCCCTGCGTGCGCACAAATTGTTCCAGCGCGACACCGATTACATCGTCAAGGACGACAAGGTCGTCATCATCGACGAGTTTACCGGTCGCATGATGGAAGGGCGGCGCTATTCCGACGGGCTGCATCAGGCGCTCGAAGCCAAGGAGCGCGTCAAGATCCAGAACGAGAACCAGACGCTCGCCTCGATCACATTCCAGAATTATTTCCGGCTCTATCCCAAGCTCGCCGGCATGACCGGCACGGCGATGACGGAGGCGGCCGAGTTCTCCGACATTTACGGTCTCGACGTCATCGACATTCCGACCAACCTGCCCTGTATCCGCGACGACCAGGACGACGAGGTCTATCGCACCGCCAAGGAAAAATACGATTCGATCATTGCGCTGATCGAGGAATGCCAGAAGCGGATGCAGCCGGTGCTGGTCGGCACCGTCTCGATCGAGAAATCCGAACTGCTCTCGAAGATGCTGAAGGCGCGCCGCGTACCCCATCAGGTGCTGAATGCGCGCTATCACGAGCAGGAAGCCTATATCATCGCCGATGCCGGCGTTCCCGGTGCCGTGACGATCGCGACCAACATGGCGGGCCGCGGTACCGACATCCAGCTCGGCGGCAATTTCGACATGCGGGTGCGCCGCGAGACCCACGACATCGCAGACGAGGACGCGAAGCAGCGCCGCATCGAAGCGATCCGGCGCGAGGTCGACGAGGCGAAGCAGGTAGCTCTCCGCGCCGGCGGGCTGTTCGTCATGGGTACGGAACGCCACGAAAGCCGGCGCATCGACAACCAGCTTCGCGGCCGCTCCGGCCGCCAGGGCGACCCCGGCGCGTCGCATTTCTTCCTGTCGCTCGAAGACGATCTCATGCGCATCTTCGGTTCCGACCGGATGGACGGGATGCTGCAGCGCCTCGGCCTCAAGGAAGGCGAAGCGATCGTTCATAGCTGGGTCAACAAGGCGCTCGAAAAGGCGCAACAGCGCGTCGAGGCGCGCAACTTCGAAATCCGCAAAAACCTGCTGCGCTACGACAACGTGATGAACGACCAGCGGAAAGTCGTCTACGAACAGCGCAAGGATCTGATGCGCCAGACCGACGTATCGCAGACCGTGCAGGACATGCGTCACGAGGTCATCGAGAATCTCGTCGCCCGCGCGATGCCCAAGAATTCCTATGCCGAACAGTGGGACAATAAACTGCTGCATGAAGAGTCGCTGCGGCTGTTTGCGCTCGACCTGCCGATCGAGGACTGGTTCAAGGAAGAAGGCATCGACGAGGAAACGATCGAGGCGCGGATCATCGAGGCCAGCGATCGCAAGATGGCCGAGAAGACCGAAACGATCGGCCCCGCGGTGATGCGCGTCGCCGAGAAAAGCCTGCTGCTGCAGTTGCTCGACCAGATCTGGAAAGAACATCTGCTTTCGCTCGATCACCTGCGCCACGGCATCGGTTTCCGCGCCTACGGCCAGCGCAACCCGCTCGACGAATACAAGCGCGAGGCGTTCGAGCTGTTCGAAAAGATGCTCGACCGGCTACGCGAAACCGTGACCGGCGTGCTCTCGCATATCCAGATTCGCGTGACGCGGCCGGAAGATGCCGCGATCGAGCGGCGCCCGCAGGCGATGCAGGAAACGCGCGAGGATCCGGCGCTGATCGAGGCCGGCGGGCCGGCCGCGCCGGCGCCGATGGGTCAACTGGCGATGGCGGTGCCGACAGGTCTGCCGCGTGCGCCGGCCGCCGCGATGCCGCCGCCTGCCGCGCCGCAGCCCGGGGTTGCCGCCGCTCGCGCGTCGATCGCCGCACAGCAATGGGGCAAGGTGCCGCGCAATTCGCTCTGCCCCTGCGGCTCTGGCAAGAAGTTCAAGCACTGCCACGGCAAGGGTTGAGCCGCGCTCGCGTCGCTCAATCGACTCTAGGCCGCTATCGATGAAAACTCAGTTGCGCGCGGGATCGCCCGCAATCGCGCGGGCGCGTTGCTCGCGCGCGAGGATACGCAGCCGCGAATAGAGCTCTTCGCGCTCGACGTAACAGCCACGCAGCCAGCGCTCGCCGGTCGCGGGGTCGTAGACGTGCCTGCCATGCAAAATGCGACGATTGTCGAAGCTCAGCAGATCGCCGGGCTTGAGCTTCAGCGTCACATGCATTATCGGCCGCTCCGAGACGGCGAGAAAATAGCGCAGCGCGCGATAGGCGCGATCGACATCCTCGAGCGGGGCGACCAGTGGCGCGCGCAGCCAGGGGCTCACCCGCACCTCCTCGACCGTCCCGTCCGGCGCCAGCCGGATCATCGGACAGGCGAAACGATAATCCGAGGTTCGCGCGCGGCTGCCATAGACCAGAGGCTGTGTTGCAGCCGTCCTGAACAAATCCGGCACCTCGCGCCGCATCGTCTCGGCAATCATGAACCCGTCGGCAATCTGGTTCTCGCCGCCTGCCGCTTCATTCGCCATGCAGAACAGGAACTGCAGGCCCGGTTTGTATTCGCGCGTCGCGAGATCGGTGTGCATCGGCAGCGCCATGTTCGTGTAGGCGTTCGAATCCGCATCTTGTTTCGAGCGCACCTCGAACACATTGCCGAAATTGGTCGGACGGATCGGGCCGATCATCAATGCGATTCGCTCGACCGCATCAGGTTCGAGCGGCAGGCCTTCGAGCAATGCGACGCCGTAGCCGTGGAGCGCTTCAAGCCAGCCGGCGAATTCGGCTGGATCGCCCGCGAGAATCGCGGCGCCATCGAATCGCGGCAGGCAGCCGCCGAGCCCGGCGCCCCAGAGCGTGCGCGGCGGCATCGCCATGGGATCGGAGCCGGTTTCGACCGCATGCGCGCGCAGCCAGCCCGGGTGATAGCGGCTGGTCTCGCCGGTCGACCAGTCGACGCGCAACACGCCGCCCGGTTCGATCGATGCCGCCCGCGCAACGAGATCGTCGGGAATGGCCTCCAGCATGAGCGCGGGTTCGCGCGTGACCGGGTGGATGTCGTCGGGGCTGTTCTCGCGCAGCCAGAGCACATGGAACCGCGATTCGAGCCCGTCGTCCCACAGAACGCGCACGCCGCGCTCGATCGGCGATGCCTCGACCGGCCGTTCGACGACCGGCCAGGAATCGAAATCGGGCGTCGCCGGGAAGCTCGGCGACAGGTCGGCCGAAATACGGGTCATTGTGGCGAGTTCTCCGGCTGCCAGTGCGTCGCCGCCATTCTAGGCGGAGCCGGCGCGCTTCATCTATCGCGGCTTGATGGGACGGCAGCCGGCGGTCAGACGGCGCCGCTCGCCCCCATGGCGAGGAACTTCTCGCGCCGGTCGCGTCGCAGCGCATCGCCGTTGTGACCTTCGAGTTCGCCGAGCGACTGGTCGATCGCCTCGCCCAGCGCGGTCACCGCGCGCTTGGGATCGCGATGGGCACCGCCGACCGGCTCGGGCACGATATGGTCGATCACCCGCAGGCCGAGCAGATCCCTGGCGGTGAGCTTCAGCGCATCGGCTGCCTCTTTCGCCTGATCCGACGAGCGCCACAGGATTGAGGCGCAGCCCTCGGGCGAGATCACCGAATAGACCGCATGTTCGAGCATGATGATGCGGTTCGCCGCGGCAAGCGCGATGGCACCGCCCGATCCGCCTTCGCCGATGATCGCGGCAACGAACGGCACGCGGATGCGCAGGCACACTTCGATTGAACGCGCGATCGCTTCCGCCTGGCCGCGCGCCTCGGCGTCGACGCCGGGATAGGCGCCCGGCGTATCGACCAGCGATACGACCGGCAAACGGAACCGGTCGGCCAGATCCATCAGGCGCTGCGCCTTGCGATAGCCCTCGGGGCGCGCCATGCCGAAACTATGTTTGACGCGTGCGGTCGTGTCGGAACCTTTTTCATGGCCGATGAACATGACGCTGCGACCGCGGAAGCGCGCGATGCCGCCCTGGATCGCCGGGTCGTCGGCAAAGGCGCGATCGCCCGAGAGCGGCACGAAATCTTCGGCGAGCTGGGCGACATAGTCGTTGAAATGCGGCCGCTCGGGATGACGCGCGACCAGTGTCTTCTGCCAGGGCGTGAGCTTGGCATAGGTCTCCTTCAGGAGACGGTCGACCTTGCTCTGGAGCCGCGCAATCTCCTCGGCGATATTGACCTCGCCGCTTGAATCGGCCGCGTGGCGAAGCTCCTCGATCTTGCCCTCGAGCTCCGCAATCGGTTTCTCGAAATCGAGAAAGGTGGGCAATTCACCGACCCCGCGCGTGGTTCGTCTTCGACCGAGACTCGCGCCCTGTCATTCCCGCGTCAACCGGTCCGCGCCGCGATCTGGTCGGCCTTCTCGACCAGCACGCGGGCCTGGCGGATCGAGGCGATGTCGATCAGCCGTCCGTCCAGCGCGACGGCGCCCTTGCCCTCGCGCTGCGCCTGCTCCATCGCGACCAGAATGCGCCGCGCCTTGTCGACCTCGGCGGCACTCGGGCTGTAGACCTCGTTGGCGAGCGGGATCTGCGAGGGATGGATCGCCCATTTGCCTTCGCAGCCGAGCACGGCCGCGCGCATGCCGCCGGCCCGATAGCCGTCCGCATCCGAGAAATCGCCGAACGGCCCGTCGACCGGACGAAGCCCGTTGGCCCGCGCAGCCACCACCATGCGCGCGATCGCGTAATGCCACATGTCGCCCCAGTGAACCGACCGATTGGCCTTCGCATCGGGATCGGTCAGCACCGAGTAATCCGGATTGGCGCCGCCGATATTGGTCGCGCGCGCGCGTGGAGGCCGCGTAATCGGCAACACCGAAATGCAGCGATTCGTTGCGCGGACTGGCGGCGGCGATCTCATGCACGTTCTGCATACCGAGCGCGGTTTCGATAATCATCTCGAAGCCGATGCGCTTCTTGCGGCCGATCGCCTGTTCGCATTGCGTCACCAGCATGTCGACCGCATAGACGTCGGACGCAGTGCCGACCTTCGGGATCATGATCAGGTCGAGCCGCTCGCCACCCTGCTCGATCACCTCGATCACGTCGCGATACATGAAATGGGTGTCGAGGCCGTTGATGCGCACCGACAGGGTCTTGGTACCCCAGTCGATATCGTTGAGCGCCTGAATGATGTTCTTGCGCGCCTGCACCTTGTCGTCGGGGGCGACCGCATCCTCGAGATCGAGGAAGATCACGTCGGCATCGCCCTTTGCGGCCTTCTCGAACAGTTTTGGCTGGCTGCCGGGCACGGCAAGCTCGCTGCGGTTCAAACGCGCGGGCGCCTGCTCGATCAACTTGAAACTCATCGCTTCCTCCGGGATTCCGCCCTGTTGCGGGCGCGGCGTGGGACCGGCTCGGGCCCGGTTCTTCGAAACAATGGCCATCCCCATTCGAACCGTCCCGCGCGGCCCGCCTACATGGCGCAGCCGCTCCGGCCCTGTCAATCGCCGCCCGAACCGGTCTTGGAACCGCCCTGCTTGCGCCCGCCGGCCGGATGCGGGGCGCGCCTGCGCTCGCCGGGTGGATGTACCGCAGCCTTACGATCAGCCAGCGGATGGCGGTCCCGCACCAGGCTGCGCAACCGCGCGCCGGCGACATGGGTATAGATTTCGGTCGTCGCGATGTCGGCATGGCCGAGCATTTTCTGCACGCTGCGCAGATCGGCGCCGTGATCGAGCAGATGGCTCGCGAAGGCATGGCGCAGCACATGGGGCGAGAGCCGTTCGCGCGCGATATTGGCGCGCGGGGCGAGCATCTTGAGCAACTGGCCGACACGTCGGCGGGTCAGATGGCCTTCCGCACCCGATGACGGGAACAGCCAGGAGGACGGCATCAATTTGCCGTCCTTGCCTTTGCGCAGGAAATGATCGCGCGCCGTGAGATAGGAACGCAGCGCATCGGCCGCGGGTTCGCCGAGCGGGATCATGCGTTCCTTGTTGCCCTTGCCGCGCACCACGAGAAACCGCACGTCGCGCATCACCGCCGCGATCGGCATGCCGACCAGTTCGGAGACGCGCAGGCCCGTGCCGTAGACCAGCTCCAGCATCGCCGCGAGCCGCGTGCCTTCCGGCCCCGGCATCGCTGCCGATACCGCAATCAGCCGCTCGACTTCCTCTTCGCTGAGAACCTTCGGCAAGGGACGGCCGAGCCGCGGGCTGTCGAGCGTCGCGGTCGGATCGTCGTGGCGCCAGCCTTCGGACAACATGAAGCGATAGAACTGGCGCAGCGCCGACAGCCGACGCGCGACCGTGCGCGGCGTCATGCCCGCCTGATCGAGTTTCGCCAGATAGGCGCGCAATTCGTCGGCGCCGGCCATGCCGAGCTGGCTGCCGGCTCGCGCCGCATGTTTGGCAAAATCCTTGAGGTCGCGCTCGTAGGCCGCCACCGTGTTTTCGGCAGCATTGCGCTCCGCCCGCAGCATCTCGACGAACGCCTCGAGATGCCGGTCGGCTGGAGGATTGTCAGATCCCGGCTGCGACAATCGACTCGAAGGCAAGGGCGCGCGCCTCGTTGGTCAGTCCGACTTCGCGCAGGCTGCGCAGGACGCGGCTGAGCACGATCGGGCTCACGGCACCCGGCCCGCCTTCGCCGATATTGAGCAGCGAGAGCAAAACCGTTTCGCCGCGCCGGCCGCCCGAAGCGGCATCGGCCAGGTTGAAGAAATAGGCCGAGTTCGGCACCGACGCGTTCACGTCATTCCCGATCAACACATCGGACGCATTGCCGACCGGTTCGCCGAGCCCGTCGAACACGGCGTAGAGCCGCAGCGCATGATTGGCTTCCGCGCCGCCCGCCTGCTGCGTCGCGCGCCAGGCATCGAGCGAGCTTGCATCCCACGACGCCGGATCGGACGCACCGGCAACCCGCGCATAAAGCCAGATCGACGGCAGCGCTTCGGCCGCGACCGGATCGTTCGGCGCCATGCGCCGGATCAGCGCAAACCAGGCGCCGGCCGCCTCGTTCTGACCGAGCACATAGAGGGCGCGCGCGGCGTCGACGGCGAACCAGGCAAACCGGTCCGACGGCACGATCTTGCGCAGCTCCGGCAACGCTACCTGCGCCGCCAGCAGATAACCGCCATGTTCGCGCGCGAGTTCGAGGCTGCGCTGGAGATAGCGCGCGCGCAGCGCCGGATCGGGCGCGGTCGAGGTCGCCTTATAGAGAAGTGCGCGGACCCGCGGCAGCACGACGCCGACCGCCTGGTCCATCACGGTATCGAGCTCGTAGGCATCGGCCGGCTCGCTACGATAGAGCTCGGTCAACGCTTCGACCGACAGACTGCCGCGCGCCGCCGCCTGTTCGGCTGCCGCGAGGCGCAATTCCGAGGCGAGCGCATCGTTGCGCGCCAGTGCCGCCAGCAGCAGCGGGTCTTCGCTCTGGATGAGATCGGCAGGCGGCGCGAGCCCGGCCTCGTCCAGCATGGTGAGATGCAGGGCGGTTGCTTCCGGCAGGCTGTCGATCGTCACGCTGTCGTCGCCGTCGAGCGCATTCATCAGCGAGAAGAAGATCGGATCGTCCTCGCCCTGCTCGAAGATGAGATCGCTTGCCAACATCGCGCTGGTGCGATCGCCACCGACCATCTGGCAGTAGGCGAACGCCTTCTGCAGATAGAGATCGGCATCGAACGCGGCGATATGACTGCGCACGGCCGTGCAGGCTTCGTCGCGCCGCCCGTCGAGCAGCAGCGCATCGACCTGCAGGCGCGCGCTCTCGGCATTGAAATTGTTGCTGTGCATCAGCGCGAGGAACGCGGCGATGTCGGCGGCGTTGCCGAGACGGCGCAGCCGTTCGGCGCGGATCGCCATCAGATCGGCGCTCGCGCGTCCCGGCGGCGGTGCCGCCGCGGACAGCAGCAGGCGCCGCGCGAGATCGCGCATTGCCGGCGAGAGCGGGCGGATCGGCATTTGTGGCAGCAACTGCTCGACGACCGAGCGATCGGTGCCCTGCCACATCTCGTAACCGAATCCGCCATTGGCCGGCTCGAGCGTGCCGCCGTAATCGGACGGCGCTGCATCGAGCGCGTTGACGGTGATGCCTTCCGGCGCGCGTTCGCCTTCCGGCACGGTCGGTTCGAGCGGCGCGGTCGAAACCGGCTCCGGCGTGGTCGTCGGATCGTAGACGCCGGAGCCCGAACCGCTGCTGCCTAACGTGCCCGAGTTGGTCGTGCCCGTGCCCAGCGTGCCGGTGCCGGTGGTACCGGCGCCCGTGCTGCTGCTCGCACCCGTCGGATCGCTGCCGACACCGAAGCTGCCGGGCGACGAGGTGCCGGCGGTACCGGCTCCCGGCTCCCAGGGCGTGAGGATGAGCGGACCGCCGGTTTCGTCGGCCGCCGACGCGAGCGGCCATGCGGCGGCGAGCGCCAATGCAAAGCCGGCGCCGAGCGCGCTTGCGCGCCAGGCGATGGCTGGTTTGGCCGTCCGGACGGAGCGGGCTTTATTATTGCTGCAGGCGATCATTCGGAATCGGAATCTCGACCGGCCCGGCCGGCGGCGGCAGATCCATCGTGGCGAGGACCGCGAACAGTCCGACAACGCCGACGACGGCTGCGATCATGAGCATGGCGAGAATCTTGCGCATCGAAAGGGGCCCTGAATCTTGTGGTGGATGCGGCGCAGACAAGCCTTCGTCGGCCGCTATGGCCGGGTTCCCTTGCCCATTCCCACCGCGGTTATGGTAGGATTCGAGTATGGCGACAATACGGCATTTTGACCGGGACCGGCTTGATTTTCACCGCGGCCGACCGCGCCCCGGGCGCATCTTCCAGCGATCCGTCGCCTCGGCCGCCTGGCTACGCCCGTGTCATGAGCGACGATCGACCACCCGAACATAACCGCACCATCGTTCTCGTCGGTCTCATGGGAGCGGGCAAAAGCTGCATCGGGCGCCGGCTCGCCCAGCAGCTCGATTTGCCGTTCGTGGACGCCGATCGCGAGATCGAGGCCGCCGCGGGCTGCACCATCTCCGAGATTTTCGAGCGCCATGGCGAGCGCGCGTTCCGCGATGGCGAGCGGCGCGTCATCCTGCGTCTGCTCGAGGGGCCGCCGCATGTGCTCGCGACCGGCGGCGGTGCCTTCATGGATTCGGAAACCCGCGCGGCCATTCACGCGAAGGCGGTTGCGATCTGGCTGCGGGCCGATCTCGATCTGCTGGTGAAGCGCGTGTCGCGGCGCAACGACCGGCCTTTACTCAAGGGCGTCGATGCGCGCGAGAAGCTCGCCTCGCTCATCGAGGAACGTTACCCCGTTTACGCCGAAGCCGATGTCGTGGTCGACAGCATCGATGCGCCGCCCGAAGAAACCGTCACGACCATGCGCCGCGCCCTGGAGGTTTTTCTCGGTACCCATCCGGTCGCATCCGGCACCGGCGGGGGCGACACGAGGGCGGCATCGTGAGCGCGATCACCCGCGTACCGATCGCGCTCGGCACGCGCAGCTACGACATCGTGATCGGCCCCGGCCTGCTGACCAACGCCGGCGCGGAGTTGCGCAATGTGCTGGCACGGCCGCGCGTCTTCATCGTCAGCGACGAGGTGGTTGCGGCGCTGCATCTCGCAACGCTCGAGCATGCGCTCGACGAATCCAGCATCGCTCATCAGGCGCACCTCGTACCCGCCGGCGAAGCGAGCAAGAGTTTCGCGACGATCGAGGTACTGCTCGATGCGATGCTCGCGGCGCGCGTCGAGCGCTCGACCACCGCGATCGCGCTCGGCGGCGGCGTGGTCGGCGATCTCACCGGTTTTGCTGCCGCGATCATGCTGCGCGGCATCGACTTCGTGCAGATGCCCACGACCCTGCTCTCCCAGGTCGACAGTTCGGTCGGCGGCAAGACCGGCATCAATACCGGCCGCGGCAAGAATCTTGTCGGTGCCTTCCATCAGCCGCGCCTGGTGCTCGCCGACAGCGACGTGCTGGCGACCTTGCCGCCGCGCGAAATGCGCGCGGGCTATGCCGAGATCGTGAAAGTCGGCCTGATCGGCGATGCGACATTCTTCGCCTGGCTGGAAGCAAACGGCCGGGCGGTGCTCGCTCGCGATCCTGCCGCCTTGACCGAGGCGATCGCAACGGCCTGCCGCGCCAAGGCATCGATCGTCGCCGAGGACGAACGCGAGGCCGGGCGTCGTGCGTTGCTCAATCTCGGACACACTTTCGGCCATGCGCTCGAGGCGGAGAGCGGCTATGGCGGCACCCTGCTGCATGGCGAGGCGGTCAGCATCGGCATGGTGATGGCGTTTCGTCTGTCGGCTGCGCTCGGCTACTGCCCGCCGGCAGATGTGGCGCGCGTCGCCCGCCATCTCACAACGCTGGGCCTGCCGACCGTTCTGCCGGCGACCGACGGCGCGCGCTGGGACTCGCACCGCCTGCTCGCCCATATGCATCAGGACAAAAAGATGCGCGACGGGCGCCTTACCTTCGTGCTGGCGCGCGGGATCGGTGACGCCTTCCTTGCCAACGATGTGCCGATGGAAGCAGTCGCCGCCATTCTCGACGAGGCTGTCGCCGCATGAACGACGCCAGCGGATTATCCAGCGAAACACTTATCACCCTCGGCGTCATCTTTTTGCTGCTGCTGCTATCGGCGTTCTTTTCCGGATCGGAAACCGCGCTCACAGCCGCGTCGCGCGCGCGGTTGCATGCGCTCGAGCAACGCGGCAGCCGCCGTGCCGCGCAGGTGAATGTGCTTCGTTCGCATATGGAGCGCGTCATCGGCGCGATCCTGCTCGGCAACAATGTCGTCAACATCACCGCCTCGGCGCTGGCGACCAGCGTGATGATCCAGATGTTCGGCGAGAATGGCGTGCTCTACGCGACGATCGCGGTGACGGCGATGGTGGTGATCTTCGGCGAAATCCTGCCGAAAACCTACGCCATCAACCATCCCGAACGCCTCTCGCTCATCGTGACACCCCCGATGCGGCTTATCGTGCTGCTGTTCACCCCGATCACGCGTGTCGTGCAGCTTATGGTCAACACCGCGTTGCGACTTTTCGGACTGCGCGTCGAGACCGAGCTCGGCAGCGAGCGCACCGCGGAGGAACTGCGTGGCGCCATCGACCTGCATCTTCACGCCGGCGCGGACGCTGAGGAGATCCGCTCCGCCGGCGCGATGCTGCACAGCATTCTCGATCTCGACGATGTGACGGTCAGCGACATTATGGTCCATCGCCGCAAGGTCGAAATGATCGACCTCGATCTGCCGCCGGTGCAGACCGTCGCGCAGGTGCTGGCGAGCCCCTACACGCGACTGCCGCTCTGGCAGGGCGAGCCGGACAATATCGTCGGCGTACTCCATGCGAGAGCGCTGCTGCGCGCGGTACGCAGCGAGGGCGCGAAGATCGAAGAGCTCGATCTCAAGGCGATCGCGGCCGACCCCTGGTTCATTCCCGACGCCACCACGCTGCTCGCCCAGCTGCAGGCCTTCCGCCAGCGGCGCGAGCATTTCGCGATCGTCGTCGACGAGTATGGCGCGGTCCGGGGCATCGTCACGCTCGAGGACATTCTCGAAGAGATCGTCGGCCAGATCGACGACGAGCACGATATCCATGTGACCGGCGTGCGCCGCATGGCCGACGGCGGCTACGAGATCGACGGCGCGGTCACCCTGCGCGACCTCAACCGCGAATTCGGCTGGCGCCTGCCCGACGAGGAGGCCTCGACGATCGCCGGGCTGGTCCTGTATGAAGCGCGGCGCATTCCGGTCGCGGGACAGGTTTTCGTATTCCACGGCTTCCGCTTCGAAGTCCTCGAACGGCAGCGCAATCAGATCAAACGGCTGCGGGTCATGCCGCCGGCCGGCGCCAAGGCGGTCAGCGCGTAAGCCGCGTCGCGATTGCCGTCCGCAGAATGGGAGAAACTCGAAATGCCGCTGTCAGCACCGGTTGCGCGCGAGCATAAGCATACGAGGCAATACGAATTCTGCGGCTTCCGTCGCGCGGACGGGCTGTGGGACATCGAAGGTCATATGACCGATACCAAGACCTATGGCATTCCCAATCGCGCGCGCGGCGAGGTCGGCGCCGGCGAGCCGATTCACGATATGTGGGTGCGCCTCACGCTGGACGACAGCTTCACGGTTGCCGGTATCGAGGTGACCACCGATGCCGGCCCGTTCCGAATCTGCCCCGATGTCGCGCCGAATTTTCAGGTGCTGAAGGGCGAGCGGATCAAGCGCGGCTGGCATCAGCGGCTCAAGGATCTGCTCGGCAACACGCAGGGCTGCGTCCATCTGGTCGAGATGATCGGATCGATGGGTACGGTCGCATTCCAGACCATGTATCACTCGCGCGACGATCGCGCCGCCGAAGAGGCCGGAACGAAGAAGCCGGCGATTCTGGATACCTGTCATGCGCTGGCGAGCGACGGGCCGGTGGTGCAGGAATTCTGGCCGGCCTTCTATACCGGCAAACAGGCCGATCGCGGCGCCTGATCCCGCGCGCAAAACGCAACGAAGATCCGCCGGCGCGCAAAGTGCGCCGGACATCCGCCCACGCGCAAAGCGCCTTGCGAAAGACGGCTCGACGATAAAACGGGTTTTGGAGAAGCGAGCCTAAAGGCGCTGCGGACGCGGCAGGCTGCCGTGGCGGGCCGCCATATGGCCCTCGTCGTTGGTCGCATTGCGAAAGTACAGCAGCGTGTAAAGCCGCAGCGCCGCGGTCAGGCCGAGGCCGAAGCGCTGCTTCGCGGCGTAATCGCACAACGCATTGATGTCGGTCTTTTCCCGGCGCGCGATCTCGTCGAGTGCCTGCCAGAAGCCCTGTTCCAATCTGACACTCGTCCGCCTTCCCGCGACGCGCACGTTGCGCATGGCAGTCGCGCTCGCGAGATCGAGACCTTCGATCCCGTGTTCCAATGGCCCTGCCCCGCTGGACCAGTTGATGGCGGCTCTTTCCACGAATCTCTTATCTCGCAACGACTGCGCAGCTTCAACTGCCTGCGAGGCCGCTATGCACCGCTTTAGGTACGCTATTCGGGTGCTAAGAGCTTGAGAGATAAGGCATGTAATCCATTCTGGAACTCGTCGTGCACGATTTCGTGAACGAGCCTGTGACGCTGCACGCGGCTCAGTCCGATAAAGCGCGACGAGAGAATTTCGACGGCGTAATGCGTTTCGCCTTCCGCGCGCGCACCGGCATGACCGGCGTGACGATGCGATTCGTCGACCACCGAAATCGAGAGGGGGTCGAGGGCCGCTCTCAACGCGCGTTCGAGACGCTCCGCCCGTGTCACCGTTTCCTCCGTCAAAGCCCTTGTCGCGCCGCGGTTTTCCGCCGGCGGCGCGACATTCTGCTCGCTTGTCAGCCGCGGTCAAGTGACCCCATATTGGGCCAATGACAAGAGCCCGGTCCCATCGTGCCACCGAGCAGGCCTTTGCCCCGGGCGAAGCGATTCGGGCATGCGATCACCCCGATTGCTCGGCAGCGGGCGAGCATCGGGCGCCCCAGTCCCGCGACCGGCTGACCGACTACTACTGGTTCTGCCTCGACCATGTCCGCGCCTACAACAAGGCGTGGGATTATTTCCAGGGTCTCGGCCCCGAGGCGATCGAGGCCTCGATCCGGCGGGATACCGTCTGGGAACGGCCAACCTGGCCCCTGGGAAGCTGGCGGATCGAGGGCGGCGAAGGCCGGCTCGATGCGGCCCTCGCCCGGGCCTTCGGCGCCGGCCCGAACGGGTCGATCCGGCCGGTCCGGCATCCCCAATGGCAGCTCCTGAGCGCCCACGAACGCGAGGCGCTCGCTTTGCTCGATCTGGAGCCGCCGGTCACCTTGCAGGATGTGAAGCTGCGCTATAAGGGATTGGTAAAGAAGCTACATCCTGATGCGACGGGCAACGATGCTAACGCCGAGGAGCGGCTGAAACGGATCAACGCCGCTTACGAGCGCCTGAAGCACTGCCCCCATCTCTGAACCCGGGCGAAACGCGCCCGATCCAACACCAGCCTGAAACGAAAGACGCTTTTCCATGGCAACGACGAACCCGCCGGCGACGGCAGCAGACATGCCGGACATCACGATCTCGGTCCGACAGAGTTTTGGCATCGAGAGCGACATGCAGGTGCCGGCCTTCAGCCGTCCGACCGAGCATGTGCCCGATGTCGACGAAGCCTATCGCTTCGATCACGATACGACGCTCGCGATTCTCGCCGGCTTTGCCTACAACCGGCGCGTCATGATTCAGGGTTATCATGGCACCGGCAAATCGACGCATATCGAGCAGGTCGCGGCGCGCCTCAACTGGCCGTGCATCCGCATCAATCTCGACAGCCATATCAGCCGCATCGATCTCATCGGCAAGGACGCGATCGTGCTGCGCGACGGCAAGCAGGTGACCGAGTATCGCGAAGGTCTGCTGCCCTGGGCGCTGCAGCATCCGACCGCGCTCTGCTTCGACGAGTACGATGCCGGCCGGCCGGACGTGATGTTCGTGATCCAGCGCATCCTCGAGGTCGAGGGCAAGCTGACCTTGCTCGACCAGAACCGCGTCATCCGTCCGCACCCGGCGTTCCGTCTGTTCGCGACGGCGAACACGGTCGGCCTCGGCGACACGACCGGCCTCTATCATGGCACGCAGCAGATCAACCAGGGTCAGATGGACCGCTGGAACATCGTCGCGACGCTGAACTATCTGCCGCACGACGACGAAGTGGAGATCGTGCTGGCCAAGGCGCCGAGCTACGACAACGACGAGGGCCGCAAGACGGTCGGCGCGATGGTGGCGCTCGCCGATCTGACGCGCCAGGGTTTCATCGGCGGCGATATCTCGACCGTCATGTCGCCCCGAACGGTCATCACCTGGGCCGAGAACGCGCGCATCTTCGGCGATATCGGCTTCGCGTTCCGGGTCACATTCCTCAACAAGTGCGACGAGATCGAGCGCTCGACGGTGGCGGAGTATTACCAGCGCTGTTTCGGCAGCGAGCTGCCGGACGGCACGGTCAAGGCGACGCTCGTCTGACCGATCGCCACTTACCCCTCCTCATGGCGCATCCGGAAAACAGGGTCGAGGATTTCCGCCGCGTAACCGGGGCGGCGATGCGTGCGATCGCGCGCGTGCCGGAACTCAACGTCACCTTTGCGCCGGGCCAGCACGGTATTGCCGGGACCGAAGCGCGTCTGCCGTTGCCGCCGCGCGACCTGCCGGTGCAGGAGGTTGCGCATATCCGCGGCGAGGCGGACGCGATCGCGCTCAAGCTGCGCTATCACGATGCGAAGATCCATGCGCGCGAGGCACCGCGCGGCGATGTCGCGCGGGCGGTGTTCGATGCGGTCGAGCAGGCCCGCGTCGAAGCGCTCGGCGCCCGGCGGATGGCGGGCGTTGCCGAAAATCTCGGTGCCGCCCTCGAGGAACAATGCCGGCAGCGCGGCTATGCGCGGCTGGTCGAGCGCGAAACCGCACCGCTCGCCGATGCGCTGCGCCTCATGCTGCGCCAGACGATGACCGGTGCGCCGCCGCCCGAGAGCGGCCGCAAGCTGGTCGAGCTCTGGCAGCCCGTGCTCGACGACAAGATCCGCCGCGACCTGGCCGAGCTTGCGGCGCTGACCGACGACCAGCGCGCCTTCGCGCGGGTGACACGCCGTCTGCTTGAGGATCTCGACGTCGAGCTGGGGCCCGAGGACCTGCAGACAGACGACACCGACGAGCAGGAAGGCGACGATCGCAACGACGACGACAGCCCCGAACGCGGCGACGGCGACTCCGAGAGCGCGCGCGAGGCCGACGCCACGATGGACGCCCAGCGCGGCGACAGCGAAGACCAGGACGCCGACATGCCGTCGAGCGAAGCCGATCAGGAAGAGATTGGAGAGGCCGGCGAGGACGATCCGGGCCGCCCGGGTCGCCCGCCCGAGCATGGTCAGCGCGGCCGCAACGAGCCGCTCTATCACCCCTTCACCGAAACCCATGACGAAATCGTCGAGGCGGCCGAATTGTGCGATGCGGACGAGCTGGCGCGACTGCGGCAGATGCTCGACCAGCAGCTCGCCAATCTCCAGGCGGTCGTCAGCCGCCTTGCCAACCGGCTGCAGCGCCGTCTCATGGCGCAGCAATCGCGCGCCTGGGAGTTCGACCTCGAGGAAGGCATCCTCGATGCGGCGCGTCTTTCGCGCGTCGTCGTCAATCCGGAAACGCCGCTCTCATACAAGCGGGAGAAAGATATGGCGTTCCGCGATACCGTCGTCTCGCTGCTGATCGATAATTCGGGTTCGATGCGCGGCCGGCCGATCACCGTCGCGGCGATGAGCGCCGACATTCTCGCGCGCACGCTCGAACGCTGCGGCGTCAAGGTCGAGATCCTCGGCTTCACGACGCGCATGTGGAAGGGCGGCCAGAGCCGCGAGAAATGGATCGCGGCGGGCAAGCCTGCCAATCCGGGCCGGCTCAACGATCTGCGCCACATCGTCTACAAATCGGCCGACGCACCGTGGCGCCGTGCGCGAAAGAACCTCGGGCTGATGCTGCGCGAGGGCATTCTCAAGGAGAATATCGACGGCGAGGCGCTGCTCTGGGCGCATAGCCGTCTGATCGGCCGCACCGAACAGCGGCGCATCCTGATGGTGATTTCCGACGGCGCGCCGGTCGACGATTCGACGCTGTCGGTCAATCCCGGCAATTATCTCGAACGGCATTTGCGCGAGGTGATCGACTGGATCGAAACCCGCTCGCCGGTCGAGCTGACGGCGATCGGCATCGGCCACGACGTGACGCGCTATTACCGCCGCGCCGTAACGATCGTCGATGCCGAACAGCTCGGCGGCACCATGATGGAAAAGCTGGCGGAGCTGTTCGACGAGGATGCCGTGGTCCCGGTGCGCCGGCGCCACCGGTCATAAGGCGCCGGTCCGTCATTCGCCTGCAGCCTGCACTGGAAAATTCCGACACCGATCCGCCATCGCGGATGCGCGCGGCGCGTTTCTTGCGTAGATTTGCGGCCATGCGAACAGCCTTGCCCGCCGCGCTCGCGGCCATCCTCCTCGCCCTCTCACCCGTCGCCGGTTTCGCGCAAAGCGAGTCGGACGGCGCTGCGCTCATCGACGAGGAAGCGAGCCTCCTGACGCCGGTGCCCCTCGACCCGACCGACTCCGCGAACACACGGGTCGGCGCGCTCGACTTTATCGCCGGCTACCATATCGTTCTCGACAAGCTGCAATTCGGCGGTCTCTCCGATCTCTGCGTCTATGCCGACGCCGAAGCCGGCACGCGCCTCATCGCGATCGGCGATCAGGGGATCGAGGCGACGATAGGCTTCACCGGCACGCCGGAAGCGCTCGGCGATGTCGCGATCGTCGCGCTATTCGCGCTGCGCTCGGTCGACGGCAAGCGGCTGCTCGACAAGGAATCGGGCGATGCGGAATCCCTGCTTTGCGACGGACCGTTGCGGCGCATCGTGGGCTTCGAACACCAGCACCGAATCGCGCTCTACGAGGAAGGCGGCAGCGTCACGCCGATCCCGATCCCGCCCGCCGCACGCATGCTGCCGACCAACGCCGGCATCGAGGGGATCGCGCGCCTTGCCGACGGCAATCTCCTGCTCGTCGCCGAAGGCGGTGGCGACGCACAGAAGGGTCCGGCCTGGATCGGCACCGGCGCCAGCGCCGGCGACTGGGCCGAACTGACGCTCCGCCGCAGCGAGGGCTTCGTGCCGACCGGCGTTGCAACCCTGCCGAACGGCGACGTGCTGCTGCTCGAGCGGTTCTTTACCGAGGCGACCGGGCCCGCGGCGCGCATCTCGCTGCTGCGCGCGGTCGAAATCAAACCGGGCGCCGAGATCCGGCCGCGCGAGATCGCGCGGATCCAGCCGCCGCTCACGGTCGACAATTTCGAAGGCATCGCAGTCGCGCCGGCCGACGATGGCGGCACGCTCGTGTTCCTGCTGTCCGACGACAATTTCAATCCGTGGCAACGAACGCTGCTGCTGGTCTTCCGCCTCGTCGCCGACGACTAGGCGGCGCGGCGCCCGGTCGCCCGGCCGGCAACGCGGCGCGCCTCGACCAGATCGAACCAGCGCCCCGTCACCTGCTCGCAGAAGGCGAGGCCTTCGGCGAAATGCCGGCAGATCCCGGCAATGACCGCGCGCTCGACCAGCTCGGCCGTCTCGCCGTAATGCCGCTCCATCGACGCCCAGCAATCGCGCGGGAAATTGAACGCGTCGCGCTCCGTCACCTCGATATGGAACTGGAATCCATAGGTGCTGCGGCTGATCCGGAACGCCTGGTTCGGGCAGGTCTCGTTCGCCATCAGCCGCACGGCATTGCGCGGCAGATCGAACGTGTCTTCGTGGAGCTGCATCACCTGCTGCGCGCCGCCGAGCCCGGCCAGAAGCGGATCGTAAGCCGCTTCGGTCGTGAACTGCGCGGGCAGGAAGCCGACTTCCATCGCGCCGAAGGGATAGACCTTCTCGCCGAAGGCGCGTGCGATGAGCTGCGCGCCGAGGCAGATGCCATAGACCGGCTTCGCCGCGCGGTGGAACTGGCGGATGAGGCGTATGATCGCGCGAAACGCCGGATGCCCGTCATCGTCGCCGGCATGCTGCGGCCCGCCGAGCACGATCAGCCCGTCGAAACCTGCGGCCGAGCCCGGCAGCGGATCGCCGTTATGAGGAAAGCGTGTGTCGAGTTGCGCGCCGCGCGCCTCGAGAAACGCACCTACGGTGCCGATCGGCGTCACCGGGCAATGCTGGATGACCAGCAGGCGCGGTCCATCCGGCGCGGTCACAGGCTGTGGCGCGTTCGCGGCGCGGCGAACTTCGAACTGCAGTGACGGGGATGCGGCGGCACGCGGGCTGCGCGCCCGGCTGGCTACAAGCATCTGAGGTCCCTCCAAGGTGCCGGCACGAAAACCGGGCGCTCCGAAAAAGGACGCCTAACGTCGTAGCGTAGCCGCTTGCGGCCATTGGCACGTGCGATTGCGTCTGAGAGGGGAAATAGGGAATTACGCCCGCGAGATCAAGGAAAAATCGTCGCCGCCAGAATTATTCCACAGCGATCGTTCGCCGGCAGCCCGGCGGTGCGCACTTGCGCCCCGGTCGCGCTGCCATCACCGCGCGAAAACGCGGCTGCAATCAGCCGCGCAGATTGGCGCGCAGGAAATCGAGCGTGCGGCGCCAGGCAAGCTGGGCGTCTTCGCTGTCATAATTGTCGCCGGTCGGGTTCGCGAAGGCATGATCGGCGTCGTACCAGAAGACCTCGACCGGCTGCTTCGCCTCTTTCATGCGCGCGACGAACGGATCGACCGTGCTGTGGTTGATCCAGGCATCGCGTTCGGCGAAATGGCCGAGCACCGGCCCGCCCAGCCGCTTGAGATCCTCAAGCGTGCGTTCGACGCGGCCGTAATAGATCACCGTCGCGTTGACCGGCGACATGATGGCGGCATGTAGCGCCCAGCCGCCGCCAAAGCACCAGCCGAGCGTGGCGACACGCCCGTTGACCCGGCGATCGCGATAGAGCCATTCGATCCAGGAGACCAGCGTGTCGCTTGCGACCAGCGGATCGACCCCCGCCATCAGCGCCTCGGCCTGATCCGGCGTCTGGGCGACTTCGCCGTAGAGATCGACTGCCAGGGCGACGAAGCCTTCGCGCGCGAATTCGGCCGCCATCGCCTGGATATGGCCGTTGAGGCCCCACCATTCATGCACCAGCAGAACGGCGCCGGCTGGCACGCTTGCCGGCGTCGCGAGCGCGGCGTGCACCACGCGCCCGTTCGGCAGTGTCGTGGTGAGCTGTTCGAGCCCGTTCGCGGCCTCGGCTCTGAGTTTCGGATCAGCCAGAATGGCAGCCAGCGGCAGGCTTGCGGCTCCGGCCATCATGAGGCGACGGCGGCTCAACTCGTTCATCGCGATCCTCCCTGGGCAGCGGCGGATGGGCCGATTCGTTCATTCTACCGAATCATGCGGCAACAATGCGGCAGCCAGGCCGACGTTCCCCGTTCAGCGCCCGAGATGCTTGCGGAAGAAGTCCAGCGTGCGCTGCCAGGCGCGCTCGGAATCCGGCTTCTGGAAATTGGCGCCGGTCGGGTTGCTGAAGGCGTGATCGGCCTCGTACCAGTGCAGATCGAGCGGCCTTCCGGCTTTCTTCATCGCGGCCTCGAACGGATCGACCATCGCATGGTTGATCCACTGGTCGCGCTCGGCGAAATGCCCCTGAACCGGTCCCTTCAGTTGCTTCAACTCGTCGATCGGATGATCGACCCGTCCGTAATAGGCAATCGTCGCATCGACCGGGCGCGCGATCGACGCATCGATCGACAGGCCGCCGCCCATGCACCAGCCGAGCGTGCCGACCTTGCCGGTCGATTTCGGATGCTGGCGCAGCCAGTCGATCGCCGCACCCATCAGATCCATCGCGACCGCGCGATCGAGCGCGCCCATATATTTGCCGGCCGTGTCGGCGTCCTTCGCGACCTTGCCGTCATAGAGATCGAGGGCGAGCGCGACATAACCGGCTTCCGCCAGTTCGCGCGCGACCGCTTTCACCTCGTCGTTGAGGCCCCACCATTCATGCAGCAGCAGGATCGCGGGGCCCGGCGATTTCGGCAGCGCGAGCGCGCCCTTGGCCGAACGCCCCGATGCGCTCTTGATGGTGACGGTTTCGAGTTGGCCCGCCGCCATCGCGGCCAGCAGCGGGTCGGCGAGAATCGCGCCCAGCGAAAGACCCGCCAACGCGGCGCCGCTATCGGTGATTTTCTGCATGGAATGACCTCCCCGTTCTGCCGTGTACGGGCTCTGCCGCATACGGACGGAAAAATGCCCGAAACTCGACGCGGGTGCGAGTCCCCGCGCAATGCGTTATGCGCAGGCGAAAACAATCCGGGATTTCAGACGAACGACCGCGCCCAGCGCGGACGAAACCGATCAGGCGGCGGCGCGGGACTCGGCAGCCTTGCGAATGCGGCGCTTCAGGCGACGCGCTTCGTCGGGCAGCTTGGTGTCGGACGTGCCGAGCAGATAGGCGTCGAGACCGCCATTATGCTCGATCGTGCGCAGCGCCTGCGTGCAGAGCCGGAGACGGACCATGACGCCAAGCGCGTCGGAGAGCAGCCGTGTCTCCTGCAGATTGGGCAGGAAGCGCCGGCGCGACTTGTTGTTCGCATGGCTCACATTATTCCCGGTCAGAACACCCTTGCCGGTCATGCCGCAACGTCGGGCCATGGGTCGAAGTCCTTCTCAAATCGGGTATTTTCGCAGCCCCCGGCCGGGCCGGAACGGCCCTCTGGGCGGGAGCGCGGCTTTTTACGGGAAGCCCCCCGGAAGGTCAAGCCGACGACCCGATCAGCTTGGATGGGCGCTTCCCGGCCCGAAAATCAGCCTTTTCTGGGCCAATCCGGCAGGCTGAGCGCGGCCAGGATCTCCTCGGCCGCCGCCAGCGGGGTGCGCCGCCCGGCGGCGACCTCTTTTTCCAGCCTGGCGATCGCCTGGGCAACCCTGGGATCGGCCCGCAGCCGCTCGATCAGGCCTTCGGACAGCTCGGTCTTGAGCCAGTGCCGATTCTGGTCGGCGCGCAGCCGGGTAATCGTGCCGTTGCCGGCGAGAATCGTGCGATAGCGCTCGAGCGCCGCGCGGATTTCCGGGATGCCGGTGCCGTTCAGCGCCGAGCAACTCAGCACCTCAGGCGTCCAGCCTTCCTTGGTCGGGCGCAGCAGCCCCAGCGCCGCGCGATACTCGGCCGCCGCCTGCATCGCCGCCTCGCGCAACGTGCCGTCGGTCTTGTTGACCACCAACAGGTCGGCCAGTTCCATCACACCGCGCTTGATGCCCTGCAGCTCGTCGCCGCTGCCCGGCTGCAGCAACAGCAGGAACGCATCGGTCAATCCGGCGACCGCCGTTTCCGACTGGCCGACGCCGACCGTCTCGACGATCACGATATCGAATCCGGCCGCCTCGCAGGCGATCAGCGCCTCGCGCGTTCGGCGCGCGACGCCGCCGAGCGTGTCGCCGGCAGGCGAGGGCCGAATGAACGCCGAATCGTTGCGCGACAGATCCGGCATGCGGGTCTTGTCGCCGAGGATCGAACCGCCCGAGACGCGCGACGACGGATCGACCGCGAGAACCGCGACGCGGTGGCCCTCGTCGATCAGATGCAAACCGAAGCGTTCGATGAAGGTCGATTTGCCGACACCGGGCGGCCCCGAAATGCCGATCCGGAACGAGCCGCCCGCCTTCGCGAGCAACAGATCGACCAGCCGTGTCGCATCGTCGCGATGATCGGCCCGGGTCGATTCGATCAGCGTGATCGCCTGCGCCAGCGCGCGCCGGTCGCCGGCGATGACCGAATTCGCAAGCGCGCCGATGCGGTCTTTCGCGGCGGCCGTCATGCGGCACTCGGCCGGTCGGCGGGCTCGACGGGATCGTCGTCGGTAATCGGATCGTGCAGCGGATGCTCGCTTTCGTTGGCCTGCTGGCGTGCCCACATTTCCGCATAGCGCCCACGCCGTTGCAGGAGATCCGCGTGACGCCCGCGCTCGACGATGCGCCCCTCCTCGAGAACGAGGATCTCGTCGGCATCGACCACGGTCGACAGACGATGCGCGATCATCAGCGTCGAACGTCCCTGCGAGACTTCGGCAAGGTTGTGCTGGATGTCCTTCTCGGTGCGGGTATCGAGCGCCGAGGTCGCCTCGTCGAACAAGAGGATCGCCGGATCCTTGAGGATCGTGCGCGCAATCGCGACGCGCTGCTTCTCGCCGCCCGACAACTTGAGGCCGCGCTCCCCGACCCGCGTTTCGTACCCGTCGGGCAGGCTCCTGATGAAATCGTGAATATGGGCGAGCTGCGCCGCGCGCTCGATCCGGTCGGGTGGGGAACCGGGTTTGCCATAGGCGATATTGTAGCGGACCGTATCGTTGAACAGCACCGTATCCTGCGGGACGATGCCGATCGCATCGCGCAGGCTTGCCTGCGTCACCGTGCGGACATCCTGCGCGTCGATCAGCACCCGTCCGCCGGTCACATCGTAAAACCGAAACAGCAGCCGCGAGATGGTCGATTTGCCGGCACCCGAAGGGCCGACGATCGCGACCTTGTGCCCGGGCGGCACGACGAAGCTGACATCCTTCAGGATCGGGCGGCGCGGATCGTAACCGAAATCGACATGCTCGAACCGGATCTCGCCCGGCCCCACCGCGAGCGCCGGTGCACCCGGCTGGTCCTGCACCTCGGGCGGCACGTCGAGCAGCTTGAACATCGCTTCCATATCGATCAGCGACTGTCGGATTTCGCGATAGACCATGCCGAGCAGGTTGAGCGGCATATAAAGCTGGATCAGATAGGCGTTCACCAGCACGAAATCACCGACTGTCATCGTGCCGTTGCGGATGCCGGCAGCCGCCATCGTCATCATGGTGGTAACGCCGACCGCGATGATGAAGGCCTGGCCGATATTAAGCGCCGCGAGCGAGGTGCGGTTCTTGACCGCAGCCCGCTCATAGACCGCGAAGGCGCCATCGTAGCGCCGCGCCTCATGTTCCTCGTTGCCGAAATATTTGACCGTCTCGTAATTGAGCAGCGAGTCGAGAGCCTTGGTGTTCGCATCGCCATCGGCATCGTTCATGATCCGGCGGATCTTCAACCGCCAGCGCGTCACGATATAAGTGTGTACGACATAGATCGCGACCGTGGAGAACGTCACCAGCGCGAACCAGAAATCGTAGAAGCTCCAGAGCAGCCCGCAGACCAGCAATATCTCGATGATCGTCGGCAGTACGTTGAAGACGACGAAGAGCAAAAGGAACTCGATGCCCTTGACACCGCGGTCGACGATGCGCGACAGGCCGCCGGTTTGCCGCTCGAGATGGAATCGCAGCGACAAGGCGTGCAGATGGCGGAAGGTGATGGTCGCGACCTGGCGCACCGCGCGCTGCACGACTTTGGCGAAGATGCCGTCGCGCAGTTCATTGAAGCCTTGAGAGATCACGCGCGCGAGGCCGTAGGCGAGCAGCAGGCCGAGCGGCACCACGATCGCGAGATCGGCGGGGCCCGCGGTCAGCGCATCGACCAGCTTCTTGAAGAGGATCGGCACATAGACGGTCGCGATCTTGGCGGCGACCAGGCAGATGCACGCGATGACGACGCGCGCCCTGAGGCCCGGCGCGTCCTTCGGCCAGATGAACGGAAGCAGGGTCTTGAGCGTGCGCCGCGCGTCCGAGGGGCCGCCACCCTCGCCAGCGCTGCCCATCAGATTGCGCATGGGTGCTATCCGCCCGACCTCAGTCCTGGGCGGCGACGTTCATCACATGCGCCTTGCGCGATTTTTTCTTCTTCGCGTAGTCGCGCATGAAGTAGATGCGATGGCCGGGATAGCGAATGCGCGCCTGCCGGATCAGGTTCATCGTCACGTCGCGCTCTTCCGAATAAACCGTGAGCAGCACGCAGCAATCGCCCGAGAGGCACTCGCTATATTTCGGCGAATAGCCTTCGGTCAGCCAGCGGTTGGCGATGTCGGAGGTGGTGACCGCCCAGCCGATGTAACCGACCGGATCGTTGCCGTGGAACGCGATCAGATAATGGCGCCGCCGGATCTGGCCGATGATGACCGACGTCATCCGCCCGAAATTAAAATTCGAGAACGGCGGTTTCCGGCGCAGCAGCGTGCAGGAAATGCCGAGCGCCAGCATCGGCCGCGGAAGCTGCCGGCAGACGGCCGGGCGCTTCGCGACGCCCGCGGCGGGCGGCGGCGCTACGGGTTCGACATCTTCCTGGGTTGAACCGACATCGGCCTGTTCGTCGTTGATCAACTCGTCTGCTCCCTAATGGGCCGCTGTCTGGTGGGCGGCCGGGCCGACATTTCGCGAGAGCACGAGATACAGCTTGCCGACATCGGCCGTGATGAACGTGGCGTTGAGCGTGCCATCCGGCTCGATCTCGTTGGCCTGGGTCAGAAGCTGTTCGAACGTGCTCATATACCGGGATACCAGCTCGCGGAACTTCGGATCGGTCTCAAAACGCTGTCCGATCGCCGGCACGAGATACGAATCGCGGGCCTTGAAAAGGCGGCGGGCGAAAATCGAACGGTCGCCCTTCTTATAGCCGCGCCAGACCTCTTCGGGCACGTCAGTTTCGAACAGCTGGTCAATGTCTAGCGCGAGCCTGTTCAGCTCGTCCATCATCGCTTTGGCCGAGTGCAGGAAACTGTCCTTGGTGGCCTTGCCGCGGGCACGGTCCAGGGAGGCGATCTGCTTCGAGGCGGTCTCGGTCGCCTCGGCCAGGGCCGCGCTCTGCTCGCGGAAGCGCCGGCCCAGTTCGTCGGCCTTGTCCCCCGCCGCATCCACGGTCTCGGAAAGGAAACGGGCCTGGGCCTCGAACGTGCCGGCGATCTCGGTCGAGCGCCGAACCGCCTGGTCGGTCGCGGTAATGAGCCTGTCGGCCTTCGAATCGACGGCATTGCCGATCTCGGCCAGAAGCTGCGCCACCTGGTCGGCCGCGCGGGTCAGGGTTTCGGCCTGCTGCGACAGCTCCTCCCGGATTGCGACCGTGTCCGCGCGGGCACCGGACGCCACTGCCTTGAACTGCTCCGCCTGGCCCTGCAGCCCTTCGCGCACCATCTGCACGAGCTGCCCGACCTGGCCGGAAAGTTCGCCGAGCTCCTGCAGATGCTCGCGCACCACGCCGCGCACGGCGGATGCCTGCACCGCCGCCTTCTGAGCGATCTCGACCAGCCCTTCGGCATCCTTGCGGAACATGCCCGAGATGTTCTGTGACTGCGCGACCGCGTCGGTTGCCGATTGCGCGAGTTCGTCGCGCGCGCGGTTGAGCGCCCGGCCAAGCTCGCCGACGCGCCCCTCGCCCGATGCCACCATCTCGTCGACCTGCTGCGCGAGCTTCTTGACCGCCGATCCGATCTGCTGCTGTGCGCGCGCGGCACCGAAGGCGACCAGCGTCAGTTTGGAGGACTGGTCCGAGAGCGCGAGTCCCGCCGCCTTGATGCGATCGCGACCGGCATCGATCGTCTCGCCGAGCCGCGCGATACCTGTTTCATGCGCATCGGTCGCCGTCGTAACCCGCGCGACGATCGAACCGGCGGTCGCCTCGATCGCCTGGAAGCGCCGGTCGATTTCGCCCAGGGCAGTGCGCAACGACGCGGCGGCGAGGTCGGCGGTTTCGCCGGCAGCAGCCGCTTCCGACTTGAGCGTCGTACCCAGCGCCTCGGCATCGGACCGCGCCTGACGCCAGGCGGTGGCCAGCGAATCCGTTTCCGATTTGAGGGCCGTTGCAAGCTGACTGGTTTCGGCGCGCACGGCATCGCTGCGCTCGAGGGCCGCCTCGACGATACCCATCTGGCGCGTCAAGGTTTGCTGCAATGTCTCGGATTCGGCAGCGGCGCGCGTGCCGGCCTCGCCGATCCGCGCGATGTAATCGTCGACGCCATTCTGCGCGGCAGCGGCGACCTCGTGCGTCAGCATTTCAAGCCGTTCGATCACCAGGGCGACACGCGCATCCGCCGCCCCCGCCGCGGCCTCGAGGCTCACCTTGCGCGCATCGACCGCATCGTCGAGCACCGCGTTCGCCCGTTCCATTGCCACGACGGCATCGCGCAGCGAATCGCTCTCGCTCGCCATCCGGTCGCCGGTCGACCGGGTCTGTTCGGTGAGCGTCGCAATCGCCTGTTCGATCGATGCGGCCGAGCCGTCGAGTGCATCGCGCAGGCGTGTTGCCGCATCGGCTGCCGCTTCGCCCATCGTATCGAGCCTGCCGTCGATCGAGCTCATCAGCGTCTGGCCGGCGCGATCGGTTCGTTCGACGGCGCGATCGACCGCCTGTTCGATCGCGGTCGATTGTTCGCCAGAACGGCCGAGCAGATGCGAGACCAGGCTCGCGACGCGCTGTTCCTGTTCGCGCAGGCCCTCGGCGAGACGATCTTGCTCGGCAGCAATCCGTTGGCGCGCCGCCTCGACAGCCTCGGCCTGGACGTTCGTTGCGGTCGCAATCTCGCCGGCCGCTTCCTTGGCGGCGGCCGTTAGCCCTTCGCGCCAGCCCGCGGTTTCGCTGCGCAGTTTTTCGCGTTCCGCCTCGAGTCCGTCGCTCGCCTCGCGGACATCTTCCATCGCTTTGGTAAAGGCTGTTTCGATGCCGCGCGCCCCGCCGGTCAGCGTTTCGGTCGCGCTCTGCAGATCGCGCCGCTGCGTCGCAAAGGCTTCCTGCATGCGATCCAGCATGGCGGCGGCCGCGCTCGTCGCCGACGAGAGCGCCTCGGTCTGGCTGCGCAGCGAGGTGCTAACCGACTGGATGCGCTCGTTCGCGGCATCTTCGGGATAAGTGAGCCGGCGGATCTCTTCGCGCAGCAGGGCCGATTCGGCGCGGATCGCGCCCCCGCGCGACAGGAAACTGAGCAGCAGCCAGAGAAACGCGAGCGGCGCAAATGCGCCGATCAGCAACGCCGCCTTCTCATGCGGCAGCATGAACGCGATATTTTCCCAACCGATCTGGACCGCCACATGATCGACGACCAGCCAGAGCCAAATCAGGCTTCCGAGTATGCCGACGCCGAGCGCGGCGGCCCGCCATGTCCCGAGCCGCATCATGAAGCGCGCTTCAGGCTGCCACCCGTTGGCGATGTCGGATCATGGCCAGCACATCGCCCGCGGCTTGCGGGATATTGGTGCCCGGCCCATAGATCGCAGCGACCCCGGCCCGTTTGAGCGAATCGTAATCGCGCGGCGGAATGACGCCGCCGCAGATCACCAGCACGTCGTCGGCGCCGGCGCGTTTCAGGGCGTCGATCAGTTGCGGCACCAGCGTGTTGTGGCCCGCCGCCTGCGAGGAAACGCCGATCACATGCACGTCGTTCTCGATCGCCTGGCGTGCCGCCTCGTCGGGTGTCTGGAACAGCGGCCCGATATCGACATCGAAGCCGATATCGGCGAACGCCGTCGCGATGATCTTCGCGCCGCGATCGTGCCCGTCCTGGCCGAGCTTGACGACCAGAAGCCGCGGCCTGCGACCGGTCTCTTCGGCGAAGCCGCGCACCTCGTTCTGGATCTGCTGGAAACCCGCATCGTCGGCATAGGCCGCGCCATAGACGCCGCTCACGCTGCGCGTCGTCGCCTGATGCCGGCCGTAGACCTTCTCCAGTGCCAGAGAGATTTCGCCGACCGTCGCCCGCGCGCGGGCCGCATCGACCGACAGCGCGAGCAGATTGCCGTCGCCGGTTCGGGCGGCTTCGGTCAGCGCCTCGAGGCTGGCGGCGCAGGCCTTT
>JAWXBK010000048.1:0-43372 GCA_034439975.1 Rhodospirillaceae bacterium | reverse complement strand
GATCCGAAAGTGCCGGTATAGAGCCAGCACATGATCCAGTTATGCTTGCGCTGGAAGATGACGGACTGCTCACGGAACGAGGCCCGGGCCGAAGCGATGTCGTTCATGCCGAACCAGGCAGCGATCGCTGAGGCGATCAGAAACGGTACCCAGATGAAGCCTGCGTTCTGCAGCCAGAGCTGCTGACCCTCGGTTGTCGCCGCAGGCTCCCCGCCCATCGCGCCGAACACGCTGACGGTGATGACGAGCGGTACGGCGAACTGCATTACGCTGACGCCGAGATTGCCGAGCCCGGCGTTGAGGGCGAGCGCGTTGCCCTTCTGACGCTTCGGGAAGAAGAAGCTGATATTGGCCATCGATGACGCAAAATTGCCGCCGCCGAGGCCGCATAGCAGGGCCAGTACCAGGAACAGCAGGTACGGCGTTTCGGTGTTCTGTACCGCATAGCCGATGCCGAAGGCCGGGACCAGGAGCGAGGCGGTCGACAGCGCCGTCCACAACCGGCCGCCGAAGATCGGCACCATGAACGAATAGAAAATTCGCAGTGTCGCGCCGGAGAGGCCGGGCAGCGCCGCAAGCCAGAACAGCTGGTCGGTCGTGTATGCGAAGCCGAGCGCCGGCAGCTTGGCAACGACGACCGACCAAACCATCCAGACCGAGAACGCCAGCAACAGACAGGGGATCGATATCCAGAGATTGTGCTGTGCAATCTTTCGTCCCTTGGTTTCCCAGAAAACCGAATCTTCCGGCTCCCACTCGCGCAGCACCGGGCCCAGCGCGCCGACATGCTCAGGCTTGTGTATCGGTGCCATTTCCGGCAGTTCGGGTAACTCGTCAGGCCTCGTCGCAGGCTGCGCGTGCTCCATCTGGCGTATTGCAAAATGCATCCAAACGAGCGCGACCGCGGCCAGCAGGAAGAGCAGCATGAAACAGCTGGTCCAGACGCCAGTCAGATCGTTCATCACACCGAAGGCAATCGGCAGCACGAAGCCCCCAAGTCCGCCGATCAGCCCGACGAGCCCGCCGACCGAGCCGACATGATTGGGGTAATAGACCGGAATGTGTTTGTAGACGGCTGCCTTGCCGAGCGACATGAAGAAACCGAGTACGAATATTGTGATGACGAACGGGACCAGATCCATCCGCGTCGAGAAGGCAATGGGCCCCTCGATTCCATGAATCACGTAATCCGTATTGGGGTAGGACAGCATGAAGGTGCAGATGACCGACACGCCAAACGTCCAGTACATGATCCTGCGTGCACCATAGCGATCGGAGAGATGCCCGCCATAGGCGCGGAAAAGGCTTGCCGGGATCGAATAGAGCGCCGCCAGCATGCCCGCCGTCTGGATGTCGAGACCGTACACGCCGATCAGATAGCGTGGCAGCCACAGTGCCAGTGAGACAAACGCACCAAATACAAAGAAGTAATAGAGCGAGAACCGCCAGACCTGGATGTTCCTGAGCGGCTCCAGAGCAAAGCGCGTGCTTTCCGGCTTCAGCCCCTTGGCACGCCGCTGCTTGAGTACCGGATCGTCTTCGGTCGTAAACCAGAAAACGACGGCCATGACGATAAGTGCCGCGGCCCAGACCTGCGCCACCATCTGCCAGCCAAAAGCCACAAGCACGAACGGCGCGATGAACTTGGTAACGGCGGCACCGACATTACCGACACCGAATATGCCGAGCGCCGTTCCCTGCTTCTCCTTGGGATACCATTTGGAGACATAGGCGATACCCACGGCAAAGGACCCACCGGCAATGCCGACACCGAGCGCGGCGAACAGCATCATTTCGTAGGTGGTCGCGTATGAGAGCAGGAAGGTTGCAATGGCAGCGAACACCATCACCGCGACATAGACCATGCGGCCGCCATACTGATCGGTCCAGATTCCGAGGAACAGGCGGCTGAGCGAACCGGTCAGAATGGGTGTGCCGACCAGCAGGCCGAACTCGGTCTCCGAGAGACCCAGATCGGATTTGATGCGCACCCCGATGATCGAGAATATCGTCCAGACAGCAAAACAGACCGTAAAGGCAAGCGTACTCATGCCAAGGATCTGTTTCGACTTGCCGTCGACTGCGTGGCCTGATTGATCCATTCCCCGCTCCACCCATAAGCGCCGGATACCGGTCGACCGGGACCAGCCCTCGCTCGATCAGGCTAAGGGCGAAGCAGGCGCGTAACTCACATGACAGACTGTCGCAGTCTCGCGTTTCGGGCCCGTAGCGCGCAGAAATAACCGCTCGCACAAAGAAATAGCGTTCGCGGATTGACGAGAGAGGCCGGCCGGCCCTAACGGCGACGTCTCATGTCTTGACATTTATCAATCGTACTCAATGATGGCTGCTGAAAGTTCGCCTGAACAGCACGGAGGCGAGTCGTGCGGCCCGAAGACCTGGACCGAATCCGTGGATTGCCGCTGTTTTCGGCGCTGCAGCCCGAATGTTTCGAGCAGCTGATGGAGCCGTCGTTCCTGCAGCGTTTTCCGGCCGCTGTCGAACTCGTCAGGGAAGGCGATCCTGCCGATTTCCTCTATGTCATCGTGGACGGCGCCGTAGAACTCTATGCCCACGCAAACGGGCGAGAGAGTTCGCTGTTGATTGCCACACCAGTCTCGACGTTCATCCTTGCGGCCGTACTGCGCGATGCCGTGTACCTCATGTCCGCGCGCACACTGGAAGCATCGCGGCTTCTTATGATCCCGGCGGAGGTCGTGCGCGCATCGATCGCAAGCGATTCCGCCTTCGCGGTCGCCATGATTGACGAGCTGGCGCGCGCGTTCCGAAGCGTGATCAAGCTTGCCAAGAACCATAAGCTTAGGACGGGCGTGGAGAGACTGGCCAACTACCTGCTCCAGCTTGATGCCGAGAAGGACGGATGCGCCGACCTGGTGTTGCCGATCGAGAAGCGGTTACTCGCCTCGCTCCTTGGCATGACTCCGGAGAATCTGTCGCGCGCCTTCGCAACGCTACGGCCATATGGCGTTCAGGTCGAAGGTTCGCTGATCCGGCTCACCCGGATCGAGGATCTGAGAACCCTGGCGAAGACGACTCCGCTGATCGATGATCCGCGTATATGAATGCGGCACGAACGGCACTTCGTACCTGCCAAGCTTGCCGAATTCGGGCAAAGCTCAGATAGCGCGAATCTGCCTGTGCAGGGCTCGGTGCTCGAACCCATGCCGATGCGCTGCCGGATCGTTGCGGCCAATGATGTCCCGCGCAATGCCGCGAGCCTGTTCGGTTGTCAGCGCACCGAAAGAGCCGACGGGCGCGATTCGCCTCAAGCCTTGCGGAGTATGGAAATAGGCGATGAACTCCGGGTGCCCGGCGGGCGGAATGCGGCAACCGAAACCCCAAGCCTCGATATCCCACAGAATATGGCTGTGCAGCTTCCTCTCCGCGTGGCCGATGATCCGATCGTCCAGTTTTACTCGACTCATTGCGACCTCCATTCGATTAGGTGAATGAAAGTCTGGGTTCCAATTATGTCTTTGCACCTGTGACATAACGTATCGCTCCTTGTTAGAGCGCTGATGCATCTCATTCTCAGTTGCCGCATATCCGAAAGTCGACCGGCGCCCTCATCCGACGATCCCTGCCAAACAATTGACTGAAAATGAAGAAGGCCGCACCCCGGTCAGAGGTACAGCCTTCTTTGTCGAATGATTGCGGGGTCCGCAATCAGATGCGCTCAAAGGCGCTCGGGTGTAATCAAGCCCACCCTATCTGCCTTTTCTCACGCTTCGATGCGAGCCGTCGCAGGTACGCTGCAAGTAATGATGCCCATTTCCAGGTCGTATGCTAACGCGAAGCACCGGGAGCCGAACTCTCGTGTTGTAACAATCCAATACCTCGCCCAGCCGATTTGCGAACCTGGCTCCCAACTCCCCCAAAGGCGCCGCAGATGCGCCATGCCTTTATTGCCCCTCAACCCGGCGTACGATTTCGGCAAGAGCCTTCATCGGCAGGTTCGAAAATTATGGTGCAATGGCGACTTTCAGCACACCGTCACGCTGGTTCGCGAATAGCTCGTAGGCCTCTTCGATCTGGTCCAGTTTGAAGCGATGCGTTACCAATGATTTCGTATCCGCGCGTCCCGAGCCGATCACCTCCATCATTCGTCGCATCCGCTCCTTTCCGCCGGGGCAAAGCGTGGTGACGATCCGATGGTCGCCGAGGCCGGCAAGGAATGTACCGAGCGGGATTCTCAGATCGCTGGAGTAGACCTCCAATGAAGATAGCGTACCGCCTGGCCGAAGCACGCGTAGAGCGGCCTCAAAGGTTTCCTGCCAGCCGAGCGCCTCGATCGCTACATCAACACCACGCCTATCGGTCAGACGCATAATCTCATCCACCGGATCGACTTTCGTGAAGTCGACCAGGTAATCCGCGCCCATTTTGAATGCGATCCCCATGCGCGCCGGTACCGCCTCGACGCCGATTTTGTCGTGGCTCCCATAAGCCGAGCGCCGACGGTCGCGCAGAGTCCGATCGGGCCCTGCGCAACACCGCCTTTGTATCCCCGACACGCACTTTGCCGGACTCAGCGCCCGAGATCCCGGTGGAGATAATGTCGGGACACATGAGCACCTGCTCGTCGGTGAGACCCACCGGTATCAGAGCCAGGTTAGTCATGGCATCGGGAACCAGCAGATACTCTGCCTGGGCGCCGTCGATGGTATTTCCGAATCGCCATCCCCCGAGCGGCTTGAAGCCATGTTTCGTTCCGGCGCCATCCTGCGAATGATAACAACATAGGCACGCTGCGCTGTGGCCACTCGGGGTGATGGCTCCGGCGATCACGCGCTGACCTTCCTCACAGCCTTCGACCGCCGAACCAAGCTTCTCGACGATGCCGACCGGTTCGTGACCGATAGTGAGACCTTTGGCGACCGGATATTCGCCCTTCAAAATGTGAACGTCGGTGCCACAAATGGTGGTCGTGAAGATGCAGATCAGGGCGTCAAGCGGGTCGACATTGGGCACCGGCTTCTCCTCGAGCGCGATCCTGTTCGGTTCGACAAATACTGCGCATTTCATCATCTTGGCGATGGTTCCATTCTTCGAATACTGCTTGGGACTCCTTCTCGACGTCTGCCTCCACGATGTCCGTCTTGCCGGCCATTGCCTCAATGGAGCAAGGGCTGTTCCTGATCGCCAGCGCTCTATGCGACCCGCCCCTCGCCCCGCCGGAATACCAGTCGGAGCTGCTTCTCCACCTCTATGATGGCGAAGAACACCGCACCCACCGCAACAATCAGCACCCCGTCCGCGAATGGAACGGCTTGCGTGCCGAAGACTGTCTGCAAGGGCGGCAAATAGGTGACTGCGAACTGCGCGACCGTCACGGCGACCACGGTGATCCAGACGACCGGCGTGCCTCGCGCGGCCTTCCAGGTCAGCGAGGTGCTATAAATGTTACGAATGAAGAACAGGTGGAAAATCTCTAGCACTACAAGAGTGTTCACAGCCATCGTCCGGGCCAGCTCCGGCGTATAGCCCCTGTCGATACCGTAGGTGTAGATGCCGAAAACGGCGAAGGCGAAGAGCACTGAGATCATTACGACGTGCCAGATGAGCTCGCCGGTCAGAATCGGCGCATTCCGCGGCCGTGGTGGCCGTCGCATGGTGTTCTCTTCCGAAGGTTCGAAGGCCAGCGCGAGGCCGAGCGTGATGCCGGTGATGAGGTTGATCCAGAGAATCTGGACGGCCGTCACCGGCAAAGCCATGCCGAGAAACAGCGCGATGACAATGGTCAACGACTCGCCGGCGTTGGTGGGCAGGGTCCAGCTGATAACCTTCTTGATGTTGTCGTAGACGGTGCGACCTTCGCGCACGGCTGCTACGATCGATGCGAAGTTGTCGTCGGCGAGCACCAGCTCGGCGGCCTCCTTGGCCGCTTCGCTGCCTTTCTGGCCCATGGCGATACCAGCATCGGCGCGCTTCAGCGCCGGGGCGTCGTTCACCCCGTCCCCGGTCATGGCTACGGTGAGACCATGGGCTTGGAGCGCCATCACCAGGCGCAGCTTATGCTCGGGGCTGGTGCGGGCGAAGATGTCAATCTCCCCGACGGCGGCGGCGAGTTGGGCATCGTCCATGGCTTCGAGGTCGGTGCCGGTCAGCACCCGATCGGCGTTTATCAGCCCGATCTGGTGGCCGATGGCGCGGGCCGTGCCAGCATGATCGCCGGTGATCATCTTCACGCGGATACCGGCCTCGTGGCATTCAGCGACGGCGGCGATAGCTTCGGCTCGTGGCGGGTCTATCAGGCCGACGAGGCCGATCAGGGTCATTCGACCGTCGAGGTCGGCGGTATTTAGAGCTGCATGCTCCTGCGTCACGGCCCGCGTCGCCAACGCGAGGACACGCTGGCCTTGGGTGGCTATGGCCTCGACCTGGGCGTGCCAATACTCCACATCGAGCGGATGCGTGCCGCCATCTGACGCACGCTGGTCAGCGCACATCTGGATGATGCGCTCAGGTGCGCCTTTCACGTTGATGCAGGCATGCCCTTCAAGATCGTGATGGAGCACGGCCATATAACGGTGACTCGCATCGAAGGGGATACTGTCGGTGCGTGTCCATCCGGAGAACGCTATCGCACCTGAGGGAATGACCTTCCCGGCCAGCGCCTGCAACGCCCCTTCCATCGGGTCGCCCCGACATGCCAGCCGGTCTCGCGGGCGTGCAGCACGGCGTCGTTGCACAGTGCCGCGGCGCGGGCGAGTTCCTCCAGGGTTGCATCTGAGTCGGTCGCATGGTCCATCTCACTCGGCCGGACCGTTCCTTCTGGCGCGTACCCCTCACCATCGACGGTATAGGTGTGGCCCATGATGGCAATACTGGCGACCATCATTTCGTTGCGCGTCAGCGTCCCGGTCTTGTCGCTGCAAATCACAGAGACCGAACCAAGTGTTTCGATGGCTGGCAAACGGCGCACGATGGCATTCCGCCGCGCCATGGCCCGAACGCCAATCGCCAGCGTGATGGTGAGCACCGCGGGAAGCCCCTCCGGAACAGCAGCCACGATTAGGCCCACCACGGCCATGAAAAGCTCCGCGAAGTCGGCGTGGCCGACGAAGTAACCATAGGCCAGCAGCACAGCAGCAATGAGCAGGATGAAGAGGGTGAGCCAGCGGGCGAATGCGTTCATCTGGCGAACCAGAGGTGTCGTCAGGATCTCCACTTGGGACAGCATTGCGCTGATTCGGCCGATCTCCGTCGAGCTTCCGGTCGCCGTCACCACGCCGCGTCCCGAACCGGCTGCGACCAGCGTCCCGCTATAGGCCATGCAGGTGCGGTCACCGAGAGCAGCGCCTTCTGCTACCGGTTTCACCGACTTCTCCGCGGGAACGGACTCGCCGGTGAGAATGGCTTCCTCGATGCGAAGGCCACGGGCTTCCAGAAGGCGCAGGTCGGCCGGCACCTTCTCGCCTGCTTCCAGCAGAACGACGTCACCCGGCACCACAGCGGCGCTGTCGATGCTGACTCGCCTGCCATTGCGCAACACAGAAGTATGGGGAGCCAACATCTGGCGGATGGCAGCCATCGCCTGCTCGGCACGGCCCTCCTGAATGAAGCCGATGATTGCATTCGCGATGACCACGGCGAGGATGACACCGGTGTCGATAAAGTGTTCGAGGCTCGCAGTTATAATTGCCGAGCCGATGAGGACGTAAATGAGAACGTTGTGGAAATGCGCGAGAAAGCGAAGGACCGGACTGCGCTTCGGCGGCGCGGGCAGGCGGTTTGAGCCATGCGTTTCGAGCCGTGCTGCCGCGTCCGCGTCATTCAGCCCCGTAGGCGTCGTGTCAAAAGTAGTGAGGCTTTCAGATGCCGTGCGGGCGTGATGATGGATCGGTTGGCTGATACGTTCCATACATGCGGCCTCCGTGCCCCCCGATTTACCGATTTTTCTGTTGCGCATAGACGGAATGCAGAGTTGCGCCTTTCATGAAGTGATTTTCTCCTCCGCTTCGATTTCTGGAATAGCGGTGCGCTCCATTTGCTCGCCGCCCGTGAGAAGATCCACAGCGCGGTCGGCCGCGTCCATCCGGACCCTCGGCATAAATCACAACATGCAGACCCTGGGTGTCGAGATTCCTGATTGTGATGTAACTGCTGTTCCGGATCCCGATCAGCGCCGAGCCGCAGTTCGATCCGCTCAACCCGTCGAGGACGATACCGCGCCTGTTCAGGATCTGAACGCAGTACGAGCCCTTGTCGAAGCGGGGAACCTCCAGCAGTGACAGCCCGCCGTCTGATTCGTCGACGAGGTAACGCGGCGCGGCCGGCGGTGCAGCCGCCGCGCGGATGTCGACTCCGGCACCGATCGCCCTTAACATGATCGGGGCATCGGGCTCTCCGTCGCGCGCAAACCGGATGAGGTCGCTAGCCTTGTTCTGGTCGTACAAGCCCGGAAACAGAAGAATCTCGTCGCCGGGCACCGCCATCTTGAGCGCGTGGCTCAACGTGATGAAGCGCATATCCGGCTCGATTTCAACTCCGAAATCGACCAGCTCGTCATTGAGAGCGCGCCAGGCCGGATGATGGACAGAGACGAACAGACGCGGGTCGTCGCCCGGCAGTACGTACAGTGTTCGCGCCGCAACCGGTGCAACGCCGCCGCCCAGGAGAACCAGCAGCACCGCCGCCGCGATACCCGCGATCCTGATCGGCCCGGCGCGCAGCCGGCGACGGCACGCATCGCTCATTCGAGAACCAGGACGCCCGCGCCTCCGACCAGCAATGTTCCCGCGCGGCCATCCAGAATCTCGAGCGCCTGTTCGAGTGCGCCGATGCCGGCAATGCCGCCGGTCGCCGTCACGAACGCGCGGGCGGCGCCGATCTTTGGTCCCATCGATCCGGCAGGAAAATCCCCCTCGTCGATCGCGTCGGGTGAAGCGCGCCGGATTCGCCGTTGCGTCGGCTTCCCCCAATCGAGATAGACGGCATCCACGTCGGTTAGCATCAGCAGGGCATCGGCCGCAATCTCCTGCGCCAGCACCGAGCCGGTGCGATCCTTGTCGATCACCGCCTCGATTCCGATCAGACTGCCGTCGGGGCGACGCACCACCGGGATGCCGCCACCGCCGCCGCAGATCACGATCACGTTGCTATCGACCAGAAGCCGGATGATGGCCATATCGGGAATATGCGCCGGCAGCGGCGACGGAACGACGCGACGGTATTTGTCGCCGTCCGGCGCGATCGCCCAGCCGCGGCTTTCCGCAAGCGCCGTCGCCTCGGCCTTGTCATAGACCGGACCGACCGGTTTGGTCGGATGGCGAAACGCCGGATCCTTCGGATCGACTTCGACCTGGGTCAGCAAGGTCGCCACGCGCGGGCCGCCGGGCAGCGCGTTCTCAAGTTCCTGTTCGATCAGATAGCCGATCATGCCCTCGGTTTCGGCGCCGAGTACGTCCAGCGGATAGGCTTCCTCCGGACGGTAAGCTGCGGCCTGCAAGGCCAGCAGCCCGACCTGCGGCCCGTTGCCGTGGCAGATCACCACCCGATGCCCCGCCTTGACGATGGCGGCGATCACGCCAGCCGCTGCCTTGATGTTCCGGCGCTGGTTCTCCGCCGTGAGCGGTTCGCCGCGGCGCAACAGCGCATTCCCGCCGAGCGCGACGACGACCAGCATCGCCCTAAGCGCCGATCGTCGCGACGAGCACGGCCTTGATCGTGTGCATGCGGTTTTCGGCCTGATCGAACACGACCGAAGCCGGCGATTCGAAAACCTCCTCGGTCACTTCCATGCACTCGATGCCGAATTGCTGGAATATCTTTTCGCCCACGGCGGTCTCGCGATTATGAAACGCAGGCAGGCAATGCATGAACTTCGCATGCGGATTGCCGGTCGCCTTCATCAGTTCGGTCGTCACGCGATAGGGCTCCAGCAGCTTGATGCGCTCAGCCCAGACGCTGTCCGGCTCGCCCATCGAAACCCAGACATCGGTATAGACATAATCGCAGCCGGCGACCGCAGCTTTGGCGTCCTCCGTAATCGTGATCGTCGCGCCCGTTCCTTCGGCGATCCGGCGACATTGTGAGACCAGCGCCTCGTCGGGCCAGCATGCCTTCGGCGCACCGAGGCGAATATCCATGCCGATCAACGACGCACCCACCATGAGCGAGTTCCCCATATTGTTACCGGCGTCGCCCAGAAAGCAGAACGCGATGTCGGACAGATGCTTGTGCGTGAATTCGCGCATGGTATGGAAATCGGCGAGCACCTGCGTCGGATGGAACTCGTCGGTGAGGCCGTTATAGACGGGAACGCCGGCATAGGCCGCAAGCTCTTCGACGATTTTCTGGCCGTAGCCCCGATATTCGATCGCATCATAGATGCGCCCGAGAACCCGGGCCGTGTCTTTCATCGATTCCTTCTGGCCGATCTGCGTGCCCGACGGACCCAGATAGGTGACGTGGGCGCCCTGATCGTAGGCCGCCACCTCGAAGCCGGTGCGCGTGCGGGTCGAACTCTTCTCGAAGATGAGCGCGATCTCCTTGCCCTTGAGCTGCTGTTCCTCGGTGCCGCCAAGCTTCGCCTCTTTGAGGCTCGCGGAAAGGCGCAGCAGATGGCGAATTTCGCCGGGAGTGAAATCGAGGAGCTTGAGGAAACTCCGTCCGCGAAGATTGACTGCCATGCACCGCCTCGTTGATTGACTGGCCCGCCCGGATCGGCCTGCTCAAACCGGCCCGCTTAGATTGGATCGCGAACGAGCGGGCATGTCATGCAATGCCCGCCGCCGCGGCCGCGGCCAAGCTCGCCACCGGGAACGGTGATGACCTCGACGCCTGCCTTCCGGAGCAGCGTATTCGTATAGACATTGCGGTCGTAGGCGACGACGACGCCGGGCTCGAGTGCCACGACATTATTGCCATCGTCCCACTGTTCCCGCTCGGAGACATAGGCATCCCCGCCGGTCTCCACGATCCTGAGTTTCGGAATGCCGAGCGCTTCCGCCGCCACCTCCGGCAGCGAGCAGTCCTCAGCACGAACGTCGATTGTCCATTCGCGTTCGCCCGGGCGGAGCGAGTACACCACGATTTTGTCAACGACATTGGCGAAAATAGTCACGAGGTCGCGATCGCAGAAAGTGAACACCGTATCGAGATGCATGCTCGCACGCTCGATGGGCAGCTTGCAGGCGATCACCCGGTCGGCACCGCCCTGGCTGAAGAGGGCGCGCGCGATTTGGCCGACGGCCTGCGGCGTCGTGCGCTCGCCCATCCCGATCAGCACCGTGCGATTGCCGATTGGCATGACGTCGCCGCCCTCGGCCGTTGCCAGCCCGAAACTGCGGTCGGGGTCGCCCCACCAGACCGGGAACCCCGCATCGCGAAAATCTGGGTGAAACCGGTAGATGGCGGCGATGTTCACGGTTTCGAGTTGGCGCGCATTCCAGCGCATCGGATTCAGCGTGACGCCCTCGTAAATCCAGCA
Organism: Rhodospirillaceae bacterium; assembly: GCA_034439975.1. Lineage (GTDB taxonomy): Bacteria > Pseudomonadota > Alphaproteobacteria > Dongiales > Dongiaceae > JAWXBK01. The sequence goes on along the minus strand of JAWXBK010000048.1, from coordinate 31,917 downwards.
GGTCGTGTCGCGGGTGAACAGGTGATTCGGCAGCGGCGGCAGAATGAAGTCTTCGGGTCGCAGGACCAGCGCGACGACACCCTTCGCTTCGCCCGGCAGTTCCGCCTTGCTCATGCCGCCGATCAGGATGTTCGATAGCGCTTCGGCGCCGATTTCGGACAGATGGCCGTAAAGATCTTCGGTGAGGCCGACGCCCACGGTGTTGTCATTGACCCGGCGTTCGAGAAGCCAGCGTCGCGCCTCGGGAATCTTCATGGTTTCCTCGAGCATTTGCCGGAGGAACACCACCTCGACGCCGCGATGGCGCATGGCATCAACGAAGGTCATGTGCTCGACCCTCGCCTGCTTCACCCAGATCACGTCGTCGAACAGCAGCTCGTGACAGTTGGAGGGCGTGAGGCGCGCCAGCGCCGCGCCCGGTCGATGCACCATCACGCGGCGAAGCTTGCCGACTTCCGAATGGACGCCGTATCGGATTGCCATGTCGACGATTCTACCCGATCACAGCTCTACCCGATCACGGCGGCGACACTGAGACAGGCCATGATGATCGCCGTCAGAATCAGCAGCAGCGGCCACATGAAGGAAAGCCAGCGTTCGTACGGCACCCGGCCGATCGCCAGTGCGCCCATAACCACCGCGAATGTCGGGTTGATCAGGTTCACGATGCCGTTGGCCGACTGATAGGCGGTGACCACGAGATCGCGCTCGACCCCGGCGAAATCCGCGACCGGTGCCATGATCGGCATCGACAGGACCGCCAGCCCCGACGAGGACGGAACGAAGAAGGAAAGGACGATCTCGATCCAGTAGATGACATTGATGAAGGCCACGCTGTGCAGCCCGGCCACCGAAATCTCCGCCCAATGCAGGATCGTGTCGGTGATCATCCCGTTGTCCATCACCACGACGATGCCGCGGGCGAGACCGATAATCAGCGCCACGCCCAGGAGATCGCGGGCACCGCTGACGAAATTCTCGACCAACGATTTTTCGCCGAGCCGCGCCACGATGCCGATGACGAGCGCCGCCGCGAAGAAAAGTCCTGTCATCTCGGCCATCCACCAGCCGTCAATCAGGACGCCCCAGATCATAATCGCGAATGTCGCGGCGAACAGCAGAAGCACGAACTTGTGTCGCGCGGTGAAATCTAGCGACACATCCGGATCGCGGCCCTTGAGGAAGTGCGCCTCATTTTCCGCCTTGCGATCGTAGACAATCGATCTGGACGGATCCTGCCGCACCCGTTCGGCATAGCGCATGACGTAAACGACGCAGGCCAGCCAGCAGAGGCCGAGGATCACAAAACGCAGCACGATCCCGTCGGTGAACGGAATGCCCGCCGCATCGGAGGCGATCACCGTGGCAAAGGCATTAACCGTCGAGCCGAGCACGCCGACGCCGGCGCCGAGCAGGATCACGGCGACGGCCGTCACCGCATCGAAGCGCGCCGCGATCATGATCGGGATGAGCAGCATGTAGAACGCCAGCGTTTCCTCGGCCATGCCGTAGGTCGTGCCGCCGAAGGCGAAGAGTGCCATGAGAACCGGGATCATCCATTTCTCGCGGCCCTTCATGGCGATCATCGCGCGCGTAACGCCGGCATTGATCGCCCCGGTCGCCGCAACCACGCCGATGAACCCGCCGATCACCAGCACGAACAGCGCCACGTCGATGGCGTTCGCCTCGTAGGTCTCCGGGTCATAGAGCCCGGCGATCGGCGCGAGGATCACATCGATCGGACCCTGCGGATTGGCATCGACCGGCGTATAGGTGCCGGCGACCGGCACATCGCGATCCAGCGCCTCGGAATAGGCGGTTTCGTACTGACCGGCGGGGATGACCCAGGTCAGAACCGCCACGACGATGATCAGCCCAAACAGGATCGTGAAGGCCGAGGGAAAACGGAATCGGCGTGTCGCGTCGGGAGGGGTAACGGCCATGGCGGCCTCCTCTGACATTGCCTGATGGTGCGGTTTGGCATAAAAATCGGCTCGCTTCCCCCAGACGGCACCCGGTCCATCAGTTCCGGAATATCCGTCAGTCGGGCCCCGATCAGTCGGGGGCGGCCACCAAGAATACCCATAATTCTTGCATGGAAAAACCGGTGGGGCAACCGAGAGTAGGTCGCACCAGCGTCGACAAAACGCTAAGAACGGCCACGCACCAGGCGGGGGCGGCGGCGGATGCAATGTGCGCGCGCCGAAGCAGGCGGGAATCAATCGTTATCAATCGTCTCCTGCAGAGCGAGTGGAAAGCCGTCTTCCGATGGGATCGGGGAGCGGAGCTGTCAAGCCGTGGCTAGCGGTTTCGCCTCTCGCGGCTGCGCGGGTCTTCCAAAGCGAGAACAGGACGCCACCGGCGATGAGGGACAAAGTCACTCCGAGCGAGACTGCGGGGTCGAGTTTGCCGACGATCTGGTTCCAGAAAATCTTGGCGCCGATGAAGACGAGCACGGTGGCAAGCGCATATTTCAGATACTCGAAACGGTGCACCATGGCGGCGAGGGCGAAATAGAGGGCGCGGAGACCGAGGATCGCCATGATATTGGCTGTGAACACGATGTAGGTGTCGGTCGTGACGGCGAAGATCGCCGGCACCGAGTCGACCGCGAACACGAGATCGGCGATATTGATTACGACGAGCGCCAGGAAAAGGGGCGTCGCGAAGCGCGCGAGCTTCCCCGTCTCCGGATCGGGCTTCCGGACGAAGAAGTGCGAACCGTGTAACTCGGCCGAGACACGCATACATCTGGACAAGTAGCGCACGATCAGATTCTTCGACACGTCCTGCTCACTCTCTCCCATGACGAGCATCTTGATCCCCGTGGCGATCAGGAAAGCGCCGAAGATATAGAGCACCCATTCGTACTGTTGCACGAGCGCCGCGCCAAGCCCGATCATAAGACCGCGCAAGACCAGCACCGCGAGGATACCCCAGAGCAGCGCCCGGTACTGGTATTTGGCGGGAATGGCGAAATAGCTGAAGATGAGCGAAATTACGAAGACGTTGTCGATCGAAAGTGCCTTCTCGAGGGCATAGCCCGTAAAATACTCCACGCCTGAGGTCGGACCCATGGACCACCACAGCCAGGCACCGAACACCAGCGCGATCGCGATGTAGAACGCGGACAAGATCAAGCTTTCACCGACACCGAGCTCTTTGTCCTCTTTGTGAAGAATGCCGAGGTCGAAGGCGAGCAACGCGCCGACTAATGCCAGGAAGGCAAACCAAAGCCAGGCAGACTTGCCGAGGAAATCACCGGTCAGAAATTCGGCGAGAAGCTCCATCAGTAATCCTTAGTTTTAGGGTGTTGGGGAGCGCCTGAGACGGTGGCAAGCGGCCCAATTTTCGATTACGCCAACAGTTTGTGCTGGCGTTTTCGTTCTGGTTCCCCCTGTTGCGCAGCCATCAAGGCAACATCTCAATGCGAGAGCAGCACCGGCAGCGTCGGGTTGGCGACAATACTCTTCGTCGCGCCGCCTAGGATGAAGTCGCGCAGGCGGGAGTGCCCGTAGGCACCCATGACGAGCAGGTCGAGGTCGTGCGCGGTTGCATATCCTTCGAGAGCCTGCCCGATTGTCCGGCCGGCGGCGTCTTCCTCTTCTAGGACAACCTCGATGCCATGAAACGTGAGGTGCTTCGCCAGCTCGGTGGCTGAGCGTCTCGTATCGATCGTCTTCTCCTTGGTGATCGTCACCACCCGCACGGTCTTGGCGAGTTGCAGAATCGGGAGGGCATCCGCCACAGCCCTTGCGGCCGGCCGACTGAAATCCCAGGCCACACCGACGACATCGAAAGACAAGCGATCGCCGCGTTTCGACACTTCAGGAAAGACGATTGTCGGTCGTCCGGAGCCGAAGATCACGCATTCGGCGACATATTGCTGGAGGTCCGCCTGCCCGCCAGCCGGGATCATCGTCACATCGTGCATTCTGGCGTGTTCGGTCACGATGGCCGCGAGCAGCGAAGTCGGGCAAGACTCGATGATCTGCTCGTGTGGAACGCCGCGCTTCGTCGCCACACCTTTGAACGCGCTGATCAGAGCCTGGGCATTCGCCATGCTTTTCTGCCGCTCGGCCGCAATCATTCCCGGGACGTCAAGCAGTTTGTTCGCGAGCACGTTGACGACGTTCGGAATCTCGATTTTGCAAGTGAGCGCCGAGATGTGCGCGCCCAGCACGCCGGCAAGGCCGACGGCTTGCTCGATCGCCGGCACTGGAGTCGCTTCGGGATAACTGCTCAATGGGAGCAAGACGTCCTTGAAAGCCATTTTCTTTAATCTCCTTAATTGCTCTGCTGTGTCACATTGACCGTCACGCGGGTTTTCTCGCGTCCGCCATCATTTGCGCCTAGCAACGTTTCTTTATCTACGTTTCCAGTGCTGCGATCCGCTCTTCCAACGGCGGGTGATTCATGTCTTACAGCATCTTTTTCTTAAGCATTTTTTGAAGCGGTGATGCTCCCCCTCGGGTGAGGCTTCACCTCCCAACGTATCCCACCGTCGACGACGATCTCGGACAACCCATTCAGACGAACTTCCAAATGGCACCGTTTGCCTAAGCCGCCCTTCGGTCCGATGACCTCCGAAAGGCACACGATCACGCCGCGAATGCGGTCTTGGCATTAGGACAATGCGAATCCCAGCCGATGCTCCAAAGGCTCGCACCAGGCCGTCGATAAGTTCGATGTCGCGCGCCTGGGCATCGATTGTCATCAATCCTCCACCGGCCCGGATCCTGCGCATGTGCAGAATATGGGGTTGATGGATCATCCAAAAAAGCAGATTATTCCACATGCTTTGATCGAAAAAACCTGCGAGTATGATTGACAATCTGTGTTGAATTACAAGCAGCTGCATTATTTCTGGAAGGTCGCGAAGGCCGGCAGCATCGCGCGAGCCGCCGAGCAGTTGCGCCTCGCGCCGCAGACCATCAGCGCCCAGATCGGAACGCTGGAGGAAGCGCTTGGAACGGAGCTGTTCCGCCGCGCCGGGCGACGGCTCGAACTGACCGCGGCCGGGCAATTGACCCTTTCCTACGCCGACGAGATCTTTCAGATCGGGAGAGAGCTGGAAGAAACCGTGCGCAACCCGGCTGGCAGCAGCGACATGCTGTTTCGGGTGGGGGTGGCCGACGTGGTTCCTAAGTCCATCGCCTATCGGCTGCTGGCACCGGCACTGGGTAGTGTCGGGCGCGTGCGACTGATCTGCCGGGAGGACAAGCTGGAACGGCTGTTCGCGGAACTCGCCATTCACAAGCTGGATCTCGTGATCGCCGACCGGCCGCTGCCCTCCGAATTGGGAGTGAAAGGCTACAGCCACACTCTCGGGAGTACACCTATCGCCTTCTATGCCATACCCGGGCTTGCGGCGCGCCACCAGGAGGGGTTTCCACGATCCCTGAACGGCGCACCCATGCTGGTCCCAAGCGACGGCGCAACAATGCGAGGGGCGCTCACGCGGTGGTTCAGCGAACATAAAATCGAGCCGCGCATCGTCGGCGAATTCGACGACACCGCGCTGATGAAAGCCTTCGGCAAGGCGGGCGCAGGCATTTTTCCTGCACCCGCAATATTGACCGACGAGATACGAGAACAGTACGCAGCCGAGATCATTGGCCGTGCCGACAGCGTCACAGCGAGATATTACGCCATCTCGGTTGAGCGCAAACTGGCTCACCCTGCCGTCGTGGCGATCAGCGAAGCAGCGAAGACGGACCTGTTCGTCGACGACAGAGCCGCATCGTGACTTTGTCCCAGCTCCAGCATCAGGAAGACGCGTGTAGACCCGCGCATCTGTTCGGTACGGAACCCCGAGGAGTGTGCTAGCGCTGTCAGGGCTTCGTTGTTCGCGAGCAGTTCGCATCGAGCCTCTCCAGGTACCGCGGTGCCATAGATAGTCGAGTAGCTTGTCGAACAACAAGCGCTTCACGCCCAATCAACATGAACCCCTTGGGGGCACTCCAGGCGAGGTTCGTTTTCTTGGCCAACAAACGAGCGATTTTTGATGATGATCAGATCATGCGGGCTGCTTGGAGGCACTGGCCGCTCAACCGCAGGAGAGCGGCCGCACGATAACGGGCGCCCAAGGAGGGCATCATGACCACGCGAGCATCGTTTGTGATCTGGTTCGAGGAGTTGGAGCGGACCGACGTCGCCCGTGTCGGCGGGAAGAATGCATCGCTTGGCGAGATGGTATGCCACCTTGGCCAGCGGGGCGTGACGGTCCCGCCGGGCTTCGCAACCACGGCGGAAGCCTATTGGCACTTCGTTGAGGCTAATCAACTTAGGGAGACGATCGCCGCTGCCCTCAAGGAATTGAACGCTGGTAAGGCGCCGCTGTCAGAGACTGGGCAGACCTTGCGTCGGGCCTTTCTGCGAGGTGAATGGCCGGACGACATGGCGCAAGACATCCGGACTGCATATCGCCAACTTTGCCAGCGAATCGGCAGAATCGATGCCGACGTAGCCGTGCGCTCCAGCGCCACGGCCGAAGACCTTCCCGACGCAAGCTTTGCTGGGCAGCAAGAGACGTTTCTCAACATTCGCGGCGAGGACGCGCTGCTCGACGCCTGCCGGAAATGCTTCGCCTCCCTTTTCACTGATCGCGCCATCAGCTATCGAAAGACCAAGGGCTTCGATCACCTGAAGGTGGCTTTGTCCATCGGCGTACAGGCGATGGTGCGGTCCGACCTCGGTGGTGCGGGTGTCATGTTCACAATCGATACCGAGACCGGCTTCGATAAGGTCGCGATCATTGATGCTGCCTGGGGGCTCGGTGAGACCGTCGTGCAGGGTACGGTCGATCCCGACGAGTACCAGGTATTCAAGCCACTTCTTTCCGATACTTCACTCAAGCCGATCATCGAGAAGCGGCTCGGCGGGAAGTTGCAGAAGATGATCTACGCCAGGGAAAGCGAGCGGCCGACCCGGATTGTGCCGACTTCCAAGGCGGAACGCGCGGAATTCGTTCTGTCGAATGAGGATATTTTGACGCTCGGCCGCTGGGCCTGCGTCATAGAAGATCACTACGGCTGTCCGATGGACATCGAATGGGCGAAGGACGGAGAGAATGGCAAACTGTTCATCGTGCAAGCCCGACCCGAGACGGTGCAATCGCGTAGGGAGGTGGGCGAACATCGTTCTTATCACATCAAGTCGAAAGGCCGGAAGCTGGTCACCGGCCTCAGCATCGGCGAGGCCGTGGTGACAGGACGCGTCTGCCTGATCGAAAGCGCTCGCGATATTGCTCGCTTCGTCGACGGTGCCGTCTTGGTGACGCAGAACACCGATCCCGACTGGGTGCCGATCATGAAGCGAGCCGCGGCGATCGTCACCGATCGCGGCGGACGCACGTCGCACGCGGCGATCGTCAGCCGCGAACTGGGTCTGCCTGCCATCGTCGGGTGCGGTGACGCCACGCGGATTCTCCATGACGATCGGGAGGTGACGGTGTCCTGCGCCGAGGGCGATCAGGGTTTCGTTTACGATGGCATCGCCGAGTACGAGACGGAAGCGCTCGATCTCCACGATGTCCCGCCCACTCGCACGCAGATCATGCTGAACCTCGCCAATCCGGCTGCCGCATTCCGCTGGTGGCGGATCGCCGCTGATGGCGTCGGACTGGCCCGCATGGAGTTCGTCGTGAGCAACCATATCAAGGTCCATCCTATGGCGCTGGTGCATTACGAAACGCTTCAGGACGCGGATGCCAAGAGACAGATCGCGGACCTGACGTCAGGCTATGAGGACAAGACCGAGTATTTCGTCGACCGGCTGGCACGCGGCTTGGCGCGCATTGCGGCGGCGCAGTATCCCCGACCGGTCATCGTCCGCATGAGCGACTTCAAGACCAACGAATACGCAAACCTCATCGGCGGCGCCGCGTTCGAGCCGAAGGAAGAGAACCCCATGATTGGGTTTCGCGGCGCATCGCGCTACTACTCGCCACGCTATCGAGACGGCTTCGCGCTGGAATGCCGTGCCATCAAACGCCTGCGCGAGGAGATGGGCTTCACAAACGTGATTGTCATGATTCCATTCTGCCGCTCGATCGGAGAGGCCGACAAGGTTATTGCCGTAATGACCAACTTCGGCCTGAAACGTGGAGTCAACGGGCTCGAGATCTACGTCATGTGCGAGATTCCCTCGAATGTCATCTTGGCGAAGGCCTTCGCAGAGCGGTTCGATGGGTTCTCGATCGGCAGCAACGACCTAACTCAGCTAACGCTGGGCGTTGACCGCGACTCCGAGGAGCTCGCCGAACTGTTCGACGAGCAAGACGAGGCGGTAAAGTGGATGATTGAAAACGTCATTCGTGAAGCACACAATGCCGGCGCCAAGATTGGGTTATGTGGCCAGGCACCGAGCGATCACCCTGAGTTCGCTGCGTTTCTCGTCTCGTGCGGAATCGATTCGATTTCCGTCAGCCCTGACAGCTTCATCGCTGTCAAACGCAAGGTGGCGGAGGCGGAGGCAAAAAGGCCGGCCGTAAATGCGCCACCAGACACGCAACAAACTTGAATTGGTGATGTAAGGAGTGATGCGTTGTCGACGACCGTTTCACCCGATCGGCAAGCTTGACCAGAATAGCTGGCTGCTAATCACCACCACCCGTACCTTCACGGATTGGCCTCATTTATTCGGCGACGCAAAGATGCCGTTGACGACACCTGATCGCCGGCCCTCGTCGCCTTTGTCATCGTCAGGCGATTGCCAAGAATGTAGGCATTTAACCCCGCTCTGAGTCCAATAACACTCAATCCTACATCTCTCAGGTCAGCCCAAGTCCCGCAATCATAACAAGTGCGATGACTCCGGGGATCACGATGCGCAACAACCATATCCAGAGCTGACGCACCCGCTTCGTCGCCAGACTAGATGCTTGCATGGCATCTTCCGTTGGCCAGACCCAGCCCGCGAACAGGGCGATCGCAATTCCACTAAGTGGCAGGACAATATTCGAGGCGGAATGGTCGATCACGTCAAGCAGTGGAACCGGCATGAGCAAGAGCTCTCGAAGGATGCCATACCCGAGCGCCGAAGGAACTCCAATGAGGAACGCCACAAAAGCGACCACTAACGCTGCGAAAGATCGTCGCCATCGAAGTTTCGCAATCACCAAAGATACAGGCACCTCAAGCAGCGCTATTATAGACGTCAACGCCGCGACCTGGAGCAGAAGAAAGAACCCAACGCCAATCCAGCGCCCCGCGGGCATTGCTGCAAAGACCTCCGGCAGCACGACGAACGCTAGTGTCGGACCGTGGGCAGGATCGAGGCCATAGCTAAAGACGGCAGGAAATATCATCACCCCGGCGGTTAAGGCGATGAGGGAGTCGCCGGCAGCGATCGCCAATGCCGCACGCGGCAGCCGCTCGCCCTTCGAGAGGTAGCTGCCATAGGTCACGAGGATGGCCATCGCGAGACCGATCGAGAAGAACGACTGACCGACGGCAGCGAGGTATGTCTTCGGCTCCAGCAGAACACTCCAATTTGGAGAGAACAGGAAGCCAATGGCGCGCGATGCGCCTGGGAGCGAAAGCCCGTACCCAGCCAACAGTACGACGAGGATGGCGAACAGGGGCATCAGCACCTTGCTCGCAAGCTCGATGCCGCGTTCGATACCAGCGGCGACGATCGACGCCGCAACGGCAATCACCACCCCGTACCAGAATAGCGCCTGGCGGGGATCGGCGATGATCGCTTCGAAGCGCGCTGCAAAGTCCGCCCCGAGAGGGTCATGCGGTTCTCCGACCGTGTAGACCCACAGATACCGCGCGACCCATCCGGCGATGACGGGGTAATAGGCAAGAATCGCGACGCTTGCCGTAACGCCTATCCATCCTGTCCATCTCCAGGGTCTGGCATCGGAGATCTGCTCAAATGCAGCGACCGCGTTCATACGCGTTCTCTTGCCGATTGCGAGCTCCGCGATCAGCAACGGCAACCCGAGGCCCATGACGGCCATGAGATAGACGATGATGAACGCTCCGCCGCCATTCTCGCCGACGACATAAGAGAACCGCCAGATGTTACCCAGTCCGATGGCAGAACCGAGAGCCGCCAGGACGAACCCGCGGCTTGACGTCCACTGACCGCTGCGCTCAACGTTCCTCGCCGTCATATGCCGAGAGCCTTCGTCGCGTGGGGGCTCCGACCCGCCGTAACTGATGGGACAACAGGGCGCGCTGGCGAAATTCCACAGCCCATGCAGTTTTTCCGAGAGGAGCGCAGTCTCTTACAGCTTAGGTGATGGCCCATTTCCCGATTCATCAAGTTGCCGTGGACCTAGTCAGCCGAAATTTTGTTGCCGTCGTCTTCAAAATCACCTTTGCCAATGGCAATTAGGGCTTGGAATTCACGTACACGAATAACTCAGGTTACGTCCACATCGTTACGCACTTGCGTAATATCGGCCGACGAGATCCAGGAACATTACGCAGCCGAGATTATTGGCCGTGCAGACAGCGTCGCAGCGAGATATTACGCCATCTCGGTTGAGCGCAAACTGGCTCACCCCGCCGTCGTGGCGATCAGCGAAGCAGCGAAGACGGACCTGTTCGTCGGCAACAGAGCCCCAGCAATGTCTTAGCGGGCAGGAGTGGCGAGGGCGGCTCAGCACAGTCCGACCTGGCCGCTCTGTGCTCGGAATATCCGGGGATCGTAATCACCAAACAATAGACCATCAGAGAACCGCGCGCGGACTGCTGGAGATCAGGTGCATGATTCCGGAAGCCATGCCGCTTTCGAGCGGAGTTCGAGGGCGTTGTCGATACTGTCCGGCCTTGCCTGTGCCGTTAATACAGAACAAGCAGTCGGACCGCTGGGGCCACAGGCGAAATCACGCGAGCCGTTCAACCAAGTATGCGGTGGCAAGGTTGAGGGTGGCAATCCGGGAATAGTGTGCCTCTGGGATATCGACGCCGAGCCGCTTGTGCAAGGCTGCGACTAGGTTGAGGAAATCCATCGAGTCGATCTCAAGGTCGTTCTGGAGATGGTCGTCGAGCCCGACGCTTGCGGCGTCGATGTCGGGGGCGATCTTGATCAGTTCTTCGAGGAATGCCTGGCGGATGTCGGCTTCGTTCATAAGGCCTCCGGATCTTTGAGGGCGGCGGCGATCAGTGACAGGAACTTCGCGCCCCGTCGGCCGTCGCTCACTCGATGATCGGCAGCCAGGGTCAGTGTGACGATCGTGCGAGGCAGAATACTCTCGTCGACGAGCCAGGGGCGGCGGACGGGAGCGCCAAAGCCGACTATGGCGACCTGCGGCGGATAGATCACACCAGTCAGGCTATCGACACCGGTCTCACCCATACTTGTGACGGTGATTGTGCCGTCGGCCACCTCGGAGCTGCGCAGGCGACCGATGCGGGCGCGATCGACTAGGTCGCGGATCGCAGCCATCAGTTGATTGAGGCCGAGCCGGTCGGTATCGCGGATCGCAGGCGTGACGAGACCGCCACCGCGCAGCGACACGGCCAGCCCGGCATGGACCCCTTTGCCGGGACGGAAGGCGCCATCGAGATAGTGGCCGTTCATCTCGGGAACCTTGTGTGCAGCAAGTGCCGTGGCGCGTAGGAAGAGCGCACTGAGGAGCAGGCGTGCCTCGGGGGCACGAGTGGCATTGGTGGCAGCGAGCCAGTCGATGGCAGGCTGGAGGTCGATGGTCTGGGCAAGATAATAATGCGGGATCTCGCGCTTGGAGCGGGTCATCGCTGCAGCGATCGCCTGCCGCATAGCGTTGATATCGAGGCCGGGTTTACCAACGTGACCCGGGGCGACGGCCGCGGTTTCGGGCTCCGGAGGTGCGGCGAGCGTGGTCCCGGGCAGCGCTTCTGAAGCCTTTTCCACATCGATGAGCAGCACGGCCCCGCCCGGACCGGTGCCGCGCAGTCCAGCGATGTCGAGCCCCAGCTGGTTGGCGCGAACCCGCGCGGCAGGCGAGGCCAACGGCTTGGCGTCCGGCATTGGTGGCCGCGGTAACGGGGTGGGGCGAGCCAGCCGCGGCGCGGCCGCGGCTGGCTTCTCAATGAGCTCGGGAACAGACGCGGGCCCGGCTACGCCGGGTTTGCGGATCGTGGCGAGGCGCGCGCCGACGGGCAGCACCTGACCAATCTCGGCATTGAGGCTCTCAACCGTGCCTTCTTCAAAGCACTCGATCTCGATCGCACCCTTCTGGGTCTCGACCACAGCGACAACATCGCCGCGCCTCACACTGTCGCCCACCTTTACTAGCCATTCGACAAGCTTGCCCTCGTCCATATCGGCGCCAAGTGAGGGCATTACGAATACGCCCATCACTCCCTCCCCAGTGCGGCCCGTGCGCCGGCGACGATCGCTGGAACCTGCGGTATTGCTGCATCCTCAAGGTGCTTGGGATAGGGCACTGGCACCTCGGCTGAGCAGACTCGGCCCACCGGGGCATCGAGTTTGAAGAACGCCTGCTCCATGATCCGCGCGGCGATTTCGGCCGAGAGCGATCCGGTGCGCCAACCCTCGTCAATCACTACGGCTCGGCGGGTGCGGGCAACCGAGGCCATCATCGTTTCGTCATCGAGCGGACGGAGCACGCGGAGGTCTATTACCTCGGCTTCTATGCCGTCGGCGGCGAGTTCCTCTGCTGCCTTCAGCGTCTTGGGCAGCGAGCCGCCGTAAGTGATGAGCGTTACGTCATCACCGGGACGGCGGATCGCGGCACGATCGATCTCTACTGGGCCTGCATTGACCGGTAGCAACGCCGACACGTTGTAAAGCATTACGTTCTCAAAAATCAGCACCGGATCTGGCTCACGTAGCGCTGTGAGCAGCATACCGCGCGCGTCCTCGACGGTGGCTGGGGCGAGGATCCGCAGACCGGGAATATGCGCGTACCAGCCTTCGAGCGAGTGAGAATGTTGGGCAGCAAGTTGCCGGCCCGCGCCGGTCGCCATACGGATGACCAAAGGTACGCCGAACTGGCCACTAGACATGTGACGGATCGTGGCAGCGGTATTGAGGATCTGGTCTAGCGCGAGGAGCGAGAAGTTCACCGTCATGATTTCGACGATAGGCCGCATCCCCACCATCGCCGCGCCGATGCCTGCGCCGGTGAAGGCTGCCTCCGACAGCGGTGTGTCGCGGATGCGTTCGGCGCCGAATTCTGCGAGAAGGCCCTTGGAGACAGCGTAGGTGCCACCGTAGGCACCCACGTCCTCGCCCATTAGGAACACCCGCGTATCACTCAGCATCGCCTCGGTGATCGCCTGTTTGACAGCCTCGCGATAGGTGATCTCGACTGTTTCAGCAGCGGGCTCGGGCGGTGCGGGTGGTGCAGGGCGGGTCACGGCCACCACGTGGCGTTCGAGGTCCTCGACACGCTCCCACGGTGCCTGATCGGCAGCAGCAGCGGCGGCGGCCACCTGCGCCTCGACCTCAGCATCGATCGCAGCCGCTTCCTCGTCGTGAAGCAGGCCGTTCTCCAGAAGCCAGTCGCGGAAACATTCGATCGGATCACGCTTGCGCCACTCCTGGACCTCGGCTTTGTCCCGGTAGAGCTCGGGATCGAACATTGAATGGGCACGGAAGCGGTAGGTGCGGCATTCGAGAAATTGCGGGTGGGGGCTTTCGCGCATCGCCGAAACGGCGCGCAGTGCGGCGGCCTCGACCGCCGTCACATCCATCCCGTCGACCGTTTCGGCCTGCATGCCGTAGCTTGCCGCCCGCGCGGCAAGGTCGGTGTTGGCGTGCTCGCGGGCAAGCGCGGTACCCATCGCGTACCGGTTGTTCTCGCAAATGAACAGCACAGGTAGCGACCAGAGCTCAGCAAGGTTCATTGCCTCGTGGAACTCACCTTCGGCCATCGCGCCGTCACCGAAGAAGCATGCAGTAACGCGCGGCTCGCTCTGCATTCTGTCTCCGAGTGCAAGCCCTACTGCTAGAGGGAGACCGCCACCGACAATGGCGTTACCGCCATAGAAGTTCGTCTCCGCATCGAACAGATGCATGGAACCACCGCGTCCGCCGGATGTGCCGGTGGCCTTGCCGCAAAGCTCGGCGAGGACGGATGTCATGCTGATCCCGCGGGCAAGCGCATGGCCATGTTCACGGTAGGTTGAGACGATCCGGTCGCGCGCCTCAAGCGCTGCCATTACACCCACAGCCACGGCTTCCTCACCGTCGCAGAGGTGAAGAAAGCCTCGGATCTTCTGCTGGGTGTAGAGCTCGGCGCATTTGTCCTCGAACCGCCGGATCCGGATCATGCTCCTAAGCAGGTCGCGGACGTGATCGTGGGTGAGGCGCGGTTTGACAGTATCGTTCATTTCTCATCGGCTTCCAGGGTAGAAATGTCGCCCTCGGGCAGCCCCAGTTCGCGAGCCTTGAGGAGGCGGCGCATGATCTTTCCGGATCGGGTCTTGGGCAACTGCTCGCGAAATACAATCTCGCGCGGAGCGACGGTCGGGCCGAGCTTCTTGCGAGCGAAGCCGCGGATCTCGCGTTCCAGGGCTTCGGAAGCCACGAAGCCGGGCGCCAGCGCGACATAGGCCTTGACCACCTCCCCCGCCGCCTCGTCAGGCACACCGATTACGGCAGCCTCGACAACGGCATCATGTTCAACGAGCGCGCTTTCCACCTCGAACGGGCCGATCAGGTGGCCGGAAGACTTGATCAGGTCGTCGGCGCGACCGACGAACCAGAAGTAGCCGTCCTCGTCTTTCATGGCGAGATCACCCGAGAGATACCACCCGCCCGCGAAGCATTTTCTGTAGCGCGCTTCGTCGTTCAGATAGGCGCACATCATCGACGGCCAACCCGGCCGAAGTGCCAGTTCACCGATCTCACCGGTTTTGCATTCGCGAATCTGGCCGTCTTCCCGGCTGACGATGCCGGCTTCGATACCGGGCAGCGGCTTGCCCATCGAACCCGGCCGGATATCCATCGCCGCTGTGTTGGCGATCATGATGCAGCCGGTTTCGGTCTGCCACCAGTTGTCGTGAAAGGGACGGCCGAAGACCTCCTTGCCCCAGAGCACGCATTCGGGGTTGAGCGGTTCTCCAACACTCGCAAGGAACCGCAACATAGAGAAGTCGTGGCCCTGTGCTGCACCCTTTCCGGCGCGCATCATCATCCGGATCGCGGTTGGTGCAGTGTACCAGACCTGTACGCGCTCATGCTCAAGGATACCGTACCACCGTTCCACTTCGAACTCCGCCTCGTCGACGATCATTGTGACGCGGTTCACCAGTGGCGAGATAATTCCGTAGGAGGTGCCCGTAACCCATCCGGGATCGGAGGTACACCAATAGATATCCCCGGGATGCAGATCGAGTGCGAAACGCCCCGTCGCCGCATGGGCCACAACCGCGCCGTGAACATGCACGGCGCCTTTGGGGCGACCGGTCGTGCCGGACGTGAAATGAATCAGCGCCATGTCGTCCGGCGCCGTCGGCACTGTTATGAACCGGTCCGACACCTTCTTCATTTCGGGGCGCAGCGCAACGCAGTCCTCGGGAGCCTCGTCCTCGTCGACGATCAGTACGAGTTTCAGCGAGGGAATTTCGTTACGCCAGGCAGCGACCTTGCCGCGGTAGAGCGCGCCAGTAGTGACGAGGACGTTGGCTTCGCCAATCTCCATCCGTGCCTTGATCGGTTCGGGACCGAAGGCGGCGAAGAGCGGCGTGAAGGTGAGCCCGGCCTTCAGGGTGCCAAGCGCGGCAACGTAGAGCTGTGGCATCCGACCGAGGAGGGAGTAGAGGCGCGCTCCACGGCCAATGCCGTGCGCGGCGAGCAAATTGGCGAAGCGGGCCGCCTCACTGGCAAGGCCGGCATAGGTCAGATCGCACCGGGTACCATCCTTGCCGAGCCACCGGATCGCGACCTGATCGCCGTAGCCGGCGCCCACGTGCCGGTCTAGCGCTTCGTGCGCGATGTTGAGCCCTCCGCCTGGCAGGCCGTCCAAGACCTTCCTGGCATGTTCCCAAGAAAACTCAAGCCGCGCGGTTTCGGTGGCGGGATAGTTTGCGGTCGAACGGTCCTGTGGGCTCTTCTCGATCGTTGGCCAGGTCATCACGATATCATCCCCGATGCGAAAACCGCGCCCATGATAGCACTCACTAGTCTATCTCGATCGTCGAAGTCGCGTTTGTGGACATCCCCTCCTTCAGACGACGCATCAATTTTGCGCGGGCTGGTCGAGCGTGTGACGGTGAAAGCGATCTCGGAGGGCGGCTTCGAAATCGAGATGGTTGGCGAGATAGCGCGGATGGTCGCCATGGCCGCCGATCCCGGAAAGACGAAAGCCGCCTCCGGGAAGGAGGCGGCTTTTTCCAGCGAGTTCGCGCGTTCGGTAAAGTTGGTTGCGGGGGCCCGCAACCGACTTCATTTGCTGGTGGAGGCCACCGGAATATCGATCGGAACTGACCAGCCATGAGGGCAGACAATTACTATTACCGAGCGGCTGTGATGGGGCTACGGCGGCCCGGCACCACTAAATGAGCAAGGCTCTCGGGTGCCCCGCGAGCGGGCATATCGAATCTGGTGGCGCGATGACCTGCAGGTACTAGCGAAACGGAGCCGGAGGGGTGTCAGCGGCACAACCACCTCTCGCGACTGCCGCGGGATTA
Organism: Rhodospirillaceae bacterium; assembly: GCA_034439975.1. Classification (GTDB taxonomy): domain Bacteria; phylum Pseudomonadota; class Alphaproteobacteria; order Dongiales; family Dongiaceae; genus JAWXBK01. The sequence goes on along the minus strand of JAWXBK010000048.1, from coordinate 15,316 downwards.
GGCTTTCGCCGCCAGCGCTCATCTTATTACAATTAATGCGCACATAAGATGTGGTTACCTGTTTGGGATCCGGCCAACCAAGGTAGCGCTGCCTTGATAGTGAACGAAGATGCCGAGTGATCAGACAACAATGAGCCGTTTAGAATCCTTCCATACTACGCTTGGCTTATGAACCGAACGCAAGACAATGCACGACTGGCCATTTTCGGGCTACTCTCCCCAAGATATCACGCGAGGCTTTGATAGAAACTCTGGCTCGCAGGCTCCATCGGACCCTTCTGCGGCTTCCACCTCGAATCCTTCTCGGTACCATAGGGGATGTACAGAGACGTTCGCGAGCGCTGCGCCGCCAACCATTCCTTGAAACCAGGGAAATTAAAAACGGTTCGCGCTATGTCGGACGGAACGCGTGTCAACGGCCAGGTGGTCCAAGACCAGAACTGGGTATGCTCGGTCAACGGCCGCTCGCGCCTCTCCCATAAATCCACAGCAGTGCTGATATCTGAGACTTCCTCCAGGTAGACCGCCAGCGAGAAAGCATTGGTGATAGCGGTGCCGCAGCCCTGACCAAGGCCAGGAACCATCCCGTGGGCGGCGTCTCCGACTATCGCCACCCTGCCCTCAGACCACCGATGCAATGTGATGGTCTCGAACAAGTCCGAGCGTCCGGTCTCCGGAACGCGGCGCAGATAATCCTCGATGGCTGGAAACGATTTGATCCAAGCTTCCTTCGGCACCGGGGTACCGAGAGCCTCAGTATCAGACCCAACTGTCGTAAGGCAGATATAGAGTTCTTTCTCGCTGCACGGACTGAAAAGGACCCGTCGGGTACCGTTCCACCACTCTTGGAATTCCGAGAGGCGTGGATCTGCCGCTTCGCTGGGCTTCCTTGACACCAGGACGCGTATTGCGCCATCACCGTGCGCGCGGCGGTCTTTGAGCAGGCCAAGGGAATCGCGTACCTTGGAATGTACGCCGTCCGCGCCGATCACGAGGTCGGCCTTGTATTTTTTTTCCAACTCGACTTCCAGGTGACCATCGGCCGTCGCACCGACTACCTTCGAGCTCGTGACAATCTCCACCCCTGCCCGACCAGCGGCCTTCAGAATAGCCTCGTAAAGCTTCTGCCGAACAATGCAGAACATGCGGCCGCCTTCCTCATGATTGCCGAACTTAAGGCGATCGATTGTGCGTCCGTGTTCGTCAAAACTTTCCCAAGCCGGCACCATAATGCAGCCGTCCAGCGCGTCGTCTGCCGCGCCAATCGCATTCAGGATGCGAACACCATTTTCCCAAAACCAAATGCCGGCCCCGAACTCCCGGCACTCTGGCGAGCGCTCATGAACGCGAACGCTCCAGCCTCTCTGCGCGAGCGCCGTCGCCGCCGTCAGTCCGGCAAAGCCCGCACCGGCAATCTCTGCATGACGCATTTTCATTTCTTATTCCTCCCTAGACGGTCCGCTGCCGCGTGCGTCGATCCGCTTCAACCGGTGCCGCACTCACCCTATCAACCAAATGGCATCTGCGTTAACGACAGGAACGCGTCCGATTGCTCGACGGCCGGCAGGTGGCCACACTTCAACAGCGCTCTCAGATCCGCACCGGGGATTAGCCTGTGAGGACAAGACTTGAGGTCGCGAACGGCACCACCTTGTTGTCCCTACCATGGAATCAGCTGGCAGCGCCCTCGCTGCCGGCGCCGCACTGCTACTGACGTTCGACGCACTTCCAGAAGGTATCCTTGATCTTGATCTTTCCCTGGTCGTCGAAATTCCAGACATCGCAGCCCGTCCAGTTGATCTCCTCGCCCGAGGTCATCGTGCCTTTGACGGTCCACTCCGAAAGCGCACGAGTGCCGCTGACGAAGTGAACTTCGCTCTCCCAACGCATATCGGGGATCGTCTTATAGCGCTGTTCGAGATAGTCAGCGATTTGTCGCGGACCCGTGATCCGGTTGCCGTAGCTATGCGGACCACGTGCAGTCAGAAACTGGCCGTCTGCGGCAAAAAAGCCCGCGATAGCCTTAACATCGTGCCGGTTGAACGCGTCGACGATTTCCTTGAGATAGTCGATTGTCACTTCTCGCTTAGCCATTTACTTCCTCGTACATTTGTAGTTGCTGTCGTCATCGAGGGACATGTCCACCTGAATAGCTCACGATCTATGCACGAACCCCCGCAATGCTTTCTGCGATCCTGGCTGCTGGCATGCCGCCACGTTGCTGATCATCCTCGCATCGAAGCCAGTTCTCACCTAGTCAGTGTATGTCCGGCGATTCTGAGACGGGTCTGATCGGCGATAATCGCCAGGATCAGTACTGCGCCGAGGACGACCTGCTGCAGGTAGCCGTCAATTCGTACCATGTTCATTCCATTGGTCAGAAGAGTGATGAAGATCACTCCCAGGAGGACGTTGCCAACGCGGCCGATGCCTCCAAACAGCGAGACTCCGCCAATAATACAAGCTGCGATCGACTGCAGGACCAGTTCCTGCCCCATATTAGCTTCGCCGCTCTGCACACGCGCGGTCAGCAGAACTCCTGTCGCTCCCGCGAGCAACCCGCAAAGCACATAGGCCAGGAAGAGGTACGAGACCCCGTGTATCCCTGAAAGATGCACTGCCCTGGCATTGCTTCCGAGGGCGTAGAGGTAGCGGCCAGCGCGGGTCCAGTTGAGAAGCAGATAGACAAGTGCAAAGACGGCGACGCCGATATAGATCGGTATGGGAATTCCGAGCACTCTGTCATACGCGAAAGTGGTGCCGAACACGTCAGGCATACCGTAGACCGGCGAGCCGCCACTGATCGTCAACGCCAGGCCGAAGGCAATCGAGAGCATGCCGAGCGTCATCATGAATGGGCTGACGTTGAAGATGGCGACACCGATGGCGTTTACCGAACCGACTAGAACGCCTGTCGCAATACCTGCCGCACTTCCAGCTGCAATCGCCAGCCACACGGCTGTCGGATCGATCACTAACATTCCGCCCATCACCGTCGCGGTGACGACAGAAGCCAGCGCGATTGTGGAACCAATCGACAGGTCGAGACCGGCGGTCAGAAGTACGATCATCTGCCCCAGAGATACAATGAGAAGATAGGTCGACTGCCGCGCGATATTCACGAAGTTACCCGGCGAGAGAAACCGCGGTTCGATCGAGCTGAAGAGAACAATCGCGGCGATCAGGAAGAAGGGGAGAATACCCAAGCGCACGAAGAGCCGTCTGACAAGGTTGCCCCCTAATTCCGGTGGCCGCGATTCAGATGCGGTCATTGAGCGCTCCTGGCGGCATCATTGTTAAAGAAGCTGTGCAAGACATTTCGTTCGGAGATGTCGGAGCCCGCGAGATGGGATCGGACTTCTCCATCGTGGATCACATAGACCCGGTGAGAGAGATTCAGTACCTCCGGCAGATCCGAGCTGATCAGAAGTATCCCGACCCCCGTCTCGATCAACCCGGCGAGGAAGCCATAAATCTCCGCCTTGGATGCCACGTCGACTCCAACAGTCGGCTCATCGAGAATGAGGAGTTTCATGTCCTGTGACATGATCTTGGCAAGCACCACTTTTTGCTGATTTCCACCGGAATACTGGATGACCGGACTCTCCATCTGCAGTGGGGTTACGCCCATTTTTTCGGCGAGATGCCTGGCTCTCGCCCGCTCTACGCTGCGGCGTAGGAATCCGGCACGGCTTAGCTCGGAGTCCGCGAGCATCGGGAGCGAAATGTTCTCACGAGTCGAACGCTCGAACATCAGGCCCTCGCGCCGACGATCAGATGGAACATACTGAAGGCCGCGCTTCAGCATACGACGTGGCGTCGGTCTGGTGATCAGGTCGCCGCCGAAAGCAATCGAACTGCCCATCGCCAATCGGCACAGGCCGAAACAGGCGCGCCCGATCTCCGATTTGCCGCAACCGACCAGGCCGGCAAGGCCGACGATCTCGCCGGCACGAACCTCCAGTGCAACACCACGCACACTTCCATCCGCGGTCTGAAGCTTGTCCAACCGGAGCAGGGTTCTTCCGGGTTTGTGCGCAATCGTCGGATAGAGATTGCCGATGTGCCTCCCGGTCATGAGTTCAACAATGCGAGTCGCATCGACGTCCTCAAGCGCGACCGTCTGGATCTTCCGGCCGTCACGCATCACGGTCACGCGATCACCAATCTCGAATATCTCGGAAATGCGATGTGTGATGTAGACGATGCCGACACCCTCTGCCTTGAGGCGGCCTATTAATCGGAAGAGTTCACGTACCTCCCGCTCGGTAAGCGACGCCGTAGGCTCGTCGAAGATGATGACCTTCGGCTCGGTCAGGACGGCCTTGGTGATCTCCACCATCTGTTGCTCAGCGCGGGATAGCGATCCGACGCGCGCCGCGGGATCGAGGCGGAAGCCCAGATTTGCGAGTGCCGCCTTCGCCTGCCGACGAATGGCGCGCTTGCTCAACAGGCCCATCCGGCCCGGTTCAACGCCAAGAAAAAGGTTTTCTTCGACAGCCAGATCCGGGGCGAGACTGAATTCCTGAAATACAGCGGCAATCCCGCTCTTTCTGGCATCGACCACCGAACTCAGGCGCTTATTCTGGCCCTGAAGCGTCAGGACACCATGGTCGGGGCGCAGTACGCCGGCGATGATATTGATCAGCGTCGATTTGCCAGCCCCGTTCTCTCCGAAAAGGACATGAACTTCGCCCGCCTTGAGGTCGAAATCCACATCTTCCAGTGCCTTTATACCGACAAAGGATTTCGAAACTCCCCGCAAGGTGAGCAGTTCCGCCTCCGGCCTGGCAAGCGGCAACGGTTCGTCGTGCGTGCCAGACCGCTGTTTGTCGGGTGAGAGCGTCCGCAAGGTCGCCGCCACAGTGATCGGTTGAAGCGAGCCTGATCCATCTATCAGGATGAGTGGCTCGCTTTCACCACTATTCTTGCACTGAACGTTAGCGTCCGAACCGGATCGAGGCATCGCAGCTCTTTCCAACGGAGATAGAAGGAAACCGGGAGAGGACTCTCTCGCCGAGCTCACTCTGCTGCCCTAGAACCCTTGCCAGATTTGTGCTCTGCCATCCAGGCGGGCGTGTTTGGTCGCATGGTTGCTGATAAATTCCTGGGTCGGCATACGGGCGTCGCGCCAGTACTGCGTCGGCTTTTCCCAGCCCTATACCGTCCGGTCCGGGATCGATTTTCTCGTATCCACGATCTTCCCGTCCTTCATCATCACGCGAGTCCGGGCAGGATCCCGAAGGACAGCGATATCTGCCATTGGATCGCCATCAACGACAATTTTGCCCCAGATTGACGCTGTTTCAGAAAAAAGGCTACATTCGAAAATCGAAAACGTCAAGGCACCTTTGCCCGAAGTCACACAACCGGGCTCAGATCCGATACGTGCTCGATCGGCCCACGCTTTCGCGATGCGGTCCGAAACGAAAGCAATTCCTTGCCCGGGAGGCGAAATCCATGTTGGAAATAAAAGATGTCCTTCTTAAGAGCGCCCCGTTCGGCGTCGCCCTTCTCAGCATCGCCTGGTTATCCGCGTCGGCCTCAGCTCAGGACTGGACCTATCCGGCGTTTCAGCAGGAACCACCGGGATTTGAATCTGAAAATCCACAATACACCGCCATCACCTATGAGCCGCTCGCGAAGGCTTCCGAGGCTTGGCATATATGCGTGGCGCACCCTCACATGGCCGATGCCTATCATCTCGGCTACAATTACGGGTATATCGACGAAGCAAAGCGGCTAGGCGTTGAAGTCACTGTCGTCGAAGCCGGCGGGTACGACAATCTGCCCACGCAGATCTCGCAGATCGAGAATTGCGTCACCCAGGGTGCCGACGCGGTGATCATTTCTGCAATCTCCTTCACCGGCCTCGACGGCCTCGTGGCCGAGCTCGACGCTCAGGGCATCCCGGTGATCGATCTCGGCAATGGCATCAATTCGCCACTTGTCAAAGCTCATTCACTCGGATCGTACCAGGTCATCGGCAAGACAGTCGGCGAATATCTAGTCGCCATCGACCCGAAAGAATCAGAGCGCACGAAAATCCTGTGGTTGCCCGGACCCGCGGGTGCTGGCTGGTCGGAAAGTGCAAACACGGGATTCGCCAGCAGCATCTCGAACTCGTCGCTCGAGATTCTCGACACCAAATATGGCAACAGCAACAAGCCGGAGCAGCTGAAGCTGATCGAAGATGGTCTGCAGACCTTCTCCGACATCGACTACATCGTCGGCGTCGCACCCGCGGCTGAAGCGGCGGTCGGGGCTCTGCGCGACGCCGGGCGCGAAGGCATCAAGGTGATCGCCTACTATCCGAGCCCGGAGAGCGCGAGACTGGTCGAGCAGGGTCTCATCTATGCCATGGCCTCCGACAGTGCCGTCATCCAGGCCCGCATCGCGCTGGACCAGGCTGTACGTGTGCTTGAGGGAATGGATTACTTGTCGCACGTTTCTCCCGTGACAGTCATTGTCGACGAGTCGAACGCCAAGACATGGGATAGAAACGCCGCGCTGCCACCGGACGGCTGGTCGGCGGTTTTCAATCTCACGGCCCCATAAATCCATCTCTCTGCCGACGGTCGCTTGTTGCTGTGACATGGGCGCGCCAGCATGGCGCGCCCATTTTCTTATCGTATCGCCGGACACGTACCAGGGAGCTGCCGGGCCCCCTGCTTTCGCGGACATTCGCCCGGCGGTCGGGAGCCACCTCGAAAATTAAGTTTCGAGTTGCAAACCAATGTATACTTTTCAGAGACTGAGAAAGATGACGAGTCATTGATGTCCAAATACGACGCGGCGCATGCGTTACGGAACTCGCTCAAGAGCTTGCCGGATTATGCGCATGAACTTCTGCGCCGTGAGATTATCTCAGGCGCTCTTGCGCCGAACGAACCCCTGAAGCAAGCCCACATCGCTGCACGGCTGGGACTAAGCATAGCGCCGGTCCGTGAAGCGTTGCGGCGGCTGGAATCGGAAGGCCTTGTCGTCTCCCGTCGCCATCACGGTTTTTTAGTCGAGTCTCTCGATCCCGCGGAAATCGATGACATCTTCGAGATGCGAATTTGGATCGAAGGACGCACATCGTATCATTCAGCGATGCAGAGAACTGACGAAGACGTCGCCCACCTGGAGGAGATTGTCAGGGACATGGAGAAATGTTCGGACCCCGAGACGGTCGATCTCGGGCGCTGGGCAGCTTTGAATCGTGACTTCCATCTGTCCCTATTCCGGATCAGCGGCCGACAACATCTCGCCAAAGTGGCAATGTCACTCTTGGATGCTGTCGAGAGGTACGTCTGGATTGATCATGTTTCCGGACATGGGCTGAAAGCAGCTCAACAAGAACACCGCCAGATCCTCGCTGCCTTTAAAGAGCGCGACGCAGCCATGGTTCGGACATTGACCCAGGAGCACTGTGAGCATACGCGTCAGCGCTTGGGCGAATCGCTGAAACGATTTCAGTCGCGTCCGGGCATCGAGGGCATCTCACGCCAAACTGCATCGAGCGATTAGGGATCCTAAATTAGAATCCTCCAGTTATCTGTGGTCCAGAAATGCGGGGGCAGGTCGAAGCCTCACAGCCGCCGTAAGGTGTTGGGCGCCTTCAATGACTTCCTGAGCGCTGCGCACTGCTGGGCGGCCCTGGCGGCCGGGAATTCTGTCTCATCCTCGCTCCCTAGACGGGCTACGACGAGCCAGAACTCCTTCATTCCCAAAACCCCGCTGGACATTCATTAGCCGTAGCCGAGCGGAACGCGCCGGAACGCGGAACTTCATTAAGGAAAACAATGCCTGCCATTGCCCATTTGCCCATTCCTGGAACCGCCCGGTAACGCAGATTATTGCACTTGGCTCCGACCCCCGATGGAGCAAAGGCTTGGATTCGGCCAGCGCGATAGCGGCCGGTCCAGTATGAGGTGCGTCACGGGAGGCCCGGCAGCTGTTGAGTGGCATCACGAATTGGCGATCCTTGCTTCGCAGGCCCCCCACCGGTGACTGGGCCGTCTTCACCTTCTCGATCGTCTGGTGTCTCGGTGTCCTGCTGCCGATGGCCGGGGTGGTATTGTTCTCGTTCGTTCGGGTCAGCGCGGAGGGGTTGGATCTCAATTTTACCCTGAATGCCTACCGCGAAATTTTTCTTACAGGTCGCTGGGAGGTAACCGCACGGACCATACGGATCGCGGCCACCGTCACCGCCATACTTCTTCTTATCTCCTTTCCCTTCGCCCTATGGCTGGCGAAAGGCCTGCGATCGACGACCTGGAAGATCGTGATCTGGACACTGCTGACCGCCCCTTTCTTTCTCAGCGACACAGCCCGTGTCGTCATCTGGCGGCCGGTGCTGGGACTGATGGGGCCGATCAATAGCGGCTTGATGGAACTTGGCCTGATTGAGCGGCCACTGACATGGCTCCTCTTCTCCGAGCCCGCAGTTCATTTCGGGCTCCTCGGACCGTTCCTTCCGAACATGGTCTGGCCGATATTTCTGTCACTCATCCTGATCGACGACGATCTCATCGAAGCAAGCAAGGATATCGGCGCCTCGCCCTGGCAAACGCTCCGGCATGTAATTCTGCCCCTTTCAATGCCCGGTATTCTTGCAGGCATCATTTTCAGCTTCGTCCCCATGCTTGGTGACGACGTTGTCGCCAAGGTGATTGGGGGTCAGCAGGTACTCATGCTCGGTGGCGCCATGCTCGATCTGATAACGGCGCTCAACTACTCCGTCGCGGCCGCCATGTCTGCGCTGATCCTGGCGATCATTGCCGCGCTGCAGCTTCTGATCGTGCTGGCCTTGCGCCGGATTGGAAAGGGCGCGTCCCTCGTTGAAGGGCTCCGGAAATGACGGACGCACTGGCCGGGGCGGCATTGATGCGCGTCGCACGCCGAGAAAGTGCCATGCTGCGGTTGGCCAAGGCGATGGCGATTGCATTTGGTTGCCTTGGCGTTCTGCTGATGTACGGGCCAGTCGCCTGGCTTGCCCTGATGTCCGTCAGCGAACGCCCGCTTACTGGAAAGCCGGGCCCGTTTACGCTCGCCTGGTACGAGAAACTGTTCGCTGATCCGCGCTGGCTTGATCCCCTTCTGACAAGCCTCGGCATCGCAACCATCGTATCCATTCTTTGCATGATCACAGCAACTGCCGTCGGGCGAACACTGCCGCATATCGGCCGCACCGGCGCCTGGCTTCTGCTCGTGTTCCTGGTTGTCCTTTTCGTCCCGGGGGTAATGCTGGGTGTCGACTTCATCATGTTCTATCGCCTGTTTCTCGGCGTCCGAACCGGCCTCTGGTCGCTGATCTTTGCCCACTTCGTATGGGCATTCCCGTTCGCGCTGCTCGGCGTGCTCGTGGTCGCTGGCCGGTTCGATACACGACTCCTGGAGAGCGCTATGGATCTGGGTGCCGGCAGGTGGCGACGATTCCGGGATATAGAAATGCCGTTGCTTTTCCCAGGCATCCTGTCCGCCGGATTCTTTGGATTCCTGCTGTCACTGAATGAGCTGCCGCGCAGCATTTACCTTCGTGGTGGCACGACAACACTGCCACTCTTTCAGTGGGCAGAGGCTTCTTCCCACACCACCATGGTTCCACTCATCTACGGTCTGAGCACATTGATCACGATCGCCAGCCTTGGTCTGACAATCATCGCGCTCCGGCAGCTGTTCAAAGGAGGAGCTGCCTGATGGCCGCGACGAACAGTAACCGTCTCGACGAACCCATTCTCGTCGTTCGGGATACAACCAAACGGTTCGGCAATGTCTTGGCGCTCGATCGCGTGTCGTTGACGGTCCCTCGAGGCGATTTTGTTACGCTGCTGGGGCCGAGCGGTTCCGGAAAGACGACGCTTTTGCGTATCGTCGCCGGCCTTGAGACACCGTCAGAAATCGTTGACCTCAAGATCTCGGGTCAGGACGTTCGCGAGATCCCGGCCAACCATCGCAATGTCGCCACAGTGTTTCAGCATTATGGTTTGTTTCCGCATATGAGTGTCGGCAAGAACATTGAATACGGCCTTCTGGTGCGTAAGCGCCCGCCGGCAGAACGTCGCCGCCGCGCCATGGAAGCATTGGAAATGGTGCGCCTGCCTGACAAGTACGACCGACGGGTCCATCAGCTGAGCGGCGGAGAGCGGCAGCGCATCGCACTTGCCCGTGCGCTTGTAACAGAACCCGATATCCTCCTTCTCGACGAGCCGCTTGGCGCGCTGGACGAACGGCTTCGCCGGGACATGCAGGTCGAGTTGCTGCGTCTCCAGAAATCCCTCGGAACAACCTTCATACTGGTGACGCACAGCCAGGAGGAAGCGTTGACGATGAGTGGCCGCATCGTCCTTCTCAACAAGGGGCGTATCATCCAGGACGGCTCGCCGCAGGATCTGTTTGATCGCCCGCAATCCCGTTTTGTCGCTGACTTCATGGGGATTGAGAATGTTTTGGAAGGTCGCGTGAGCAGCTGTAAATCGGGAGAAACAATTGTCGCCGTGAGCGGCGCAGACATTGTCGGTCAACCAATACCCGGTTTCTCACCCTCGGTTGGTGAAAGTGTATTTCTCGCCATCCGTGCCGAACGCCTGCGGATTTCATCCGGCGCTGCTCCTGCCAACGCGGGAATTAATTCTGTCCGGTGCAAGCCGCGCCTCAGAATCTACAAGGGCAATCACTACGATACCGAACTCGAAACCCAGGTCGGCACACTGGTGTGCCGACAGGTTGACGCCGGGGCGCTCCCTGAAACCGGATTTGCGCTCTGGGATTCCCGGCATTGCGTCATAGGTCCAATGAATCCATCAACCCGGCAAACCTGAAGCCGGATCATCAGTGGGAGGAACGAAATGACTCGCAAGACTTCAAGGTCAAGGATCTCAAGACGGCAAGTTCTGAAAGGCACGGCCGCTGCGGCAACCGTTCTCGCAGCACCAAGCATCATCACCGGTCCAATACGCCGGGCCCATGCAGCGGACGATGTCATTCGAATCATGGGTGTTACCACTGTCGCACTGCCGGACTGGTCGGAGTTCGAGAAGGACACCGGCCTGAAGGTGGAGTTCACGCCCATCGATGACGCGATCGGAACATTTCTCCACGAAGTCGAAGCGAATGATGCCGGAGAGCGTTATGACCTCTTTGCAGCTTTCAGCGGCCCGTGGAAAGGACTCGCTGAAAAAGGTCATCTCCTTCAGGTCGACAGTTCACGCATGGCCAATTGGGAGGGCGTCTCCGAAAGCGTACAGACCAGCCCGCTGATCATGGGTGGCGAGGGCGCTCTGTGGAGCGTCCCTCTGGTCATGAACGCCGACTCGTTCGCTTACTTCCCCGAGCTGGTTGGAGCACCGCCGGCGCCTGAGCCAGTTTCATGGAATATTCTTTTCGACAATGAAGCGACGAAGGGCATGGTGGCCCTCGATGACAGCTTTTTTACGCTCCAGCATTGCGCCGCCTATCTGAAGTTTCACAATCTTGCGGACATCGGCAATCCCGGCAATCTGACCGCAAGCGAATGCGAGTCGGTAGCGAATTTCCTGATCGAACGGAAGAAGGCCGGCCAGTTCCGCACTTTCTGGGTCACTTACGACGAGCAGGTTTCGCTGCTGGTGAACCAGGAGGTGGCAGCCGAGTCCGCATGGGAGCCTGCAGCTCTGGAGGCTCGCGCCCAAGGTGTTCCGGTGGAATATGCCTGGACGATCGAGGGCTATGACAAATGGATGATCAACGCCTTCATCCCCAAGCAAGCACAGGATCGCGGGAACCTCGACCAGATCTATACCGCTCTGAACTGGTTCCTGGGCGGAGCATACGCAGCGCAGATTGCAGTGCTGCGGGGTTACGTTACGCCACGTTCCGATCTCGGAATGGCCTACGGCGAGGCGGCGGGATGGGCAAGCGCGGATGTCGCAGCGATCGAGGATACGATCAGCAAGCTCGACAAGAAATTTGCCCATGAGCTGTTCTGGAATTCCGGTTGGCCGGATGACATCGAATCCTACGAGCGCGAAATGTCGCGCTTCAAGAACGCCTGATCGCAAAAGGAATCCGGGAGGTGGCGGAATTCGCTACTTCCCGGAAGTCCTCAATAATCCTCCAACTGCAACCCTGCTCTCTCGCAGGCGGGCAGTCGCGGCCGATTCGAGATTTCCGGCGGCATCTGTCTCGACACCGTATACGGCGCGCGCACGCTCGCGCGTGACGTAACCCGCCCGCACATCGGCTGCGACCAGGGCCGGATCTCTGTCGAGCGGCGATCCATAGCCGCCACCGCCGGGCGAAATGCCGGTTACGGTATCGCCGTCGGCCAATACCACGGTGGCCCATCCGTCTGCCGGTTCGATCTGCCCATCTTTTCGGGTCACAAAATTCCGCGCGCCCGCGCCGGAGCCGCCCCCGCACGCTCCCTGCGGAGGATGCACAGTGCCGTCGCTCTGGTAGAGCGCTTCCAGCGCCGTTCCCCGCGGCCCGAATTCGACCAGCGATGCGGGCGCCCCGCGGAAACGGCCCGGCCCCTCGCTATCGGGTACAAGGCGACGCTGCCGGACGAGAATCGGATGCCGGATCTCGTCGACCTCGATGCTGTCGTAGAATGACATTCCTGCCGTTCCGGTCGTGATCATGGCGAGCCACCCGTCTGCTTTCGGGCCGCCCGCCCCGAGCGTATCCCCGAGAATAAGCTGGTCGACGAACGCCCGGTTTCCTCTGGTCCTGTCGCGGCCCGATATCACGGCCTGGGCTGCCGTCTGTACGCCGCCAACTTCGGCCATCCCATAGCCTTCGCCCAGTTGGGAGAATGCCAGATGAACTGCATTCGTCAGGCGATCGGCCACGTTCTGGGTAGCAACCGAACAGCTTGTCGGGTGGCGTGGAATGCCAACGACGCAGTTCTCGCGCAGCAGCACCGTGAGCCTCCTGAATGAGCCGGCATTGGTCGGTACCGATAGGCCAAGACTGTTGAACGTCCCGACCATCGCCGCCGTTCGCGCGCATGCCTCGCTCAGATTGAGGCCGTTCGGCAGGCAGTCGATATTGTCGCGCAGATCGATTGCGATATGACCGATATCTGGCCGGCATTCGACCGTCGCATTGATCGGGATCCCCTCGGGCGGCGTCCCGGGAAAGGGGTCGTGCATGGTTCGGCCGGTTACCGTGCCCCCCGGCATGCCGGAGATCGCGAAATTCATCATGGTTTCGCTGTAGTCGAACCACGCGCGAACCAGCTCGTCGAGACGATCCCAGCCGATCTCGGCCGCCAGTGCGGTCAGGTCCCGTTCACCGACACGCGCTGCGCCGAGACTTGCCAGATAGTCGCCTCTCCATTGTTCTGGCACACGAATCCGCATCTCGCAGAGGCGAATGATGTCATCGATGTCCTTGTATTGCGTCTGCACCTTCGTAGCCGGAAAGATGAGCGCACCTTCCTCGTACACATCCCGCGCTGCGGCATGGTAGGTGGTCGGAATTGAGTTGCCGATGTCCGCTTGATGAGCCTTCGCCAGAACGGTAAATCGATGGCGGCCGGACTCGTCGAAAACCGGAACCAGGACAGAAAGATCGGCTGCATGAGAGCAGCCGTGATAGGGAGAATTGTGAAGATACGCGTCCCCGGGCGCCAGTTCGGGGTGCATTTCTTTCATGGACTCGGCCATGAGATCGGGTCCTGCCATGACATGAATCGGCAAGCTTTCAGCAACCGAAACCAGCTCCGAATCCGCTGTAAGCACACAGCAGGAGAAGTCCCGGCCGGTATTGATGACACCGGATCTGGCCGAGCGCAGAAGCGTGTTCTGCATCTTGCGGGCAACGCCCTCGATCCGTCGACTGAAGATGGCAAGATCGAGGCTATTCACCGGCTCGCGATCGTTCGGTGATTTCATGCCGCCTGCCTTTCCCGCCCGGGTCGGACTTCAACGACGAGCCCGCTTCGTTCGTCGCGCCAGAATGTCGAGTCGGGATCAATCACGATGGTGGTCAACGGCGTTTCGATGATGGCGGGGCCCTCGATGGGTTTCCCGGAAGGCAGGGCTGCAAAGTCGTGCACCGGAACATCCCGCGACGCATCATCGAACCAGGCCATCCGCGATCCGGCCAAGGTTGAGTCCCTTGCTGTTGAAACGATGTGGCCGAGTGGTCCATGCCGCAAGTCGCACGAAACCCGAGCGCGCCAGTTGATGAACTCAATCTCGGCCCCGCTGTCCTGAAAGGCGAAAACCTCCTCGTGGAGTCGGTGGAAATCGGTGACGACGACGTCGATGTCGTGATTGCTCCGGAACTTGCTTGCTCGCAGAGGCAGCTTGATCTCCCAGATCTGCTGGGCATAGCGCGCTTCGACACTATAGGCAATCTTCGAAGAGGAGCCGCCGTCGACACGTTGCACGAAGGACAGGCAGGCTTTCTCCAGTCGCTCGAGAATGTCGTTGACCACGTTTTTATCGAACGATCTCGAGCTCGTGATGTGAAACTCGGAATTGTCGTCGCTCAATGGGCACAGTAACCCGCCAACAGCACTGATTGCTGCGCCGGCATCGGGAAAGAGCACATGCCGGCAACCGAGACGACGCGCGATGGCGACGCTATTGAGGCCGGCTGCACCGCCGCCGCCAACCAGTGTTGCATTGCGAGGGTCGATGCCCTGGTTGACTGTAATATCCTCGATCGCGCCGGCCATCGTTTCCGTCGCCAGCGCCAGAATGGCCAGCGCAGCGGGTTCGGTGTCGATCCCGAGTGGCCGGGCAATGTGCTCTTCTATTGCTTTTCGTGACAGCATCGGATCCAGCTTCATCCGGCCGCCCAGAAAGTTGCCGGGGTCGATATAACCAAGAGTCAGGGCCGCATCCGTGACCGTGGCGCGGTCGCCGCCAGCGCCGTAGCAGGCAGGGCCCGGCGAAGCGCCCATGCTTTCCGGACCGACACGCAGCAATCCGCCCTCGTCGACGCGCGCGATGCTGCCGCCGCCCGCGCCGACGCTGCGAATATCGATCGAAGGGAATCCGGTCATGTGGCCGATATACGGGCGCCCGATCCAGGTCTCGCGCGTTTCCGGGATCTCGCCATGACGGACGAGCGCCACATCATAGGTCGTGCCGCCTGTGTCCGCGATGATTGCTGTGTCGCCCAACCCGGCTAGTTGCGCATAGTGACGCCCGGCCACCGGTGCCATCGCCGGACCGGACTTGACGGCGTGAATGGGTGCCGATGCCACTTCCTTGGCATCCTTGGTCATCCCCTGGGAGGTAACGACGAGCAGACGGCCCGCATATCCCTCGTCACGAAGCCGCCCCTCAAGCTGCTCCAGGTAACTCGACATGATCGGCTTCAATGAGACGTCGAT
>JAWXBK010000047.1:0-22275 GCA_034439975.1 Rhodospirillaceae bacterium | reverse complement strand
GCCGGTCGACCGGCCCGATCCGTTCTATCGCGAGACCGATTACTCGCTCGATTTCTTCGTGACAATCAAGGAATTCAACGAAGGGCTGATCGACGATCCGAACTACGCGACGTTCCTTGGTGCGTTCGGCACCAATCTGATCTACCCGTCGGGTTCGAGACCATCGCGACGTCAAACCGACGGTGGCAAGTCGGTCGAAATGCTGTCGCCCCGTCAGCTTCGGGCGATCCCCCATAACGCCGTGCTGCAGCAGATGGGCTACCTTGCGAACAGCCTGGGCGGGGTCGGGAAGGCAATGGCGCTCGATCTCGACCGGTTCGTCGAGATGCACGAACAATCGCCGCGCCTGCGCTCGCTGGTCGCGCTCGCCGCCGCCGCGCGCAAAGTCAGCAGCCGCGATGCGCTGGTAGCCTATGTGTCGCTGCTCGATCCGGTGAGCTGGCTGTTGCTGGCGGCAACCGACAAGAACGCCGATCGGCGCGAGGAACTGCGCCGGGTCGCGGGGATGCTGAACGAGATCGGCCGGTTCTCACGGATGAACCGCATGCTCCGTAAGTTCCTGCAGGACGATATCGATCTGGCTGACGGTCTCGCGCGGGCCGACCGGCCGCTTGAGTATTCCGAGACCCAGGCCGATGTCGAACTCCTGCATGCGCTCCGCATCGCGCTGATCCGGCAGATCTTCCGACTGGCAGGGCGGCTGCCACGCTTTTCGAGCCGGGCCGACTTCACCGTCGACGACGTGTTGGCCGACCTGCTGCATCTTGGCGTGCCCTCGGCGACCCGACAGCTTCGGGTGACCTTTCCGGCGGCCGCCGCATCGGTCGACGACGAGGCATTCGGCGAGCCGGCCAGCTATCGGGCCGAGGGAGAGCGCGGCTATGCGCGCGAACATAGGATGCTGTTCGATCCGCTGGATGCGTTGCATGATGATGTACGACGCATCAGCGTCGCCGTTATGCATCTGATGGGGGCTGTTGGTTGAAGATAACCAACTGACTGAAGGTCCGGCGCATGTCGGCCGGTATCGCGCGGGTAACGTGGTTTAGTGGAGGAGCGCATAATGCAGGTCAAGGAAATCGGTCTCATCGTCGGCGCTGGCGAAGGTTTGAGCGCGGCGGTTGCGCGAATCATGGCGCGGGAGGGCATGGCGGTCGCGCTCGCGGCGCGCAGCCTCGACAATCTCGCCGCGCTCGCGAAAGAGACCGATGCGAAGACCTATGCCTGCGATGCATCCGATACGCGCCAGGTCGCGAGCCTGTTCGAAAGCGTCGACCGCGATGTCGGTACACCGACCTGGGTCCTCTTCAATCCGAGCCGGCGTTCGCGCGGGCCCCTGGTCGATCTCGACCCCGAAACCGTGAAACAGGACATTCTCGTCACCTGCTTTGGCGGGTTTCTGGTGGGACAGCAGGCGGCCAAGCGCATGGTGAAGGCCGGCGGTGGTAGTATCTTTTTCACGGGCGCCTCGGCCAGCGTGAAGGGCTATGCACGCTCGGCCCCGTTCGCGATGGGCAAGTTCGGTCTGCGTGGCCTCGCACAGAGCATGGCGCGCGAATTCCAGCCGCAAAATCTGCATATCGCGCATTTCGTGATCGACGGATCGATCGCGCCGCGCGGCGGCAACGGCAAAGACGACCGGCTCAATCCGGATTCGATCGCCGAGACCTATCTCGCGATCCATCGCCAGCATCGCAGCGCCTGGACCTGGGAGATCGAGCTCCGGCCCTGGACCGAGACGTTCTGAACCGCTGGCGGCGGTCGGCAAAGGGGACATGGTCGCGATGACGATCCTCGAAACCGATCGCCTGTTATTGCGACGATTTGTGCCCGGCGATCTCGACGATCTTTTCGCTCTCTACAGCGATCCCGAAGTGCGGCGGCATTTTCCCGAAGGCGTTCTGAGGCGCGACGAGACGCAGGAAGAGCTCGAGTGGTTTCTCGACGGCCATCCCGATCATCCCGAACTCGGTCTGTGGGCGACGATCCACAAGCCGAGCGGCCGCTTCATCGGCCGCTGTGGGCTTCTCCCCTGGATGATCGAGGATCGGCTCGAAACTGAGGTCGCCTATCTGCTGGCGCGCGATCAGTGGCGGCAGGGGCTTGGCGTCGAAATCGCGCGGGGGCTGGTGCGCTACGGATTCGAGCAGTTGAATCGCCCGCGCCTCATCTCACTGATCGATCCCGAGAATGTTGCGTCGCAGCGCACCGCCGAGAAGGCCGGGCTCGCCTTCGAACGCGAGATCGTGCTTGACGATATGCGCTGCCGGATCTATGCGGCCGCCAATCCGGGACTGCGATAGCGGCCGAAGTTTACGCGCCCTTCGACTTGATCGCGTCGCGAATTTCTTCGAGCAGCACTTCCTGACGCGGCGGTGCGGCGGGGGCGGCTGGCTGTTCGCGTTTCAGCCGGTTGATCTGTTTGATCACAAGGAAGATTGCGAAGGCGATGATCAGAAACTGAATGATCGTGTTGATGAACAGGCCGTAGTTCAGCGTCGGGGCACCCGCTTCCTGTGCTTCGGCGAGGCTCGCATACTCGCCGCCCGAGAGCGTGATGAAAAGGTTGCTGAAGTCGATACCGCCGAGCAGCAGCCCGATCGGCGGCATGATGATGTCGTTGACGAGCGACGTCACGATCTTGCCGAAGGCGGCGCCAATGATGACGCCGACCGCGAGGTCGATGACGCTGCCACGCATCGCAAATTCACGGAATTCCTTGAGCATCGCGAACCCCCTGGATGTTCGGTCGCCGGGCCGGCAACCCATTACCGCTTGCGTGCCGGGCGTCGTCAAGCGGCCTCGCGCGACGCCGCGTCAGCCGCTGGTTCGCAGATAATAGTCGTACTCGGCCGGCGGAATGATTGCCCGTAAACCAACGGTTTCGAGTCGCCTGGCCTCGACATAGAGGCGGCAGAATTCAGCACCCAGATAGGTTGGCAGCACGCTCGCGCTGCCGAGCCTCGCGAGCGCGGTATCGAGCAGGATCGGCAAATCAGGATCGCCCGCGTCGGGCACCGGGCCGACGATCGGGGTCGGCGGCGCAATGCGCTGAGTTAGCCCGTGATGGATCCCGGCGAGCACGGCGGCGAGGGCCAGATGGACCTGCGCGTCGGCGCCCGCCATCCGGTGCTCGAGCCGGCGCGCCTCGATCGGGCCGGAGGGAATGCGGATCGCTACACCGCGATGGTCGAGCGCCCACCATTTGCCGGTCGGTGCGAACTGGCCGGGCGCGAGGCGGCGGTAGGAATTGTTGTTGGGCGCGAAGAACGCCATCGCCTCGGCCATCGTATCGAACAGCCCGCCGACCGAATGGCGCAGCGGCTCGTTCTGCATCGCATCGCCCTCGGCGAACAGGTTGCGGCCGTCGCGGTCGAGCAGGCTGACATGGAAGTGCAGTCCACTGCCGGCGCCGTCGGCATAAGGCTTCGCCATGAAGGTCGCTTCCATGCCGTGCCGGCGTGCGACATTACGCACCGTCCGCTGCAAAAGCTGACCTTCGTCGGCGGCGCGCATCGCATCCGGCTTGTGACGGAGGTTCACTTCGAACTGCCCGCCGGAATATTCGACGATCATGGTGGCGGGCGAGAGGCCCTGCAGCTCCGCGGTGCGCGAAAAATCGGTCGCGATATCGGAGATCGATTCGAGTTCGGACAGACCGAAGCTGTGATGATGCGGCATGCGCCGGCCGGTGCCCGGCGCGATCGGCGGCTGCGGTGTGCCGTCCGGCCCGCGCTCGCAATCGATCAGGAAGAATTCGAGTTCGACGGCAACGACCGGCGTGATGCCAAGCGCGTCAAAGCGGGCGAGCACCCCTGCCAGTACCTGGCGCGGGTCGGTCGGCTCGGGGCTGCCGTCCGTGCGCCAGAAGCTGCACAGGACCTGTGCGATCTCGGGGCCAAGCCAGGGGGCCGGCGCCAGCGTGCCGGCGACGGGGCGGAAGCACTGGTCGGGATCGCCGTCGGAATTGCCGCGGCCGAACGGGTCGTCGGTATGACCGGTGACAGAAAGGGTAATCGCCGAAACTGGGCCGTGCATACCGTCGGCATAGAGCCCCGGCGCATCGGCAATCGGAATGCGTTTGCCGCGCAGGACCCCCGAAATGTCGCAGAACATGACGTCGAGAAAGCCGGTCTCGGGATGCCGCGCCAGAAACGCGGCCAGTTCGTCGGTCGGGCCCACCGGAGCTCCTGCCTGGGGTCGGGGAGGCGGCAGTTCGCCCGACCGGCCGCTACCCTGTCAACCCGGGCGACCCGGCCCCCGGGCGCGCCTGCAGGCTATGCATGACGCCCCTGCACCCGATCCGGTTGCCGAAACCCGCGGACTCCTTCAAGAATGTGGCCCGCAAACGGAGACCCCTATGAATCGGCTGCTGTCTATTTGCATCCTCGGCGAACCCGGCGTCGCGCGGCGCGAGGTATTCGACGGGTTCGAGGACGGGCGGACCGATTGGGACTGGATCGCCTCGCGACTGCGCGAGCGCGGGCTTGAGGGCAAGGTCGAGATCGACGGCGTCGATGCGAGCCTCGGCGAAACCCTGCCGTCGCCCGATGGCTATGACGGGGTGATCGTTGGCGGCAGCATTCACAATGTGAACGAGGGGCGCGACTGGCAACTCCGGACCATCGAGTGGCTTGGCGACTGGCGCGAGACCGGGAGGCCACTCTTCGGAATCTGCGGCGGCCATCAAATGGCGGCCGTTACGCTCGGCGGCAAGGTCGATCGGATGAACGGAACGGCGTTTTCGGAGACCGGCAAGCTCGATCTGACCGAAGTCGGGCGCAACCATTTCCTGTTCGACGGCGGTGGCGAAGCGGAGCCGGTGGTTCATTTCGGGCATTTCGATCATGTGACGCGTCTACCGGACGGTGCGACGCTGCTTGCAACCTACAAGGATGTGGTCGCCACGCTCGATCTCGGTGGCGGCTGGTACACGACGCAGTTCCACCCCGAATCCACGGGGCTCGGCATGGTGGTTGCGTGGGACGGCGCGATTGCGCCCGATGCGCTGCGCTATCGCGAGACGCCGGACGGCGGCCGGATCATCGAGAATTTTCTGCGCGGCACCGGGCTCGTCTGATCGATCGCGGGCGCTACGCTTCGTAGCGAACCGCGCCGCCGACGATCGTCATTGTCGTCTGCACGCTCCGGATATCCGCGGGGTCGATTGCGAAAGGATCGCGATCGAGCACCGCGAAATCGGCGAGCTTGCCGGGTTCGATCGAGCCCTTGAGATTTTCCTCGAAACCGGCCCAGGCGCCGAGCGTCGTATAGGCGTGCAGGGCCTCGGTCACGGTGATCGCCTCGCCGGGACCGAAATCCTGTCCGGTATCGGTCTTACGCGTGACCATCGCGCCGATGATTTCCCACGGATTGGTCGAGCAGATCGGTGCATCGGAATGGCCGGGAGCGGGGATGCCGGCATCGATCAGGCTGCGATGGGGGAACATCCATCTCATCGCCTGAGAACCGCGATTGGCGATATAGGCATCGCCCAGCGAGTACATGAAGCCGGTCGCCGAGGAATCGACGGCGCCGAGCTTGCGAATGCGATCCATGATCGTCGGCGTGACATAGCAGCAATGCTCGACGCGGCTGCGATGATCCTTGACCGGATGCGCTTCGAGCGCGGCCTCGATCGCATCGAGTGCGAAATCGATGCCGCGATCGCCGAGCCCCTCGACGCAGACGCGCAAGCCGGCTTTATGCGCTCGGACGACCTGCGGAATGAGTTCGTCGGCTTCGTAGAGCAGCATGCCGTAATTCGGCACCGGTTCGCCGGGAACGGCGGTACCGACATAGGGCTCGTAATAGGCTGCGGTGCGGCCGCTGGTCGAGCAATCCGGACACCATTCGACGCCGACGATGCGGATCCATTCGTCGCCGAAGCCGGTGCGGATACCGGCCTTGATGTAGGTATCGACCAGCGCTTCGTCGCGCCCGTCGAGGATGATGCCGATGCGCATCGCGAGCAGGTCCGCCTCGCGCAGCCGCTGATAGGCCTGGATCGCCTTACCCTGCGTCAGCGAGTTGTGCAGCGAGGTGACGCCGTGGCGCAGATAGAGATCGAACACCTGCGGCAATCCGGTTTCGTAATCCTCGACGCGATACTCGCGCTTCATGCGCGAATCCAGATCCCACGCCGCCATCTCGCGGATGACGCCGGTCATGCGACCGGTCGAGGGATCGCGATCGTAGCGACCGTGGCCCGGGTCGGGTGCATCGTCGGGAACGCCGAACTGGCGCAGCGTCGCGGAATTGACGATCGCGATGTGCCCGTCGGTCCGATAGAGCCAGACCGGAATGCCATGCGATACGGCGTCGAGTTGGTCGATCGTCGGATAGCCGCCGCATTTCTGATCGTTGTAACCGAAGCCCCGGAACATCTCGCCGCGCTTCATGTCAGCGGTTTCGCGTTCGACCATGCGCAACATGTCGTCGATCGAACGTATCTGCGGCCAGCCGATCTGGCGCCAATGCAGCAGATCGATCGCATGATGGTCGGGATGGCAGTGGGAATCGATAATGCCCGGTACCAGGGTTCGCCCGGCGAGATCGATTTTCCGCGTATCCCGCCCGGCGAGGGTCGCGATCTCGCGATGCGTGCCGACGGCAAGAATACGGCCCTGCCAGACAGCCACGGCTTCGGCGGCCCGGTTTGCTCCATCCATGGTGGCGATTCGACCGCCCGAAATGATAAGATCCGCTGTCACAGCCTGTTATGCCCTCTGGTAAAGTTTCTTTTTAATCCAAACGCTTGCGGGTTGTGGCAAGCGCCACAGAAAAGCCACAAGCCGGATTCGGAGCCATACCCCATAGTTATTTCGTGATCGGCGGATGGTCCTTATGCCCTGCCCCCGCCGGTTCTCCGGTCGCTACGTGTCGCAACGGGCCGATGACACGTTACCGACCGGGCCCACACGCTGGACTGGCCCCGTCGCCCTTTGGGCGGCGGGGCCTTCCGCTTTCTGGGCCCAAAAGATACTGCCCTGACGCCCGAGCCCAAGCCATAGGTCTCGCAGGCCCTGCAGAGCCGGAAATCGCTATCGCGGTCGTGTTTAAGTGAAACCAGCCGGCGCCGAGCGCCGCGGCCGGTCAGGAGTCGCCGTTGCGCTCGGCGTTGACGGAAAGCGAGCCGGGGCCATCGGCCGCGGCACCGGTATCTTGGGCGCCGCCGGTCGTGCCGTCGCCACCCGAGCCCAGACCGCCGCTATTGATGCCGGGCCCGCCAGCCGTATCGGTACCGGCAACGCCGGTGTTGCTGCGGCTGTTGGCGTTACGCGGCGAGGGTGTCGTTTGCGCGATGACGGGATCTTCGATCGCCAGTGACTCGATGCGTGCCAGCGCCTGATCCCGGTTCATGCCGGGCGGCAAAGCTGGATCGTAGAGCAGGCGGATCAGAGTCCGATCGAGTTCGGTCAAATGGTCGTCGATTGAAAGATCATTGAAGATCGACGGAAACACTTCCTCGGAATCGTTAGGCAGACCCAGAACCTGAGTCATTTCCTCGACCACACAGGCATCGAGTTTGCCCGCCGATGCGGCGCGATCGGTCGGGATGCCGATAACCGCGCGAACGATCTCCGAACCGCCGTTGACTGAATAGATGCCAAAACACAGTGTTTTCGCGACACCGCTGCTGTTCTTGACGAGCGCGGGATGATAGTCGACCACCGACTGGATCAGCCGGTCATCGCGATCGAACACGATGAAGAAATTGGCATCCGCCGGGTCGAGGACGATCCGGCTGTCGAGCCCGGTCAGAAAGCGGATATCGACAAGATGGCTTTCGACCAGGCGCTCGTAGAGCGTCGGATCGCCGGCGCGGATATCGAGATAGACGTTGATCGGATCGACCCATTTGGTGACGCGCTGATCGAGCGTCTGCTCAAATTCGGCGTGGAAGACAATCCGGTCGAAGCTGTCGACGACATAACGGATATCCTCAGTGCCGCCGGCCCCGGTTGTAAGAACCAAGGCGACGGCGCCGCACAGACCTCTGCCCGCCGTCTTGATGCACCGTCGAATCATAGGCCCCCGCGCCAAAGCCAGACCGGATTCAGCCAGAAATACCGCCGGAAGTCACGTCACGATCCTCTATCCCCGGCCTATGCATCCGGATGTGTGCCGAGGCTATCAGCCGGTCAGGCCAGCCAAGCGGCGTCCTGTCGCACCTCGATCAGGGTCGGTCCGCTGGCAGCAAACGCCCCGGTCAGGGCGTCCTGAAGTCCCCCGGCGCTTTCGGCCCGAACCGCATTCGCCCCGAAGGCGCGCGCCAAGGCGAGATAGTCGGGGTTACGCGGTTTCACGCCAAGTTCGGGGATCCCGAGGCGAATCATGTCGTCGGCGATCTGACCCAGCGCATCGTTGTTCCAAAGCAGGATCGCGAGCGGCATCTTAAGTTCGACCGCCGTTGCCAGTTCCTGAACCGTGAACAGAAACCCGGCATCGCCCGCCACCGCGACCGTAGGCCGTTCGGGCGTTGCGAGTTTCGCGCCGATCGCTGCCGGCAGCGCATAGCCGAGTGTCCCGAAACCGTTCGGATGAAACCAGCGGCGTGGTTGCGACATCGGGAAATGATAATTTCCGGTGTACGCGATCTGGGTCATGTCGGTTGCAAACGTACCGTTCTCGGGCACCGCCTTGCGCATCGCATCGAGCACGCGGACATGCTTCATCTGCAGCGGCGCGCGCTCGGCCGCATTACGCCGGCGGATTTCATCGCGTGCCCGGGCCCGCGAATTGGACGGCTGCTTGCGCGCGACCGCGGCGGTCAGCGCTTCGATGCCAATGCCGGCGTCGCCGAGCAATGTTGCGTCCGGCTTGTAGTCGCGGGTCAGTGTCGGCCGGTCGATGTCGATGCGCACGATGCGGCCACGGATCGGCAGACGATCGGTCCAGCTATCGGTCTCGGACAGCTCGGTGCCGACCGCGATCACGACATCGGCTTCTTCGATGGCCTTGTGTGTCGCCGGCTGGGCCAGGGTGGAGCCGAGTGAATTGGGGTGCGATGCCGGCAACACGCCCTTCGCGGCAACAGTCAGGGCGATATCTGCATCGATCCGTTCGACCAGCGCGGCGATCGCCGCTGCGCAATCGACCGTGCCGCCGCCCGCAATGATGAACGGTGCCTTTGCGCCATCGATGATGGCGGCGGCTGCCTCGACATCCTTGTCGGTCGGGGTGGCGCGCGATTTCTTCGACAATGTGGCCTTGCCGTTCGGCGCCGGCATGGCGAGCACGTCGAGGGGAATTTCGATATGAGCGGGGCGCGGGCGGCCCGTTGCAAACATCTCGAATGCGGCGTCGATTGCCTGCGGCAACTCGTCCGGCGTGCGCACGGTGTGACTGTATCCGACGAGTGGCGCCATGATCGCGCGCTGGTCGGTGCTTTCGTGCAGGCGGCCGCGACCCTTTCCGAGATGCTCGGTCTCGTTCACGCTCGAGAGCAACAGGACAGGAACGGAATCCGAGAATGCCTGACCGATCGGCGTGGCGGCGTTGGTGACGCCGGGGCCGGTGATCAGAACGCAGACGCCCGGCCGACCGCTGGCTCGCGCGTAGCCGTCGGCCATGAAACCGGCGCCCTGTTCGTGGCGCACGCCGACATGCCGCATCTTGCTGCGACCGATGCCTCGATAAAGATCCAGCGTGTGAACGCCGGGGATGCCGAACAGCGTATCGACGCCATGCGGTTCGAGAAGGGCGATGGCGGCCTCGCCGCATGTCTTGGCAGTCATGTCGGTTCCCATTGCTGCGAATTCGGGCGCAGCATGGCGGCCGGGCCAAGGCGGCGCAAGGCCGCTCGAATTGGGCTGTTCCGGCGTGGTATCCTCCCCGTTTCCCGTGCGAGGAGACGATGGCTACACCCTGCATCATCACGGTTGCGATCACCGGCAGCCAGCCAACCAAAGAACAGAATCCCGCCGTCCCGGTCACGGTTGCCGAGCAGGTCGAAAGTACGCACGAGGCCTTCGAGGCCGGTGCATCGCTGGTTCATATTCATGTCCGCGACGACGACGGCCGGTCGTCCTCCGATCCGGCGCGCTTCGCCCTGGTCCAGGCGGGCATCCGGAAACATTGCCCCGGTATGATCGTCCAGTTCTCGACCGGTGGGCGCGGGCGCGATCCAGACGAGCGCGGCAGCGCGCTCCAGCATCGCCCCGACATGGCCTCGCTCGCGACGGGGTCGGTCAACTTCGCGACCATCATCTACGAAAATCCGCCGGCGCTGATCGATGCGCTGGCCGGCTCGATGATCGCCAATGAGGTGAAACCCGAGATCGAGATCTTCGATCTGGCGATGCTGTACAACGCGCGTGCGCTGGTCGATCGCGGTCTCATCGAGGCGCCGGCGCATGTGCAGTTCGTCATGGGTATTCCCGGCGCGATGCCGGCGCGCGAACCGATCCTCGACTTTCTTATCGGCGAATTGGCGGAGGTTCTGCCCGGTGCGACCTGGACGGCGGCGGGCGTCAGCCGCCATCAGGTGACGGTCAATCGCTGGGCGCTCGCGCGCGGCGGGCATGCGCGCACCGGCCTCGAGGACAATATCTATATCGCGAAGGGAAAGCTGGCCGCGAGCAATGCCGCGCTCGTTCGCCAGGTTGCCGATCTGTGCGGCGAATATGATCGGCGGCCCTCGACCGCGACCGAGGCGCGCGCTTTGCTCGGCCTGCGCGCGGCCTGATCGTCGGCCCGAAATGAAACGGGCGGAGCCTTCCCGCTCCGCCCGCCTTTGTTGTCGACGATCGAGCCTGTCAGATACCGGCTTTCACGCCTTCGAACATCGTGATGTACTTCTCGCGGGTCTCGGGTGGGACTTCCGACAGGAAGACGCCCTGCGCGAACAGCGCCGTGGGCGACGAGATCCCCAGCTCTGCGAGCCGTTCCGGCGAGACCCTTTCGAACGACTTCATGTTCGAATGGCCATAGCCGTAGGACTCGATTTCGAACTGGCCGGCTTCCGGCGACGACATCGCGTTAATGAAATCGTACTTCGCCTCTTCGTCGCCCGGGCCGCCTTCGATCAGGACCAGTCCGCAAACCCAGGTGAGAATGCCTTCCTTCGGGTTCATATACTTAACCGGAATGCCCTGCTGCTTGAGCGTCACGACGGAGGCGTTCCAGGCATAGGCCGCAACCAGTTCGCCCGATGCGAGGCTCTGCTCGATCGTGGTGTTGTCGCTCCAGTAATAGAGCAGAAGGTCTTTCTGCTTCACCAGCAACTGACGGCACTGTTCGATCTGTTCATCGGTCATGTTGAACGGATCCTTGATGCCAAGCGCCAGCGCAGCGGCGGTGACCGCACCGTCGATCGCGTCATACACAGCCAGTTTGCCGGCGTAACGCTCGTCGAACAGCAGCATCCACGATTCTTCCTCCACCTCGACCAAATCGGTGCGGTAGAGGATCGATGAATTGCCCCAGTCGACCGGAACGTAATAGACACCGTTGTCGTCAAACGTGCCCTTGATCGTCTTCAGCTCGGGGAAGATGTCGTTGTAATGCGTCAGGCGCGACGTATCGATCGGCGCAATAACACCGGCATCGCGCCAGCGGGGCAACACGTACGTGCACGGATGCGAGAGGTCGGGGGTGTAACCCGAGCGCAGCTTTTGCAGCGCTTCTTCCTCGTCGGCAAAAAACGCAGGATCCGGGCTGCCGCCGTATTTTTCGAAATAGGCCGGATGCAGCTCGGGAATTTCATACGACGCCCAGGTGTAGTAGGTGATGTCGTTCACGGCGGCAGCGGCCGGGCGCTTCATCACCGGCACCGTCATCAGGCCGAGACCGACCGACGCCAGCGCCTTCGTCATCTGCCGACGGGTCATTTTCCCTTCGGCCATAAGATCCATGAAACGGTTCTTTTCCATTAAGTGCGTCCTCCACGATGCCGCAGGTTGTTCGGGGGCCGGCATCTGTCGATAAGCATCCATGCAAGCGGTGTCGCGCGCAACTGTCATCGCTTCTCCCGCGCCATTGCCGCTGCTAGGGTGCCGACACCGCCCCTAGGCGTCGGAAATCGGGGAAAATCGTGTATTCCGAGTTATTTGCCATCATCGCCCCGGTGCTAATCTGCGCCGGTATCGGGTTCATCTGGGCGCGCAGGGGGCGGGCGTTCGAGACGGAATTCGTGACCAACCTGGTCACGATGGTGGGGACGCCCTGTCTGATCGCGTCGACGCTTACCAGTCTCGAGATCCCCCTCGATGCACTGGGCGAAGTGGCGATTGCCAGTCTCACGGCAACCGCCGGCTTCGCGGTGCTCGGTATGGCCGTGCTGCGGGTCATGAAGTTGCCATTTCACTCGTTCCTGCCGGCACTCATGTTTCCGAACACCGGCAATATGGGGCTGCCGCTCTGTCTCTTTGCATTCGGCGAAGCAGGCCTCGCCTTCGCCATCATCATCTTCGCACTGACGGCGACGTTGCAGTTCACCGTCGGCATCGCGATCGTCTCGGGCAGTTTCTCGCTGAAGCGGTTCGCGACCATGCCGATCCTCTATGCGGTCGCGTTCTCGATCATTGTGATCGCGACCGGTTGGACGGTGCCGGCGTGGTTCGCCAACACGATCGAACTGCTCGGCGGTGTGACGATCCCGATGATGCTGCTGGCGCTGGGCGTATCGCTGGCGCGGCTGCGGGTGACGACCATACACCGCGCACTCATTCTCTCGCTGGTGCGGCTCGCGGGCGGCGCGGCCATCGGTTACGCGGTCGGGATCCTGTTCGACCTCAGCGATCTGGCGCGTGGCGCCGTCCTGATCCAGGCAACGATGCCGGTCGCCGTCTTCAACTACCTGTTTGCCCAATATTATTCGCGGCAGCCCGAACAGGTGGCCGGGATGGTCATGCTCTCGACCATCCTCTCGTTCCTGACGCTGCCCCTGCTATTGTGGGCCGTGCTCTAGCGTTTGGTTCGCGCGCCGAATTGCCTATAATGGCGTCCTGGCATCGCGAGGGAGGAACGACGCGATGAACGAAACAGCCCTGCATCCGCCGGCTGCTCCTGTCAGCAAGGAGCATATGCGTTTCGCGCTGGATGGCGGTGTCGCGCACCGTGCCCGGATCGGCATGATCGTGCTCGCGACCGATCACACGATCGAGCACGAGTTTCGGCAGATCTTTCGGATCGACGGCGTGGCCTATTACGAAACCCGCATTCTCAATGCGCCGGACATCAATCCGACCACCCTGGCCGAGATGGAAAAGGGCATGGCCGCCGCCGCTGCGGCGATCCTGCCGGGCATTCCACTCGATGTCGTCGCCTATGGCTGCACGTCGGGAACGGTTGTCATCGGCGAGGAGCGCGTGTTCGAGCGTATCCGCGAGGCGCGCCCCGGCGTTGCCTGTACGACTCCCATCACCGGTGCGATTGCCGGGCTGAAGGCGATGGGTTGCAGGCGCATCGCGCTGCTGACGCCCTATGTCGAAAGCGTCAACGAGATGCTTCGGCGGCATATCGAGGCGCGCGGGATCAGCGTACCGGTCATGGGTTCGTTCAATCACGAGAACGACAACGAGGTCGCCTGTATCAGCCAGGCTTCGATCAAGGATGCCGTGCGCGATCTTATGGGCGAACCCGGCGTCGACGGCGTGTTCGTATCCTGCACCAGTTTGCGGGTCGCCTCGATTGTCGAAGAGCTCGAGGCGGAGCTCGGCCGGCCCGTCACATCGAGCAACCATGCGATGGCCTGGCATTGCCTGCGGCTTGCCGGTGTCGCCGAACCTATTCCGGGTTTCGGTCGTCTCTTCCGCACCTGAAACGCAACGCGACGCTCGATCCGATCCTTCCCGTCAGCGACCCTCGAGCGTGAGCCCTTCGAGCGGGATCGGCGGCGGGCGCCGGGCGATCAGATCGGCGACGATCCGCGCGTTCGCGCAGGCCATCGTCCAGCCCATATGACCCGACCCCGCATTCAGCATCAGATTGCCGATCGAGGTGGGGCCCAGCAGCGGCGGTCCATCCGGCGTCATGGGACGAAGGCAGGTCCAGTAATCCGGCCGGTCGTAATGGGCGGCTTCGGGGAATAGGCCGCGCGCGGAGGCGATCATCGAGGCGAAGTCGGCGGGCCGATGGCTGCTATCGTAACCCG
Organism: Rhodospirillaceae bacterium; assembly: GCA_034439975.1. Classification (GTDB taxonomy): domain Bacteria; phylum Pseudomonadota; class Alphaproteobacteria; order Dongiales; family Dongiaceae; genus JAWXBK01. Next base: position 8,177 of record JAWXBK010000047.1, on the reverse strand, counting down.
CGATATCGGCGGTGCCCGTCAGGCGCATGCGGTCGCCGAAGCGGGCATAGGCAACAAGATTATGTTCGTCGACGCCGCCGACGATCGGTGCGCGCGCCGCATCGCGCAGCGGTAAAGTGAGGGAATATCCCTTTACCGGATAGACCGGCAGACGAAGTCCTGCGGTGCGAGCGAGTGGTGCCGCGTAGCTGCCGAATGCAAGGATATAGTGATCGGCCGTCATGTCGCCTTCGTCGGTTGCGATGGCTGCGAGGCGATCGCCCTCGACCCTGAGGCGCGTCACCGTGCGGCCGAACTGAAAATCGACGCCGCGCCGCGTCGCCCGCTCGGCCAGTTGTTCGGTGAACAGACGGCAATCGCCGCTCGCATCGGTTGGCGCATAGATCGCGCCGGCGATCGTCGTGCGCGAACCCGCCAGCGCCGGTTCGATCGCCCGGCATTCATCGGCATCGATCGCGCGAAGGCTCATGCCGTTCCCGTTGAGCATGGCCATGTTGCGCTGCCCGGCCGCGAGATGATCCGGATCGCGATAGAGATACAGCAGGCCTTTGGCGATGCGGTGATAGTTGAGCGCCTCGGCTTCGGTCAGTTCGTCGAGCAAACGCTGGCTCAACAGACAGAGGCGAAGCTTGATCAGGGTGTTGCGACGGTTGCGCTCGGCCGGGCAGTTGGCGAGGAAAGCGCGCGCCCAGCGCCAGAGGGCCGGGTCGGCGCGCAATCTCAGCTTCAATGCCGTGTCGTCGCGCCAGAGCGAGCGCAACAGCATCCGCGGCGCCCGGGGCGAGGCCCAGGCATAGGCATGGCCCGGTGCAATCAGTCCGGCATTGGCAAAGCTCGTTTCCGATGCGACGCGCGGCTGGCGATCGACGACGGTCACCGCGTGGCCGTCCTTTGCCAGATACCAGGCCGTCGTGACGCCGATGACCCCGGCGCCCAGGACGATGATCCGCACCCGTGAAGCTCCCTCATTGCCGCGCACGGCGTCGGCGGCCGACTATATGATTGCCGAATCGAGCCGGCCAGCCCGCGTATTCCGGTCCCCAACGGCCGGGGATGCAATGACCGGAGAAACCGGGTAAATCAGGGCACCGGCTGGTTAAACTCCGGTCGCGCGGCCGGCGCGGCGACGAAAGCATGGGTTATCGATGCGCGTTCTGTTTCTACACAACAACTTCCCGGCGCAGTTCAAGCATGTCGCGGCCGCGCTTGCTGCGAACAAGAACAACCAGATCGTCGGCGCATCCTTCGATAACAAGAGGTCGCTGCCTGGCGTGTCGCGGGTCTATTACAAGGCGACGCGCGAGGCGAGCAAGGAAACGCACCATTATCTGCGCAACACCGAGCTCGCCGTGCTCGAGGCGCAGGGTGTGTTCCGCGCGCTGTCCGATCTGCGCAAGAAGGGATTTGTACCGGATGTGATCTGCGGGCATTCCGGATGGGGCTGTACGCTTTACGTCAAGGACCTCTTTCCCGAGGCGCGGCAGCTTTCCTACTTCGAGTGGTTTTATCACGCGCGGGATTCCGACGTCGATTTCTTCACGCGCGGCAAAGTCAGCTACGACGATATGTGCCGCGTCCGCACCCGCAACATCCCGATCATCATGGACCTGGTGAATTGCGACTGGGGTATCTGCCCGACGACGTTCCAGGCAAGCAAGATTCCGCCGCTGTTCCGCTCGAAGATCAGCGTGATGCATGACGGGATCGATACCGATTTCTTCAAGCCGGATCCCGCAGCAAAGCTCGTGTTTCCGAACATCAATCTCGATCTGAGCGGCGCCGATGAGATTCTCACCTACGCGACGCGCGGCATGGAACCCTATCGCGGATTCCCGCAATTCATGCACGCCGTGGCCCTGCTGCAGAAGCGCCGGCCCAATTTGCAGACGGTCGTCGTCGGTACGGATCGCGTGGCCTATGGCAAGAAGCTGCCGCAGGGGCAGAGCTACAAGAAAAAGCTGCTCGACGAGTTGAAGGATATCGACCAGTCGCGCCTGCATTTCACCGGCCATCTGCCGTACGACGACTATCTGAAGGTGCTTCAGGCGTCGTCCGTGCATGTCTACATGACTATCCCGTTTGTACTGTCCTGGTCGCTGATGGAATCGCTGGCGACGGGATGTCTGATCGTCGCATCCGATACCGACCCGGTTCGCGAAGTCATGGAAGACGGCAAGAACGGTTTGCTGGTCGATTTCTTCTCGCCTTCGCAACTGGCAGACCGGATCGAGGAGGCACTCGACCATCGCGACCGGCATGCGGCGCTGCGGAAGGCGGCACGCGAGACGATCGTCGAACGCTACGCGTTGAAAGACCTGCTGCCGAAGCATTCAAAGCTCCTCGAAGACCTGGCAGCCGGGCGGACTCCCACGGCATCGCTTGCCACACAATCGGCCGCGGAACCTGCTATTGCGGCGGCTGCCATACAAATGCCACCAGTTCGTAAGAAAAGTCGGCGGCCCAGCAATCTGCCGAAGGCGCGTCGCCGCTGACTCGGGATGGCGAAGACGCCCGAGACGGGTACGATGGGTGCAGGGAACAAACCGGCGGCGCACCGGTTGTCCCGGTTCCGGATACTACTTGTCCGGGCCGGGCGGTGATCAGCCGCAAGCGGAGGAGAGACCGATGACGATTGAACGAACGACGCGCCGTCTGGCGTTTGCGGCCGCCCTGGCGGCCATCGCGTTTGCGGCGCCCGTCGCCGCGCAGGCGCAATCCAGCACTCCGCCGCTTTCTGTGGACGAGATCCGGTTCTGCATGTGTCAGCAGCAGCAGATCGATGCCACGCGCCCCGAGCTCGATGCGCTTCGGGCGATGGTAAACGAGCGCCAGATGTCGCTGGCTCAGCGTGAAGGCGAAATCGAAGCGCTTCGCGTGACCATTTCACCCGACGATTTGACGGCGCAGGAACAGATCAAGCGCATGATCTACGAGTCGAACCAGATCCGTGACATGCTGCGGCGAGACCTGACGCCCAACTATTATTCGATGTCGCGTGCCTTCAACGAGACGGTGGCCGTGTACAACGAGCGCTGCGCAAACCGGCGCATGGTTGCGACCGACGTCAACGCGGCGAAGAGCAACCTCGCCTGCGTGGTGGTACAGCAGTAAGACAAGCCGCGTCGGTTCAATCCGACGCGACTTCCTGACAGTTGAACGTGAGGCTAAGCTGTTGCGCCGTGTTCGCGACGGTCGCAAGGCAGGCGCTGGTCTTGGCCGCAGGAATCCAGACATCGATGCGCGTGATGTAACGCAGCCCGTCGGCGCCGGCTTCGCGCTCCGAATTGAGCCGAACGATGTTCGCGCCGAATGCGCCGAATGCTTCGGAAATCCGCGCGATGAGGCCCGGGCTGTCGAGTCCGGCCATCTCGATCTTGTGCGTGATGCGGGCGGCCGGCCCGTGCATCATGCCGTAGGTGAATGGCGTGACGCTGACAGCGGCGCTGGCGAGAAGGGGCAGCCCGCGCAGATCGCGCTCGATGGCATTGAGCGTGAGGCCCTCAGGCAATTCGCAGACCGACGTGTATTCGGCGGCCGAACCCAGCACGGCGAAGTTCGTGTCGCCGAGATTGACGCCGAGATCGTAGAGCCGTCCGGCGATGCCGGCGATCAGCCCGGTGCGGTCTTCGCCGATGATTGAAATGAGCGCCTTGACGGGCATGGTGGTGGTCTCCCTGAGGGGCCTCAGACGACGTTGCTCTCCCGCAGCGGTTCCTGCGCCAGGATGCGCGTAAAACCAAACCGTCGGAGATCGAGCGACCGATATTCGCCGTAGGTGACCAGTTCCGCAACGGCACGGCCTGTGGCGGGCGATTGCTGCAGCCCGTGCCCGCTGAAACCGGTTGCGAACAGGAGGTTGTCGACGGCCGGGTGGGCGCCCAAAATCGCGTTCTGATCCAGCAGGTTATAGTCGTAATGGCCGGCCCAGGCGCGCTCGAGGCGGATCGCCTCGAAGGTAGGGACGCGCGCCGCGAGTGTCGGCCAGATCGTCTCCTCGTAGAGCGAATAATCGATCTCGAAATCGACGCAATCGGGGTCCCGGTCGGCCGGCGGCGACACGCCGCAGAGATAGGTCGCACCCTCGGGCCGGAAATAGACGCCGCTCGGATCGATCGTCAGCGGCACACGTTCGAGCGGCTCGCGACAGGCAAAGACGAAGACCAGACGCTTGCGCGGACGCACCGGCAGATCGATGCCCGCCATCGCGGCGATCTTCGCCGCATGCCAGCCCGCCGCACTGACCGCGTGCCCGCAGGCGAGTTTCTCGCCGCTGCCGAGCCGCAGTGCTTTGACATGGCCGCCGGCGAGGTCGAGCCCGACCACGCTCTCCTTGATCCAGTCGACGCCGAGCGCGATCGACTTCTGCCGGAAGGCCTGCATCAGACTGTACGGATCGGTCCAGCCTTCGCCCGAGAGCCCGAACGAACCGCCGGCGAGACCCTCGACATTGAGCCAGGGAAATCGGTGACCGAGCGCAACAGGGTCGAGCAAGGCGACATCGGCGCCGAGCGCGATCTGTGTTTCATGATTGGCGCGCAGGATCGGCATGCCCGTGTCGGATGCGAGAAACAGGTATCCGTTCTCGACAAAAGGCAGATGCAGTGGCGCGCCGTCGACCGAGAGATGCCGGTCGGCATCGCGCACGAACGCGCCGCCAAACTGCGACATGAGAATATTCTCGGGCGTCGAGAATTGCTGGCGGATGCCGCCGACGGAGCGAGCGGTTGCCGCCGTTTCGTAGGTGGAATCCTGCTCGACGACGGCGATGCGGCCTTTGAAATCGTCGTTGCTCGCCAGGAAATACGCGATCGCGCTACCGATCACGCCGCCGCCGACGATCGCGACATCGTATTCCTCCGGATGGCTCATCCGGCGAAGCGCGGCTCGATCAATCCGCTGGTGTCGGTATCGATGGCAAACACACCGCCCGAGAGCGGCGCCGCGGCAAGCGCCGCCGCGTCGAGGTCGCGCCGCGCCGAGGTGACGAAGAGGGTGCGCATGTCGGCGCCGCCGAAGGCAGGCGAGGTTGGCTGCGGCACCGGCACGCGGATCTCGCTTTCGATACGTCCATCCGGCGTGTAGCGCCGTACGCGCCATCCACCCCAGAGCGCGACCCAGAGACAGCCTTCGGCGTCGACGGTCATGCCGTCCGGTTCACCGTCGGCCGGATCGACGAGCGCGAAGCTCTGGCGTGGGCCGATCCTGTTGGCCTCCGTGTCGATCTCGTAGCGATAGATCCGCCGTGTGTTGCTGTCGGCGAAATAGGCGATACCGCCATTGGGACTGAAGGCCGGACCGTTGGCGCAGATGAACCCATCGTCGATCGCATCCGAGCTGCGATCCGCGTTGAACCGATAGAGCCCGCCGACCGGGTCGCGCTCGCCGTCATGCTTGGTGCCAGTCCAGAGCGCGCCCATCCGGTCGCATTTGGCGTCGTTGAAGACGGTATCGGGCCGGTTCGGCGCCAAAGCGCCCAGTCGCTCGACGCGACCGCTGGCGGGATCGAGGGTATGCAGCCCGCGATGGTCGACGAGGACGAACCCGCCACTCGCCCGGGCCACCATGCCGCCGATATAGCCGTCAAGGGCGGCTGTGACTGGTTCGTTACGACCGCTGGCCGGATCGAACTGCCAGATGGCAGGTGCGGTCAGATCGAGCCAGTAGAGACGGCGCTCCGCGGGCGACCAGATCGGTCCTTCGCCCAGTATGGCTTTCGCATCGCAGGCCAGATGGACGTTTCCCACCGTCTTTTTTCCTTGTTGCCGGGCCCCTTCGCAGCGAGCCCCAGAGTACCTATATTTAATCCATTGTTGCACAACGATTTTGCAGGAAAACGGGCATGAGCCGAGCTTTCGTGAAAGAGGGGGCGGAGAACGCCGGGTCGGAAGAGCTGCCGGAACGGCCGCAAAGCCCGTATCCGAACCACGTGACCCCACGCGGCCAGTCGATGCTGCGCGAGCGGGTCGAGGCGCTGCAGGCTGAGCGGCACCGGCTGCTCGAAGCGCAGGACGGCGACCTCATGGATACGGAAGAGCTAAAGATCGTCGAGCGTGATCTGCGCTATGTGCAGGAACGCCTCGACCGGTCGATCCTGATCGACCCCGCGAGCCAACCGCACGACCAGGTGGCCCTCGGCGCCCATGTCACAACCGTCGACGAGGACGATGAACGTCGGCACTTCACCATCGTCGGCGAGGACGAGGCCGATCCCGAGGCCGGGCTCATCAGCTGGGTCTCGCCGTTGGCGCGCGCGCTGACGGGGGCCAAGGTCGGCGATTCCGTGGTGTGGGAGCGACCGGCGGGCGACCGCGAACTGGAAATCGCGGCGATCGAGTATCCGGTCACCTGACCGTGCGCGGCGGGCGACCGCCGTTCGACCAGAGACGTCGCCAATCCACCGCCGGACCGCGTTTGGTCGCCCGTGCGAATGCTGATAAATTTGGCCGGAAGATAGCCGGAGCGCATTCTTGAACGTCCAATCGTCGTCCGAACGCCCGACCCCGCGCTTTCGCGAACCGGGCATGCCGGTCTTCGAGCCGGGAACCGAGCGCTATTTCGTGCGCGGCGGCGGTGCTGTGGTGTTGCGCCTGCTGCCGGACGACGAACTCGCGATCGTCGATCTGGAAGGCAGGCAGCGCTGCGAGCTGGCGCTGTTTTCGCCGGACGGCAAACCCGATCCGGCCGCGCTCGGGCTCAGCGCCTCGTCGGCATCGAGCGGCATCGCGCGGCTCCTGATCGGGACCGAGGAAACGCAGGATGTCGCGCGCGTGTTGCGCGATCATGGCGTGCCGGCGGGGATCGACCGCGTCGCCGTGCCACTGCCGGGCGACACGCATGCCGGCGAACGCGTCACCTATCGGGCCGAGCGCGAGGCGATCTGCATCGTCCATGCCGCCGGCGGGCCGATGGATTTCGAAAAGCAGGACCCGCCGACCGACCTGCTGGCGATCGTGCGCCGCGCGAGGATCGAAAACCGGGTCGAGCGGCCCTTGCCGCCGCCGCTCGGCGATGTCATCGCCGAATACCGGATCGATCGCAATACGGCGCAATCCTATACGGTCAAAGAAGGTCAGTTTATCCAGATCATTGACGTCGATGGACGGCAATGTTCGGATTTCCTCGCCTTCAACGCGCGGTGCCTGCAGGATGGCGCCGAGCGCGGCCTCGATCTGTCGGCGACGCGCACCTTCATGGGCTCGCTCTATCCGCTGCCGGGCCTTGCCTCGAAATATTTCGATCGCGATCTGCAGCCGCTCTGCGATGTGATCCGTGACACTTGCGGACGGCACGACAGTTTCGGGCTCGCCTGCACGGCACGATTCTACGAGGACGCCGGCTATCCGGGCCATGTGAGCTGCTCGGAGAATTTCAACGAGGTGCTCGCGCCATACGGACTCGATAAGCGGCCGGGCTGGCAGGCGATCAATCTTTTCTACAATACCGGCGTCAACGCGCAGAATGCGATCTTCCTCAACGATCCCTGGTCACGACCGGGCGACTATGTGCTGATGCGCGCGATGACCGATCTGGTCTGCGGATCGTCGGCCTGCCCCGATGATATCGATGCGACCAATGCGTGGAACCCGACCGACGTGCATGTGCGAATTTACGGCGAGAAGGAAAGTTTCTCGCGGGGAGTGGCTTTCCGGATGAGTGCTGATTCCGAACCGAGACTGACCCGCGAGACCGGGTTCCATCCGCGCACCTCGGCGCTGACGAGAAACTTCACCGAGTATCGCGGCTTCTGGCTGCCGCAGCGCTTCAACAACGAGGGGCCGACCGCGGAATACTGGGCCTGTCGCGAAGCAGCTGCCGTCTATGATATCTCGGCGCTGCGAAAGTTCGAGGTGCTCGGCCAGGATGCCGAAGAGCTGTTGCAACTCGCCTGCACGCGCAACATCCGCAAGCTAGCCGACGGCGAAGTCGTCTATACGGCGATGTGCTACGAACATGGCGGCATGCTCGACGACGCGACGGTGTTCCGGCTCGGGCCCGACCGCTATCGCCTGATCGGCGGCGACGAATATGACGGCAAATTCCTGCGCGATCTGGCCGAACAGCGCGGCATGCGGCAGGTCTGGGTCAAATCGTCGACCGACCAGTTGCACAATATCTCGGTCCAGGGGCCGAACAGTCGCGAGATCCTGAAGGATATCGTCTGGACCGCGCCGGCGCGG
>JAWXBK010000046.1:0-6066 GCA_034439975.1 Rhodospirillaceae bacterium | reverse complement strand
GACCGAGAGAGGGCCGTCGACCCGAGTCGGCGATGCTTGCCCCGAGCCTGCCCTCCCGCCCGACTCTTGTCCCCGCCGGGCCGATGCCGGCATAGTGCGGACGAACCTTGGAGAAGGGACGCTGGCGCAACGATGCTGCGATCAGGACGCCGATACCGTAACGCTGCGCATTGCCGGCTGGCATGAAGAAATCCGCCCGTCCCAACATCGTCCTGTTCCTCGCAGACCAGCTTCGGCGCAACGCGCTCGGCTGTTATGGCGCGGCCGACGCGGCGACGCCGCATATCGACGCGCTGGCCGCATCGGGCGTGACATTCGATGCCGCCTGCTCGAGTTTTCCGGTTTGCGTGCCCTATCGCTTTACCCTGATGACGGGCCTGCGCGCGCTGACCCGCGACGTGCCCTGCCTCGGCTGGCGCATGTCGCCGGCGGAGCGGACCATCGCTGATATTTTCAACGAGAACGGCTACGACACGATCTATCTCGGCAAATGGCATCTCTTCGGCGCCAATCCAGACGAGAGCGGCTGGGTTCCACCGGACCATCGCGGCCGGTTCGGCATCTGGGAGGGGTTCGAAAAGGTCAACGATCATTTCCGGACCGAACTCTATAGCGGCGACACAAGCGAGCCGCGGCGCTACGAAGGCTTCCAGACCGACGTGCTGGTCGACCGCGCGCTCGCCCTCCTCAAAGAACGGCGCAGCGGCGACCGCAAAAAGAATGCGCGGCCGTTTCTGTTCGTACTGTCGGTCGAACCGCCGCATCCGCCGCTCGGTGCGCCGCGCGAATACGAACAAAGGCGGCGCGCAATGAAACCGACCTTGCCGCCGAATTTTTTGTTCCGCGATACCGACACCGGGCCCGAACCCAAGCTGCCGGCGCGCGCGCGCGACAATGCGATTCTCGGCCGGCAGATCTATCAGGCGATGATCGACAATCTCGACGACAATGTCGGCCGTTTCGTCGCCGGTCTCGATGCGCTCGGCCTCGCCGACGAGACCGTGTTGATGTTTACCGCCGATCACGGCCAGATGGATGGCGCGCATGCGCTGCCCAATTCGGTCAAGCGCAACCCATATGAGGAATCGGTCGGCGTGCCGCTGATCGTGCGCGATCCGCGGCGCAAGGCCAGCGCCGGCAAACGCGCATCCGAACCGGTTGGCACCGAGGATCTGTTTCCGACCCTGCTCGGCCTCGCCGGCATCGAGCCGGAAGCCGCCCTGCCCGGCATCGATCTCGCGAGGCTGCTCGATGCGCCAACGGGAACGCTCGATCGTGCCGGCGTGCTGCTCTATCTCACGCATCATTTCGAGTCGGATCATCCCTGGTATCGCCGCAGCTGGCGGGCTTTGCGCACGCGCGAGCATCTCTTCGCCTGCTGGGGATCGCGCGCGAGCGGGCTCAAGCCCTGGCATCTTTACGATCTGACCGCCGATCCCTGGCAGATGAACGATCTCGTGAAGCGCGATGCGGCGGCGGTCGCCCGCTTCACCGACCTGCTGCGCGATCGGATGGCGGAGGCCGGCGACCATCTCGGCTTCGCCGCATGAGGATCGCGCTATGAGCGACCGTCACGACTCCAACGGGACCGGGCAGGACGCCGGTGCGAGACCGGCGGGCGCCCCGGTGAGCCCGAGCGTCGATCCGGACGAGATCGCGCGATTCGAGGCACTGGCCGAATCCTGGTGGGATCCCGAAGGCCAGTTCCGGCCGCTGCATAAATTCAATCCGACCCGGCTCGGTTTCATCCGCGATCGCATCGCCGCCCGTTTCGGCCGATCGACGACGGAGACCCGCCCGTTCGCCGGCCTCTCTCTGCTCGATATCGGGTGCGGCGGCGGACTGGTCGCGGAACCGATGGCGCGTCTCGGTGCGAGCGTGACCGGCGTCGACGCGGCGCCGCGCAACATCGCGATCGCACAACATCATGCCGCCGAAAGCGGCCTGGCGATCGACTATCGCGCGATCACCGCCGAGGATCTCGCGGCGAGCGGCGCACGCTTCGATATCGTCCTCTCGCTCGAGATCGTCGAGCATGTCGCCGATCTCGATTCGTTTCTCGGTGCCTGCTGCGCGCTTGTAAAACCCGACGGCCTGATGATCGTCGCGACCCTCAACCGCACCGCCAAGGCTTTCGCTCTGGCCGTGGTCGGCGCCGAGTATGTCCTGCGCTGGTTGCCGCGCGGTACGCATAACTGGCGCAAGTTCGTGCGCCCGTCCGAACTCTCGCGCGGCCTCGCGCTTCATGGCGCAACGATCGAGCAGCTTGCCGGCGTCACCTACAACCCGTTGACCGACCGCTGGCGCATCGGCACCGATCTCGATGTGAACTACATGGCGGTGGTGCGACCGGCCACGGTTCGCGACGCGGCGTGAGCGGATGGCGATGAACGCGACGGACGCGCCGGGCGCCGAACCGCCGACGAGAGACAACGCACGTTCGATGGGCGTCGCGATCATGGGCCTGCCGCGCTGCGGCACGACGCTCTTGTCGGACCTGCTCTCGATACAAAGCCGGTCGGTCATCCTCAGCGAGCCCAATATCCACGGCCGCTGGAGCCAGAACACGATCCAGCGCATCCACACCTTGCTCGCGAATGCCGGCGTGCCGGTTTCGCCGACGGCGCCGCAGCAAACCGAGGTCGGCGATTTCGCCCGTCATTTCGCGGCCAATCTCTATCCGGCGCTGAACCGATTCGATCTGTGGGGCGTCAAGTATGTCGATTTGTTCGCCTGGTGGAACCTGTTCCGGGACTATCCGCCGAAGCATCTGATCCTGTCGGTGCGCGATCTGCGCGACGTCGCGGTGTCGTCGCTCGACCGGATCGCGCGCCTGACGCTCGCCTTTGCCGATCTCAAACATATGCGCGACGAAGCCTGGGTTCTGTCGAGCCTCGGCCACAACATCCACGAACTGTTGCGGCTGGCCGATCGCGCCGACCGCATCGTGCGGTACGAGGATTTCGCAGCCGACCCTGCCTTGCGCGGCGACATCGCGGCTTTGGTCGGTGTCGGGCGGACCGAGACGGACGCAACGGCCGGCCGCGCCAACATCGAGGCGTCGCAGCGCCGGCGCGACTGGGAGCTGGCAAAGCACGGCGACGCCATCACGACCGCATCGGTCGCTCGCCATACCGCCGAGCCGCCCGGGCCCATTCGCGCACTGAGCGACCGGATCTGGCGCCTCTATGCCACCTACTCCGAGCGTTTCGGTTACGACGTGCCGCCCGCGGCCGCGCGGATCGCCGGCCACCCCTTCACGATGCTCGCGCCGATGGGGTTGCGGGACGAAAATCCGGTCGCGTACCGGAATGCGGAGCGCTGGGACTGGGAGGGGCCTCCCTTGCTCGAACCGGCCTTCGCCCGGCGGCGCGCGCGTATCCGCGCGGCGCAGTTCGTCCCGCGCGGCAGCATTGTCCTCGATCTCTCCTGCGGCGTCCCCGCGCTGCGTTATCTCCTGCCGCCCGAGTGCCGGTTCATCATGTGCGACGTGGTGGCGCGCAATGAGAAATACCGTGTCGCGCGACTTTGCGAAGGCGAACTGCCCGACAAGGGACGGGCGACCCTGGTCGCAGCACTGGGTCTCCTCGAGCATGTCGACCCCGATCTGCCAAGCTGGCTGCGGCGGCTGCGCGAGTATGGGCTGCCGGCGATCGTGAGCTACCACCCGGCCGACGACACCGCCGACACCGATCGGGCCGCGCTCGGCTGGGTCAATCACCTGACGCGCGCCGAACTGCAGGGTGCTGCCGAGGCTGCCGGCTTCGCGGTCGAGGCCGATTGGGCGTTCGACGGTCGCCAGGCGATGCTGAGACTGAGCCCGCGTTGAGGGGTGCGCGGCGCGGCGCGGGTCGCGTTGACAGCCGCGCGGCACGCAACGGATAGTCCCGCCGCGCAGAATCGACAAAGGCAACGGACCGAGCGATGGCCACAGAGCAGTTTCCGATGGGCGTGGCCATCATGGGCATGATGCGCAGCGGCACGACGCTCGTCGCCGATCTGCTGACCGTCCGCGGCAAGTCGCTGATCGTCAGCGAGCCCAATCTGCTCGGCAAATGGAACGAGGGCCAGACCCGGCGCACGCACGCGATCGCCGAAAGCTTCGGCCTCGACGTTCCGCCGCCGCCCAAGCCCGGCACCTACGAGCGCAACGACGAATATTTTCGCGCCTCGATCGTGCCCCAGTTGCGGACGCTCGACTGGTGGGGCGTCAAATATGTCGATCTGTACAATCTGGACGGGCTGTTCAGCCGTTACCCGGCGAAGAAGCTGATTCTCTGCGCGCGCGATATCCGCGACGTCACGCTGTCGGCCATCGAACTGGTGGAACGGATGCGGCTCGCATTCGACGACCGCAAACATATGCGCGACGAGGCCTGGGTCTTCTCGCGGGTCGGCTATACCGTGCATGAGCTGATGGCGCTGCGCCGCTTTCCGCATTTCGCGATGCGCTATGAGGATCTCGCAACAGATCCGGAGAAAACCAAGGAAGACCTGCGCGGCTATATGGAGATCGATGCGCTCGGCACCGAGCGCATCAATCTCCAGATCGAGGACCCCTCGCGCACCGAGTGGGAATCGAAGAAGCACGCCGACGGCATCACCGGGCGCTCGCTCGGCCGCTACGATCGCGAGCCGGACGGGCCACGCAAGCGGCTCGCCGACCGGATGTGGCGGCTCTACCCGGAATACTCGCTCGCCTTCGACTACGAGGTGCCGGCGCCCGAAAAGCGTCTGTCGACGCACCCGTTCCGCCTGCGGCCGAAGCCGGGCGACAATCCGATCCCCTATCTGCCGACCGAAAACGCTATCTGGCAGGGTCCGGACTGCATCGAACCGGTATTCGAACTGCGTCGCGGCCGCCGCCTGGTCGCCCAGAACACGCGCCCGAAGGACATTCTGCTCGATCTCGGCGCGGCTTTGCCAGCGCTGCGCTTCATGAAACCTGAAACGGCCGGCTATCTGATGTTGCCGCCCGCCTTGCGCCGTTTCGACACGATCGCCGCCGGCGTATTGCCGCCGCCCGGCAAGGCAACGCTGATCGCCGCCCTCGATCTGATCGAATATCTGCCCGATCTGCCGCGTGTTCTCGACGCGCTGCATAAACTGGGCCGGCCGGTACTGATGTCCTATCATGCGACCGACGATACGGAAGGCATCGATCGTGCGGCGCTCGGCTGGATCAACAATCTGAGCCGGAGCCAAATGGTCACACTGCTTCAGCAGACCGGGTTTCGCGTGACGGCAAAATGGGGCATCAAGAACGGGCTGAGCCTGATCCGGGCGCGGCCCCAGGGCAACGACACAAAGCAGCCGGACACCGACAGCGACGCATGAGCGAAAAGCGCGGCATCAAACGAACCGATATGGGCGTCGCCGTCATGGGATTGATGCGGACCGGCACGACCCTGCTCGCCGACCTCATGACCGTGCGCGGCAAGGCGCTGGTCTTCAGCGAACCGGACCTGCTCTCGAAATACGACCCGATCCTCGCCGACCGCATGCGTCAGCTCGGGAAGGATTTCGGTCTGCCCGCCCCCGAGCAGACCCTCGAGGCCGGTAACTTCGACCGCAACATCGATCATTTCGACGCCAGTTTCATGGCCGAGTTGAAGAACCTCGATTTCTGGGGCGTGAAATACGTCAATCTCGTCGGCTGGCGCCGCCTCTTCGAGATTTACCGGCCGCGCAAGATCGTGCTCTGCGTGCGCGATTTGCGGGCGGTGACCATATCGGCGCTCGAACTGGTCAACCGCATGCGCCTGGTGTTTCACGACGGCAAGCATCGGCGCGACGAGGCATGGGTCTTCTCGCGGATCTGTTACACCGTCCACGAGCTGATGGCGCTGCGCACGCTGCCGCATCTCGTCATCCGCTACGAGGATCTGGTCGGCGATCCGGCAACGCTCGAGCGCTTGCGCGACTATGTCGGGCTCGACGCGCTCGGCACCGAGCGGCTCAATCTGCTGATCGAGCGCGCCAGCCGGAGTCAGTGGGAACTGAACAAGCACGGCAAGAACGGCGAGATATCCGACAAGGCGCTCGACCGGTTCGCGCGCGAACCGG
>JAWXBK010000045.1:0-35589 GCA_034439975.1 Rhodospirillaceae bacterium | reverse complement strand
GGCCGGCGCGCCGGCCACGCGCAGCCCATAGGCGATGTTCTGCTCGACGGTCATATGCGGGAAGAGACCGTAGCTCTGGAACACCATGTTGGTCTCGCGCCGCTCAGGCGGCACGCGCGTTACATCGAGACCGTCGATCTCGATCGAACCGGCGTCCGGAAACAGAAACCCGGAGATGATATTGAGGAGGGTCGTCTTGCCGCAGCCCGACGGACCCAGGATCGCCAAGAAATCGCCACGGTTGATGGTGAGGTCGAGCGGATGAACCGCCGCGACCCCACCAAATTTCTTGCAGACACCCCGAAGTCGAACGAGGGGTTGCTGATCTGTGCTTCCCAACATGCCTCTGCGACGATTAGGGCTAGGCGCTCAGGAAGCGTTCCCAGGCCCGGGTGACGTCATCGAACGTCACGTTATCGCCATCGGGCTGCGTCGGCCAGAGCTGCGTAATGCCGCCTGCCGCTTCGAACCATCCAGCGATGTCGTCGTAGGGATAGAGCGCCTTCGTCGCCTCGTCGATCATCGGCACCGCGTCCCGCACTACCGAGCCCGTAGAGTTGAGGTTTGCCGTATGGGCCTGGGCCTCGGGCGTGAGCGACTGGTTGAGCACCTCGTAGGCACGATCCATTTCTGGCGCACCCGGCACGATCGAGAGATTGTCGACGAACACCAACCCGCCCTCCTTGGGCATGATCCATTTGAGGTTCACGGCATCGGCCCCGCCCCACACACTGGCAGGCTCCCACGCCGGCGCCATCACGACTTCGCCACTGGCGAACAGCGATCCGAGCTCGCCATAGCCCGGCGTGATCGTGAGGGCATGTTCTTTTTTGATCTTGATCAGGAGCTCGGTCGCTTCGTCGAGCGTTTCCTGGGTCGCCAGCCACGGCGTGCGTGTCTCGCCCGCAACCGCCATAAACGGCGGCATGACACCGATGAGGTCGGCCACGAACGCAACCTTGTTCTGCCAACGCGGATCCATCATGTCGAGCCACGAAGTCGGCGTTTCGGTGACGACATCTGCGTTGTACATCAGCGGCACGGAGCCCCAGATGAATGGCGTACCGTAATGCGTGCCATCGATCTCGAGCGTCGGCATGCCCTGGAATTCCGGAAACAGGTTGGCATAGTTCGGAATGCGGTCGAGATCGAGCGGCTCGACCAGTCCGACTTCGACATAGAACGGAACATATAGAGCGGCGGGCGACACGAAATCGACATTGCCTTTGCCGCCCGACTGCAGCAGCGCGATGATCTCTTCGTTGCCAGCCGTGACGTAGGTCGGCTGCAGCGTGATCTCCTGACTGGCGAACCAGCCATCGGCGTTGATTCCGTCGTCGTAACCCTGCCATCCAACATATTTGACGGTGGTGTCTGCCTTTGCGTGCCCGGGCATCATGCCGGCCATCGCCGCAGCGGCTCCCCCGGCCGCCAGGCTCCGGCCGAACTGCCGACGCGACATGTTGAGATAGGTCCGGGTCCGCAGGATCCCGGTGTTTGGATCGAAGGCGATTTTTTTTGTGTCACTGTTCTTATTCATGACGTTCCTCCCAGCTCGTTCCATAAGCACTCCGGCGAAGGTCGGAGTGGTCACCACCAGATCATCGGCAACGGCGTGATCTTTTCAATGCCATCCTTGGTCACGATCCAGTTGGTCTCGTAAGAGGCGGTACCGATTCCGGTGCGCGTCAGGAACGCCTCGGAACTGGCGACCATCCCCTCCTGGAACACCCAATCTTCCGGCACCTTGTCCGGATCGGTGAGCAGGAACGGCTTCTCCCATAGACAGCCATTACTGTGACCAAAATACGGCCAACTCGTATCGTAGAAGCATTCTTCGGTTTTCACCTGGTCATGGACATTGCGCGCATGACGCGACACGTCGCGGTGCTTCGCGCCCGGGCGAACCTTCTCCTCGATCGCGTCCATCACCTTGACGCAATCCTCGATCAGCTTCTTCCCTTCCGCGCTCGGTTTGCGGCCGCAGACGAAAGTGCGCCCTGGATCGAGCCAGTAGCCCTGCCAGATCGCCCCGTAGATAAAGGCGTGGCAGATATCGCCGGTCTTCGGTGCAGTCTGCGAGTAGCCGGAGAGCGGATCGCTTTCGGGATAGGCCGATTTGTCGCCATGCGAGATCGCGATGCGATGCCAGCCGCCGCCGCGACGCAGCAATTCGGCGCCACCGACAGCCGCAGCTTCGGCCTCCGACTTGCCCATGATCATCGCCTCGATCAGTTTGGTCAGAGCCACTGTCACCATCGCGCCGGCCTCGCGGAACATGTCGAGTTCGCGCGGGCTTTTGATCAACCGAATGTCGCGGACGAGATCGTCCTCGTAGACATATTCGATGCCGGGGGTCGCTTTTTTGAGCTGTTCCGCATATTTGACCGGCAGAATATCGCTGCCGACAAAGGCAACCTTTCCCTTGATCTTGCGCTTTTTCAGCGCGTCGGCGACGCCCTGAATCGGATCGAGATGCGAGTGGTAATTGTCGACTGGCAGTCGATCCATCTGCGGATCGGCCTCGTCGGTGTGCAGTTCCGGCGATTTGCCTGGCTCCATGATCGCGGCGCAGAACGAACGCGCGTTCCAGACATGCGAATCAGGTTCCTGGCCGGAATGGGTCGAGAAAAAATTCGTGAGGTAAGCCGTCTCCATCGAGCGCTCGTACGTGCCGGCGGTCTTCCCCCATACCAGCGCGATCTCGTAGCCTTTCGCGCGCATCGCGTCGTGGAGCTTTTTCCACCGCGCCTCGTACTCCTCCTGGGGGAAATACATATTCGTCTTGGCCATTGCGCCCGGTCTCCCTCGCTTGCTCAAATGTTCGGCGCCGACGTGCCACGATCGGCGCCACCAAATCTTGTATATGATATATCAGATACCGGCAACGGGGCAAGAATGCGGGCGCATATCGAGCCTATGGAGCGTTGCGGCTCCCAAAAAGGATCGCTGAACCAGATCGGGAAGCGATGACGAGTCTGCGGATCCGGCGGCAGATGATCGCGCGCGACGTTGGCGCCGTCGGCAGAGAAGGCGCGCGCGGAGACGGGTGGATGAACGGTCCGGTCCGCGCGCGCCGATCTGCGATTAGATCGAGTCCTTGAGATCTTTCGCCGGGCGGAACGCGACCTTCTTGCTCGCCTTGATCTTGATCGCTTCGCCGGTGGCCGGGTTGCGGCCCATTCGGGCGGGGCGCTTGCGAACCTGGAGGATCCCGAGACCGGTCAGGCGCAGCTTCTCGCCCTTCTTCAGGTGCTTTCCGATGCGGGCGATGAAGTCGTCCAGAATCGCCTGGGCGTCCTTCTTCGACAGCTCATGCGCCTCGGCAATCTCTGCTGCGATTTGCTTCAGGGAAACGGTGGGGACCTTCGCCGGTTTGGCAGCCGGTTTTTCGGCCATGTTGGATTCTCCATGGAATGTTGCAGTTACGACAGAATCACAGCGCTCCCCGGAACACAAGAAAACAACAGACCGAGAATCGCGTTTTCTGTTGGCACCGACCGTCTCGACGACCCCGGGCCGTCGAATGACGGGCCATTGGGCGGACGATACCAACGAGAACTTTCCGGCGGTGGAAGGCGCTGCGGAATCGAGCCGCTCCCGGCTCCGACCGGGCGGCGAATCACTTAGCGCGCCGATCGATCGCCCCCATCCGACCTTCGGCAGCGATACTAGGCCTTGGCCCGCGGATCAAGCTTTTGCAGCGGATTTAGCTGGAAATGATGCGCTGTTCACACCCGCAGCGGCGCCCGGGTCACAGTCGCACCCGGCCGGTGCGGCGCCAGAGGATCAAGAGCCCGGCCGCAATACCGGCAAGCGGTAGAACGAGATCGGCTGGAATTCCGAGAAACCACGCGAGCGCCAAAGCACCGATCGCCCACAAGATCGGGATGACCAACAAATAAATAGCCACGCGCTCCGCCAGCAGCAGCAGCCCCAGGGTAAAAACCAACGTCGGGGCCGGTGCGAGCCCGACGACTCGGACGGCCAGCCAATCCTGGCCTCCAAGCATCGCGATCAGTGGCTCGTACATCAGCGCCGCAAATGCCAGCGCGAGACCCGCCCAGCGGGACGAATCGCTGCGAAATGCGAACGACAACCGGCCGCGAATTGCCCCGTCCCAAGCCAGCAGAAGTCCCTGGGCGATCAGCAGAAGCCCAAAGAGCGGCGCGACGAAGTCGATTTCCGAAAGATGGAGCAGGTAATAGAGAATGCCGCTCGACAACCACGCCGCCGACAGGATTCCACCCACCAGACGACCGCTGCCGGCGCGCGGGTGGGGCGCGAGGGCGAGCGCACCCAACGCCAGCAGCAGCGCAAGGATCTGCGCCGGCCAGAGGGCCCGATTATATTGCTCAAGAAAAGCGAACAGGGCATCGGCGTCGTATGGCGACATCGCGACGACCGCCGGCCGCTAGAGGGTCTCAACGTAGCGGATCATCTGCTCGCGCATCCCCGCATCGGGCAGGCGCCCTTCGAGCGCGCCCATGTTTTCATACATATGATCGACCCGCGTTGTCGCCGGAATCGCACAGGTGATAGTGGGATGCGAGATCACGAACTTGAGCAGGAACTGCGCCCAATTCGCGCAGTCGAATTCGCCGGCCCATGACGGCAAGGGATGCTCGGCAAACTGTTCGATCAGCGCCTTTTGCCGGAATGGCCGGTTAGCGATCACAGCGAGGCCGCGTTCGGCGGCCAGCGGCAGCAATCGGTCTTCGGCTTCACGATCGAGGATGTTGTAGGTGAACTGGACGAAATCGAGGTCCGGTTGGAGCATGACCTCTTCGAACTCGTCGTGACGGCGACCATGCGACGTGGTGATACCGATGTACCGGATTCGGCCGGCGGCCTTGTCGGCGCGCAATGTCTCGATATGCCCGTCCCAGTTCAGCAGATTGTGGATCTGCATCAGATCGAAGCGTTCAATTCCCCAGAGCGCGCGCGATTCTTCCATCTGGCCAGGGCCGGACGATTGCAGCAGGGTCCATACCTTGCTCGCCGCGAACAGCGACTGTGTGTCCGGAACGGTCTTTAGACAGTATCCGATAACGGCTTCCGACGAACCGTACATCGGGGAAGAATCGACCATGCCCCCGCCCCGATCGAAGAATGCCTGTAGCACCCCGGCGCGTTCGGCACGCAACGCAGCATCCTCACCGACATTGAACGTGATCCACGAACCCATCCCGATTGCGGGGATGCGTTCGCCGGTCGATGGGATTTCTTTGGTTAAACGCGGCGTATCGACAGCGCCGGCATTCCCGAAGCCGAACGCGGCAGTGGCGGCGAATGCGGCCGCCGAGCCCAGCAGGGTGCGGCGGCCGAGTGTCGGCGCGCTGTGGCCTGTGGCGGTGCACCCCGGCAGGGACAGTATCTCTCGATCCATGCGTTTCATTTGGGCGTAAATGGCAGCGAAGCAAGCTCACAGGCAATGCTGACCAAAGGATCGACGTAGCGCAATGCGCCGTCAGAAAACTGTGCCAGGATCTTTTTGACGACGAAGGCGACGAGGTTGACTGGTCCGCCCCCCCGGTCGATGCGATGATGCGCCCCTCCCGCTCGCCGCCCGGCCCAAGGGCGACGCTGGGATTCTCGCGCATGCAAGGGTTGGGGTAATTCGAGACATGAACTATAAGTTGCAGTCCACCGGAACAGGGGCGTAATCCGACATGCGGTTCGAGAAAGTTCTGGTGACCGGTGGCAGCGGCATGCTCGGTCGTTTCGTGGTCGACGAGTTGGCTCGTTATGCGCAGGTATCTGTGCTCGATCTGGCGCCGCCACAGCGTCCGGTTCCCTACATTGCGGGCAGCATTCTCGACCGTGAAGCCGTCGCGCGCGCCGTCTCCGGTCAGGATGCCGTCATTCATCTCGCCGCACTCGATGAGGCCGTCGCCGCACCCGAGCATCGCTTTTTCGAGACGAATGTTCAGGGGCTGTGGAATGTGCTCGATCTCGCGGAAGCCGCGGGCGTTAAACGCGCGGTGGTCTGCTCCAGCATCTCCGCCGTCGCACTGGGCCGGCACAATCCGCCGCGCTATCTGCCGGTCGATACCGACCATCCCGGCGCACCGACCCATGCCTACGGACTGAGCAAGCAGGTCGGCGAACTCATTGCCAAGGCATTCGCCGCGCGCGGTCGGATGACGGTCTGCGCGTTGCGCCCTACCTGGGTGATGCAGGCCGATTTTGCTTACGATGCCGCGCTCAAGACCATTGCGCTCGATGGCGGAACGCCGCCGCCGAAGGCGATGCACCCCACATGGCGATCGACCGAGGAAGAAATTCTCGGCTCGCGGGCATTTGTGAGTCCGGCCGATGCCGCGCGCTGCTTTCGCGCTGCGCTCGAGACCGATACCGGTCCCTATGACGTCTTCTATGTGTCGGCCGCCGACAGCTTTACGGCACTGCCGACGCGCGAATTGGTACGGCGCGAGTTCGGCGTCGATCCCGAGATCCGAAATCCGGCGCTATACGACACCGATCCGCGCGCCTCGGTCTACGATATCGGCCGCACGCGCAAGGTGCTCGGCTGGGAGCCGCAGGATCGCTGGTGCGATCTGCTGGTTCGTGTCCTCGCGATGGCCGATCCGCGGACGGCCTGACGCAAAAAGAAGGGCCGGGATCTCGATGATCCCGGCCCGTTTTGATTAACCGACTGAAATGCCGCACGGCCGATTCACACTGAGTCAGACGCCGGCGATCAATCGGCTTTAGGGATGAATGCGATCAGCCCTTCCAGTGCGGCGGCAGCGTCTTCTCGAAATACGGAAGCGCCTCGATGCGCTTCATCCAGGCCCGCAATTTCGCAGGAATGCGGTTGTCGGCAATACCGTTCCCGGGATGACGCTCCTCGATGCGCCGAAAAATCCGAAGATGCGGATAGAGCGTAAAATCGGCGAGCGACAGGTCACCGAGCAAATACGGTTCGCCAACCTGAGCCTCGAGCAGCATGAGCTCTTCGAGGATCTCCTTCTGCACGGGTTCAATCTCGCTCCGGCTGCCCGGCTCGGCACGATAGATAGTCAGATCGCTGAGCTTGCCCATGAATCGGGCGACATAGGAATCGGCCTCCGCCACAAGCCGCCGCGCATTCGCGCGCTGCTTGGCATCGCCCGGCAGTAACGATTTCTGCGGATAGCGTTCTTCCAGATACTCGGCGATGGCCGAGGATTCCCAGATCGCGAACCCGTTATCGACGATCGTGGGTACCTTGCCGCGCGGGTTGAGCTTCAGAAATTCGGGGCTTCTCGTTTCGTTGCGATCGAAAGAGAGCAGCTTGAACTCATAGGGAATTTCCTTGTGCTCGAGCGTCAGCCAGACCTTCCAGGCATAAGACGAGCCTGAGCCATAATAGAACGTTAGTGCCATCGATGACCTCCGGGAGTTTTTGCGCGGAACCCGCGCCGTCCAGATACTAGCGCAAGATCAGCGGGCGGTCTGCTGGCCATCTTATGGATGCAACAACTGGGTCTCGGCACGTCGGAAGGTAAGGCGACCGCGTTTCAATGCGCAGATCGGCCGGACGAGCTCCATCACCGCCTGGGCGCGATCTTTCGCATCGAGCACCACCAGATCGGCCGGGGCGCCGACCTCAACGCCGTAGCGCTCGATCCGCATCGCGCGGGCGGGCTGTTCCGTCATCAGGTCAAAGACATCCGCCATCTCCTCGCGCCGCCAGATCTGGACGATATTGGCATAGAGATTCATGATCCGCGTCGGCGAACCGTCGCCGAAGGGCGTCATCGGGTTGAGCACATTGTTGGTGGCAATCGACCCCGTCATCCCTTCCTTCACCATGAGATGGACCGGCGTCACGCCACGCACGGCGTTACACTCGGCGGTGCGGCCCATCAGATAGAGATCGGTGCTCGGCAGCACGGTCGCTGCGACGCCGGCCGTGGCCATCCGCCGACAGACTTCGCGAAAGCGCTCGCGCGGCACCGTCGACAGCATCGTCAGATGCGCCGCCGTGACCCTGCCGCCATAGTTAAACTGTTCGGTCTTGTCGCAGACATACTCGATCAGCATCTTCTCGGCCGATTCCCCGAAATCGAGATGCATGTCGATATCGACATCGAAGTCGCGCGCAATCTCGAAGATCCGGTCGATCTGGGCACGCGGATTGCTGTCGGCTTCCGGTGCCGCGCCGATCACACGGCAGCCACGCTTCAGAGATTGGGTGAGCATGTCCTCGACGCCGGGAATGTCGATCATGCCTTCTTCGGGGAACACGCAGATTTCGATGTCGATCGCCCATCGATACTCGTCGATCAGCGGCAGAATGGCATCGAGCCCGCGCAATCCGACCGCCGGATCGACCTCGAGATGGGTGCGCATATGCGTAACGCCATGCAGGATCGAACGTTCGAGCGTCTGAATCGCCCGCTGCCGCACATCCTCGACCGTAAAATCTTCCTTGAGGCGCAGCACTTCCTTGAACGCCTCCGGCACCTTGCCCGTCACGAGGCGCGCACGATCGAAGATGCGCGATTTGTCGAGATGGATATGACATTCGATGAAACCGGGTGCGACCAGCCGGTTGCCAATCTCGATCACCGGGCCTTTGGTCGGCAAATCCGGCTCGATGGCGAGAATGCGCCCACCGCCGATGCCGATATCCATCGCCGGCCTGTCCTCGCGACCGGCAATCCGAGCCCCCTTCAGAATCAGGTCCACATCGTCCTCCGCCGGCGACGTCGAGCCGGCCTGTCCCCCGTTGCGTGCCGGCGAAGCATCCATGCGGCGCGGACCGGCCGTCAAGATGCGGGGATCCGGTCAGTGTCTCGCGCGCTGGCCGACGATCGCTCGGTCGGCCGGATGATGTGGATCAAAGCCGCAGCAACCCGGCCGCATTCTTGCTGGCATCGCCACGCGGTCCGTGCGCAAACTAAGAGGGGTCAATCAATCAAGGAAACACGCCTATGGGCATCGAAGTCAGTGGCATTCTGGGGCTTCTGCTCCTGGTCGCCGTCATCTATGCGATCGTCAAGACCGTGCAAAGCTCGGCCTCGTCCGGCACGAAAGTGCTGTGGGTCGTGATCCTCCTGCTGTTGCCGCTTCTCGGCTTCATCATCTGGCTGTTCATCGGCCCCAAAGGCTGACGGACAAGACGAACCCGGGCGCAGCCCGTCGGGCCCCCGATCGCGGGGCGCGACGGCGGCGTCTGGTTGGTCTTACAGGGGTCGGCTGCTCACCTTGAGCGTCACGATGTCGATGCCGTGGAATTGCTGATGGCGAATATCGTCGACAATCGAGCTAAGGATCCGGAATGACAGCATGTCTTCCGGCGGAGCGGCGCTGCGCATGACCAGCGGCAGTTCGTCTTCGAGATTTGCCCCGCGGGGCGCCGTAATGAGGTCGAGCTCGATCATTCCTTCGTCCTGACGGACCTCGACTCGAAGCAGGCGTTTGTCGTCCGCCGTTCCTTTCGCCTTCTCGAGCATCACCACCAGCGCTTCCTCGGCCGCAAGCTGCAGGCGATTGATCGCCGGTTTATCCCATCCCGCGCGGCGCGCAATCGATTCGATGAATTCATGCACTTGCGGTACCGACGCGACTGAGAAATGAGTCGCCAGGCGCTTCGGCCGGCCGCGCTTCGCACGGAACAGTAATGTGAGCAGGATGGCAACGATCGTACCGGCGGTCATGCCGTTGCTGAGCAACGATTGCGCGAAGGCCGGCATCAGGTCGTAGAACAAGGCCTTCTGCTGAAATCCGACGCCAAGCCAGAAGCCGAGTCCGACGATCAAGATATTCTCGTAGGTGATGCCTTCTTCGGTCGCGAGTTTCACGCCATGCATGAACAGCAGCACGAGCAGGACAATGATGTAGGCGCCGACCACGGCGTTCGGCACCGTCAGCAGCACGGCAGCGATCTTCGGCGAAAACGCGAGCAGAGCGAGCAGGATACCGCCGTAAAGCCCGATACGCCTTGCCGCGACGCCCGTCATGTCGACGACGGAGACTGACGTGGAATAGGTGGTGTTCGGCAGCGTTCCGCCTAGACCGGATAAGAGATTGCCGAGGCCATCGGCATAGACCGCACCCTGCACGGACCTGAAATCGACTGCCCGCGGTTTCCGCCAAGATACGCGTTGAATCGCGATACCGTCGCCAAAGGTCTCGATGGCACCGACGAGAGTAACAATTGCAAAAGCCGGCAGCAGTTCCCAGAAGGCAGGGCCGAACGAGAGATCGAACCCCGGCCAGGCGAAGGCCGGCAAACCAATCCACGCGGCGGAATTGATACTGCCGAGGTCGATCAACCCATAGGCGCCGGCGACGCCGGATCCGCAGATCAGCCCGACCAGCGGCGCCCAGAGACGCCCGCGCTTGCCGCCGAAAATAGAGACGCCAACGATCGTTGCGAGAGTCGCGATCGCACTGGCGGCGGCCCCGACGGCGACCGGTTCGCCGGTTGCGGCCGGATTAGACATCAAACCGAACGCGATCGGCATGACGGTGACGGCGATCAGCATGATCGCCGTGCCGCCGACGGTTGGTGTAATGATGCGTCGAAGCAGACCAAGATTGGCGGCCAACGGAAACTGGATCAGGGACGATGCGACAATGAGGGTCATCAGCAACGCCATGCCGCCTTCGAGGATTGCGGTCACGCCGACCGAAATGAAGGCGCCGGACGTGCCCATGAACAGGATATAACCCGCCCCGAAACGCCAGACCGGCCGCGCCTGCAACATGGTGCAGAGGCCGCTGACCAACAGAGCGACGAAGATTGCCCAAGCCGCAAACTGCTCGACCACGCCTCCGGCGCGCAGCACGATGACCGGCGTAAGAACGATCCCGGCGAGGATCACCATCACGGTCTGTGCGGCGAGTGCGGCGGATAACGCATGAGGCGGCTTGTCGCTGACCTCGTAACGCACGTCGCCGGGCTGCTCCTGGTTGCCTGCCATCCCAGTCCCTCCCCGATAGGCCCCCGATTCGCCGGCGAGCGCCGCTATTTGGGCCGGCTGGCGGCCAATCGGCAAGCCCATTGCCGCTCCGCCGGGCATCGCCGAAGATCGCGCCGACGATTCAGCCAGCCGCCGGGCCGACGGGTTCGCGAGGCCGCAATCGGCGTGGGAGTCTTCGACGCTAAGTTGGGAGCAATGGGAAAATGGCAGAGACAACGCTGGTCCGTGCCCGCTGGATTGTGACCGGTGCAGGAGACGACGATCCGATTCTGCGCGATGCGGCACTGCAGATCGACAATGGCAAGATCGTCGAGAGCGGACCCTTCGACGATCTGCAGGCGCGCCATCCCGACGCGCGCACCCTCGGCGGCCCTGATGTCGCCATCATACCGGGCCTGATCAATTCCCATCATCATGCCAACGGCGCGGGCGTGCAGCAGCTCGGTCTGCTCGACGATTTTCTCGAACCTTGGATTCTCGCACATGCCGTGTTGCGGCGGCGCGATGTCGGGCTCAACACACTTCTTGCCTCGGCGCATCTGCTGCGCACCGGCGTGACCGCGGTGGTCGACGTTCATAGCGGCGCCGGAACCGCCGATGTCTATACCGCGCGGGTCCGATCGGCGCTGGACGCTTATAGCCGCAGCGGCATTCGCGTTGCCTTTGCAGCCGGCACATCACGGCAGAGCCATCTGGTTCACGGCGGGGCGGGCGGCGACGATGCATTTCTCAAGACCCTGCCCGCAGCACTCGCCGCCCGAACGCGCGAAACGTTCATGCCCGGTCCCGACAATCTCGACGAGGACGATTACATCGGGATTATCGAGGACGCGTGGCAGCGATACCGGGATAACGCTCGGGTCGATGTCTGGTTTGCGCCCCCCGGCCCGCAATGGGTGAGCGACACGTTCATGCAGCGCATTGTCGAACGGGCAACAGCGCTCGATACCGGTGTCCAGACGCATCTCCTGGAATCCTATTACGAGAACCTGATGGGCGGCCATGTCTACGGACAAAGCGCGCTTCGGCATCTGCACGGACTGGGCATGCTGTCGCCGCGTTTTTCGATGGCACATGGCGTTTGGCTCGACGATGCGGATATCGAGATTCTGGCGGCGAGCGGATCGCCGGTCGTGCATTGCCCGGGATCGAACCTGCGGCTGCGTGCCGGCATCGCGCCGCTCAATGCGTTGCTGAAAGCCGGCGCGACAGCGTGTCTCGGCATGGACGGCACGACGCTCGATGACGACGACGACATGTTCGCCGAAATGCGCCTGGCGCTCAGGTTGCAGCGCGGCCCGGCCTTTAGCGATCCGGCACCGCGCCCGCGCGATGTGTTCGCGATGGCGACGATCAATGGCGCAAAGCTGCTCGGCAAGGAAGGCCGGCTCGGCCGGCTGAAACCGGGCTATGAGGCCGATCTGGTGATCCTGGATCTCAAGCGGATGCTGGCGCCCTGGGCGGCGCCGGAATGCGACCCGCTCGACCTCATCGTGCTCAGGGCGCGTGCCGACGATGTGCGCAGCGTCATGATCGCCGGCGAGATGGTCTACGACGACAAACGGGTGCTCGGCTTCGACGAAGAGGCGGCGCAACGCGAACTCGCATCACGCCTCGCCGCCGAGCCTTATCCGGCCGACGCCGCGCGGCTGGTCGCAGAGCTCGCACCGCATATCGTCGCTTACTACCGCGCCTGGAAACATCCCGAACGCCGGCCTCATATCGCCTATAACGCGCGGGGCTAGGCGTTCGGTCAGAACCAGATCATCGGTGTACGGGTCAAAAGCTCCGGTCCGTTCTTCGTGACGATGTAATTCTGTTCGAAGCCGGCGGCACCGACACCGTCCCAGGTAAGAAACGCCTCCGCGCTGGCGACCGAGTTTTCCGGTAGATACTCGTCGGGGTTGGCGGTTTTCTCGCCGAACATACCGCCGGTAAAGAACATGTCGTTGCTATGCCCGTAGAGCGGCCATTGCGCCGCCGCCTGGTCCTTCACCGAACCGCCATTCGCCTCCTTGTAGAGACGATCGCCGATGCGGCCGAGTTCGTGCAGTTTGACGCCCGGCATTGCCGCCGCCATGACACCTTCGATAATGCCCGCGCAGCCTAGGATGAGGTCTTTCTGCTCTTTCGTCGGCTTGCCGTAGACAGCGGTGCGGCCCGGATCGAGATAATAGCCGTGTTTCATCGGCCCCATGATCCAGCAGCGCACCATATCGCCCGGCTCGGGCGTATCGGGACTGAAGCCGGTCAGATTGCTGCGCGCGAAATCCAGCATGCGCCGGCCTTTGCCGTGACACATGCGGATCAGATAGGGAATGCCGCCACCGCGCAGCACGATAGCGCCGCCAACTGCCGCCGCTTCGGCTTCAGACTTGCCGGCGACCAACGCCTCCATCGCCGCGTTCATCGCCAAGGTGGAGACTTCGCCGGCCTCGCGGAACGCATCGAGTTCGCGCGGCGACTTCACCAGACTGACCGATCCGACCAGATCGTCGGCGACAACCCACTCGATGTCCGGTGTGAGGGCGCGCAACTCGTCCATATACTTGAAGGGAAAGAAATCCGAGCCGACCAGAGCGACCTTGCCGGTCACCTTGCGGCGCTTGAGATCCTCGGCCACGCCGGCGATCGGATTGAGATGCCATTCGACGCGGTCGGTCGCAATCCAGTCCTTGTATTCGAGCGGCTCGTCATTGTGCAGCACCGGGGTCTCGCCGCGCTGCAACACCACGGCGGCGAAAGACCGCGCGCGCCAGAAATTATTGTCGGGCTCCTGCCCGGAATGGGCGGAGTAATAATTGGTGAGCCAGAGCACATTGCCGTAGCGCTCATAAGCGCCGGAGCCCTTTGCCCAGACGACCGCGACATCGAAGCCGCGCCGCGCCATCTCGTCATGGGTCTTGCGCCAGCGCTCTTCATACTCGCTCTTCGGAAAATAGTTTGCGCCCACTGTTTCGTCCTCCCGTTTTCAGTCAGCCAGACCGCGTGCCTGCGATCGTCGACGAGCCTTGCAGATGCCGGCGCGTTTGTGAAGGGAAAGCGAGAGGGCTCAGCCGCGCCCGATGAACGGCATCTTGGTCGCCATCACGGTCATGAACTGCACGTTCGAATCGAGGGGCAGGCCGGCCATAAAGACAACTGCACGCGCGATGTCCTGGACATCCATGCGCGGCTCAATGGCGCGAGAACCGTCGGCCTGCGGCACGCCGCGGGCCATCGCGTCGGTCATTTCGGTCGCCGCGTTGCCAATATCGATCTGGCCGCAGGCGATGTCGTACTTGCGACCATCGAGCGAGGTCGATTTGGTGAGGCCGGTGATCGCATGCTTGGTCGCCGTGTACGGCGCAGAGTTGGGCCGCGGCGCATGGGCCGAGATCGAGCCGTTGTTGATGATCCGGCCGCCGCGCGGCGATTGCCGCTTCATGATCCGGAACGCATGCTGCGTGCAAAGGAAGACGGCGGTGAGATTGACGTCGACCACGGTCTTCCAGGCCGCGATATCGAGATCCTCCAGCAGCACGCCGGGTCCACTCTGCCCGGCATTGTTGAACAGCAGATCGAGCCGGCCAAAATTCTGCTCGGTCGCGGCGAAGAGCGCGGCGAGCGCCGCCGGATCGGTAATGTCGGCAGGCAAAGAGAGCCCCCGCTTCCCATCCGGCCCGGCCATGGTGAGCGTTTCCTCGAGTGCCGCCGCCCGACGCCCTGTGATGGCGACCGAATAGCCGTCCTTGAGCAGTGCGATCGCGCAAGCGCGGCCGATGCCACTGCCCGCGCCGGTAACTAGGGCGACTTTTCCCTTCGACGTCATGGATGACCCCTCCCGATAGCATTCCGGACGACAATGCAATCTAGCATGCGGCCGGCCCAATCGAACGGCGCTGTTGCTTCATTCCCGACCCATGCTCCCAGCCTATGCCCCGTTCGCGATAGCAGGTGATTCGGCCGCGCCGGCGATTTACCATGGCGCCGAGATCGATGGCCGCCGGGGCGGTCACCGATCGACGCAGGGGGAGATGCAATGACCGACGGCAATCCAGGCAGCGCGGCGCCCGCCGCGCGCGCGACCATGACCCGCGGGATCGCGCATGCCGTGAGTGTCGTGCTCGCCTTGTTCGTCGGCGGCTTTGCGCTGCTGTTCATTCTGTCGCGAGCGCAGGAGGACGGCGAGTGGGCGGCGCATCCGCTGGACTTCCTGCTGAACCTCTACGGCGCAGTCGGCGGCGTCGGCGCCTTCGCGCTTCTGTCGCTGGTATGGCTCGCGTTCTTCATGGTCCTGACCGAGCTGCTGGCCTGCACGCTTGTCGCACGTGCCCGCGGGCTAAGCGTCGCCATCGCAATCGAAGTGATCGCCTTTGCTCTCTTCCTTGCCGTCTGGTACCTGCCGCAACGGATTGGCTGAGCGGATTTTGCGAACTGTCAGCTCGTTCGATGGCCCGCTTCGCCGCGCTTGATGAAGCCGCCCATGCCCTCGCGCCCCTTCCAATGGGGGCCGTCCACGATCAGTTGGCCGCGCAGAAAGACCTTTTTCACGCGACCCGTCAATGAGCGGCCTTCGAACAGGCTGTAATCGATGCGACTGTGATGTTCGCTCGCGCGGATCGTCCATGTTTCGTTCGGATCGAACAAAACGATGTCGGCATCCGAGCCGACGGCGATGGTTCCCTTGCGCGGAAACAGCCCGAACAGCTTCGCCGGCGTCGTCGATGTCACCTGCACGAAGCGGTTGAGCGACAACCGGCCGTTCCGGACACCGCCGTCATAGACAAGCGGCAGCCGCGTTTCGACGCCCGGCGCACCGTTGGGGATCTTGTTGAAGTTTTCGTGGCCCTGTTGCTTCGAATATTTCATGCCGAGCGGCTGCTCGTTGAAACAGAACGGGCAATGATCGGTCGAGATTACCTGCAGATCGTCGGTGCCGAGGCCGCGCCACAGCATCGACTGGTGATGATGATCGCGCAGCGGCGGCGTCATCACGAATTTCGCGCTGTCGAAATCCGGTCGCGCATACTCTTCCTTCGTGAGAAACAGGTAGTGCGGACAGGTTTCGGCATGGACCCGGATACCGCGGTCGCGCGCCGCTGTCACCGCTGCGAGCGCTTCGGCGGCCGACAGATGCACGATGTAAACCGGCGCTTCGGCCAATTCTGCAAGGGTAATTGCGCGCTGCGTCGCCTCGCCCTCCATCAGGCTTGGCCTTGTGCTTTCGTGATAGCGCGGCGCGGTATGGCCGGCGGCCAGCGCCTCCTCGATCAGCACCTGGATGACCGGCCCGTTCTCGGCATGCATGCAGATCATGCCGCCATTGTCGCGGGCGACGCGCATCGCCTTGAAGATCGTCGCATCGTCGACCATCAGAACGCCGGGATAGGCCATGAACAGTTTGAACGTCGACACGCCCTCCTGGTGGATCAGCGATTTCATGTCGATCAGCACCTGCTCGCTGACCTTGGTCAGGATGAGATGCGCCGAGACGTCGACGCAGGCGGTCGCCGCGCGCTTGTGCCAGTCCTCCAGCGCATCGTGTGGCGTGCGCCCGTCCTGGTTGCAGAAATCGACCAGCGTGGTGGTGCCGCCGAAGGCCGCCGCTTTCGTTCCGCTGCCGAATGTATCGGCCGTCCGCGCGACGCCGAAGTCCCAGTCGAGATGCGTATGCACGTCGACGCCGCCGGGCAGAACGAGAAGCCCCTTTGCGTCATGTACCTCGGCGTGATCGCCGACGGGTATGTCGAGACCGATAGTACGAATGCGACCGCCATCGACCACGATGTCGGCGACGTAATCATCGCTGGCCGTAATGATGCGGCCGTTTCGAATCAGCAAGGTCATCGCATTCCCCTGTCTCCGGCTCGACGGCCGGCTGCGTTCAGTTGCGCGCCGCCATCTTCAGACTGAGCGGCGACACCTGGTCGGCGGTCCGCTTGGCCCAATCCATCGTCGGTACCCGGGCCAACGCGCGACGCTGTCCCGCTTCGAGCCGGTCCAGAACCTCGTCCTGATCCATGGTGAGTACCTTGCGATCGGCCACGACCTGCTCGCCGTTCACGAACACGTCGCGCACCGCGGCGGCGACGCCGGAATAAACCAGCGAGCGCAGCGGATCGCGCACCGGCCGCATCGAGGGATGCATGAGATCGACCAGTACGATATCGGCCTTGGCACCGACGGAGATGCGGCCGAGATCGTCGCGTCCCAGCGCCTTCGCCGCACCCAGGGTTGCAATCTCGAATACATCTTCGGTCCGCAACAGATCGACATGGCCGCTCGCGACCTTCGACATCAGACCGGCGATGCGCATTTCCTCGATCATGTCATGCGGATAGCAATCGGTGCCGAGCGCCATATTGACGCCCGCCTTCCGATAGCCGCCGAGCGATCGCATCATGTCCCCCCATTGTGCAAAGGCACGCGGGCAATGCACGACCGTCGTGCCGGTTTCGGCCAGCCGTTCGAGATCGCGATGCTCATAGTGATTGATCCAGGGGTGCTGATCGATATTGATCGCATGGCCGAGCAGCGTCTTCGGCCCCAACACACCAATCTCGGCGAGCCATTCGATCGGCGTCTTGGCATGGCGGCGCATCATCTCGCGATGCTCCATGACCGATTGCGAGGCATGGGTCTGCAGCGGAATGTCGCGATCCTCGGCCGCCTGCTTGCAGCGCGCGAACAGATCCGCCGTGCAGGTATCGGCCTGCGCCGCGCCGACCATGCCATGCAGACGGCCCGAGGAATGTTCCATCGCCGCGTCGATCATCTCGAGCGCGCGCGACAGATTCTGGACGCCCTTCTCCTCGTACCATGTATAGAGGTGGTCCTTGCCGTTCGGCGTGTACCAATGACCGGACTGCACCATCGGGCAGACATAGGTGCGGATGCCGGTGCGGCCGAGCATGTCGACCCAGCCGTCATAGGGCAGGCCGGAACAGTAGAGTTCGGCCATCGTCGTGCAGCCGCTGCGCAGAAGGTCGGAGACGGACGCCTGCGTTGCAGCAATCGCCGATTCCTGATCTTCCTGCAGCAGCCATGTGTATTCGAAGAGCTGCGTCATCCCCATATGTTTGGTTGCAAGATCTTCGAAGAAGCCCTTGCCGTGCATCTCCATATACGCGTGCAGATGGAGGTCGAGCAGGCCTGGCATGACCATGACGCCCTCGCCGGCAATCGTCCGGTCGGCATTGTCGGGAAACTCCGGCCCGACATGAACGATGCTGTCACCCGTAAACGCAACGTCGACATTGCGCAGGAACTGGTGGTGCCCCGTCGATTTGTCGTAAGCGATTACCCAGTCGGCGTTCTTGATTACGGTCGTCGACATCGCGCTGACCTCCCGGCCCGGTTGGCGGAACAGGCGAGCATCCCTTTCGATGCCCGCCTGCGCCGATTTTGTAACAATCGTCAGCAGCCCTTATGGTTCGGTCCATGTCCCTGCCAATCCTTTGGCAGCTCCGGAACCCGCCCCTCATAGTAAGGCAGCTCATCGACGCGCGGCTTGTAGCTGCCGTCGTCGATGCATTTCTTGACATGCAATGCGATCTCTTCGAGCGTCGCGAACCAGACGCCACCCTTCTTCTGCATATCCTCGATCATCTTC
Source organism: Rhodospirillaceae bacterium (assembly GCA_034439975.1). Taxonomy (GTDB): domain Bacteria; phylum Pseudomonadota; class Alphaproteobacteria; order Dongiales; family Dongiaceae; genus JAWXBK01. The sequence continues at coordinate 17,076 of JAWXBK010000045.1, read as the reverse complement.
GAGACCCGCCGGCAACGCGCGAGGCGACCGGACACGAAAGGATGCCACACGGCAATCCACAAGCCTCGTTCCTCCCACATCGCCTCGAATTCCGACATGTAGACGTTCATCGTCTCGTCCGGCGACTTGATCGGCATCATGTAATTCATGTCCGGGCTATGCGTGTAATGCGGCCAGTCGTCCATCGCCCAGTGCGATGGCAGTTCGATCAGGCTACCGTTGCTGCATTTCAGGACATAGGGGATATCGTCGCCCATCAGCGTGGAGTCGTAAAGAAATCCATGCTTGCAAAGAATCTCTGCGGAGTTCTTCGAGAAATTGTAGAGCGGCGCCCGATAACCGCGCGGCGCCTGCCCGGTCATCTTCTTGATCGTGTCGAGCGCGCGGCTGGTCCAGTATTCCTCGTCCTCGCGGCTCTGCTCGTTCGGGTGCTCATGGAGATAGCCGTGATGCGCGATCTCGTGGCCGCCCTCCAGAATCGGGTCGACGAGTTGCGGATAGCGCTCCATGCACCAGGCGGGAAAGAAGAAAGTCTGCTTCAGCCCGTGATCCTTGAACATTTCGAGAATGCGCGGCACTGCGATCGCGTCGTATTTCAGCCAGGACATGGTCGACAGCATCGTCTCGGCACGATTGGGGTGCGCGAGATGAAGGATACTGTCGCTGTCGATGTCGAAGGTGATGGCCACGGCGACACGCGCATTGTTCGGCCAGGGAACAGGATTCTTGATCATTGGGATATCCCTTTCGTTTTCGGTTCAATCGATCATGATTTGATGGCGGCAATGCCTTCGATTTCGATCAGCAGATCCTCGAAGGCAAAACCTGCGACGCGCACCGCGGTCGCCGCCGGGCCCGGATCGGCGATATGTTCCATGCGCACCTTGGTCATCGCTTCCCAGAACTCGGTGACGGCGCGCCCTTCGCCGGAGAATTGGTAGTAGGTGTTGAGTTTCACGAGGTCGGCCATGGTGGCGCCGCCTTCTTCGAGGACGCGTTCCATGAACTGGAAGACGTTGCGGGTCTGGGTGGCGATATCGCCTTTTCCGACAGTTCGGCCGCGTGAGTCGGAAGAGATCTGACCGCCGAGAAAGATCAGATCGCCGACCTTCCAGCCCTGCGAAAGGGGCACGGGTATGCTCCAGTCCCAGTGATCCTTTGGCATCAGTCGCGTCTTCGGTCCGACCGCGGCGATCGCCTCGATCTCGATCAGCAGATCCTCATAGGCAAAGCCCTCGACGCGGACCGCCGTGCCGACCGGGCCGGGATCGGCGAGATACTCGAGGCGCACGCGTGTCATCTCTTCCCAGAAGCGCGTGACCTCCGCGCCTTCGCCGCGATGGCAGTAATAGGTATTGAGCTTGACGATGTCGGACAGATCCGCGCCCGCTTCCTGCAGCACGCGACGGATCGATTCGAACACATTCCGCGTCTGGGTCGCGATGTCGCCCTTGCCGATCGTGCGGCCCTGCGAATCGGCCGAGATCTGGCCGCCGACAAAGACCAGGTTCCCGACCTTCCAGCCCTGCGAGAACGGGACGGGCATGCTCCAGTCCCAATGATTCTTCGGCATCAGTCGCGTCTTGGGGCCGATCGCCGCGACCGCCTCGATCTCGATCAGCAGATCCTCGAAGGCGAAACCCGATACACGAACCGCCGTGCCGACCGGCCCCGGGTCCGCGAGATACTCCAGGCGAATCCGGGTCATCTCCTCCCAGAACTCAGTGACCGCGGGTCCATCGGCGTCCTGATAGTAGTAGGTGTTGAGCCGCACGATGTCGGAGAGTTCGGCACCGGCGGCGTGCAGCACCGTTTTGATATGTTCGAGCACATTGCGCGTCTGGGTCGCGATATCGCCCTTGCCGATGGTCTGGCCGCGCGCATCGGACGAAATCTGCCCGCCGACGAAGATCAGGTTCCCGACCTGCCAGCCTTGGGAAAATTTGACTGGCATGCTCCAGTCCCAATGGCCCTCCGGCATGATCCGCGTCTTCGTCATCGGTGCGCCCCTATCCCTCTTTATGACGCGATTTAGGAAGCCGGTTCCGGATCTTCGTCCGGGTCCGCCTGCTTGCCGCGCGCCAGTTTCACACGAACCAGGCGCGTGCGCGGATCGAGCGCATCGCGCAGCGCATCGCCGACCAGATTGAATCCAATGACCAACAGGAAAATCGCGATACCCGGCAATGTGGAGGCGTGCGGCGCGATATGTAGCACCGTCCGCCCTTCGCTGGTCATGATGCCCCATTCCGCTGTGGGCGGCTGCACGCCGAGGCCGAGGAAACTGAGGCCCGCCGCCGTCACGATGATCGTGCCGACGATCGTCATCGAATAAACGACGGAGGCCGCCACGACATGCGGCAGCATCTCGCCAAACATGATGCGGAGATCGGAGGATGCAGCCGCACGCGCCGCCTCGACATAGCCCAGCTCGCGTTCGGCCAGTGCCTGCACATAGACGACCCGCGTGTTGTACGGCACCAGCACAACGACGAGAGCAATGACGAGGTTTTCGAGGCCGGGCCCGAGAAAGAAGGCGAGCATGATGGCGAGCAGCACCATGGGAAAGGCGAACAGGACGTCCATCACCCGCATGATGAGATGACCGAAGCGCTCGTAGTAAGCGGCGATCAGGCCAAGCGGCACGGCAATAATGCCGCCCAGCAGCACCGGCGCGAGGCCGGCGATCAGCGAGAGGCGCGTGCCGTAGATCAGACGGCTGAGAACATCCCGCCCGTGATTGTCCAGCCCGAATATATGACCTTCGGTGCCGATGCCTTGCAGTCGCAACGCCGGATCGGCATCGTCCGGCCCGTAAGGCGCAATCCAAGGCGCAAAGATCGCGGTCAGAACGAAGATACTGACGATCACCGTGCCCAACAGTGCAAAGCGATCGGAGATCAGCGCGCGCCAGACAAAATAGAATGTCGAGCGTGCGCGCGCCGGCTTCACGGCCGGAGAAGCGGGCGCCACAATAGGGCCGGGAATGGCGGCGGGCTTCATCGCCCGTTCCTCAGCGCCGCCGGACATCGAGACCATAGACGATGATGTCGGCCAGCAGGTTCGCGAGCACGAACACGACTGCGATCGCGAGGATGCAACCCTGCACCATCGGCACGTCGCGCTGCAGAATGGCATTGTACAAAAGCAATCCAATGCCCGGCCAGTTGAAGATGATCTCGGTGAAGATCGCGCCACCGAACAGATAGCCGATCTGCAGGCCGCACATGTTGGCAAAGGTCGGCATGACGTTGCGTACGCCGTGACGATAGGTCACGCGGAAGTCGCTGAGCCCGCGGGCGCGCGCCGAGAGGATGTATGGCTGGCCGAGCGTGTCGATCAGCGCGCCGCGCGTGACGCGCGTGACGATCGCGACCGAGGTTGCGGCCGTAGTCACTGCGGGCAGCACGAGATGATGAATGAGGTCGGGAAAGCCGCCGGGATTGGCCATGTTGTACATGCCCGACATCGGGAACCATTTGATGTTCACGCCGAGCAAATAGAGCAGGACGATGCCGAGCCAGAAGACCGGCAGGCTGGCAAGCAGCATCGCGAAAAACACGATCGACCGGTCGGTCGCGGTGCGGAAGCGGCGCGCCGCGGTCGTGCCCAGGATGAAGCTGACCGGAATGACGATCAGCAGGCTGGCGCCAGTCAGGATGAGCGAGTTCCCGATCTTGTCGAGCAGGACTTCGGCGACCGGCTGGCGCAGCATCAGCGACTGCCCGAGATCGCCATGCAACAAATTCCACACCCAGATCGCATATTGGACCAGCATCGGCTTGTCGAGGCCGAGCTGGGCGCGGAGCGCCTCGCCGCGCTCCTCCGTATAGAACATCGACAACAGCGTGTTCGCGATATCGCCCGGCACGAGCTGGAGCGATCCGAACACGACGAACGTCACGCCGATGAGCACCGGAATGGCGTGCAGGGTACGAATACCGGCGAATCTCCACATGGCGCTCTACCGAAAAACGGGGGCGCCGGCCGATAACGACCGGCGCCCCTGATATTTACTGAGTCTTGTCGATCAGCGTCAGGTCGGTCCAATGCTGCGGTGGCAGCACGAAACCGGTGATGCTGGGATTCATCGCATAAACGCCCAGCGGGCTGTGTGTCGGGATGAACGCGGTATCTTCCTCGATCACAACCGTCTGGAGTTCATGAAGCTTCGCCAGCATTTCCTCTTCCGAGGTTGCTGCACGCGCCGCCGCCAGCAATTCCCCGACCTTGGGATTGTCGTAGAAGCCGGCGTTGAACCCGTTGGGCGGCAAAGCTGCGGGCGAGATCGACGCGTCGAGCCAATGGAACGCGTTTTCACCCCATGACAGCTGCATGAATCCGGTGCCTTCGCGCATGCCCTTGTTCATCTGCTGCATGTAGGTGCTGATCTCGAAGATCTCGATCTTCAGATCGACGCCGATCCGTGCCCAGTCGCGCTTGATCCATTCCGCATCCGCCACGGTAGCGACGTCGCCGGCACCGCCCGGCGTCCAGTCGACCCGCACCTCGAACCCGTCGGGATAGCCGGCTTCGACCAGCAGTTCCTTCGCGCGTTCGGGGTCATAGGGCATCGGCTGGTAAGCCGGATCGTGACCCGGGCCGCCGAAGTTCAGGATGCTATAGGCCGGCAGACATTGCCCGCGCCGCAGATAGGTGCAGAGGCCTTCGCGATCGATCGCCATGTAAAGCGCCTGCCGCACGCGCACGTCGTCGAGCGGCTTCTGCTTGAAATTGATCCACATGAGATAGATCGTCGGCACCGGGGCCATGATGACGTTCATGCCCTGACCCTGGATGTACTCGACCGAATCCGGCGTCGGAGTCGCGATGATGTCGACTTCGCCGGTCAGCAGAGCAAGCTCGCGCGTGGCCGCATCCGGAATACCGCGGATGATCAGCCGGTCGATCCGCGGAACGCGCTGCGGATCCCAGTAGTCGGCGTTGCGCTCCATCACGATCTTTTCGTTGACGACGCGCTCGACGAATTTGAAGGGCCCGGTTCCCACAGGATGCAGACTCACATCCTCATTGCCCCACTGCTTGACCGATTCCGGGCTCAGCATGCCGGCCGAACCGAAACCGCCCATCGAGATGCGGCGCAGAAACTCCGAGTTCGGCTGCTTCAGGTTGATGCGGAACGTGTATTCGTCGACCGCCTCGTAGCTCTCGATATCCTGATGCCACCAGGTATTGAAGTTGTAAGCGAGCTCGTAGAAGTACTCGAAGTCCCTGTTGAGCACGCGATCGAAATTGAACTTGGCAGCTTCGGCGTTCCACGGCGTCCCGTCATGGAAAGTGACACCCTGGCGGAGATGGAAAATATAGACCGTGCCGTCTTCCGAGACTTCCCAGCTTTCGGCGAGCGCCGGCTTGATCGGCGGGATTTCGACATCCGACACCGAGAGATCCTGCTGCGTGAAGCTTTCGAACATCAGATAGACTTCACGATAGGTCAGCCACAGCGCGTGGGTATGCGGGTCCAATTGGCCCGGCTCGCCCTCGATCGCCATTACGACGGTCTTTTCCTGGGCATTGGCCGGAAAGCTGAAACCGGTGACGGTCATTGCCGTACCGATCGCCGCGCCGAATGCGGCAAGCGCGGTGCGACGGCTGAAACAGCGCCATCGTCCCGGTTCGTGGGTATTCGTCTTCATGGTTGCGTTCCTCCTGTTTAGCCAGAATGGCTTGCATATTCGTTCTTGATCGTGGCCGCGCCTTCCCTCCTTTCGCGACGTCACGGACGCAATGAGTTCGCTACGGAAGCCCGTTGCGGTGCCCCCGCACCGGCAACGGCGGGATCGTGAAGATGGCAGGCAACGCTGTGGCCGCTACGAATCGACCGCAGCGGCGGCACGATGCCGCGGCAGGGTTCAAAGCGATCGGGGCAGATGCCGGCATAGATGCAACCGCCGTGGACATTGCCGGCGAAATCGACTGCGCCAGTTTCAGCGTCCTGCGTCCGGGTAACAACCTGCTGCCAGCGATCGCTCGCCTCGATGCGCAAAATCGAATCGAGCAAGGCGCGGCTATAGGGATGCAACGGCGATTCGTAGAGATCGCGCGTATCGCCGGTTTCGACGATACGGCCGTGATAAAGCACAACGATCCGGTCGGCGAGATGGCGCACGATTTTGAGATCGTGCGTCACGAACAGATAGGTCAGATCGAGCTTCTCGCGAATATCCATCAAGAGGTTCAGGATCTGTGCCTGCACCGACACGTCAAGCGCCGAGACCGGCTCGTCGAGAAAGAGAAACCGCGGATTGAGCGCGAGCGCCCGGGCGATCCCGATGCGCTGGCACTGGCCGCCGCTGAATTCGTGCGGATAGCGGTTCGCGTGCGCGGCATTGAGCCCGACCAGATCGAGAAGCTCTTCGGTCCGCTCCGTAATGGCACGCCGCGATTCGCCGAAATTCACCATCGGCAAGGCGATGTTCTCGGCGACCGTGCGACGCGGGTTGAGCGCATGAAGCGGGTCCTGGAACACCATCTGCATATGGCGCCGATAGGGCTTCATGCGCGCCGAGGGCAGATCGTCGACGCGTTCGCCGTTCAGATGGACCTCGCCTGAATCGGCCTGCAACAGATTGAGGATGAGGCGGCCCAAAGTCGACTTCCCCGAACCCGTTTCGCCGACGCAACCGACCACCTCGCCCGGATAGATATCGAGATCGACGTCGTCGACCGCGACCACTTCGCCGACTTTCCGCCGATTGAGGATGCCCGAGAGAATCGGAAATGCTTTGCGCAGCTTGCGCACGCGGATCAGCGGCTCGGATACGGCCGGGTTCATGCCGCCACCGGTACGGCGGGATAGAGATGACAGCGCACGCCGCTGCCATCGGTCGCGATGGCAAGCGGCGGCTCGGTGCGACGACAGATATCCATAGCCAGGTCGCAGCGATCGGCAAACTTGCAGCCGTGAGGCAGCCGCAGCAGATCGGGCGGCTGGCCGCGCACCTGGAAGAAGCGCCTGGTCGCACGCTCCGGATCCGGCACCGAGGCGATCAGCGCCTTGGTATAGGGATGCATCGGTCGCTCGAGGACCTGGTCGACATCGCCGACCTCTTGAATCCGGCCCGCATACATGACGATGACGCGATTCGCGAGCGCGCGAACCATGCCGAAATCATGGGTGATGACGATGATCGGCAATTGCCTCTCTTCGTGCGCGCGCTTGAGCAGATGGAGGATGCGCGCCTGCACGACCACGTCGAGCGCCGTCGTCGGCTCGTCGGCGATCAGGATCTCCGGATTGCAGGCGAAGGCGAGCGCGATGCCGATGCGCTGGCACATGCCGCCGCTGAGCTGATGGGGATAGCTCGCAGCGACCCGCAGCGGATCGGCAAATCCGACGCTGCGCATCGTCGCCACGATCTGCTGCTCCGCGTCGGCGGCGGTGAGCGACCTATTGTGCCGCCGCAGCGTCTCGACGATCTGGCTCCGGATCGTGAAGGATGGATTGAGGGCCGCGCGCGGATTCTGAAAGATCATCGCCAGTTTGCGGCCACGCATCGCGACAAGCTCGCGCGGGCCGAGCGCCATAAGATCGGTCCCTTCCATCATGGCGCTGCCGCTGACATAGCGGCCGGGCGGACTCGGGACCAGTTTCATGATCGAGAGGGCTGTGACGCTCTTGCCCGACCCGGATTCGCCGACGATTGCGAGTACGTCGCGTCGCCCCAGATCGAAGCTCACATCGTCGACCGCCCGAACGGTGCCGGCCGGCGTTTCGAAGTAAGTCCGCAGATTGCGCACCGAAAGGGCCGGGCTGACATCCGGCAACGTCGATGCAACGGGCGTTTCGATCGACAGCGATGCCATGATCGTTGCGCCTCCAGCCGGTCTTAGGGGCGGGCGAGCGACAGTCTGGGCCGCAACATCGCAGGTGCGACGCGCACAGCATCATCGGAGCCACAATGTCGGGCTTGGTCCATGCGCGTCTCCCCGTGCGGACGACACTTGCGACCTTGCGTCGTCCTTATGGCGGGATGCTCGGCAGACAGCCCCGCCTTGCCCACGAGCTAACGGCAGGTCCGACTCTTTGTCAAGTTACTTGCTTAAATGAACAGGACCTTACACAGCGCAGACAGACCGCCTGGCGCTAGAATGTCGGCGGCGTATTGATCCATAGAATGCGCGTCGTCACCTTGCCAAGGTTGCGATAGCCGTGCGGCCGATCCGAGTCGAATGAGAACGCATCGCCGACACGAATCTCATAGGTCTCGTCCGCGACTATGAGCTGAAGCTCACCCTCGAGAACAAGACCGAACTCCTGTCCATTGTGCCGGATCAAATCTTCACTCGCGCCGCCCGGTTCGACGACATGGACGTTGGCCTGCAGAAGGCTTTCCGGCAATGAGGGGATAAGTTTCTCGAGGCTGACGCCTTCGCCCCGGCGCTTTCCGGCAAATTGCAGGACCGGACGTTCGGCAAGTCGGATAACCGTTACCGTGCGATCGAACGGACCGCTTTCCGAAACCAGTGCGCCGATATTGGTCTGCAACGCGTTCGCCAGCCGATGCAGCGTCGCGAGCGAAGGTCGGACTTTGTCGTTTTCGAGCTTGGAAACATAGCCTTCCGACACCTCGACCATCGCTGCGACTTCGCGCAGGCTCAGCCCCTGGACCAGCCTGGCGTGACGCAGGCGACCGCCGAGATAGAGGTTGGCATTGTGCAATGAAGAAGTTGCCGGCTTCTTAGCGCCGGGCTTTGCACGGGTCTTTGCCGAGGCTTGCGCCTTTTGCGCGTTGCCGCCGATTCGCCGCCGCGTTTTCGATTGAACCGGCTTCTTCATCCCCGCTTCCCCATTCCACCCGACAATTCGTAAACACGATCCGCAAAACCATTGCAGCATGACGGGCCGCGGCCCATTTTCTTCGCCCAGCGACAGCCGTCGCGATCGACCACGCAACAGGGCAAATCTCGCAACCGGATGCAGCAGTATCGTGTACGCTGGTGGCGGCAATATCCCACCGGCGGCAGGCGTCGCGTCAACCGATTTTTGCCCCGTCCGCATCCAGCGCAGGATCCGGGCCATGCCCGCTCCCCCTGTCGATCGAATTTATGCCCGGTCGGCGCAAGGTGTCTTATTTGTCAAGATACTTGACCACCCCGGGCGCGCGGCCCTAGGGTCGCGCGAAAGTGGAAGCGCTCATCTGCACGGACCGCATCGAAGCGGGCCGTTAAGAGCGCTGCCGTCGGGGACAGGGAACCATGAACGCACAGAAACGGATCGCACACCTCTGCGGCTTCGTCGACGAAGACCGGCTGTGGCGCCGGCATATGGAACTGGCGCAGATCGGTGCGCTCCCTTCCGGCGGCGTCAACCGGCAGGCCCTCAGCGCCGAGGATATCGATGCCCGGCATCTGCTGATCGGCTGGGCGCGCATGCGCGGTTATCGGATCGAAACCGATGCGATCGCGAACCTCTATATCCGGCGTGCCGGCCGCTACGACGATCGTCCGACCGTCGCCACCGGCAGCCATATCGACACGCAGCCGCTGGGCGGCCGTTTCGACGGCGCCTATGGCGTACTCGCCGGTATCGAGGTTCTGGAAAGTCTCGACGATGCGGGCATCGAAACCGACCATCCGATTACCGTGGTCGCCTGGACCAACGAAGAGGGCAGCCGGTTTGCACCGGGCGCGATGGGTTCGCTCATTTTCTCGGGATTGCGCCGGGTGGACGAATTCAGCGCCAACGCCGATGCCGAAGGCACCACGCTGAGCGCGGCACTCAAGTCGACGCTGGACGCCATGGATACCGACCGGCAGCTAGATACCCGGCCGACTTTCAAAGCCTATATCGAGGCGCATATCGAGCAGGGTCCGGTCCTCGAGGCCCGGCGCATCGATATCGGCGCGGTCACCGGTATTCAGGGCACGCGCTGGTTCGAAGTCGAAGTAAATGGGCGCAGCGCGCATGCCGGCACCACGCCCATGTCGAAGCGTGCCGATGCGATCACGGCTGCGATCGATATCATGACCGACCTGCGCAGGATCGCCGAGGATCCCGAAGATCGCCTGCGCTTCACGATGGGGCGCGTCGATGTCGTACCGAACTCGCCGAACACCATTCCCGAGCAAGTGCGCTTCACGATCGACATGCGCCATCCCGAGCAGCAGGTGCTCGAGGATCGGACCCGCGCGATCGTCGCGCGCTGCACCGGCCCGAGCGGCGGCTGTCGCGTTTCGATCCGCGAGGTGCTGACGCAACCGCCTTGCGACTTCCCCGAAGCGATCGTCGCCCGGGTCGAGAATGCCGCAAACGCCTTGCCGGCTAGCTGCATGCGCCTCCCCTCCGGCGCGTTTCACGATGCGTTGTTTGTGGCTCGAATCTGCCCGACCGGAATGATTTTTGTGCCCTGCCGCGACGGCATCAGTCACAATCCAACGGAGTATGCCGAACCGGCGCATCTGGCCGCGGGCGCGCGCGTGCTGGCGGCGACCCTGGTTGGCCTTGCCGAGAAAGACGCCTGAAGAAGTTGGTGCGGTCCATCCGGAAAATCCGGATATCCTGAGGCCGCAGATCCGAACCGGGAGAACGCAGCATGCCTTATCCGAGCTGGGAAGAAATCCGCTCCACCACCATCGAGAACACGTTCTCTCACATGAACCCCTGGTATGTGCCGATGATCGAGGCGGATATGCCGACCTTCATGGCGCGACCGCACGTGACCGATCCAGCCGGCCTCAAGGGCGCGGACGTGGTGATCATCGGCGCGCCCTATGTTGCGGGCTGGAGCAGTTATGCCGGCGTCGGGAAGGACGAGTGGCTCGCCGCACCCAAACGCATCCGCCAGCAGTCGATCCGCTATGGCTCCGGATACATCCAGGATTTCGATCTCGACATTTTTGAACATCTCAAGGTCGTCGATTACGGCGATGCCGAGATTCCGCCGGAAGCGTTGGTGCGGCCGACCGCCACGAACGTGTTGCGCGCACAGGCTGCCGTGGAAAAGAAGGTCAACGACGTGCTGGCTGTCGGCGCAATTCCGATTGTCATCAGCCAGAATTCGCCCTGCGGTTCTTTCGCGATAGCCAAGGCGGTTTCGGAATCGACCAAGGGCAAGGTCGGCACGATAAGCCTCGACACCCATTGGGACATCGCACCGCTCGACAAACTGACGATGGATCCGCGCATCGCCGGCAGCGACAGCTGGCTCTACAAGACATACGAGTTCCTCGACAATTTCGATCATCGCAACCTGATCGAAATCGGTCCGCGCGGCATGCTCGAGAACAAGGATATCGTGCGCGGATTCCTCAACAAGGGCACGCATTTCTATCCGATGTGGAAGGTGCGCACCGATCTCGGCATCGACAAGCTATGCGAAGAACTGCGCCATGCCTATGAAGGCACCGACAAGGTTTACGTCCATTTCGACATGGACATTATCGGCGGCGCCGGCCCGGCGTCGGGCGATATCCTGGGCGATCTCGCCGAACCGATCGGCATGACCGATTACGAGGTGCTGCGCATCGCGCATGAAGTCGGCAAGCGCGGTCTCGCGGCGCTCTCCTTCATCTGCATCCCGCCCGGCTCGGCGGTCGTCTACCGGCTGATCGTCTACGTGATCGCCTATCTGATGGCTGGCCTGATCGCGGCGCGCAACCAGCCGCGATAGGCAGGGCGCGGAACAATGTCCGAAGCGCATTTTCGCGACCTGCCCGGTCGGCCGGACGCGGCCGGCTACAGCGATATCGTGGTCGCCGACGGTTTCGCGTTTCTGGCCGGCAAGGTGGCGGCCGATTCACCCAAACCGATCGCGCTCGGCAACATCGAGGACGAGACGCGGGCTTGCATGGAGCTGCTCGGCGCAGCCCTCAGGCTGGCGGGTCTCGGCTTCGACGATGTCGTGCGCGCGAATGTCTACATGACGAAGCTCGACGAGTTCGAACGCATGGATGCGGTCTATCGCAGCTATTTCGGCAAGGGGCGGATGCCGGCGCGCACCACCATCGGTGCCGCCGAGCTTGTCTTTAGTTGCCGGGTCGAAATTGACTTCGTCGCCCGCATCAAGACCTGACCAGGCAGCGGCCAGGCGTCGCTAGCGGGCGAGCGCTTCCATCAGCTTCCTGGTGCCGAAATCGGCCGGACGATGCCGGACGCGCTCATCGAGCAGGGCTTGTGCCTGGTCCTTGCGCCCGGCGCGGATCACGGCGTCGATCAGGATCAGGCTGAAAATATCCTGCTGCGCATGACTGCCGCCGATCGGCGCCATCGCGCCGACCAGCGCCGCGAATTTGTCGCCCGCCTGTCCGTATTGGCCTTCACCATAGGCGAGCAATGCCTCGCCAATCGGTACTGTCAAAGTCGCCGCCAACGTGGCCGCATCGTTCGCGCCCGTGGCGGCAAACGCCCGCAACGAATCGAGATAACGCCCGGCGGCCTCGATCCGTCCGGCGCCCGCGAGCGCCATCATGTAATGCGCATCGGTGAAGGCCATCACATGATCGCCGGTCCGTGTCTGGGCGAGATCGGCCAGCGGCTGCCAGCGATCGCCGACATCGATACCGGCCAGCGTCAGCCGCATCAGAAGCGAGGCGGCGTTCTGCACATCGAGATAGAACCCGCTTTCATCGACGCGGATGTCGCGATCGTAGAGTTCGAGCACGTGCGCCGGATCGCCCCGTTCGAGCGCGAATAAAGCCGCGTGCCACCAGACATGGGCCTTGAACGGATTGCGATCGGCCCAGCTTCCCGCCGGATAATCGAGCCACCCCAAACCCTCATCGGCGCGCCCCTGCATCTCAAGCACGTGCGCGACCGCGTGAATGGCCCAGAGATCGTCGCGATTGCGCGCGACGGCCTCTCGCCCCTGTTGTTCCGCCTGTCGATAATGGCCGCATTCTTCGAGACCGAAGGCGTGCATTCCAAGCACGAAACCGTAACCGGGCATTTCCGGGTCGATCGCCTTCAGCGCGGTAGCCGGCACTTCGCGCAGATCGACGCGTCGTCCCTGCCAGAAGCTCATGAAATGGTGGAGCCGGAGTGCGAGCAGATCGCGCGGGAATGCAGCCACGATGTCCTCCCACTGCCGGCAGGCGGCACCGATTTGTCCAACGCGCCATTGTTGCAATGCCTCGAGATGCATTCGTTCGCGCGGGGTCGCATCGCCTGCAACCCCTTGCGCTGCCGCGATCGCCTGATCGACCTTGCCGGCAACGGCGTTGGTTGCAAGCTGCATCAGCATGTAGCCGCGCAGACAGAGGCCCATCGGGAAGCTTGGATCCGCCGCCAGCGCGGCCTTCACATATTCGCCGGCCGCCAGTCGGTATTCAAGAAAGGCCGCGAGCGCGTCGTCATAACCATCGACCGCCGCTCTCGTACTCGCCGTGACCGGATTTCCCCAGCGATCCTCGTGCATCCGACACTCCGCATGAAAGCTGACAGCTTACACCGCGGCGATTACCCCGGCTTCCGCCTGAATAACACATCGACAGGGGGCCGTTTCACCGCGCAGCACATGGCCCCAGCGGGCCCTCGCGGCCTCGCTCTCGATCCAATGCATCGTCATGATCGGGATTCCCAAGGCTCGGCCTCGGCACGACCGGCTGGGGTGGCCAATCGCGCGGCAGGAAGCTACGCAGGATCCAGGACAAACTGTCACCGGCGAGTTTGGTATAGTTTTGCGGCAGTTTCGAGGGGGGCTCGCCCTGGCTATGAGGGCCGAAAGTCGGCCCCACCTGCGGGCGGACCCGGTGGAGGGAAGAAGATGCAGTTTGAACTGGACCCCGATCAGGCAGATCTGGCCGCCCGTGCCGCCAAACTGGCACACGATACGATCGGGCCGCGGGCCGCCGAGGTCGACCGCAGCGAGGCCTATCCCTGGGACAATGTGCAGGCTTTAACCGACGCCGGCTTCATGGGCATGACGATTCCTGTGGAATTCGGTGGCGCCGGCCGTTCGTTTCTCGACGCCGTATTGGTCATCGATCAGATGGCGCAGGTCTGCGGCGTCACCGCGCGCATCGTGGTCGAAGCCAATATGGGTGCGATCTCGGCGGTGATGCGTTACGGCACCGATCTGCAGAAGCAACTGGCGGCGCGCCTGGTGCTGGCCGGCGACAAGCCGGCGATCTGCATCACCGAACCGGACGCCGGCAGTGCCGCGAACGAAATGACGACGCGGGCCGACCGCCGCGGCGATCGCTATGTCATCAACGGACGCAAACACTGGATCACCGGCGGCGGGATTTCGAAACTGCACATGGTCTTTGCCCGCGTGTTCGACGAACGCGGCAACGAAGAAGGGATCGGCGGATTTCTGGCCATCCGCGACGAAACCAAGGGCCTCGTCGTTGGCAGGCGCGAACCGGCCATGGGATTGCGTGGCATTCCCGAAACCGAGCTGATTTTCGAGAACATGGAAATCCCGGCCGAGCATGCCCTGCTCCCGCCCGGCGGTTTTCGCCGCGGCTTTGCCGGATTGATGGATGCCTATAATTCGCAGCGCGTCGGCGCGGCGACGGTCGCGCTCGGCCTTGCCGACGGGGCGTACAAACTGGCACTCGACTACGCGCGCGAGCGAGAGCAGTTCGGCCGGCCGATCGCCGAGTTTCAGGGTCTGCAATGGATGCTGGCCGATATGAGCACGCAGATCGATGCGGCACGCCTGCTGATCCATCGCGCCGCCGCAAGCGCCGATCCGTTCCCCGATCCGACCATGGCGGCGAAGGCCAAGATCTTTTCGTCGGAGATGGCGATGAAGGTATCGAACGACGCGCTGCAGATTTTCGGCGCACGCGGCTATTCGCGAAACTATCCGCTCGAGCGGATCGCGCGCGATGCCCGCATGTTCACGATCGGCGGCGGCACCGCGCAAATCCTGCGCACGGTGGTCGCCTCACGTATCCTCGATCGGAAACTGCCACAGACCCGCGACGGTTATCTCAAGCTCGACGCGCGCAAGCGTAACGACACGGCCGAATAGCGCGCTCAGGCGGTTCGGAAAAGCAGATCGCTCTCGCTTGCCGCAGCGGCGTCAGGCGCGTGGTGAGAGCAATGCGTTGCCGTCGCCACCAACAAGATATGGTTTCAATGCACTCAGCACATCGCCCAGCCGGCCGACAATGTTGTCGATCGCCTGCTTGATGCCATCCACATAAATTTGATCCGGCGCCGTCAGCATTCGGCCTTTGGCGCCAATCAGCCCGATGCTGAACCGCACGGCACCGCCATCGAGTCCGACGGGAACCGCAAGGCTGTACGTGCCGCCTGCACATGATAAGCGGGTACGATCCGTTGCCACCGGATACGGCGTTGGCTGCGGAATCTGACCGTTAGTCGGCGTCAGATCGGCGCCACATTCCCGAAATCCGGCCAGTCCATCCGCGCGAACCCGATCACCTGCTCGCCCAGCAGATCGAGATTCCGCGCGACCTCGCGGCTCCGGCAGTCGCCGGCGTCGTCGAACCCCGTCTCGGCAGTATTGATCGCTATGCCGAGCGGCGTCGGCCAGCCGCGCAACGCATGCACGATCGAGCGCATCGCGACCAGCGTCGTGCCCGTCGCCTGCCAGCCATAGGCGCAGACGATACAGCCGACCGCGCGCGCATGCAGATACGGGCGATCGTCGCCGCGCATGTCCTCGATATAGTCGAGGGCGTTCTTCAGAAGGCCCGAGACCGAGCCATGATAGCCGGGCGACGAAAGGATAACCCCGTCGGCCTCGCGCAGCAGCGTCACGAGGCGCGTGGCTTTCGGGTCGCGGGCCGTCGTGTCGGGCACATACATTGGCAAATCGAGCGCAGCGCCCGCGAGCACTTCCGTGCGCGCGCCCCGCCGTTCCGCTGCCCGCATCGCGAGCCGGAGCGCCTTTTCGGACGATGAGCTTTCGCGGTTCGTACCGCCGAGGCCGACGATCAGCGGTCGATCGGGCATCTACATCGAGCCCCTAATCATTGGCGGCAGGATCGCCCGGCGAGCGCCCGATGAAGGCGTGAACGCGATCGCGCGTCGAAAGAATATGCCGGCGCATCGCATCTTCGGCTGCCTCGCCATCCTTGGAGCGGATCGCCCGGATGATTTCCTCGTGAAAATCGTTCGCATTGTCCTCAAGGCGTTCGAACACCGCGCCAATCGGCAGGAACATATGGGCCCGTGCCGTTTCAACGGCGGCCTGCAGATAAGTGTTCCGCGACGCCCGCGCGATCAGCAGATGGAATGCGTTATCATCGGCGACGAAGGGTGCGATGTTGGGCACGTGGCTGCGCGACTCCTGCGTGGCCGTCAGGATCTGCATCCGATCGAAGATCGCGAGCAGCTCGTCGAGTTCTTGCGGGCTGCGCCGCTCGGCGGCCAGCCGCGTCGCTGCACACTCGGTCGGAAGCCGGAACTCGAAGATCGCGGCAAGCTGCTCATAGTGAGCGTCAATCAGTCGATGCAGCTCGTTGCCATGCTTGAACCAGGAACGCACGAAAATGCCGCCCGTCGCGCCGCGCCGTGTCTCGACCAGTCCTTCCGCCTCGACTGCCCGCACCGCTTCGCGCACCGTCGTACGCGAAACGCCAAGCTGGGCCGCAAGATGTCGCTCCGGCGGCAGTTTTTGCCCTGGGAGAAACCGGCTCAGGATGATCGACGTACGCAGCTGGTCGGCGACGAGTTCGTAGGTCGCGATCGCCCGAATCGGGCTGATCAACGGCTCGGTAATCTTCTTGGCTGCTGCCGATCTCGCCATGCGTTAAGCTATTTCCTCGCCGCAGACATTCGTCGATCAATGCACCCTACATATTGAGCGCGGTCGAAACGGCACAAGGGTGGTCGCACGACAACGCAGCCCGAATATCGGCCGCACCCCTCAAGCCGCGGTTACGACGTCTTGCCGCCCTTGGGTGCATCGCCCGCACCCTCGGTTGGCCCCGAATTGAGATCCGGGAAGGATTTATGCAGCCCGGTCAGATCGCCGCCGGCGACGCCGATCTCCTTGAGCAGCGAATCGACCAGCGGGCCCTGACCGCGATAACGAAGCGCCGCGTTCACGAGTTGATCGGCAAGATTGCCGTCCCCGCCCGATCCGCCACCCCCGCCGCCCTGGCCGCCGGGCAGCGCACCGGCACCCCGTATAT
>JAWXBK010000044.1:0-14504 GCA_034439975.1 Rhodospirillaceae bacterium | reverse complement strand
GGCGCGCATGCGCGCCTCGATTTCCGCCAGCATCCGCGCCTGAAGCGGCGCCACGTCGGGCAGACCCATGAACGCGCGCGCCTCCTCGGGCGTGCAGTCGATGTCGATGGTGACTTTCATGAGCGCCTCCTTGGGAATGCCAGCGGCAAGGCGCGGACTATAGCAGGGAGCATGACGCGAGACGGCCGGATCGGCGATTGACCCGGATGGGGGCCTGCACGAATGCAACGACATGCGCCGAACGAACATGCGGTGCTCGAGGGTCGGTCCCTCACCCTACCCCACCCTCTCCCCCCACCAGGGGGAGAAGGATGCGAAGGATTGCGTCAGTCGCCCAGCGCGATGCGGATCTTGGTTGCGAGTTCCTGCCGGCGATAGGGCTTCGAGAGCAGCTGCACGCCGGAATCGAGCCGCCCGTGATGCATGATCGCGTCTTCGGTATAGCCCGAGGTGAACAGGACCGGCAGGTCGGGCCTGATCGCCCGGACCGCATCGGCCAGCTCGCGGCCGTTCATGCCGCCCGGCATCACCACATCCGTGAACAGCAGATCGAAATTCTCGCCAGCATGCAGAACGGCAATTGCCTCGCGCCCGTTCTCCGCCGCCACGACGCGATAGCCGAGCCCTTCGAGCTGCGCCCGGACATGCTCGCGGACCAGGTCGTCGTCCTCGACCAGCAGGATCTTCTCGCTGCCGCGCGGCGGCGCGCTCGCCTCGGTCACCGAAACATCGGCGGCCGTCCCGTTGACCGCTTCCGGCAGATAGAGCCTGACCGTAGTGCCGTGGCCCGGCTCGGAATAGACGCTGATGTGGCCCTTCGACTGTTTGACGAAGCCGTAGACCATGCTGAGCCCGAGACCGCTGCCCTTGCCCACATCCTTGGTGGTGAAGAACGGATCGAACGCGCGCGCCACCACCTTCGGCGTCATGCCGGTGCCGGTATCCGAGACCGCGATCATCACATAGCGGCCGGGCGTCACGTCGTCATGCATCGCGCAATAGTCGGCGTCGAGTTCGACATTGCGCGTCTCGATCGTCAGCCGGCCACCCTGCGGCATCGCATCGCGCGCGTTAATGCAGAGATTGAGTAACGCGTTCTCGAGACGCGGCGCATCGACCAGCGACAAGCGCAGCCCCTCGCCGAGCCGCGTTTCGATTTCGACCTGTTCGCCCAACGTACGGTGCAGCAATCCGCCCATGCCGGCGACCAGCCGGTTCATGTCCGTCGCCACCGGCTCGAGCGCCTGGCGACGCGCGAAGGAAAGCAGACGGCTGGTCAGTTCGGCGCCGCGTTCCGCCGCCGACATGGCGGTCTCGGCCAAAGGCCGCAGATCGGGACGGCCCTTGAGCCGCTCGGCGAGAATCTCCGCATTGCCGAGAATGATCGTCAGCAGATTGTTGAAATCATGCGCGACGCCGCCGGTCAGCTCGCCGACCGACCGCAGACGTTCCGACTGCATCAGCGTCTCTGACATGCGCCGGTCGCCGATCATGCGTCCGATATGCGTTGCGACCGCATTCACGAGCGCGCGTTCCTCGCGCAAGAAGGGATCGTGGCCGCCCTCCTCGTCCGGCCGCGCGGCCGTCAGCCCGACTTCGACGAAGCCGATATCGCGACTTTCCACGCGGATGGGGGCGGTCAGTGCGGAAAGCGGTGTCTGCCATCCGACGCTGCGCTGCTCGCCGCCCTCGACGACGATGCGCGCGACCGCGATATCGTCGTGCAGCAGGCTCTCCGGCAGGATCGCGGCGATATCCGCGCAGATTGAATCGACCGGCCGGTCGTCGTTGGTCGTGAGCTCGACGGCCCGATAGAGACAGGCGAGTTCTTTGATACGCTCGCGCAGCGCCCGTTCCGCCTGCTTGCGCGCCGTGATGTCGGTCATGCCGCCGACAAAGCGAATCGCGCGGCCGGTCTCGTCGACGACGATCCGGCCGTGATCCTCGATGTCGATCCAGACGCCGTGCATGTCGAGAAAGCGATACTGGTCGAACCATTCGCCCTCGCCACGATCGACCGTTTCCTGCAACCCCGCAAGAATGCGGTCGCGATCGTCGGGATGCACCCGCGATTTCCAGTCGTCGAAGCTGACGTTGGTGCCGTCGGGATTGCCGAAGCGTCCGTACATACCCTCGCTGCGCCAGGTCGTGCCGGCAATGAGATCCCAGTCCCAGACCACGTCGGCGGTGGTGCGCGCAATAATTCGGAACCGCTCCTCGCTCTCGCGGAGCTGCGCATCGAGGCGTTTCTTGTCGGTGATGTCGGTCATGCTGCCCATGAACCGGGTCAGTTTGCCGTTCGCATCGAAAATCAGCTGGCCGCGATCCTCAATCTCGATCCAGATTTCGTCGCCGCTGCGATAGCGATACTGGGCGAACCATTTCCGGTCGCGGCGTTCGATCGCGTCGATAAAGCTCGTCACGACGCGCTCGCGGTCCTCGGGATGGAGCCGGTCGCCCCAGATCCGGTCGCCCAGATCCCGACCGATGGCGGCGCCGATATCGGCTTCGCCGCTGCCGCCGTCCTGGCCCGCCCACCACAGCATGCCGGTTTCGAGATTCCAGTCCCAGAACCGGTCGGCGGCGGTATCGGCGATGAGGCGAAACCGCTCCTCATTCTCGCGGAGTTTCGTCTCCATCCGCTTGCGTTCGCTGATGTCGGTCATGCCGCCGACGAAACGAACCGGCGTTCCGGTCTCGTCGAACATCAGCCGACCGTGATCCTCGATGTAAGTCTCCCTGTTGTCGGGCCCGAGGAACCGGTACTGGTCGGTCCAGGTTTCGTCGCGACGTTCGATGGCGCCGCGAATGCCCGCGGTTACGCGGTCACGGTCGTCGGGATGGATGCGTCCGGCCCAGCTGTCGGGGCCGAACTCGCCGTCCTCCAGCGGGAAGAGTGTGCTGTCCTGCTGGCGATCCGCCCACCAGACTTTCTGTGTCCGGAGATCCCAATCCCAGACGAGGTCCGCTGTCGCGCGCGCGATGGTGCGAAAACGTTCCTCGCTCTCGGCGAGCCGCGCCTCGAGTCGCTTGCGCAGCGCAATGTCGGTCATGCCGCCGACCATGCGCACCGGCGCGCCGCTTTCGTCGAAGAACAGCCGCGCGTGATCCTCGATATCGAGCCATTCGCCGCAGTCGTCTCTGTAGCGGTACTGTTCGACCCATCGTTCGTCGCGGCGGTCGATGGCGGCGAGCAGGCTTGCAACGACGCGTTCCTGATCGTCCGGGTGCAGGCGCCCTTCCCACAAGGTCGCACCGAAATCCGCCGCGCTCGTCGGCCCGGTGGGGTAGCTGGCATCTTTCGCGGCCCGATCCGACCACCAGAGTTGCCCCGCCCTCAGATCCCAGTCCCACAATATGTCCGAGGTCGCCGAGGCGACGATGCGGAAACGTTCCTCGTTCTCCGCAAGCCGTGCCTCGAGACGCTTGCGTTCGGTGATGTCGGTCATCCCGCCGACCATGCGCGATGGCTCGCCGCTCTCGTTCAGAATGAGCTGGCCGTGATCCTCGACGTCGATCCAGCCGCCCTTGTTGTCGGTATAGCGATACTGCGCAACCCAGCGTTCGTCGCGCCGATCGAGAGCGGCAACCAGGCCGGCAACGACGCGCTTGCGATCGTCGGGATGAATCGCGGCAGACCATTCGTCGGTCGCGTATACATGCGCAACGCCGCCAGGATAGATCGCTGAATCCGACACACGATCGGTCCACCAAACCTTCTGTTCCTTGAGATCCCAGTCCCAGACGATGTCGGCGGTCGCACGCGCGATCGCGCGGAAGCGTTCCTCGCTTTGCCGGAGCTTGTCGTCGAGCCGGCGGCGTTCGGTGATGGTCCTGAAATAGATCGCGAGCCCATCGACAGACGGGTGGGCCCGGATGTCGAGCCATTCATCCAGGGGCTCATAGAAAAACTCGAGATGGCCGAGCGTTCCTTCGCGCATCGCCCTTTCGTACATCCGATAGATCTCGCTGCCGCGGGCATCGGGAAACTCGTCCCACATCGAGCGGCCGAGAAGTCTCTCTCGACTGCGCTGCAATACGCGCTCGGCTTCGGCATTGAGATAGACGAACCGCCAGTCGCGATCGACCAGACAGAACGCATCGGTCATGTTCTCGAGCGTCGCGCCAAGCCGCGCTGCGAGGATCGCGCGCTCGGCTTCGAGCCGCTTCTGTGCGGTCACGTCCATCAGGCTGACGAGCACCAGGCTCGAACCGCTGCCGGATGCCGGATAGGCGATGCGCATCACCGTATGAATCGTCTCGCCCGCACGCGTACGAAATATGCGCTCGCCCTCGAAGATAGAGCGGCCTTCGGCCAGGCCGGCGATCTGGTCGGCTATGGCCGTCCCGATATCCTGCGCAAGCGCGCCCATCTTCAGAAGCCGCTCGAGCTCTTCCTTGTCGCGCGCGCCGAACAGCAAGAGCGTCGGCTCGTTGACGCCGAGAATGTGCATCGCTTCGATCATGCGCGACATGATCTCGGGATGAGTAGCGGCGTGGCGCCGGAAATCGTGGATCCCCTGCGCGCGCAACTCATCGAGAATGGCGATGATGCCGCTCCAGTCTTCCTCCCAGATCGAAACCGGCACCGAGCGATAGATCGAGCGGAACCGTTCCTCGCTGGCGCGCAGCGCATCGCGCCGCGTCGTGCGGTCGATCGCGATGCCGACCAGACGAGCGAAACGGGCGATCATCTCGATCTGGCCATCATCGGGGGCCGTCGCCTCGCGACCGTAGAGGGCGAAGGTCGCAATCACGCGACCCTCGGCATCGAACACGGGAACCGACCAGCAGGCGCGGAACCCCAGGGCCTGCAGCGGCTCGCGAAAACCGGTCCAGCGCGGATCGGTCGCGATGTCGGGAACGATGACCGGATGGCCGGTGAAGGCGGCGGTGCCACAGGAACCGGCGTTCGGCCCGATCGGCTGACCCTCGAACGCGCGGATCAAGCTTTCCGGAAGATGCGGCGCCGCGCCGTGACGAAGATGCACACCATCGGCATCGAGCAGCAGGATCGAACTGGCGATGCCGGGGTTCAGCGCATCGACGGCAAGCGCGATGCCGCGCAGCATGTCGGGCAAAGGCGCATCCGTGGCGATCGCCTCGAGGATGCCGGCTTCGGCGGCATGTTGGCGCACGATATCGAAAGCGGCCGGATTGGATGCGGCGGGCTCCTCGGGCAGCGCAGCGACCCCATCCGCCCGGGGGCCGAGCAGGCGCTGCTTCGCCTCACGCAGAATCAGGGCCAGACGCTGGCGCGCGTCGGGCGACCCGCTTCCGGTCCGCCGATTCATCGCAGGCCGCAATCCAAACCATGGGCTGTGGTCATGACGGTCCCCGCCTTGGCCGCGGCGGCCCCGTACCCGATGCCGCCATCGGGTCGATCCCTCGGGCCGGCAGCAAACAGGGGAGGAGCATCGTATATTAGGCAGACGCTGTCGATGGCGCGGCGGAAACCGGGGCTCTCCCGGCGAATCGCAGAGGGTCGGCCGGTGCCGTCAGCGACCGGTCCAGACAGCGAGGCAGTCCGCCCGCAGCACGCCGGGCACCGCTTCGATACGGCGCGCGAGGCCGGCATACAGGTCCGCGACCGGGCCGAGCGGCTCCTCCAGCGCATCGGGACGGAGCGATTTCAGCTCGCGCATCGAAAGCCCGAAGACCGCGATCGCAATTCCGGCATTCCAGGCGGCGCCCGAGCACATTGCGCAGGGCTCGACGGTCGAGACCAGGATGCAGCCGGAAAGATCGCCACCGCGTACGGCGATTGCCGCCCGCACCGAGTCGAACTCGCCATGCCGGGTCGGATCGCCGCTGGTCGCGACACGGTCATGCGCCGTGGCAACGAGCGTGCCGTCGGCCGCGATCACCACCGCCCCATAGGGCAGATCGCCTTCGGCAATCGCCCGACGCGCCGCATCGAGCGCATGGCGCATGCCGGTTTCGTAGATCGGCATCGCGGGCATCGCGTCTCAGGTCTCGCGTGCGGCCCGCATCAAGCGCGGCAGCATCGCGGAAAAATCGCGCTCGCTGTCGCCGCTCTCGACCATCGCTTCGTAGAGCGCGCAGGCCGCAGCGCCGAGCGGCGTCGCGGCCTGCACGTCTTCGGCCGCTTCCTGCGCGAGCTTCAGATCCTTCAGCATCAGGGCTGCGGCAAAGCCGGGTTTGTAGCCGTTATCGGCCGGGCTCTTCGGACCGATGCCAGGCACGGGACAGTATGTGTTGACCGACCAGCAACTGCCCGACGAGGTCGAGACCACATCGAACAGCTTCTGCGCATCGAGCCCGAGTTTCGATGCGAGCGCGAAGGCCTCGCAGGCGCCGATCATGGAAATGCCGAGCAGCATGTTGTTGCAGATCTTTGCGGCCTGGCCGGCGCCGCCAGGCCCGCAATGCACTGCGCGTTTGCCCATTGCCGCAAGAACGGGTTCGGCTGTCGCAAAAGCCGCATCGCTGCCGCCGGCCATGAAGGTGAGCGTCGCAGCCGTAGCACCCGCAACGCCGCCCGAGACCGGCGCATCGAGGCTGCACAGCTTTGCGGCCTCGGCAAGCGCATGGACATCGCGCGCGCTCGCGACATCGATGGTCGAACAGTCGATCAGCAGCGCGCCGCGTTTCATCGCGGGCACGATTTCGCGATGGACCGCGCACACATGGCGCCCCGCCGGCAGCATGGTGACGACGATATCCCGATCGCGCACGCATTCGAGCGCGTCGGTCGCGATCGCGATCCGGTTCGTACGCGCCGCCTCGCAGGATGCGGCGACCAGATCGAAGCCCGCCACGTCATGCCCGGCTTTCGCGAGATTTGCCGCCATCGGCCCGCCCATATTGCCAAGTCCGATAAAGCCGATTGCTGTCATCACGCGCTCTCCCTGGGCGCAGAAGCGCCTCGTTGCGACAATCGTTAACGGCCGAAGGTCAGTTCGTTTTTGCCGAGCGGCGCCAGCATCGCATCGGCAAGCTCGTCGGATACATCGGCGAGACTGGCCGGATCCCATTCCGGCGGCGTATCGCGCGAGATAATCGCGGCGCGAATCCCTTCATAGAGATCGCCGCGTTCGATCGAGCGCCAGGCGAAGCGATATTCGAGGCGCAGCGATTCCTCGATCGTCTTGAATTCGCGCGCCTGGTTGATCGTCCGGAAGGCGCAGGCAACCGACAAAGGTGCGTTGCGCCGGATGCCGTCAAGCGCGAAGGAGGCAAAATCGCGCGCGCCTTCGTCGCCCGTGTCGGCGCGCTGCGCGTCGAGCCGCGCGATCAGTTCTTTCAGCGTATCGGCGGCGAAGATGCGGTCGATATCGGCGATGCGGCGGCCGAGCGGACCGGGCGGTGTAATGGTGGCGAGATCCTCGAGCAGTTCGTCGATCGGTTCGCCCGCGACCAGCGCCTCGACCAAAGCCGGCAGATCGCGTGCCGGCACGAAACGATCGGCGAACCCGGCGCGGATCGCATCGGCCGCGCCGAAGCGTGCCGCGGTAAGGCCCAGATAAAGACCGAGCGCGCCGGGCGCACGCGCCAGCAACAACGAGCCGCCGACATCGGGCAGGAAGCCGATCGAGACTTCGGGCATCGCCAGCAACGAATTGTCGGTGACGATGCGGTGCGAGCCGTGCGCCGAAATGCCGATGCCGCCGCCCATCACGATGCCGCGCATCAGGGCGACATAGGGTTTGGGATAATGCGCGATTGCGGCATTCAGCCGGTATTCGTCGCGCCAGAACGCGCGGCAGGATGCGGGATCGCTGCGGCCGCGATCGTAGAGAAAACGGATATCGCCGCCACCGCAGAAGGCGCGCTCGCCTGTTCCGTCGACGACGACGCACGACACGCGCGGATCGTCGCGCCATTGGTCGAGCGCCTCGCGGATGCCCTGCACCATCGCATGCGTGAGTGCATTCAGCGCATCGGGTCGATTGAGGGTGATGCGGCCCGTCGCGCCCTCGACGCGAACGACAAGATCGCCCGACGGATCGCCCGAGAAATTGGAAGCACCGGACAGATCGGTCATTCGATATCGCGCGCCAGCATCGCGCGGGCGATGATCACCCGCATGATCTCGTTCGAGCCTTCGAGGATCTGATGGACGCGCAGATCGCGCACGATCTTTTCCAACCCGAAATCGGCGAGATAGCCGTAGCCGCCATGAAGCTGCAAAGCCTCGTTGGCGACGCGAAAGGCGATGTCGGTGACGAAGCGTTTGACCATCGCGCAATGCGCGGTCGCGTCGCTGTCGCCGCGATCGAGTTTCCAGGCCGCCTGGCGCAGAAATACGCGTGCCGCCTCAAGTTCGGTTTCCATGTCGGCGAGGCGAAACTGCAGCGCCTGGAACGAATCGAGCCGCTGGCCGAAGGCCTCGCGCTCGCGCATATAGACGAGCGTACGATCGAGCGCCTCCTGCGCCGCGCCGAGCGAACTCGCCGCCATGTTGAGCCGGCCGCCGTCGAGCGCCTGCATCGCATATTTGAAGCCGGCGCCCTCCGTGCCGAGAAGGTTCGCCGCCGGTACGCGGCAATTCTCGAAGATGACCTGCGCAGTCGGTTGCGCGTTCCAGCCCATCTTGCGTTCGTTGGCGCCGAAGGAAAGCCCCTCCGTTCCCTTCTCCACCAGCACGGTCGAGATGCCGCGCGGGCCCGGCTCGCCGGTCCGCACCATCGCCAGATAGAGATCGGAGACGCCGCCGCCGGAGATGAACGACTTGCTGCCGTCGATCACATAATCATCGCCGTCACGCCGCGCGCGCGTCGCAAGCGCGCCCGCATCGGAGCCGGCATTGGGTTCGGTCAGGCAATAGCTCGCGATCGTCGCCATCGAGCAAAGCCCCGGCAGGAAGCGCGCACGCTGCGCGTCGTTGCCGAATGCATCGATCATCCAGGCGCACATGTTATGGATCGAGAGGAAAGCCGCGATGGTCGGACAGCCATGCGCCAGCGCCTCGAAGATCAGGGTCGCATCGAGCCGCCCCAGCCCCGTGCCGCCACGCGCCTCGTCGACATAGATGCCGCCCATGCCGAGCGCGGCCGCCTCGCGCAACACGTCGATCGGGAAATGCTTCGCCTGGTCCCAGGCAACGGCATGCGGGGCGAGCCGGTCGGCCGCGAAGCCGCGCGCCATCGCCTCGATCGCGCGTTGTTCCTCGGTCGGCTCAAATCCGTACATAAAAATTTCATCTCCCGGGGGATCCGCGCGCCGGTCCGGCGAAGCCAAACCGAACAGCGCGGCGGATCGTATCGTGGCTGCCAACGCGCGGCCATAGCATCCGCTCGATCGAGGCCGGATAGAGAATATCCGCTGCGCTGGATTCACAGCGAACGACTGGCAAGGGTGGGCGGGTTGTACCCTGCCGGCCCGTTGGCCAAGTATGGCGGATCGGCACGGGCCAATTCCGCCCGCCGCCCTGCCATCGGAGTGTTCATGCCGGCCGACCGCAAGAGCGACCGCAAACCAGCGAAGAAGCCCCGCAGCCGCAAACCGGCGGGCGGACGCAGGGAAGGCGCCTCCGGCACCGAGGCCGGGCCGGCGGTCGATCGCGAAGCGACGCCCGTTGCGGATGCCGCCCCTTCCGATTCGAATCCGGCTTCCGAAAGCGCTCGCCGGGAAGCGGTCGAGGCAGGCGCCCGCACCGTCGCCCCCAACAAGCATGGAGGCCACAAGCTTGGGAGCAACAATCTCGGTCACGAGACCAGCCCCTATCTCCTGCAGCATGCCGACAACCCGGTGCACTGGCAGGGCTGGAACGAGGCCGCGTTCGAGGCCGCGAAAGAGGACAACAAGCCGATCCTGCTCTCGGTCGGCTATGCCGCCTGCCATTGGTGCCATGTGATGGCGCATGAGAGTTTCGAAAACGACGATATCGCCGCGGTGATGAACGAGCTGTTCGTGTCGATCAAGGTCGATCGCGAGGAACGGCCGGATGTCGATCAGATTTACCAGACCGCGCTCGCGTTGCTCGGCCAGGCGGGCGGCTGGCCGTTGACGATGTTCCTCACACCCAAAGGCGAACCGTTCTGGGGCGGCACTTATTTCCCGCCCGAGCCGCGTTATGGACGGCCGGGATTCGCCGACGTGCTGCGACTGGTCGCGCAGAAATATCGCGACGAGCCGGATGCCGTCGGTCACAACGTGACCGCGCTCAGGAACGCGCTGGAACAGCTTTCGACGCCGAAACCGGGCAAGGGCATCAGTCGCGCGATCACCGATACGATTGCCGGCAAATTGATGCGTGAGTTCGACCCGGTGCATGGCGGGATCGGCCGCGCGCCGAAATTTCCGCAATGCTCTCTGCTCGAGCTGATATGGCGCTCGTGGAAGCGCACCGGCGAGACCGCCCATCGCGATGCCGTGCTGCGCACGCTGACGCGCATGAGCCAGGGCGGCATCTACGATCATCTCGGCGGCGGCTTCGCGCGCTATGCGGTCGACGACGAATGGCTGGTGCCGCATTTCGAGAAGATGCTTTACGACAACGCACAGCTCATCGATCTGCTGGTACATGCCTTCCAGGAAACGAAGGAGCCGCTCTACGCCCAGCGCGTCCGCGAGACGGCCGACTGGATGCTGCGCGAGATGAAGGCGGCGCCCGCAAGCGACAGCACGCGCGGTTTCGCCTCGTCCTGGGATGCCGACAGCGAAGGCGTCGAAGGCAAGTTCTATGTCTGGCAGGAAGGCGAGATCGACGCGCTGCTCGGCCACGACGCGCAGCTGTTCAAGGGCATCTACGACGTGACCGCGCATGGCAACTGGGAGGAAAGCAACATCCTCAACCGGCGCTATGTGCCGGAACTGCGTGACGACGAAACCGAAGCCAAGCTCGCGCGGAGCCGCGCAACCCTGTTCGCCGCGCGCGAGAACCGCGTAAAGCCCGGCTTCGACGACAAGGTGCTGGCCGACTGGAACGGCATGACGATCGCGGCGCTGGCGAATGCGGCCGCCGTGTTCGACGAGCGGCGCTGGTTGACCGCCGCTGTTTTGGCCTTCTCGTTCGTCTGTACGCAGATGCAGCAGGGCGGGCGGCTGCGCCATAGCTGGCGCGCGGGCCGCGCCGGTCATGCGGCGACACTGGACGATTATGCGCAGATGATCCGCGCCGCACTCGCGCTCCACGAGACGATGGGGTACGAGGCGATGGGCGGTGAAACCGCAAGCGCACAATCAGGCACCGGCGGCGACACGACATTCCTCGATCAGGCAATCCGCTGGGCCGAGACGGTCGAACGTCATTATGGTGACGCCGAGAATGGCGGCTATTTCCTCACCGCCGACGATCAGGGCGATCTCATCCTGCGCACCAAGACGTCGATCGACGGTGCAACGCCCGGCGGCAACGGCGTCATGGCTGCCGTGCTGGCACGGCTTTTCTACCTGACCGGCGACGACAAATTTCGTGCGCGCGCACAAGGCGCGATCGACGCTTTTGCCGGCGAAGCGAACCAGCGCGCAATGGCGATGGCGGCCTTGCTGAACGCGAACGAGACCCTGCAGAACGGATTGCAGATCATCCTGACCGGAACAGCCGGCAGCGCCGAAATCGCGGCGCTCGCGGCGTCGGTCTATGGCCAGTCGCTGCCCGATCGCGTGCTGCAGATCGTCGCCGACACCGAGAATTTGCCGGCAGCCCATCCGGCGAAAAGCAAGAAACCCCCGGCCGCGACCGCCGGCAGCGCGCCGCGCGCCGCGGCCTTTGTCTGCCGGGGGCAGACCTGCTCGCTGCCGATCACCGATCCGGACGGGCTCGCGCGCGCGCTCGAGTTCGCGTAAGCGACCCCGGCCGGCAGGGCGACAGATTTGTTTTTCACCACAGAGACACAGAGAGCAACGAGTTTCGATTCTCTGTGCCCTCTGTGTCTCTGTGATTCAAAAATCCTGGGCGCAGGGCGATGCGCAACATTCGGAGAGCGCATCGCGATGCCGGGACGATAGGATGAAACCATGCGAGCCGAACTCACCATCAAATCGCCGCTCGGGCCGTTGACCGTCACCGAAGAGGACAGCGCGATCGTTGCGCTGCGCTTCGGTGAGGCGATCGGCGCGCAGAGCGAGACGCCCGTGCTGGTCGCGGCCGCGACCCAGCTCGATGCCTATTTCTATTGCGGGCTGAAGGATTTCGATCTCAGGCTCGCACCCAAAGGCAGCGAGACCGAATGTGCGATCTGGGCGCTGATGAATGCGATTCCGTTCGGCGAAACGCGCTCCTATGGCGAAATCGCGCGCGCGGTCAGCGACGATTCACACAAGGTGATGCCGCAGGAAGTCGGCCAAGCCTGCGGGCGCAATCCGATTCCGATCATCCAGCCCTGCCATCGCGTGCTCGCGGCCGGCGGCGCGCTCGGCGGCTTTTCAGCACCCGGTGGCGTCGAGACCAAGCTCGCGCTGCTGCGGCATGAAGGCGCGATGCTGTTGTAGGGGGATAGAAAATGAAGGGTGAAGTCGATTGGGTTCGCTGGCTTTGCAGTAGCATTCAGCCTTGTCTCGCCAACGATGGCTTATCAATCGAATGTGGTAAACGTTTGTTGTACACGGCGCAAGTCGCTGGGTATCGCGTCTTATCGAATGGGGATGTCGAAGAGCCGGTGTTCGACAAAGGCACAAGCTATCAAACGGATGTTCTGGTCGGGGAACAGACCGATGACCGGTGGGTTCCGCGTCTAGTGGTCGAATGCAAGAAAGGACAAGTCACGACACATGACGCGCTAACTTACTCGACTAAAGCTGCATCTCACAAAACGGTGCATCCATCTTTGCGATATGGATTGCTGCTCGGTGATTTTGCAGATCCGCTTCCGAAGCGGCTGCTGCGACATGGGCACAATTTTGATTTCATGATTGCGGTGCCAAACGAAGATGTCTCGGCCGAACATCTAAATCAAATTGTACAGCTAGTTCTGGCTGAAGTAGCAGCATCACGTAAAATTGGCGACATTCTTTCTGGTAAGCAGAAGGTTCGTTTTCTTCATCGAGGGTTAGAAACTTCCTTGTAGTTTCGGCACGGTTGTAAACATGCTGCCATCCTTGGCATGGCGCAGGTAGCCAGAATTAGGCTGCATCCGGTGAGCGCCGTCTCCCGTCAAGTGACGCTTTACAGGCGCTCCGCCCTGACCCCGTCAACAACCGAACGCCCAACCCGGATCGTAGCTGCGGGTGGGCACGTCGCGTTTCTCGTCGGCCGAGAGGCGCCGCCAGGCGGAGGGCTCGACGAAGCGCATCGCCCATAGGCCGCGCTTCTCGCGTGCCGCCTCCGCTTCTTCGCAGACATAGTCGCTGCCATAGTCGCGATAGGCGACCGCGTGGCCGCTGCGCACCAGCCATGCACCCATGTCTTCGCCGCCGACCGTGCAGGTCGCGACGATGCGGCCATAGCGATCGACATCGCGCTTGATGCAGCGAACGCTGCGCGCGGCGATCCAGCCGTCGAGCGCCATCGCGGCGCGCTGACCACAGCGCACCGCATCCGATCCGACATAGCAAAGCTGCGACGATTCCGGCGCGTCGATCGCATGCAGCCGGATCCGCGCGCCGTGAATGTCGATCGTATCCGCATCGATGATCGTTGCGCGGCCCGCGATCAGACCGTCGGAAGCGGACGGGAGAGAAGACGCCGCCGCGATCTCGGCCGGCCGGTCCGGCCATTCGCCGGTCGCGATGACCGACGCAAGACCGGACCAGAAATCGGACCAGAGGGCCGGCGTCGACGGCGAGATCGCAAGCCAGAACGCGACCGCGCCCCCGAGGATGAGGATCGGGGCTGAGAAGGGGAACGCTCGGCGGCGCGATGAAAACAGATCCCGGCGGCGCGGCCTGAATCCCTGGCGCCAGCGGCGCGATGGCGAGGCCGAGAACGAATTGATCCGGGCGGACCGCATACGCATCCCGGATGCCTAACCGATTAGGCAGCGAGAGTGAATACCCTGTTACGCAGTTCCGCCATTTCCGGTTGTTTCCGGAGGGTCGGCCCGCCGCGCCCGGTTGCCACCCGCCGCCGCGGGGCCGTAGCCTTGCCACCCATGACACTAGGCTTCCGCCGACCGCCAACCCGATTTTCGCGCCGATGAGCCCGCCGGCCGCGCCCGCCCGTCGCGTCGCCATGGACCTGACCGAAGACCTGGTGGCGCGGGTCGAGCGGATCGAGCCGGATCCCGGCCCGATGCCCGGCGTCCCCCAGTTCAACGATGCGGATTACCGGACGGCGATGGCCGATCTGGTGGCGCAGTACCGGCCGGAGCGGCTGCATGTCTTTGCTTACGGTTCGCTGATCTGGAAACCGGAATTCGAGATCGAGAGCCAGATCCGCGCCATCGCGCATGGCTGGCATCGTGCATTCTGTCTCAAGCTGACGCGCTGGCGCGGCACGCGCGAGCAGCCGGGCCTGATGATGGCGCTCGATCGCGGCGGCTGTTGCAACGGCGTGCTCTATCGCCTGCCGGCAGGCGATCTCGCCGCCCAGATCGAGCGGCTGTTGCGCCGCGAGATGAGTTCGAAGCCGCCCGCCAACATGGCGCGCTGGTTCGATG
>JAWXBK010000043.1:0-9612 GCA_034439975.1 Rhodospirillaceae bacterium | reverse complement strand
GCTTCAGCATGTCGTGCCAGACCTGCTCGCGCGTCTCCTCGTCGACGGCGCCGCGCCATTCCTCGAGCTTGGCAAGGAGCTGCTGCGCTTCCGGCAGGTCGGCCGCAACGCCGGCCTCGCCCTTGGTCTCGATGAACTGGCCCCATTGCGGCCATTGCAGCTGCTGCTGGGTGGTCGGTGCGACCTCCAACGGGCTCATGCCCGCGGTCGGCAGCCCGTTCTCGAGCCCCTGCCACACCGATATCGCGGTTTCGCCGGCAAAGATGCGATCGCGGAACACGTCGCGCTGCGACGGCCGGGTGAATATCTTGATGCCGAGCGCTGCGTAATCGCCGCGGATCAGCTCGAGCACGTCGGCCTCTTCGCTGCTTTCGCCGGCCGTTTCGACGATCAACTCGAGCGGTTTGCCGTTCGACATCAGCCGCGTACCGGCGGAATTGCGTTCGGTGAGCCCGATCTCGTCGAGCAGCGCATTGGCCTGATCGGGATCGTAGGCCGCCCAAGCGTTGGCGTACTCCTCGCGATAGAGCGGGCTCTCCGGCAGCGGCGCGTTGCCCATCGGCAGGCCGAGGCCGAAATAGATGACCTCGTTGATCTGATTGCGATTGATGCCGAGCGACAAAGCGCGGCGGAAACGGACGTCGCGGTTCAGCTCGCGCATCACCGGATCGTTGACGTTAAGATTCGGATAGAGCGCAAGCTTGGAGCCGGTGCCGCTCTGCCAAAGTCGCACCTCGTACTTGCCGCGCTCCTCGCCTTCCTTGAGGAAGGTGTAGTTGTCGAAACGCAGCCCGCGATAACCAAGCGTCGCCTCGCCGGTGCCGATCTTCGCGGGGATCAGGTTACCGTCGGCGATCTGCACGATCACCCGGTCGATGTAGGGAAGCTGATGGCCACTGGCGTCGACGCGGTAGTAATACGGGTTGCGTTCGAAAATGAAGCGTTCCGACGGCGGCTCGGTCACCAGAACCCAGGGCTCGAGCGTCGGCAGGCCGGGATTGTCGTTGCGGTACATGTTGTCTTCGCGATTATGCATCGCGGCCCAGTCGGGCTGATCGGTCTCGGCGACCATCGCCGCCAGCGCTTCCGCCTCGACATAGTTCGAGTGAAACGTCTTCAGGTAATGCGCCGGGCGGAAAATATAGAGCGGGCTGGCACCGGCAAGCGCCGGCAGGAAATCCGGATTCGCTTTCGCCCAAATGTAGCGGATCGTGGTCTCGTCGACGATCTCGATGACCGGTGGCTCGCCGTCGACCAGCATGCTGACCGGCGGGCCGGTCGGCGCCAGCTCCTCGTGGTTGGCGACATCCTCCCACCAATAGCGGAAATCCTCGGTGGTGAAGGGCGCACCGTCCGACCAGCGATGGCCGGGGCGGAGATGGAAGGTGAAGATGCGATCTTCCTCGACCTCGAAGCCCGCGAGGATATCTGGCACCAGCTCGAACTCGGGATTGTAGGCGACCAGCCGCGCATAGCCGAACACGACGATCATGCGCACGTCTTTGGCGGAACCCATCAGCATGGTGAGATCGCCGCCATACTGGCCAGCCTCGGCAGGCTCGACGACGGACGGGGCCGACGGCACGCGCTCGGCAACCGGCGGCAGGTCGCGGCCTTCGAAGAACGGCTGCTCCTGGTATTCGCCCGCCGCGGGCGAGGTCGCGATCGCCGCCAGGGCGGTCGCACCGAAGAACAGCGCTGTCAGGGCGCGAAACAAGCGCGCGCCCGCTTTCGGACCGGATTTCTTGCCGGTTACGATGCCTTGGAACATAGATCTGCCTCCCCACTCATTCTTACGTAGTGACCGTCGCCGATGTCGACGAGATGGGCCGGATGGGTCTCGTCGATCGTATAGGGCACCGGCCAGGTCGCCGGGTTTGACGCCCGGTCTTCCGCCAGCCGGTCGAAATCGAGCTGCTGGTGAATGTTCGGCTCCGGCACGGCCGCCAACAAAGCCCTGGTATAAGGGTGCGTCGGATTGCGGAACAGCAATTCCTTGGGCGCGATCTCGACGATGCGCCCCGCACACATCACCGCGATGCGGTCGGCCATGTAGTCGACCACCGCCAGATTATGCGAGATGAACAGCACGGTGAGATTGAGCTTTTCCTGCAGGTCTTTCAGCAGGTTGAGCACCTGCGCCTGGATCGACACGTCGAGCGCCGAGACCGGCTCGTCGCAGATCAGCAGTTCCGGCCGCAGCGCGAGCGACCGCGCGATCCCGATGCGCTGGCGCTGGCCGCCCGAGAAACTATGCGGGTAGCGTTTCAGGTGATGCATGTCGAGGCCGACGAGCGTCATCAGTTCGGCCACGGTCTCACGCCGTTCTGTCGCGGTGCCGACTTCGTGGATGACCATCGGCTCGGCAACGATCTCGCCGACCGTCATGCGCGGATCGAGCGAGCCGTACGGATCCTGGAAGATGTAGCTGATCTTCTGCCGGTACGGCTTGAGCGCCGAACCTTCGAACTTGAGCAGGTCGACCGACGTGCCGTCATCGTCGAACAGAATACGCCCGGTGTCGGGCTTCAGCGCACGCATGATGACTTTCGACAGCGTGGTCTTGCCGCAACCACTTTCGCCGACCAGGCCGAAACACTCGCCGCGTTTGACATCGAAACTGATGTCGTCCACCGCCATAACGGTTCGTACTTTGCCGCTGAAGGCACCCTGGCGCAGCCGGTAGGTCTTTGAAATGTCCTGCACCGACAGCAGCACCGATCCGTCGGGCGCCGCACTCTTGGTGCCGGCCATCAGCTTCAGTTCGCCCGGCTTGATTTCGCGGATCGGCGTCAGGCGCTCGTCGGGCTTCATGTCGAATCGCGGTACGGCGTTGAGCAGGGCCTTGAGATACGGATGCTGCGGATCTTCAAAAACGTCCTTCGCCGATCCCATTTCCATGATCTGGCCGTGATACATGACGACGACTTCGTCGGCCATGTTGGCGACGACGCCGAGATCGTGGGTAATCAGCAGCACCGCCATGCCGAGATCGCCCTGCAGATCGCGCATCAGCTTCAGGATCTGCGCCTGGATGGTGACGTCGAGCGCGGTCGTCGGTTCGTCGGCGATCAGCAGCGCCGGCCGGCAGACCAGCGCCATCGCGATCATCGCGCGCTGGCGCAATCCGCCCGACAGTTCGAACGGATAGGTCTTCAGCGCGCGTTCGGGATCGGGAAACCCGACCATGCGCAGCATCTCGGCGGTCAGCTTGTTTCCTTCGGCGCGGCTCACGTCGCGATGGAGATGGAGGGCTTCGCCGATCTGGTTGCCGATCGTATGGACCGGCGACAGCGAGGTCATCGGTTCCTGGAAGATGATCGAGATGCGGCCGCCGCGAATCCGGCGCATCGCGCGGCTGTCGCGCGGCAGAGCGGCGATGTCGATCGGCGCTGTGCTCGTTGCGGGGTCGTCGAACAGGATCTGGCCGCTGCGGATTCTCGCATTGACCGGCAGGATGCCCATGATCGATTGCGCGAGCACCGACTTGCCGGAGCCGCTTTCGCCGACCAGGGCGACCGTGCCGTGGCGCGGCACGCGCAGCGACGCGCCGCGGACCGCATCGACCGGGCCCGCATCGGTCTCGAACGAGACCGCGAGATCGCGAATGGTGAGAAGATCGCTCACGAATTTTTGTCCCGGTCCTCGCGGCGCCAGCGTTCGTTGAAGCGCCAGCGCGACGGCGGGACGGGTGGCGCCGGAACCGGCTCGAAGCCCGCGATGCCGAGCGCGCCGAAATTCGCGCGGCTCGGCCCGTCGAGCGTGAGGCCGCGCTGTTCGGCTGCGGTCGCGGCACGCTGCGCCAGTGCGTCGAATCCCTCGAGCGTGGATTCAAGCGTCATGCGCACGTCGCCGGCCCGCATTGTCAGCGTCATCCATCCCCCCTCGCGATTGCGCCGCGTCGAGTAGTAGCGCAGGCGCAGGCTGTCCAGCCGGTCCCACAGCAGGACGCGCCGTCGCGGCCACACCTGCACGAGCCCGTCGGGCAGCAACTCGAACCGCAACAACTGCCGCCAGGCGGTGCGTATGGTGAAGAGCGCGAATAGCAGCGTCAATCCGCCAAAAATGACATGTACGTAACCGGCACCGGGCAGCGATAGCCACATCGCGCCGGTGACGACCAATCCGACACCGCCCCGTCCGTAATCGCCGAGCAGGCTGCCCGGTGGATAGCGCATCGGGCCGGTCATTGCGGTCTGCCCGTTGCGGCAAAAACTCGCGAAGCCGGCAGCCAGCGCACGGCGGGGTGCGCGGCACTCTGACGCAGGAACCGTTCGACGAACCGCCAGCAGGCAGCATCGTGCTGCAGATGATGGGTCATGAAGCCGGTCGGCTCGTCCGGGTCGACGCGGCCCTCGCGCCGGGCGGCGAGATGCCGGATCGCCTGGTCGATAACCGGTCCCGTGCCGGCGAAGCGCGCGCGCGGATGCCACTCGAATATGTCGATATGCACATTGGCGACCGCGAACCGCCCGGCCCGGCGTTGCCGCCCGCGTGCGCCCGAGCTGGAAAGGCCGATGTAATCGTGCCGCGGCAGCGCCCGCGCAATGGTCGGCGCGATCCGGTTCCAGGGCGGCACGATGACCGGCACGAACCGGCCGCGGAACAGCCGGCCCATCCGCTCTCGTCCGGTATCGAGCTCGCGCAGGACCGCGCGGGCCGGCCGGTGACTGCCCAGTTCGATGGTCCGTTCGCCCTCGGGCGCATGGTTCGCGTGCGACCAGCCATGCTGCAGCACGCTGACATGGCGGAGGCCCCTGAGCCGGTCGGCCAGCGCCGGGTCGGCCCCGGCCGGGATGACCGCCAGCGCCAAGGGCAGCGGTTTCGCCGCGACCGATTCCGAGAGGTCGAGCAGCCGGTCGAGCCGGCGCCCTGGCGCCTCGACATCGTCGTCGCGCCACCAGAAGGTCGCCTTCCGCCCGGCTTTCTGCCAGCGATCGAGCTCGGCGGTCAGATCGCGCCAGGTCGAGGTCGGGCGGTTCGCGTCGGGCCGGTCGGTCATGCGGGGCGTCCGGCGAGGTGCTGGCGCAGCAAGGCCGCGGTCTGCCGCGCCCCGTCGAGGTCGATCGCGGCTGCGCCGGTTCCGCGCGGTTTCTCGTCCGCCCGGTCGATCGCCGCGGCGAGCGACGCCGGGGTCAGGGCATCGGCCTCGACCAGCTCGAGCAGGCCCCGTGCGGCCAGCAGCCGGGCGCGAACGGTCTGCTCGCTTTCGCCACCATCGGCGAAGGGCACCACCACGGACCGGGTTCCGGCGCTCAGTATTTCCATCAGCGTATTATAGCCCGCCTGCGAGACGGAAACCCGGCAACAGGCGAGTATCTGCTGGAAATCGGCGCGAAACCGCTCCAGTGCAACCCCCTTCGGCGCGGCTGCCGCCAGTGCCCGGAAATCGGCATCGGGGATCTGCGGGCCGGTCACCAGCCGCCAGGGCGCGTCGGCGAGGCGGGTCAAGGGGCGGGCGGCCAGCGCCGTTTCGAGCAGCCGTCGGCCGACCGCGCCGCCGCCGGCCGAAACCAGAACCTC
Source organism: Rhodospirillaceae bacterium (assembly GCA_034439975.1). Classification (GTDB taxonomy): domain Bacteria; phylum Pseudomonadota; class Alphaproteobacteria; order Dongiales; family Dongiaceae; genus JAWXBK01. The sequence goes on along the minus strand of JAWXBK010000043.1, from coordinate 4,089 downwards.
GGCAGCGGCGGCCGGGCTCGGCGTACCGGACCGGGCCGGGCTTCCACCCGGCGCCGCGGCAGGGGCCGCGGCCGAGCCTGACATCGGACGGTTCACGACATAGCCGGTGTAGGCGATGCGGTCGGCAATCTCGGATGCGGCCGGGAAACTTTGTTCGAGGCGCAGAAACTGCGGATCGCCGTGGACCAGAACCTTCGCGACATGATCGCGCACCAGACGCACGGTCTCGGCGACGCGATCGGCGCGACCCTTGTCGACCAGAAGATCGCGCAGCGACACGAAGACCGGAATGCGCGCCATCTTGCACGCGTCGAGAAGTGCGTTGAGTTCGGAGCGAAAGGCGCGCCGGCCGAACGGATAGAGTTCGATCAACACGAGATCGGGTTTGAGCACATCGAAGATCGCCATCAACTGCGCGCGCCGCGCCGCCCGCCATTCATCGTCGATCACGCGGCCATTCTCGTCGACGACGCCCGCGAAACTCGAATCGGCGGCGCGCGCCGGTGCAAGCTGGATCAGATCGACCGGACCGAGATCGAGTTCCGGCACGGGCATGCCGCCGGAGACGACCGTCACCGCAAATCCATCGGCGGCCAGTGCGTGCGTGAGCGCAGCCGCGCGGCGCAGATGGCCGATGCCGAGAAGGTGCTGCACCCAGAACAGAAGTTTCGGTTGGCTCATGGGAACCGATCCGCGCGCCCGTTGAGCGGCAGATTGAAACGATCGGGTGCGACCTTGCCGTCCGGTTCCACGCGAACGAGATGGATCGCCGGAAAGCGCAACCGGTCCGGTTCGCGCGCCTGCATGGTCCAGCCGGTTGCAAGCGCATAGATCGCGCGCACGACGCCCTTATGCGTAACTGCCAGCGTGTCGATGCCGGCGGCGCCGATCTCGGCAAGCCAGGATTTGACGCGCGCCTGCACATCGCGCGGGCTCTCGCCGCCGGGTGCCTGAAAATCGAGACCGAGCACTTCGCGCGCGATCATTTCATCGCCGAGTTCGGCGCGCAGGTCGGTCAGCCGCCGTCCTTCCCATTCGCCCCAGCCCATTTCGACGAGGCGCGGTTCGATCTGCGCGTCGGCTTCGGGATGCAGCAACGATGCGGTCTCGCGGCAGCGCGACAGCGGCGAGGTGACTCGCCGCCAATTCTCGATCGTGGGCGGCAGACGCCACGAGGCCGCCGCCTTGCGCCCGGCATCGCTCAGCGCGACATCGCTCGAACCCTGCACGCGGCCTTGTTCGTTCCACTCGGTCGGTGCGTGGCGCAGCAAAGCGAGGCGGGTCATCGGCGCAGCATCGTCAGCGTTCAGGCGGCGCGCGCGAGCGCGCCCAGCACGTCGCCGATCAGGGTCGCGGCGCGCGCGATGCCGTGCCGGTCGGCGGTCTGCTTGAGGGCCGAGGCGCGCATCTGCGCGCGGCGCGTCGGGTTGGCGATCAGCGCACCCAGCGCGCGCGCGAAGGAATCGGCATCGCCCGGCGGTGCGAGCAAACCGGTCGTGCCGGCATCGACGATACCGGGCACGCCGCCGCTCGCGCCTGCGACGACGGGCTGGCCTGTTGCCTGCGCCTCGAGGATCGCCATGCCATAGGCCTCGCCGATCGCGGGCCAGACCAGAATATCGGCGCCGGCGTAAAAGACCGGCAGATTCCGTTCGCCGACGAAACCCACGAAGGTGACGCGGTTCGGCCCGATGTGGCGCATCAGCTCTTCGACGGCAGCGCGCTCCGGCCCGTCGCCGACCACGATCAGATGCCAGGGCTGATGGCCGAGCTTTTCGAGCGCGGCAGCCAGCACGCGATAGGATTCGAACTTGTCGCCCGGTCGCATCATGCCGACGGCGAGCAGCCAGTTGTGATAGGGATCGAGCCCGTATGCGCGCGCCAGCGACTGTCGATGCGCGCTGCGCCGGATCGCGGCATCCTGATAAGGCTGCAGATCCAGAAACGGCGGCATCGGCACCAGCCGCCGCGGATCGGGCATCAGCGGGCGGATACATTCCTCGTCATTGGCGTTGGGCGAAAGAATCGCATCGGCGCGACGAATCGCGGCGGCGGTAGCCTCGTGACCCATAGCCCAGGGCCCGTTCGCGCGCTTGTTCGCATGCGAGGCTTCGACGATCACATAGGGAATGCCGAGCGCATCGGCGATGCGCGGGCCGAACCAGTCCGGTGCCTTGTAATAGACGTGATAGGTCATCCATGCGATCGGCCGTTCGGCCGGCGGCAGCGCGCGGAAGCGTCGCAAGAGACGCGGGATCTGGCTGCGGCAGATGTCGGCAAGCTCGAGTTGGCGCTTCGGATCGCCGGTCGGTTCGAAACTGCGCAGCCGGCTCGCCAGGGTCGTGTCGTAGCCGGCCCGCTCGAGCGCCGCGATCAGCAGCCGCGCCATGCGCCGGTCGCCCGAGGCGATCGGATGGGTCGGCGGCTTCAGCGGCGCATAGAACGCGACCTTCATGCCCCGTCGTCCTTGTTGTCGGCGGTCGGCATCTCGTTGGCGGGCGCTGTCGACGCGGCGTCCTGTTCGAACAGCCGGGCCAGTTTGGCAATCCCGTCCTTCATGTCGAAATCGCGTTTGACCCGCCAGGCGGCGGCATAACCGAGCCGGCCGCGCAGCGCCGGATCGCGAATCAGCCGGTCGATCGCGCCGGCAAGCGCCTTCGCGTCGTTCTGTTTGACCAGCAAACCGGTCTGCTCCGGCACGATCAGTTCGGCGATACCCGGCAACGAGGTCGAGATCAGCGCAAGGTTCTGGCTAGCCGCTTCCATCAGCACGTTGGGCAGCCCGTCGCGATCGCCGTCGCTCGCGATGCGGCTCGGCAGGATGAAGATGTCGGCTTCGCGCAGCGCCGCCAGCACGTCTTCCTGTGCTTGTGCACCGCGCCATTCGATATGTCGCGTGATGCCGGCGGTCATCGCGTGCGCGCGCATGCGCATGGCCATCTCGCCGCCGCCGATATGGACGAGCTTCCAGTAAACTGTCGATTCCAGTTTCGCCAGCGCGGCGATCAGCACGTCGAAACCCTTTTTCTCGACCATGCGGCCGACCGCGATCAGCTTCACCGGATCGCTCATGCGCCGCCCGTTGCGCGACGGCTTCGGCGCAGTCGGCGTCGCGAAGCGGTCGAGATCGAGCCCGTGATAGACGAGATGCACCTTCGCCGGATCGGGGCTCAAGGCGCGCAGATGCTGGGCGCCGTTCGCCGTGCAGGTTACGACCCACTGCGCGTCGGCGAGCTTGTCGCGCTTTTCCCATTCGGGCGACGTCCAGATGTCGCGCGCATGGGCCGATGCAGTCCAGGGAATGCCGAGCATATGCGCGGTGTAACGGGCGACCGACGCGGGCGTGTGCAGGAAATGCGCATGCAGCTGCGTCGCGCCTTCGGGCCATTCCGCAGCAAGCACGCAGGCCTGACCGAAGCGGCGGATCCGGTTTGCGGTGCGGTCGCGGCGATAATCGGCGCGCCACAAACGCCATGCCTTGCGATAGCCCGGCAGTCGTCGCGCGCGGCGCCAGGCGCGGAATACCCGGCCCGGTGCTTCGCGCAGATACTCCGGCAGATAGAGAACCGGCGCCCTGATCTCGCGGTGGATGGGATGGATCGCGGGGTCGCTCGGCTGACGCAGCGACACGATGCGGATGTCGAACCCGCGCGCCTCCAGCGCCGCGATCTCCTGGGCGATGAAGGTCTCGGAAAGGCGCGGATAACCCTTGAGAACGAAAACGACGGGGTTGGGCAACGGGTTCTTGGGGCTCAGGTGCGACCGGATGCGCGATAGGCGGAACGCCGGCCGGTGATGCCGAAGCGCGGTCTGCGCGCCCGCCCGAGCCATTGACTGACCAGCCGGTTCACATTGTCCAGTCCGTCGAGCAGGCCGGGCACCACCACGTCGGATGGCACCGGCTGTTGCGGCAGGTTGCGTAGTGCGGTCGCCATCACAAGCGGATCGTGCCCGCAATCCTCGGTCAGCATACGCACCAGTCCGAGGTCGGCGGCGCGCGCCGCGCGGATATGCTGTTCCATGCGCGGCCGGGTGCGCGGAATGATCAGCGCGCGTTTGTCGAACGACAGGATCTCGCAAAACGTGTTG
>JAWXBK010000042.1:0-24375 GCA_034439975.1 Rhodospirillaceae bacterium | reverse complement strand
TGGTGGGCGCAACAGGGCTCGAACCTGTGACCCGCTGATTAAGAGTCAGCTGCTCTACCAACTGAGCTATGCGCCCGCCCGGCCGGCGCCGTGGCTCCCGAATTTCAGCATGGGAAGGATCGGGTAACGCCGGAAGACCCGCGATATAGCAACCGCGGGCGGGCCATGCAAGGCGGCTTGGGCCCGATCGCGTTCGGGCGGGATGCCATCCTCCCGATCAGCCCGAAACGCGCCGAAAAGAGGCGCCGCGACGACCTGCGACAGAGCCGCCCGCCAAGCTGGCTCCTAGTCCTCGCCGTAGCCGCGCTGGCCGATCCGCACGTCGCGGTGGATATGGACCGACATCAGAAGCCCGATGCCGATCAGGACGGTGATCATCGCGGTGCCGCCATAGGAGATGAGCGGCATCGGAATGCCGACCACCGGAATGAGCCCCATCACCATCGCCGCGTTGATGAACACATAGACGAACAGATTGGTCGTGATCCCGATCGCCAGCAAGCGGCCGAAATGATTGCGCGCCCGAAGCGCGATCGCATAGCCGTAGATAAACACCAGAACATAGAGCCCGAGCAGACAGAGCCCGCCGAACATGCCGAACTCTTCGGCCAGCATGGTGAAGATGAAATCGGTCTGGCGCTCGGGCAGGAAACTGAGATGGCTCTGGGTGCCCATGAGGAAACCCTTGCCGAACATGCCGCCCGAGCCGAAAGCAATCTTGGACTGCAGGATGTGATACCCCGAACCGAGCGGGTCGCTCTCGGGATCGAGGAAGGTCAGTATGCGATTGCGCTGGTAGTCGCGCAGGAAATTCCAGGCAACGGGAATGGCCGCCAGCGTCCCGGCGGCGGCCAGCGCGAACTTCCAGATACGAACGCCGGCTGCGAAGAACATCGCCCCGCCGACCATGATCAGCATGCCCGAGGTGCCGAGATCGGGCTGCACCAGCACGAGACCGGCCGGTGCCAGGATCATCGCGAGCGGTGGAATGAGCGGCAGCGGGCGCGCCACCTGGTCCATATCGAGACTGTGGAAATAGCGCGCCAGCGCCAGCACCATCGAAATCTTCATCAGCTCCGACGGCTGGAGCTGGAAAAACCTGAGATCGATCCAGCGCTGCGCACCCATCCCGATCTCGCCGGCGAATTCGACATAGACGAGCAGCGCGAAGGCGACGAGATAGATCGCGTAGGCATGGCGCATCCAGAAGCGGATATCGACCAGCGCCACGATGAACATGATGACGAGCCCGCCGCAAAAGCGGATCAACTGCCGCGACATCCACGGGTCCACGCTCGCATTGGCCGCCGAATAGAGCATCGCAAAGCCGATGCAGGCGATGGCCGTCACCAGCAGTATCAGAAGCCAGCTCATGTCACGCAGCTTCTCGCCGAGCGAGATGCGGCCGGGCGTGTTGCTCGAGGCAAGGGTGCGCGGTTTCATGGTCCCCGCCTAACGCGGCCCGACGGCGGCGATGCGCGGTGCCGGCACACGGCGTGCCGGGTCGCGAAGCTGGGCCTCGATCAGGATGTCGCGCGCGATCGGTGCTGCGAACCGCGATCCGCCGCCGCCATGCTGCACAATGACCGAGCAGGCATAGCGCGGCGCAACGACCGGCGCGAAAGCGACAAACAGCGCATGGTCGCGCCGTTCCCAGGGCAGATCCTCGTTGGCGATGACGCCGATCGCCCGCTCGGCCGCGGTGATGCGGCGCACCTGCGCGGTACCGGTCTTGCCGGCCAGTTCCATGCCCGGCGTTTCGATGCGCGAGCGATAGGCGGTGCCGCGCGGATCGTTCGACACCAGGTTCATGCCTTCCTGGACGATAAACATATGGTCGGGCGAAATCCCGAGCGACGCGGTCTCCGGCAGCGCCGGCGCAGCGCTATCGCCGGGCCGGAAGATCGTTTCGCGGCGCAACCGCGGAACGATGCCGATCCCGCCATTGGCAATCCGCGCCGTCATCAGGGCAAGCTGCAAAGGGGTGGTCAGGATGAACCCCTGGCCGATACCCGCAACCAGCGATTCGCCGGGCTGCCATGCCTCGCCGGTCGCGCCGAGCTTCCAGTTTCGATCGGGAATGAGGCCGGGCTTTTCGCCGGGCAGGTCGATACCCGTCGTGCCGCCGAGCCCGAAGCGGCGCGACATGGCCGCGATGGCGTCGATCCCGACGCGCCGCGAGATATCGTAGAAATATACGTCACAGGAATGCTGGATGCCGCGAAGCATATCCAGCGTGCCGTGTCCGCCCGCCTTCCAGCAATGGAAACGCGACGTGCCGAGGCTCATGTAGCCCGGGCAGTAGACGCTGTGATCCGGGCCGATGCCGGATTCGAGCGCCGCCAGCGCCACCATCATCTTGAAGGTCGAGCCCGGCGCATATTGTCCGGTAGTTGCCTTGTTGGTGAGCGGGTGCAGCGGGTCGTTGACCAGGGCCTGCCACTCGACATTCGACAGTCCGCGATCGAACAAGGTCGGATCGAAGGCCGGCGTCGAGGTGAGCGCCATCACCTCGCCATTTGTCACGTCGAGCACGACCGCGGTTGCACTCAGCTCGCCGGCAAGGCGCTGCTGCGCGTAATGCTGCAGGCCCATGTCGATCGTGAGTGCGACGTCCTGCCCCGGCTCGCCTTCATCGCGCTGCAACTCGCGAATGACCCGGCCGATCGCATTCACCTCGACATGGCTGGTCCCGGCCGAACCGCGCAAATTCTCATCATACTGTCGCTCGACGCCGCTCTTGCCGATGCGAAAGCCGGGCAGCTCCAGCAGCGGGTCGCCGGTCAGATCGGCTTCGGAGACCGCGGCGACATAGCCGAGAACATGCACCGCGAGCCCGCCATAGGGATAGTTGCGGCGCTGCTCGACCTCGATCGTGATGCCGGGCAGATCGGGCGTGTTGATCTCGACCCGCGCCACATCGACCCAGCCAAGATTCTCGCGCACCGTGATCGGCACGAAGGCGCGTTTCTTCTCCGCCTCGCGCAACACGCGGGCGATATCGGTCTCGCTGACCGGCAAGACATGCGAGAGCATGCGCAGCGTCTGTTCGAGATCGTCGGTCTGTTCGGGGATGATGACGACGCGATAATTCTGATCGTTGGTCGCCAGCGTATAGCCGAACCGGTCGGTGATCCGGCCGCGCAGCGGGGCCAGCAGGCGTACGCTGATGCGGTTTTCTTCGGCGAGCGTCGCGTACTTGTCGGCGTTGACGACCTGAAGGTAGTACATCCGCCCGGTCAGCGTGCCGAGCAGAGTCAGCTTCAGTCCCGCGAGAAGGGCGGCCCGGCGCGTGAACAGGCGAAGATGAGCCTGCTGGTTCTGCTGCATCTCACGTTCGCCCGTCGACCAGACGCTGCGCTCCGGTGAAGAGCTGCGTGACGATCGGATAGAGCGCGAGCCCGAGGAAAAAGGCGAAGACCGCCGGCGTCGGATTGACGAGTTGCACCGCAAGCAGGCAGACGATCAGCCAGGTGAGGATCAACGCACCCGCCGACACCATCCCGAAGCCCCACCAGACCACCAGGAACGGCTGGCCGATCAAAAGGCGGCGCTGGCTGCGCGTTACCCAGTAGGCGATCAGCATCACCAGCACGCCGACGCCGAAGGGCGTACCGCCGAGCACGTCGCTGATGACGCCGAGCAGGAACACGGCCGGCGCGGGCATCGAACTCGGCCGATGCACGGCCCAGAAGAAAACCGCCATGATCGCGAAATCGGGCGTGATCGATCCGAGATACGGCAGCCGCAACGGAATGGTGCCGAGCAGAAGCAGAAGCAGCGCTGAAAGAAACGGGCCGAGCCGGCGCGCCCAGAGATCCAGCCGCTGCCAGAAACCCGCTTTCATCGCGCGTCGCCCCCGCCGGTATCGCCATCCGGCTTGTCCGCGGCGATAACGCCGGCCAGCTCGTAATTCACGATGCGCAGATATTCGACCCGATCCCAGTCGACGAAGGGCAGCACGGTGACGACGCCTTCCTCGACCGTGCCGATCACGCCGATCGGCAGGCCCGCGGGAAACACGCCGCCATCGCCGGAGGTGACGATACGGTCGCCCGGCATCGGCTCGGCACCCGGCGGCAGATAGAGCAGCCGCGGTTCGTTCGAATTGTCGCCGGCAAGAATCGCGCGATGGCGCGCGCTTTCCAGCAGCACGGGAATGCGCGAATTGATGTCGGTGAGCAGCAGCACGCGGGCGGAGCGGTCGCCGACCTCGGTGATGCGCCCGGCGAGGCCGTCGCCGGTAAGCGCCGCCTGGCCCTTCAGGATCCCGTCCCGGGCCCCGGCGGCGATCAGGACCTCGCGCACGAAGACGCCGGCGCTGTTGCCGACCACATGGGCGGTGACGAAGGTCGTCTGGGGGTCCGGCACCATCCCGAGCATCGCCCGGAGCTGACTATTTTCTGCTTCGAGCTTGCGCGCGACCGCCTGCCATTGCAGCAACGCGTCACGCTCAGCGACCAGTTCGGCGTTCTGCGAGCGCAGCTCTATTAGGTGTTTTGCGTTCTCAACGGCGCGCTCGACCGCATCCACCGGCTGCGAGATCGCCGCCATGATCGGTGCGAGAGCGTCGGTCACATGGGTGCGCAAACGCTCGACCAGAACCGCGTCCGTCTTGCCGAGCATCATCAGCGCGAATGCGCCGCCGACCAGCAAAACGTAGGTGAATCGCTGGGTCCAGGCGCGGACCGGCGAGGCGATCCGCATGACGTTTCTCGGGTTGCGCGCCATCGAATCCCTTTACGACGAAGCGTCGTCCGAACGGCCTTCGGGCCGATACGGTTTCGCGCGAACCTTACGCTGTTCGCGGTAGTCTCGGAGGCCGACTCGGAGCAGTTTCCGGGCCGCCGCCGCGGGTCGGGAAAATATTTAATGGAATCAATAGGTAGAGATCAATACGTTCTTTAGAGTCTTCATCTCTTCGAGGCAGCGCCCGGTGCCGAGCGCGACGCAGGTCAGCGGATCGTCGGCGATCGAGACCGGCAAACCGGTCGAGTGGCGCAGCACATAATCGAGATTGCCAAGCAGCGCACCGCCGCCAGTAAGCACGATACCTTTGTCGACGATGTCGGCCGCGAGTTCGGGCGCGGTGTGTTCGAGTGCGACTTTCACCGCCTCGATGATCGCACCGACCGGCTCCGCGAGACTTTCGGCAATCTGCCGTTCGCTGATCACGAGTTCCTTCGGCACGCCGTTCATCAGATCGCGACCCTTGATCTCCATGATGCGGCCGTCGCCGTCTTCGGGCGGACAGGCGGAGCCGATCTCTTTCTTGATCCGCTCGGCCGAGCCTTCGCCGACCAGAAGGTTATGATTGCGCCGGATATAGGCGATGATCGCCTCGTCCATCTTGTCGCCGCCGACGCGCACCGAGCGCGAATAGACGATGCCGCCGAGCGAGAGCACCGCGACCTCGGTCGTACCGCCGCCGATATCGACCACCATCGATCCGGTCGGTTCGGTCACCGGCAGGCCGGCGCCGATCGCCGCCGCCATCGGTTCCTCGATCAGGAAAACCCGCCTGGCGCCGGCACTTTCCGCCGATTCCTGAATGGCGCGGCGTTCGACCGCCGTGGAACCCGAGGGTACACAGATGATGACCTGGGGCGAGGCGAAGCTGCGCCGGTTATGCACCTTGCGAATGAAATGCTTGATCATTTCTTCCGCGACTTCGAAGTCGGCGATCACGCCGTCGCGGAGAGGACGGATGGCAGTGATGTTGCCGGGCGTACGGCCCAGCATCATCTTCGCCTCGTCCCCCACCGCGAGAACGTGCTTCTTACCCTTGACCTCGGCGATCGCCACGACCGAGGGCTCGTTGAGCACGATGCCCCTGCCCTTGACGTAGACCAGCGTGTTCGCCGTGCCGAGATCGATCGCCATATCGGCGGAGAGCATTCCCAAAATCCTGCCGAGCATCGTCACTCACCCCTGTTGATGCGTAGGCAGGCCATAGAATGCGACCGTGGCGAAATCGAGGCGAGATCGATCGAACGAACGCTCATGCGGTCATCGCCGCTGGCGCTGTCTTCTGCCGTTTCACCAGGAGCTTGTTGAGCGCATGGAGATAGGCCCTGCAGGACGCGACCAATGTGTCGGTGTCCGCTCCCTGCCCGTTCACGGTCTTGCCGTTTTCCTCGAGTCGAACCGTCACCTCGGCCTGCGCGTCGGTACCGGCAGTCACCGCATTCACCTGGTAAAGCTGCAACCGGGCTTCGTGCGGAAAAATCTGTTTGATCGCCTTGAAGGTCGCGTCAATCGGGCCGTCGCCGGTCGCGACCGTCGAGCGCAGCGCGCCGTCGACCTCGATTTCCAGCTCGGCCCGCTGCGGCCCCTTCGAGCCGGCAACGACCTGGAGCGACACGAACTTGATGCGATCGTTGCCGCGCGCGATCTCGTCGTCGACCAGGGCAATGATGTCCTCGTCGAAGATTTCCTTCTTCTTGTCGGCAACGTCCTTGAAACGCTGGAACGCATCGTTCAGCGCATTGTCGCCCAGCTCGAAGCCGAGTTCCTTCAGCTTGGTGCGGAAGGCGTGGCGACCGGAATGCTTGCCCATGACCAGGGTCGAACGGTTCAATCCGACCGATTCCGGGGTCATGATCTCGTAGGTGCCGGCATGTTTCAGCATGCCGTCCTGGTGGATGCCCGATTCATGCGCGAAGGCGTTGGCGCCGACGATCGCCTTGTTCGGCTGCACCGTGAAGCCGGTAATCGCCGACACCAGCCGCGAAGCCTTGGTGATCGACTCGGTCTTGACGCCCGTATGGTAAGGCATCAGATCCTGGCGCGTTTTGAGCGCCATCACGACTTCCTCGAGCGCGGCATTGCCCGCCCGCTCGCCCAGCCCGTTGATCGTGCATTCGACCTGCCGCGCGCCGGCATTGACCGCCGCCAGCGAGTTCGCAACCGCGAGGCCCAGATCGTTATGGCAATGGACCGAGATCCGCGCCTTGTCGATGTTCGGCACGCGGTTCATCAGCATCTCGATCAATGCTGCGAATTCCGAAGGAATCGCATAGCCGACCGTATCGGGAATGTTGATCGTCGAGGCACCGGCCTTGATTGCGCTCTCGACGCAGCGGCAGAGGAAATCCGCCTCGCTGCGCGAACCGTCCTCGGGCGACCATTCGACGTCGTCGCACAGATTGCGCGCGTACGAGACGCTGTCGACGATCGCCTGATGGACCTGCTCGGGCTCCATCTGCAGCTTGAACTTCATGTGCAGCGGGCTGGTCGAGAGGAAGGTGTGGATACGCGGACTCTTGGCGTCCTGCAGGGCTTCCCACGCACGGTCGATGTCCTTGCGCGAGGCGCGGGCGAGTCCGGCCACGGAACATTCGGTGATTTGGGCAGCGATCGTCTTCACTGCTTCGAAATCGCCGTTCGAGGCGATCGGAAAACCGGCTTCGATCACGTCGACACCCAGTTCTTCGAGTACGGCCGCGATGCGCTGTTTTTCGTCGAGCGACATCGAGCAACCCGGCGATTGCTCGCCGTCGCGCATGGTGGTGTCGAAAATGATGACGCGGTTCTTGTCGGTCCTGTCGGTCATTGGTCTAACCCTTTGCAAATTCCGGTGAGATCAGGTGGCGCATGCGATCCCCTGAACGCCGGTCGCGACAGAATCGCGACGGCATACGTTCAGGGGCGGATAAGTCGCAGCGCCCCGGCACCAGAACCGAGGGTGACCCCACGCACGGTCGCTGCCGCCGCCTGTTCGGCGGCGGAGATGGTCGTCAAACCATTGATTTTGCATCGCAACATGATGCATTCCGACCTTTGCGCAGTGTCCGGACCGTCCTTGGAGTTCGCGCGTTTTGTACCCCGCGGCAGCCGGCAGGCACAAGTCTCTTGTAAAACGGGGCTTTGGGCGCCCCGGCCGCCATGGGTCGATCCGGCCGACGACCGCCCGCTTGTGGCGACATACTGGTGCCCCAATCCGCCGCCAGATAACCGCGGCGGCGCGCCGAGGCGGGTCCATGCCTTAGGGGCAGGATACGATCGCATTCGATGGCGGTCGATTGAAGACGGGTAACCGCATGACGCTCGAAATCGCATGACGTCCCACCGGAATCCACACCACCGCATCGCGATCGTTGCGTTGCTGGTGCTGGCCGGGACCGCGGCATGGCTCTGGCAATCGGGCCTTGCCACCCGGGCCTGGGATGCCGAGCAACTGTTGCGCTGGATAGCCGAGGGGGAAACCTCGGTCGCCATCGAACGGCAGCCGCAGAATCTGGTCCGCGATCCGGAAACCGGTGCATTACGCATGGATCCGGCGGCGGCGCCCGAGGGCCTCGCCTATCCCGGGGCGCTCTATCTGCCACCCGCCGCGAGCGAGACGACCGTCGATGGCATGGCCGGGATTGTGCTGGTGCCCGGCGCGAGCCCCGACGGCAAGGACGAGCCCCTGCTCGTCGCCTTTGCCGAGATGCTCGCCGCATCGGGTTTCGTCGTGCTGGTTCCCGACCTGCCGGGCCTGCGGTCACAGCAGGTGAACCCGTCGCACGCTGGCGACATCGCCGCCACGTCCGACTATCTGTCGCGTGTGCTCGACGGCCGCCCGGTCGCGGTCGCGGCGATTTCTTATGCGGTCGGCCCCGCCGTGATCGCGGCATCGCAACAGGACTCACCGATCGCACTCATCCTCGGCATCGGCGGCTATTACGATGCGGTCGCGACGACCGCCTTCATCACGACGGGCCATGTGCGCGATGCCGACGGCAACTGGCAGCAGCGTGAGCCCAACGCTTACGGCAAATGGGTCTTCGTCTGGAGCAATCTGCCGCGCATCGCGAGCGCGACCGATCGCATCGCGCTCGATGCAATCGCGCGGCGAAAGCTCGACGATCCCGATGCCGCGGTCGACGATCTCATCGCCGCGCTCGGACCCGAAGGCAATGCCGTCTGGCAATTGCTCGCCAACAGCGATCCCGATCGCGTGCCGGCGCTGATCGGCAGCCTGCCGGCTGCGATCCGGAATGCACTCGACGGGCTCGACCTCGCGCAGCGCAATCTGGCCTCGACCGGTGCGACGCTGCTGCTGGTGCATGGCGCGGACGATCCGATCCTGCCGCCGGAGGGCTCGATTGCTTTGGCCGATGCAGCACCGATGAGCGAGCTCTATCTGCTCGAGAGCCTGACGCATGTCGAGCTCTCGCTCGCCTCGCTCGGCGATGCCTGGACGCTCTATCGCGTCTGCTGGTCGTTGATCGGCTGGCGCGACCGACTGGCGGGGCCGCACTAGCGCCGCGACCACGGCGCTAAACGCCTGCATTCCCGACATTTGAAGGCGACTGCGACCGGGGTATGCTGATCGAGCTCGGCCCCGGAGAACGACGATGACTAAACGGCCGAAACCGCCGCCGCAATCCCGCTCCCAACGGCCGAAGCCGCCGCGAGAGCCCCGTCCTGCGCAGAAGGCGACCGCACGCACCCGCTCGCGAACCGACGCTCGGACCGACGCGCGTAAAGACGAGGCGCTCGATCGGCCCGCGCCAGCGCATACAAGGCTGCGGGACGATTTCTTCGGCTCGGGCGGCCACCTGATCGCCATCGAACGGCCCGGCGCGCGCGGCCCCGGCATCATGTATCAGGAAACCGGCCGCACGGTTGTTCGAAACAAATGCCGCATCACTGCGTTCTTCGGGCTCGCGGTCTGGGGGCGGGATCGCCGCAAGGATGCCGAGGTGACAAAGGTTCGGTTCGCCCAGGCGCAACCGGAACTCTGGATCACGACCACCGGCGCCATCGGCATCCGCATCTCGGTCGCCGAGGTCGGCACGGTGCCGGGTACGCTCACCATCGCGGTGACGCGCGCGGGCGGCGGCGTCGCGAATCCGGCGGTGCGAACCTACGCGGCACAGGATCTGGCCGACCTGCATCGACAGATCGCGTCGTCGCCGGAAATCCTCCTCGACCCGCCGGCGACCAATGGCACCAATCGACGAACCGTCATCGAGACGATCACGGCCAGCGTCGGCTGGAAGCCCGATGCGGGTCCCGGCTGCTCGGTGGCACCGGCAGAGACGCTGCGCGTTCGTTGGGAACATGCCGGACCGACCGGACGGTTCGACTACAGCGTTTCAAAGATCGAGCGCGTGCGGCGCGAGCGCAGCGGCGTCGCGACCGGCCGCACCATCGTCGGTCGACTGGAGCCCGACGGCAGCACGCGACACGGCGTGCCCGTCTACACCTATTTCGCCATTGCGCGGTCCGGCGAATGCTGCGGCGAGCAACGCTCGCATGCCGTCATTCAATTCGTCCGCCATGAATGGGATCTCGGCGAGAACCCGCGCAAGCAGGGTTCCGACTCGTGGAGCCTCGACGTGCTCGACAGCGAGATCACCCGCGCCGGCGCCGGCGACAGTTACGATCCGACCTTCACGCATAATCCGCGCGGCACCGCGCCCGGCGCCGATCCGCTGGTGCATGAAGGGCCCGACGATACCGGTGCGCTCTCGCTGGTGCAGGAAGATCATCCCGGCATTCCGCCGGCACTCCTCAACCGGTTCCGGCAGGCAACAAGCGTTCCAAGCACCTTCACGTTCCATTTCCTGTCGCTGTTGGTCTGCCAGCTCGATCCGAGCGATGCGGCGACCTACATCGGCACGGGCACTGTCGTGCAGTCGATCGAGTACAAACTGACCTTCCGGTTCCGCGGCCGCGATCGCGAACCGGAAGTCGAGACGGCGTTGGTCGCACCCGGTGTCCTGCATTATCCCTGCACCCGCCTCACCGATGTGCTCGCTGCGGAAGACCGCGGCAACCGGCGCAGGGGCCAGGGCAAACTGCGCGACGGGTTCACCCGGCCCCGGCCGCATCGCGTCGGGATCTGACGAAGCGACGACTGCCAGCCGGCCATAGCGCCCGCTGTGGTCCTATGTTACGAGCAGGCCGATGCGACGGATCGGCCCCCCTGCGCCATTGATGTTGTTCGCGCTGGCGCTGGGTCTCTCCCCGGCGGCCGGCGCGGATGAGGCGCCTTGCTGCGCGGATTTCCGGGGTGCCGACCTCCCGGTCCACGCTGCGTATTACGACAATCCCACGGCGCTGAACGGATCCGTCCATGAAAGCGCCGATGAGGATGTCCTGTATTCCTACTGGTATGCGACCGACCGGGCCGGCTCTGGGAGCGAGGCGATGCTCGCTGTCTATTCGCTCGGACAGGATCGCCTGCTGCTGGAGCAGCCGTTCGCGAGCGGCGATGCGGTCGAGATCCATCTCGCGACTGTTGCGGAAGGACCGTTCGACAGGATCGAGGCGGTCGTTCCGGCGCCACCGCCGCAAACGGACGCGCGCGGAACGCCGGTCGGCGATGTCTTTGTACGCGGCGCCGATGGCCAGGGCACGATCACGAACGTTTCGTACAATTCGCTGACCGTGGTCGACGAGAGCGGCGCGACATTGTCGTCGATCGCGATGATCTATCTCTACAAGGCGCCGAAGACGCTGCACTCCGAATACGGCTTCGACGGCTATGTCGAGGAGACGCGCTGGATGACGCGGCTTACCACTCTGCCGCCGCATTTCTTTCCGTTACCGGACGGCTCGTTCCTTTTGGTCGCCGACCGGGCGCCGATCCTGATCCGCTTCGATAGCCACCTGAACTGCATCGGTTGCGAGGGGCTGGCGCGCCTGCGGATCGTACCGAAAGACGATTTCGACCGAACCTTGTTCGGACTCGAGGATGTCGTCTGGCAATCCTTCGGTCTCAACGATCCGGATATCACGCCCGCGAAGATGAACGAGAATTTCGACGAAGCGCGCCGCGAAGGCGCGCAGGTCGGCCTCGCCGAAGAGGACTGGGCGCCCCATCTCTGGGTCAACTGGAAGCTCGCCGATCTGTTCGAGAACTGGAACCCGGCAGGGGAATAACCGGGCTGCCAACTCGCACCCACGCGCCCGACCTCGGCGCGCCGAGCGCAAACAAAAGCGCGGGCAGCCTGGTGGCCGCCCGCGCCCGATTAACGAAACGACGCTGCCTCAGTTCTTCGTCTTGTCGACCAGCTTGTTCTTGGCAATCCACGGCATCATCGCGCGCAATTTGCCACCGACTTCCTCGATTGGATGTTCGGCGCCGCGCCGGCGCATCGCCTTGAACGACGGTTGACCGGCCTTGCATTCCTGCACCCAGTCGCGCGCGAAGCGGCCGGACTGGATGTCCTCGAGGATGCGCTTCATCTCGGCCTTGGTCTCTTCCGTGACGATGCGCGGGCCCCGCGTGTAGTCGCCGTACTCAGCCGTATTCGAGATCGAGTAACGCATGTTGGCGATGCCGCCCTCGTAGATCAGGTCGACGATCAGCTTCACTTCGTGCAGGCACTCAAAATAGGCCATCTCCGGCGCATAGCCGGCATCGACCAGCGTCTCATAGCCGGCCTGGATCAGCGCCGTTAGTCCGCCGCACAGCACCACCTGTTCGCCGAATAGATCGGTCTCGCACTCCTCGCGGAACGTCGTCTCGATGATGCCCGAGCGCCCGCCACCGATTGCGCTCGCATAAGAGAGCGCGATTTCGAGCGCGTTGCCGCTGGCATTCTGTTCGACCGCCACGAGGCACGGCACGCCGCCGCCGCGCACATATTCCGAGCGCACGGTATGGCCCGGGCCCTTCGGCGCGATCATGAACACGTCGAGATCGGGCCGCGCCTCGATCAGGCGGAAATGAATGTTGAGCCCGTGCGCAAACGCGATCGCCGCGCCCTGCTTCATGTTGGGCGCGAGTTCGTCGCGATAGAGATCGGCCTGGGTCTCGTCCGGTGCCAGGATCATCACCACGTCGGCCCACTGCGCGGCTTCCTTCGGCGACATCACGGCGAGGCCGGCGGCTTCCGCCTTCTTCGCGCTCGCCGAACCCTTGCGCAGCGCAACGCGCACATCGGCGCAGCCGCTGTCCTTCAGGTTCAGCGCGTGGGCATGGCCCTGGCTGCCATAGCCGACGACCGCAATCTTCTTGGTCTTGATGAGGTTCACGTCGGCGTCGCGATCGTAATAGACACGCATGGTTCTCAGGTCCCCTTGCTGCGGGGCGCCCATTCCGGACGCCCGGTTCCTCGTGGTGACGGGTTCAGATGGCATCCGGGCCGCGCGAGATGGCGACGACGCCGGTGCGGCTCACGTCGACCAGCCCGAGCGGCTGCATCAGATTGATAAACGCATTCAGTTTCTCGCTCGAGCCGGTCATCTCGAACACGAAGGATTCGATCGTGCTGTCGACCACGCGCGCGCGAAAGATGTCGGCAATGCGCAGGCTCTCGACCCGCTTCTCGCCATTGCCGCGCACCTTGATCAGTGCGAGTTCGCGCTCGAGATGCGGGCCCTCGACGGTCAGGTCGCTGACGCGATGGATCGGCACCAGCCGGTCGAGCTGCGCCTTGATCTGTTCGATGATCATGTCGGTGCCACTGGTGACGACGGTGATACGCGAAAGGCGGTTCGCCGCATCGACCTCGGCAACGGTGAGGCTTTCGATATTATAGCCGCGGCCGGAGAAGAGCCCGATGACGCGCGCGAGCACGCCGGCCTCGTTCTCGACCAACACCGAAATCGTATGCCGACTGACCGTGTTCTTGTCCGCCACCGGATCCGCCCTTCGTCCTCTCGTGCCGCCCAAGCGCTGCCCGTTCGGGCGCCGCTTAAACCAGCACCATCCCCTCTTCCGACACCGGCTTCACTTCGTCCTCGGGCCCGAGCAGCATTTCGTTATGCGCCGCGCCCGACGGAATCATCGGGAAACAGTTTTCGGTCTGGTCGACCCGGCAATCGACGACCACCGGCCCCTTCGTCTCGATCATCAGCCGGATGACCTCGTCGAGCTCCGCCGGCTTCTCCGCGCGCAGACCCGTCGCGCCGAACGCCTCGGCGAGCTTGACGAAATCCGGCAGCGAAGCCGAGTAGCTCTCGGAATAGCGGCCGCCATGCAGCAGTTCCTGCCACTGGCGCACCATGCCCATCCACTGATTGTTCACGATGAAGATCTTGACCGGCAGCGCGTACTGCGCCGCGGTCGAGAGCTCCTGGATGTTCATCAGGATCGAGGCTTCGCCGGCCACATCGATCACCAGCGAATCCGGATGCGCGATCTGAGCGCCGATCGCGGCCGGCAACCCGTAGCCCATCGTGCCGAGCCCGCCCGAGGTCATCCAGCGCTTCGGCTCCTCGAAACGGATATGCTGTGCCGCCCACATCTGATGCTGGCCGACTTCGGTCGTGATGTAGTAGTCGCGACCCTTGATCGCCTCGTAGAGCCGCTTGATCGCGTGCTGCGGCTTGATGATGCTGTCGGAATTGCGGAAACGCAGGCTCTCGCGGCCACGCCATTCCTCGATCTGTTTCCACCATGACGCGATCGCCTTCTGCTCGGGCCGCGCCTGGCGCGCCTTCCACAGTTTGATCATGTCCTCGAGTACATGTGCGGCATCGCCGACGATCGACACGTCGACCGCGACGTTCTTGTTGATCGAACTCGGGTCGATGTCGACATGGATCTTCTTCGATCCCGGCGAGAACGCGGCGAGGCGGCCGGTCACCCGGTCGTCGAAACGCGCGCCGATATTGATCATCACGTCGCAATCGTGCATCGCGAGATTGGCTTCGTAGGTGCCGTGCATCCCGAGCATGCCGAGGAAATGCGGATCGGCCGCCGGGAACGCGCCCAGCCCCATCAGGGTCAGCGTGATCGGAAAGCCGGTCATGCGCACGAATTCGGTCAAAAGCTGGGTCGCCTTCGGTCCCGAATTGATGATGCCGCCGCCGCAATAGAACAGCGGACGCTTCGCCTTGGCGATCAGCTCGATCGCCTGCTCGATCCGCTTCATGTCGCCTTTGACGCGCGGATTGTAGCTGCGATGCTTCACCGCCGCGCCGTTCCGGTAGACGGTCTTCGCCTGTAGAATGTCCTTCGGCAGATCGACCACGACCGGGCCGGGCCGGCCGCTGCGCGCCACATAGAACGCCTCGTGGATCACCCGCGACACGTCCTCGACCTTCTTCACCAGGTAGTTATGCTTGGTGCAGGGCCGCGTGATGCCGGTGGTGTCGGCTTCCTGAAATGCATCGTTGCCGATCATATGCGTCGGCACCTGGCCGGTCAGGCAGACCAGCGGGATGCTGTCCATCAGCGCATCGGTAAGGCCGGTCACGGCGTTGGTAGCACCCGGACCCGAAGTGACGAGAACCGCACCGACCTTGCCCGTCGAACGCGCATAGCCTTCGGCCGCATGCACCGCCGCCTGTTCGTGGCGGACGAGGATGTGGCGCAGCGCGTTCTGCTGGAACAGCTCGTCATAGATTGGCAGCACTGCGCCGCCAGGATAGCCGAACACCACGTCCACGCCCTGGTCCACCAGGGCCCGGATCACGCAGGCGGCTCCAGTGATCTGATCGGTCGCCATCGTCATACCTCGTCTGCAACCGCGGCCGGCAGTCCGGTCCGCGTCGCCCAAAAGCCTTTAAAATCGAGCTTTCGCGCTCTTTCGCTGCGCTGCAACAAAGCGCGAGCGGACGAAACTAGTGTCTCAGGTTTGGCGGGTCAACAGGAAATGGCGAATATTCGTGCAGATATCTTGAAAGATTCTTTCCGAATATTGCGCGTATCCGGGCCCCGCCGGGATCCGTTCGGCCTGCGAAAGCTGGTTGCGGAACCAGGTAGACTGCCGTTTGGCATAGCGCCGGGTCACCGCCCGCGCCTCGGCAATGGCCGTCTCGAGATCGCACTCGCCGGCCAGGTGCCGGGCGAGTTCGCGCAGGCCCAGCGCCTTCACCGCCGGACGGTCGGGCGGGAGATCGAGCGCGGTCACCGCCCGCGCCTCGTCGAGGGCGCCGGCGTCGAGCATCGCGCGGAACCGCGCATCGCAGGCCTCGTGCAACGCATCGCGCGGCGGATCGACGACGAACGCGAGGAAGTCGAATTCGGGCTCGCCGGAAGCCGCCTCGCGCTGCCAGTCGGAGAGCGACCGGCCAGTTGCCTCCAGCACTTCAAGCGCGCGCCGGATACGCTGGCGGTCGGCCGGGGCGAGCCGCGCCGCCGTTTCCGGATCGCGTTCGTTCAACGTTGCGTGCATCGCCTGCGGCCCGAGCGCGGTCATGCGCGCACCGACCGCTGCGCGGATTGTCTCGGGCACCGGCGGCACGGCCGCCAGCCCCTGCATCAGTGCACGCAGATAGAGCCCGCTGCCGCCGACCAGGATCGGCAATCGTTCCGCCTTGTGAATGTCGGCGATCGCGGCGGCTGCCATCTCGTGCCAGCGCCCGGCCGAGCAGCGTTCCGATACCGAGAGTACGCCATAGAGATGATGCGGGGCTGCCGCGAGATCGCCGGGACCCGGTCGCGCGGTCAGGATCGCAAGCTCGCGATAGACCTGCATCGCATCGGCGTTGACGATGTCGCCGTCGAACTGTCGCGCAAGGTCGAGCGCGAGGCCCGATTTTCCGCTGGCGGTCGGCCCGCCGATGACGACGACCGGCCGGCGCGGATGGCGCGCCGCCGTACTCAACTCTTGTCGATGCGGAGTGCGACCCAACTCGTATCGCCGAGCCGTTGGATAAACAGGGTGACGACGCGGTGGCCATTGTCGCGAGCTTCCTCGACCCGGCTCAGCACATCGTCCGGCGAAGCGACCGGCTTCTGATCGACGTCGATGATGACGTCGCCGGGCTGCAGGCCTTTTCCGGCCGCCGGCCCGGCCCCGTCGACCTCGGTGATCACCACGCCGACGATATCCTCGCCGATCTGGAAGGCCTCCCGGATCTCGGGCGTGAGCGAGGCGACCGATACGCCGAGCAGATCGATGCTGCCCTGCTCGGGCGGCGCTTCGCTGACCTGGGGCTCTTCGCCCAATTCCGCCGGCCCTTCGTCAAGTTCCCCGACTTCGAGGCGGACCTGTTCGCGCGCATTGTCGCGCCAGACCACAACGTCGACCGTCTTGCCGATCGGGGTTTCGGCGACGATGCGCGGCAAAGCCCGCATATCGCGCACTTTTTTGTCGTCGAACTCCAGAATGACATCGCCCGCGACGATGCCGGCCGTCTCGGCCGGGCCGCCCGGCGTCACGTTCGCGACCAGCGCGCCGGTCGGCGTTTCGAGGCCGCGGCCTTCCGCCAGCTCGTCATCGACGCTCTGGATGCGCACCCCGATCCAGCCGCGCCGTGTAAAGCCGAACTCGCGAAGCTGGTCGATCACCGATTTCGCCTGGTTCGCGGGAATGGCAAAGCCAATGCCGATGCTGCCGCCGGAGGGCGAGAAGATCGCGGTGTTCACGCCGATCACGGCGCCGTCCATGTTGAACATCGGGCCGCCGGAATTGCCGCGATTGATCGCGGCGTCGGTCTGCAGGAAATCGTCGTACGGGCCGGCGTTGATATCGCGCTGCCGCGCCGAGACGATGCCGGCCGTCACCGAACCGCCGAGACCGAAGGGATTGCCGATCGCCAGCACCCAATCGCCGATACGCACAGCCTCCGAATCCCCCCAGCTCACATAGGCAAGCGGCGCGCTCGGTTCGACCTTGAGCAGCGCCAGATCGGTCTTGTCGTCGAAACCGATGACCTCGGCCATCAGTTCGGTGCCGTCATGCAGACGCACCGTGACTTCGTCGGCGCCCTGGATGACATGATTGTTGGTCACGATGAAGCCGTCGGGATCGACCACGAAGCCGGAGCCGAGCGACGTTTCGCGGCGCGGGCCTTCCGGCTGGTTGCGCTCGAAGAATTCCTTGAAGAACTCGTCGAGCTGCGGATCGCCGGTCATGCTCTCGCTCACCGCCTGGGTCGAGGCGATGTTCACCACGGCCGGCAAAAGCTGTTCGGCAAGATCGGCGAAACTTTCGGGCGCACCGCGCGCCTCCGCTTCGAGTGGGGCTGCAATCGCCAGTACGGCACCAAAGCCGATCGCGGCGAACGCGCCGAGCCGGCGGCGCGGCGGCAATGTCGTTTGGTCAGTCACCCTGCTCGATCCTCCGTTTCGCGGCCGAATCCGGCCGGCCGCTGCGGGCCCCGCATCGGGACACCGAAGATAGGCGATTTGATGGCGTGCTGGCGACCGGCAATGAAACAAGGCGGGATGCGAGGTGCGGCTCAGCCGCGGATGAGCCAGACCACGAAGAGGCCGATCGCCGCGGCGGCGAGGCCCGCCAGGCGCAGGCGCTGCGCCGGCTGTTGCAGCAACAGAACCGTCATCTGTGCGAGACGATCGGGGATCAGCGCGAGCAGCAGCCCCTCGATCACCAGCACGAGGCCGAGTGCGACTCCGAAATCGGCCCAGGCCACGCCTCAGCTCAGGGCGCCGGCGCCGATGCCGCGCCCTGGCCGGTCAGATCCCCGAAAAAGCGGAAGAAATCGCCCTCGGGCGGGCCGACATAGGTCGTCGTCTCGCCGCTGAGGCCGCGTTCGAGCGCCTGCATCGAGCGATAGAAATCGAAGAACTCGACGTCCTGCCCGTACGCGGCGTTATAGATCCGCGTCGCCTCGGCATCGCCTTCGCCGCGCAGAATCTCGCTCTGCCGCCGCGCGTTGGCGATGATCACGACATGGCGCTTGTCGGCTTCGGCGCGGATCGTCTGCGCGTCGCGCTGACCTTCGGCCCGGAACCGCCTTGCTTCCTGCTCGCGCTGCGTCTGCATGCGACGGAAAATCGCCTGGCTATTTTCTTCCGGCAGATCGACGCGCTTCATGCGCACGTCAAGCACTTCGATGCCGAAGCTGTTCCCCGCGTCATTCACCGCCTCGGTGATGTCGCGCATGAACGAGGCGCGCTGATCGGTCAGAATCTGCGCCATCTCGACCTCGCCGAGCGCTTCGCGAAGCTGGGCGTTGATGATCGGCCCGAGCCGGTCGAGCAGAAATTCTTCCGACTGCACCGACTGGTAGAAGCGCAGCGGATCGATGATGCGATACTTCGCATAGGCTTCGACCACGACCTGCTTCTGATCGGCGGTTGGCACTTCTTCCGGCAGTGCGTCGAGATTGAGCACTCGTTTGTCGATATAGATGACGTTCTGCACGAACGGCAGCTTGAAGTGCAGTCCCGGTTCGTCGATCGCCCGGCGCGGATCGCCGAACTGCAGGACCAGAGCGTGCTGCCACTGATAGACCGTGAAGGTCGACGACAGGCCGACCACCAGGATGACGACCGCGGCAACCGCCAGCGCGATGACAACCGTGCGGTTCATTGCGTCACTCCCTGCGGATCGGTTGTCGTGGCAGAGGATGCTGCCGGAAGGTCGTCGGAGCTCAAACGCGTGCGCTCTCGCACAAGCTCATTGAGCGAGAGATACGGTACCGCGCCGGTGCCGCCGAGGCGGTTGTCGATCAGCACCTTGTCCACGTCGCCCATGATCCGTTCCATGGTCTCGAGGTAGATGCGGCGGATCGTGATGTCGGCGTCGTCCTGATACTCGTTGTAGATCGAGATGAAGCGGGCGGCATCGCCAGTTGCGATCGCGATCTTTTCCTCGCGATAAGCTTCGGCGCCCTTGATGATCTGCTGCGACTGACCTTCGGCACGTTCGGTAATTTCGTTGTAGTAGGCCTGCGCTTCGTTCACGAGGCGCTCTTTGTCGGCGCGGGCCGCCTGCACGTCGCGGAAGGCTTCGAGCACCGGGCCCGGCGGATCGATCTTCTGCAGCTCGAGCTTGGTCACCAGAATGCCGGCACCGTAACTGTCGAGAATCTGCTGGATCAGCTCGAGCGTGCGGTTCTGCACATCGGCACGGCCGACGGTACGGACCCGCTCGAACGGCGACTGACCGACGATTTCGCGCATCGCCGCTTCGGCCGCATTCTTCACGGTGCCTTCGGGATCGCGCACGTTGAACAGGAAAGCGCCGGCATCCTTGACCTTCCAGAACACGACGAACTGGATGTCGATGATGTTTTCGTCGCCAGTGAGCATCAGGCTTTCGGCCGGAACGTCGCGCGACGTGCCTTCCGATCCGTCGCCGACGGAGCGCAGCCCGATTTCGACGCGATTATTGAATTCGACGTTGGGCGTTTCGACCGATCCGATCGGCGTCGGCCAGTTCCAGTTGAGGCCCGGCAGCGTCGTCGAAACCCATTCGCCGAAAATCAGCTCGACGCCCTGCTCGCCGGCATCGACGCGATAAAAGCCGGTGATGACCCAGAGCGCGAGTGCCGCGACCGCCACCAGCGCGAGGCCGCGAACGCCGCCGCCACCGCCGGGCAGGATGCGCCGCAGCCGGTCCTGGGTCCGGCGCAGCATTTCCTCGACATCGGGCTGGCGCGGTCCACCGCCGCCGCCACCGCCCGAAGGACGACCCCATGGGCCGCCGGATCCGCCGCCGGATCCACCCGATCCGCCACCACTGCCGCCCCCACCCCAGGGGCCGCCCTGATTCTGCCAAGGCATCCGCGCGAATCCTCTTCCCTGTTTCGTTTGCGCCGTTTCGCCCGTTTCGAGTCGCGCAATCGTTCTTGTACGCTGGCCCGGCGCGCTTTGCCGGCATGCTTTGAATGAGCCTGCCCGGGCCTTATATGACAGCAGGTCCGGCACCGCAACCAAACTGCCGGCTGGACGCTGCGTGGGGCTATGTTGGCGCGACACAGGAGTTTTCAAGAATGACACTGCCGAATGAGAGCGAGATTCGCGCCACGCTCGCCCGAATTCCGGCGCCCGACGGCAAAGGCGATATCGTCAGCAGCGGCATGGTGACCGGTCTCGTCATCCGCGAGGGGCATGTCGGTTTCGCGATCGAAGTCGATCCGGCGAAGGGTGCCGCCCTCGAACCGCTGCGCCGCCAGGCGGAAAAAGCGATCGAAGTGCTGCCCGGCGTCCTCTCGGTTACGGCGGTGTTGACTGCCCATACCGGCGGCGGGCCCGCAGCACCCTCCCGTCAGGCCCGAGATCACGATCATGGGCACGATCACGGCCACGATCATGGCCATGACCACGGGCACAGCCACGCACCGAAAAAAGCGCCCCCTCAGGCTGCCGGCCGCGGCCGTCCTGGCGAAAAGCTCGAAGTGCCCGGCGTTCGCAGCATGATTGCGGTCGCCAGCGGCAAGGGCGGCGTCGGCAAATCGACAACGGCGGTCAATCTGGCACTTGGCCTCGCGAGCCTTGGTCTCAAGGTCGGTCTGCTCGATGCCGACATCTACGGCCCGTCGATCCCGCGCATGCTCGGCATCAGCGGCCGTCCGCAATCGCCGGACGGGCGCCGCCTGTTGCCGATGTCGGCGCATGGCATCGTATGCATGTCGATGGGGTTCCTCGTGCCGGAAGACACGCCGACGATCTGGCGCGGCCCGATGGTGATGAGCGCGATCACCCAGATGCTGCGCGACGTCGACTGGGGCGACCTCGACACGCTGGTCGTCGATCTGCCGCCCGGCACCGGCGATGCGCAGCTCACGATCTCGCAGAACGTACCGTTGACCGGCGCGGTCATCGTCTCGACGCCGCAGGACATCGCGCTGCTCGATGCGCGCAAGGGCCTCAACATGTTCCGCAAGGTCGACGTGCCGGTCTTCGGCATCGTCGAGAACATGAGCTATTTCCTCTGCCCGCATTGCGGCGGCCGAAGCGACATCTTCAGCCACGGCGGCGCGCGCGACGAGGCGAAGCGGCTCAACACCGACTTCCTCGGCGAGGTGCCGCTGCATATCGATATCCGGGAAACCTCGGATGCCGGTCAGCCGATCGTCGTCTCGCGGCCGGAGAGCGAGCACGCGAAGGTCTATCGGCAGATCGCCGAACGGGTCTGGGCCAAGGCCGAGGCGAGCCTCGCGGGTGCGGCCGCACGCACGCCGCGCATCGTCATCCAGTAGACGCCGCGTCTATCGCTGCAGCGCCTAATAAAGGTTCTGCTTGTAATCGTGCTCGATCTCGCGATCGACATCGGCGAGGAATTCCTCGTCCGCGCAACGATTATGTTCGATCTGCTCGAGGATCATGCGCGCGAGGCTCGGCATAATCTTGCGGTCAACCTGGACCGTGGGGTCCCAGAGCTTCGAGCGCTTCAACGCCTTCGCGCAATGCAGGAACGCCTCTTCGACATCGACCCGGATCATCATCTTCGGCGGCCGGTTGTTGACGGTGCCCGCGGCCATCAGGACCGGATCGTTCGTGAGCCTCGCCTTGCCGTTGATGCGCAGCGTGTCTTCGAAACCCGGAACGAAGAACAGCAGCCCGACCGACGGATTGGCGAGAATGTTGGTCATCGTATCGAGCCGGTTGTTGCCGGGCCGATCCGGAATGGCAATCGTGCGATCGTCGATCACCTGCACGAAGCCGGGGGCGGCGCCGCGCGGCGATACGTCGGCGCGACCGTCCGCGTCGAACGTGCCGATGCACAGGAACGGCGAGAGCGAAATGAACTGCCGGCAATGGGGATCGAGGCGCATGATCGTCTTGCTGACGGCAATCGGATCGAGCGGGCCGATCAAAGCGCGCAGCTCGTCCTCGGTACGGATCAAATAGTCCGGAGCGCCATTGTCGCGCTGGATGTCGTCGGGCATGGAATTTCCTTCGTCGGTCGAACGGCAGGGACCGGCTTCCAGTTTAACGCCCCCTCATCGCCCCCGCCATCCCGGCCCCTCGCCGAATCAACGGAGTCCGGCTGGATTTCGCAGCGCCCGATCTCCATGATCGCTGCGGATCATCGGGGGATGGGTTTATGAAACTCAGGGCATCGGAATGGGGCGTGCTGGTCTTCACCCTCGCCTACGTGGCGGGATTCGGCATCTGGTTCGTGATGATCGGCAATCTCGAGTTCCTCTGGTACATCGCGACTCTGCTCTTCTTCGTCGGCCTGATCGGCGCGACGATCAAACGCACCCGCTTTCCGCCGTTAATTCTGTGGGCGCTCTCGATCTGGGGGCTCGCGCATATGGCCGGCGGCGGCATCGAGGTCGACGGCGCGGTGCTCTATGCGTTCCAGCTCGTGCCGATCATCGGCGAGGGCGAGCTGCGTCTCCTCAAATACGATCAGGTCGTGCATTTCTACGGATTCGCCGTGACCGCGCTCGTGCTGTGGCATCTGCTGCAACTCAACTTCCCGGTCCTGCGAAACACGGCGACGATCTACATCTTTGCGGCGCTCGGCAGCATGGGGCTGGGCTGCATCAACGAGCTGATCGAGTTCGCCGCCGTGCTCGCGATTCCCGAGACCAATGTCGGCGGCTATTACAACACCGCCCTCGATCTCTGCTTCAATTCGGCGGGCGCGATCGCAGCCGTGCTGCTGATCCGTCTGTCGCAACATAAAGCCGCTGAACTGTCGGCCTGACACCGGCCTTACATGGAAAAGAGAATGTCACGCGAAAATACTGGAGACAGGTTCAATCCGCTACCCGGTCTGTTCCTGCTGCTGATAAATTGCTTCAGCATCGCACCCGCTGCCGCCGACGATGAGGGCATTCAGGCCGAGGCACCAGCCGATTTCGCGACGGCCGAGGCCGAGGCCGCGATCATCGCCGACGCGCTCGAACCCTGGACCGGCGATCTCGACGGCATGATCGAACGCGGCATCATCCGCGTGGCAATCCCCTACGGCATCATGACCTATTTCGCCGATGGCGCCGACCAGAAGGGCATCACCTACGAGGGGGTGCAGCAATTCGAGATCGCGCTCAAGGAACAGCTTGGCAGCGCCGGTACGGGCCTCACCCTCGTGGTCATCCCCGCGCGACGCGACGAGATCTTCCCGATGCTCGTCGACGGCCGCGCCGATGTCGCGGCCGGCCTGCTCACCGTCACACCGCAACGCGCGGCCGTCGTCGATTTCAGCGATCCGATGGCAACGAAGATCCGCGAAGTATTCGTCACCGGGCCCGCCACCCCGGCCGGCAGCACCCTCGACGATCTCGCCGGCCTCGAAATCTTCATCCGTCGCTCCAGCAGCTTCTTCGAGCATCTGACGGCCCTCAACGCCGAGCGCAAGGCAGCCGGGCTGCCGGTCTTTTCTATCCGCGAGGCCGATGAGAACCTCAAGACCGAAGATCTGATCGAGATGGTCAATGCCGGGCTGATCCCCGCGACCATCGCCGACGAACCGGTCGCCGGTTTCCTGGCGCAGATTTTCGAGGGGATCGTCGTGCACAAGGAGAATGCCATCGGCGGCGAGTACGATATCGCCTGGGCGTTCCGCCAGAACAGCCCGCAACTGGCCGACGTGGTCAACAAATTTGTCGCGAACGCGCGCAAGGGCTCGATGCTCGGCAATGTAATCCTCAATCGCTATCTCAAGGATGCCCGCTGGGCCGAGAGCGCGCTCGCCACCGACCAGCAGCGTCGCCTGCACGCGGTCGTAGAGCTCTTCCGCCAGTACAGCGCCACCTATCGGTTCGATTGGCTGATGATCGCGGCGCAGGGCTACCAGGAATCGCAGATCGACCAGAGCAAGCGCAGTCCGGTCG
>JAWXBK010000041.1:0-69341 GCA_034439975.1 Rhodospirillaceae bacterium | reverse complement strand
TCGCGCCGCTTCGTCGACTGGGTTGCCGGCTATTCGATGGTGCCGCCGGGGCTGGTGTTGCGCATGACGATGAGCGTGCGCGCGGCGCTCGACCCGCCGCGCAGTGCTATGGGTTATCGCGCCGCCGACAATCCCGATCTTCAGGCGGGCATAACGGGCGCGCGAATGACGCCGGCGCGCGCGCGCATACTCGAGGTGCTCGGACGCGGCCCCGCGCTGCCTGCGATGGAGCTTGCACGCGAGGCCGGCGTGTCGCCGGGCGTCGTGCGGTCGATGGCGGATGTCGGGCTGATCGAGGCGATCGCATTGCCGCCGGCACGCCCGCCGCGTCCCGATCCGGACTACGCCCAGGCGCCGCTCGAGGCCGCACAGCGCACCGCGGCCAATACACTCGCGGCCAAAGTCGGCAACGGATTCTCGGTGACGCTGATCGACGGCGTCACCGGCTCGGGCAAAACATCGATCTATCTCGAAGCGATTGCTGCCGCTCTAAAGGCCGGCAAACAAATTCTCGTGTTGCTGCCGGAAATCGCGCTGACGGCGCAATTGCTCGATCGCTTCGCTGACCGTTTCGGCGTGCGGCCCTGCGAATGGCATTCCGATCTGACCGGCCCCGAACGCCGGCGCAACTGGCGCTGGATCGCTTCGGGTGACGCGCGGGTCGTCGTCGGTGCGCGCTCGGCCTTGTTCCTGCCTTATCCCGAGCTCGGGCTCATCGTCGTCGACGAGGAACATGAGAGCGCATTCAAGCAGGAGGACGGCGTCATCTATCAGGCGCGCGACATGGCCGTCGTGCGCGGCCAGCTCGGCGCGATCCCCGTCGCACTGGTTTCGGCGACGCCCTCGCTCGAAACTGTTTTCAATGTCGAAGCCGGGCGCTATGGGCTGCTGCACCTGCCGGACCGCGCACTCGGTGCGAGCCTGCCGAAAATCGAAGCGGTCGATCTCCGGCGCGATCGGCCGCCGCGACAGCGCTGGCTCTCCGACACGTTGCGCATGGCGCTGGAAGAGGCGCTGGCGGCGAACGAACAGGGGCTGCTGTTCCTCAACCGGCGCGGCTATGCGCCGCTGACCTTGTGTCGCGCCTGCGGCCACCGGCTGCAATGTCCGAACTGCACCGCCTGGCTGGTCGAGCATCGCTTCCACGGCCGGCTGCATTGCCATCACTGCGATTTTCGCTGCGATCTGCCGGCGAGCTGTCCGCATTGCAACGCGGTCGGCGAGTTCGCGGCCTGCGGCCCCGGCGTCGAGCGGCTGGCGGAAGAGGTGGCGGCACTGTTTCCAAACGCACGGCTCGCGGTGATGACCAGCGACACGATGTGGAGCCCCGGCGCCGCGCAGGAACAGGTTCGCGCCGTGGTCGATCACGAGGTCGACGTGCTGATCGGCACGCAGATCGTCGCGAAGGGTCATCATTTTCCGCTGCTGACTTTGGTCGGTGTCGTCGATGCGGATCTCGGGCTCGGCGGCGGCGACCTGCGCGCGGCCGAGCGCACTTATCAGCTTCTGCATCAGGTCGCAGGGCGCGCCGGCCGCGCCGAACGGCCCGGCCGCGTGCTGTTGCAGACGACCGATCCGGCGCATCCGGTGATGAAGGCGTTGATCTCGGGCGATCGCGATGCGTTCCTGCTGCGCGAAAGCGAGGAACGAAAGCGTTATGCGCTGCCGCCGTTCGGCCGCCTTGCAGCCCTCGTGCTGAGTGCGCCAAGTCCGGGCGATGCCGACGATCTGGCGCGCGCGATGGCGCGGCAGATACCGACGATGGACGGGTTTCATGTGCTCGGGCCCGCACCGGCACCGCTCGCCGTGCT
Source organism: Rhodospirillaceae bacterium (assembly GCA_034439975.1). GTDB lineage: Bacteria > Pseudomonadota > Alphaproteobacteria > Dongiales > Dongiaceae > JAWXBK01. The sequence continues at coordinate 67,530 of JAWXBK010000041.1, read as the reverse complement.
GCGCGGCTGGCATCGGCGGCGATTCCTCATCAAATGCCGGCGCGATCAGGCGCCACAGGGTTTCATCGGACGCTGGCTCGAACGCGTGAAACTGCCAAATGCGGCACGGCTCCAGATCGACATCGATCCGTACAGCTTTCTGTGAGCGGCTGGCACAATTCTTCGTTTCAACAGAGTGGGTTAGCAGGGATCGACAGGCTCGATTGCGACATCCGGGCGCGGTTGCGCGGCTTTCCGGCTTGTGTTACATCAGCGCGCCATCGGCCGGACGGCGACGTCCGGCCGCTGTTTTTGTCGTAATTCCGCGATCTTAGCAGGCCTCGACCGGCTCTGGATTGCGTCCTTGGGAGGGGTCATCCGACGTGGCAGCCGGGGGCATAGGCTCGGGCGGTCTGGCGACGCGTTACGCCGCCGCGCTTTTCAATCTTGCGGACGAAAAGAAGGCGCTCGATGCCGTCGCCGACGATCTCAAATCGATCCGGACGATGATCGCCTCGAGCGACGATCTTCGCCGCGTTCTGCGCAGCCCCGTGATCGGACGCACCGAACAGGGCCGCGCGATGGCCGCCATTCTCGATGCCGCCGGCACCGGCGACCTGGTCCGCCGCTTCGTAGGCCTGGTCGCTGAAAAGCGCCGCCTGTTCGCGCTGCCGCGGATGATCGATGCCTATCTCGCGGAACTCGCGCGTCGTCGCGGCGAAACAACGGCCGAAGTCGTGTCGGCAACGCCGCTCGACGAGGAAAGCCAGAAGCGGCTCGTCGAGGCGCTGCGTCGCGTCGCCGGCCAGCGCGTTTCGATCGATCTCAAGGTCGACCCGGATCTGATCGCCGGGCTCGTCGTCAAAGTGGGCAGTCGCATGGTCGACAGCTCGCTCAGAACCAAGCTCAATCGCATGCAAATCGCCATGAAAGGGAACGGGTAATGGATATCCGGGCCGCGGAAATTTCCGCAATCCTGAAACAGCAGATCGAGAATTTCGGCACTGAAGCAGACGTCGCGGAGGTCGGCCAGGTTCTCTCGGTCGGCGACGGCGTCGCCCGCGTCTACGGCCTCGACAATGTGCAGGCCGGCGAGATGGTCGAGTTCCCCGGCGGCATCCGCGGCATGGCGCTCAATCTCGAAGACGACAATGTCGGCGTCGTGATCTTCGGCGATGACCGCGACATCAAGGAAGGCGACACCGTCAAGCGTACGGGCGCCATCGTCGACGTGCCGGTCGGCCGCGGACTGCTCGGTCGCGTGGTCGACGCGCTCGGCAATCCGATCGACGGCAAGGGCCCGCTCAAGGACGTCGAGCGCAAGCGCGTCGAGGTCAAGGCGCCGGGCATCATCCCGAGAAAGTCGGTGCACGAGCCGATGCAGACGGGGCTGAAGGCGATCGACAGCCTGGTTCCGGTCGGACGGGGCCAGCGCGAACTGATCATCGGCGATCGCCAGACCGGCAAGACCGCGGTCGCGATCGACACGATTCTCAATCAGAAGAATTCCAACGCCGGTAGCGACGACAAGAAGAAGCTGTTCTGTATCTATGTCGCGATCGGCCAGAAGCGTTCGACGGTCGCGCAGATCGTCAAGACGCTCGAAGACAATGGCGCGCTCGAATATTCGATCGTCGTTGCCGCCACCGCATCCGAGCCGGCGCCGCTGCAGTTCCTCGCGCCCTATACCGGCTGCACGATGGGCGAATTCTTCCGCGATAACGGCATGCATGCCGTCATCTTCTACGACGATCTCTCGAAGCAGGCCGTCGCCTACCGCCAGATGTCGCTGCTGTTGCGCCGTCCGCCGGGACGCGAAGCCTATCCGGGCGACGTGTTCTATATTCACTCGCGCCTGCTCGAGCGCGCCGCGAAGATGAACGACGCCAACGGTGCCGGTTCGCTGACAGCACTCCCGGTCATAGAAACGCAGGCGGGCGACGTGTCGGCCTATATTCCGACCAACGTGATTTCGATCACGGACGGTCAGATCTTCCTCGAAACCGGCTTGTTCTATAAGGGCGTCCGTCCGGCCATCAACGTCGGTCTGTCGGTCAGCCGCGTCGGTTCGGCAGCGCAGATCAAGGCGATGAAGCAGGTCGCAGGCCGCATCAAGCTAGAGCTCGCACAGTATCGCGAGATGGCGGCCTTCGCCCAGTTCGCATCGGATCTCGATGCGGCGACGCAGCGGCTCTTGGCACGCGGTGCGCGTCTCACCGAAATCCTGAAGCAGGGCCAGTATCAGCCGATGCCGGTCGAGGAACAGGTGGTCTCGATCTATGCCGGCGTACGCGGCTATCTCGACAAGATCCGGGTCGACCAGGTGACGCGGTTCGAGCACGGGCTGCTCGCCGAGGTTCGCGATAAGGGCAAGGACATCCTCGCCGGCATCCGCGAGAAAAAGGAGCTGACCGAAGAGCTCGATGCGAAGCTCAAGGCCTTCATGGATAAGTACGTAGCGACGTTCGCCTGACCGGTACCTGACGGGTCGGGCCGAACCCCTAGCGCGAGAGAGCGATGCCGAGTCTCAAGGATCTCCGGGTCCGCATCAACAGCGTGAAGTCGACGCAGAAGATCACCTCGGCCATGAAGATGGTCGCGGCGGCGAAGCTGCGTCGTGCGCAGGAGCAGGCCGAGGCGGCACGACCCTATGCCGAACGCATGGAACGGATGCTCGCCTCGCTCGCCGCCGGTTTCGCCGGGCAGGACGGGGCGCCGCCGTTGCTGGCCGGCACCGGGCGCAACGAAACCCATCTCGTCGTCGTGCTGACGTCGGACCGCGGTCTCTGCGGCGGTTTCAATTCGACGATCGTGCGCGGCAGCCGCAAGCTGATCAAACAGCTCGTCGACGAAGGTAAACAGGTCAAGGTTTTCTGCATCGGCCGGAAGGGCCGCGACCAGCTCCGTCGCGACATGGGCGAGCGGATCGTCGGGTTCATCGACGATATCGGCAAGCCGCGCTTGCGGTTCGAGGAAGCGCAGGCGGTGGCCGAGACGTTGATCACGATGTACATGGCCGGCGAGTTCGATGCCTGCACGATCGTCTATAACCGGTTCAAGTCGGCGATGACGCAGTTCGTCACCTCGCAGCAGATCATGCCGCTGCCGGTGCCGGAGGAGAGCAGTGCCGGACCCGATCTCGGCGGCGCCGTCTACGAATACGAACCCGACGAGCAGGATCTTCTCGCCGACCTGCTGCCGCGCAACGTCGCGGTGCAGGTGTATCGCGCGATGCTGGAAAACGCTGCCTCGGAGCAGGGCGCGCGCATGACCGCGATGGACAGCGCGACCCGTAACGCGGGCGACATGATCAATCGTCTCACTATCAACTACAACCGCACACGCCAGGCCTACATCACCAAGGAGCTGATCGAGATCATCTCCGGCGCCGAAGCTGTGTGATGTACGGAACTGGACAGTAGGAAGGAGCCACCGATGGCCAAGAATCTCGTCGGGAAAATCACGCAGGTACTGGGCGCCGTCATCGACGTTCATTTCGAAGGCGACCTGCCGGCGATTTTGAATGCGCTCGAGGTCGACAATCACGGTCGCCGCCTCGTGCTCGAAGTCGCGCAGCATCTGGGCGAGAACACGGTGCGTACCGTCGCTATGGACACGACCGACGGTCTGGTGCGCGGCCAGGAAGTCACCGATACGGGCGAGGCGATCACGGTGCCGGTCGGCCCGGCAACGCTCGGCCGCATCATGAACGTGATCGGCGAGCCGGTCGACGAGCGCGGTCCGGTTTCGTCCAAAGACCGGTATCCGATCCATCGTCCGGCGCCGGAATTCATCGACCAGTCGACCGAAACGGAAGTGCTGGTGACGGGGATCAAGGTCGTCGATCTCCTCGCGCCCTATGCGAAGGGCGGCAAGATTGGCCTGTTCGGCGGCGCCGGCGTGGGCAAGACCGTGCTGATCATGGAACTCATCAACAACGTCGCGAAGGCGCATGGCGGCGTGTCGGTGTTCGCCGGTGTCGGCGAGCGGACCCGCGAAGGCAACGACCTCTATCACGAGATGATCGAATCGGGCGTCATCAAGCTCGACGGCCCCGGCTCGAAGGTGGCGCTGGTTTACGGCCAGATGAACGAGCCACCGGGAGCGCGCGCGCGGGTTGGCCTCACCGGCCTGACGGTCGCCGAGTATTTCCGCGATGCCGAAGGCCAGGACGTGCTGTTCTTCGTCGACAATATCTTCCGTTTTACTCAGGCGGGTTCGGAAGTGTCGGCGCTGCTCGGCCGCATTCCCTCGGCCGTGGGCTATCAGCCGACGCTCGCGACCGACATGGGCACGCTGCAGGAGCGCATCACGACGACCAAGAAGGGTTCGATCACGTCGGTGCAGGCCATTTACGTGCCGGCCGACGATTTGACCGACCCGGCGCCGGCGACGTCGTTCTCGCATCTCGATGCGACGACCGTGCTGTCGCGCCAGATCGCCGAGCTCGGCATCTATCCCGCCGTCGACCCGCTCGATTCGACCAGCCGCATTCTCGATCCGCGCGTGGTCGGCAGCGACCATTACGAGGCCGCCCGCCGCGTGCAGGAAGTGCTGCAGACCTACAAGTCGCTGCAGGACATCATCGCCATTCTGGGCATGGACGAGCTTTCGGAAGAGGACAAGCTGACGGTTGCTCGCGCACGCAAGATCCAGCGCTTCCTCTCGCAGCCGTTCCACGTGGCCGAAGTGTTCACCGGCTCGCCGGGCGTGTTCGTGAACCTCGAAGACACGATCAAGGGCTTCAAGGGGATCGTTGCCGGCGAGTATGACGACCTGCCGGAAGCTTCGTTCTACATGGTGGGCACGATCGAGGAAGCGGTCGACAAGGCGCGCAAGATGGCGGCCGAGGCGGCCTAAAGACGGATCGATATCCGGGCTGTCGGCGACAGCCCGGAAAATGACACAAGGCGGAAGCACGCAAGTATGGCCGACACTCTTTCCTTCGAACTGGTCTCGCCGGAGCGCCTACTGCTCTCGCGCGAGGTCGAGATGGTGGTGGTGCCGGGCACCGAAGGCGATTTCGGTGTGCTGCCCTCGCATGCGCCGCTGATCTCGCAGGTACGGCCCGGAATTCTCGTCGTGTTCGACGGCGGCAAGCCGACCGATCGCATCTTCGTTTCCGGCGGCGTGGCTGAAGTTACGCCCGAACGCTGCACTGTTTTGGCCGAAGAGGCGATGCCGGTCGAGGCGCTCGACCGCGCCGATGCCGAGCGCCAGATTGCGGACGGGAAGGACGATCTGGCCGAGGCCAGGAGCGACCTCGAACGGGGCAAGGCCGAGCGGTCGATCGAGATCGGCGAAGCGAAACTCGCGGCATTGGCCGGCGGCAGCCCGTACTGATCCGCGCACCGCGCAGCGGTGCTCCGAAAGTTACCCTATAGGAAGCAAGGGGTTAGGCGGCGCGCGACGGTCTTGAACCGTAACGCGGCCATGCCCACAATAGGGGGTATGATGGACCTTCATCGATGCAGATCGGGGGCGTTATGAGCATCATGAAGCACTGGACGCTCGACGATATTCCCTGGTCGCGGTTCGACCCCTCGAAGGTCGATCCCGAGATCCTGCGGCTTATGAAAGCCGCCGCCTTGGTCGAGTATAATGGCGGCGATTACGCCGCGTATCTCTGCAACGTCTTTCACGACGATCCTGAATTTCAGGCCGAGGCCCGTGTCTGGGCCGAGGAAGAAGTGCAACATGGGCGCGCACTCGGCCGCTGGGCCGAACTCGCCGATCCGGCGTTCCGCTTCGAGGAATCTTTCGAGCGCTTCAAGGACGGTTTCAAGATCCGCACCGATCTCGACGAATCGGTTCGCGGCTCGCGCACCGGCGAACTCGTTGCGCGCTGCATCGTGGAGACCGGAACCAGCTCCTATTACACCGCGCTGATGGAATCGACCGACGAGCCGGTGCTGAAGGAAATCTGCCGCAACATCGCCGCCGACGAACTGCGGCATTACAAACTGTTCTATTCGCATATGCGGCGCTATCTCGAGCGCGAGAAGATCAGCCGCGTACGCCGCGCGATGGTGGCGATCGCGCGCGCCGGCGAGACCGAAGACGACGAGCTCGCTTATGCCTATTATGCCGCCAACGGTGATGGCGAGCCCTATAACCGGCGGCGGTACAATCGCGCCTATGCGCGCCGCGCCTATGGCGTCTACCAGCCGCGCCATGTGACGCGCGGCATCGCGATGCTGCTGAAGGCGGCCGGCTTCCCGCCGCATGGGCGGATCAACCGGTTCGTCTCGTCGCTGACCTGGCACATTCTCAAGTCGCGCCAGCAGCGGCTCGTTCGCGCCGGAGCCTGATCCCTATGGCGGCAGGCGGCGGTTTCCGCCTGTATGGCAGTGCGACCTCGGGTAATGCCTACAAACCTGCCTTGATGCTTGCGCTCAGCCGCGAACCGTTCGAGTTCCGGCCGGTCGCATTGCAGGAAGGCGAGTCGCGGACCGACGCCTTCCGTGCGATCAACCGTTTCCAGGAAGTGCCGGTGCTCGAGCATGGCGCGCGTCGTATTGTGCAGTCGGGCGTGATCCTCGCCTATCTTGCCGAGACGCTGGGCACATTCGGCCATCGCGACGACGACGAGCGCTGGCGGATCCAGGAATGGCTTGCCTGGGACAATCAGCGCATGACGGGTGGGCCGGCTTTGCTGCGCTATCTGCGACGCTGGTTCCCCGAGACCGATCCGGCGATCATCACCTTCACCACCGGCCGCGCCGAGCGCGCGCTCGGTCAGCTCGATGGGTGGCTTGCCGAGCATGGCTGGCTGGTTGGCAATCGTCCGACGATCGCGGATATCGCAAACTGCGCTTATGCGTTCTGGCTCGACGAGGCCGGCCTCGATCCGGCGCGCTGGCCGGCGATCGGCGGCTGGCTCAGGCGGATCGAAGCGCTGCGCGGATTTGCGCGGCCCGATGCGCTGATGACGCCGCCGGCGCGTTAGAGACCTTAACCCGCCGCGTCAGCCGAGGGCGCGACCGAGACGCTGGCGGATCGCCGCCCAGTTTTCCGAACCGAGATTGAACGCGGATTTCCATTCGTCCGGCTCGGGCACCTCCCAGTCGGCGAAGGCGGCGATATTGGCGTCGCGATTCTTGAAGAGCCGCGTGTTGCGCTTTTTAAGGCCGGTCACGAAGGTGAGGCCCACCGGGAATACCGGCACAGTGAAGATGCCGAGCTCCGGTCTCGCTTCGAGCAGACAGGGTACCAGCTTCCAGAGATCGCCGACCCAGAAATTGGAACTGCGTTCGCGCGCGCCGGCGACCGGATCGGGTGGCAAGGTGCCGTGCAGCATCACGATGGAATCCTTGCCGGCGATCGATTCCAGGGCCGCGAACGTGTCATAGGCTTCTTCGAAGCTGCGCGGCGAGCGGATCATGGCGATATCGAACCGCTTGCGGCCGGCGAGTTTTTCGAGACGGTCGGAAGCCAGAAATTCGAGTGGCGTGGTCTCGTAAATCCGCGTCGGTGCTTCAAAGCGGTGGCGAATGTCCGGCTTCTGCTCGACGCCGATTGCAAGGGTGGGCGGCTTCGCCAGCTTGAGCGTGCGGCCCTGCCGGATTCCGATCTCGAGATAGACCTTGGGCGTGCGCCAGCGCAGCAGGCGTTCGATCAGATCCGTATAGGGGCCGCCCGGCATCAGCGTGCGCGCAAGCTGGGTGCGCGCGGTGTCGCGCGAGGGCTGCAGGGCGAGCGCGCGATGGAACTGTTTGCGCGCGTCGGCAATCTTTCCGGCCGAAACCATCGCGGCGCCGAGATTGTCGTAGAAATCGGGAATGTTTTCGTTGATCTGGATCGCGCCCTGAAGCCAGCGGATTGCCTCGCGATAATTCTTTCGCTGGCCTTCGAGCACACCCATCATGTTGTGAACGAGCGCGCTGCGCGGCAGCGTGACCAGCAGATTCCGATAGATCGCTTCCGCGTCGTCGAGGCGCCCTTCCTTGTGATGGCGCATCGCGTTCTGGATAAGCTGGTTCGCGTCGGTCGTTTCCATCGCCGTTTCCACTCGTCAGATCGCGCTGCTCAGATCGTGGGGCCGGAATCCGGGGCAAGGTAGGCGAACTCGGACACGATGTCACGGTAGAGCTGCTGTTTGAACGGTACGATGACGGCAGGAAGCTCTGCCATCCTGACCCATTTCCAGCTGCTGAACTCGGGCCGCCGGGTTGCGATGTCGATGTCCGAATCGTCGCCTTCGAAGCGGAAGGCGAACCATTTCTGTTCCTGGCCGCGGAAGCGCCCGCCCCAGAGCGTACTGGCGAGATTGTCCGGCAGATCGTATCGCAGCCAGTCTCTGCTTTCGGCCAGCAGGGACGCCCTGTCGGTGCCGATCTCTTCGCGCATCTCGCGCCAGGCTGCCTTGATCGGCGTCTCGCCGCGGTCGATACCGCCCTGCGGCATCTGCCAGGCATGGCTCGTCATGTCGAGACGTTGCGCGACCAGCACCTCGCTGGCGCGGTTGAGCAGCATGATGCCGACGCAGGGGCGATAGAGCCGGCTCATTGTAGTGGCTGCCGTCCGACGACGGCGGTGATCGGCGCCAGGACGAAGCCCTTTGCCTCGAGGGTCGGAATCCAGGCAGCTAGCCGCTCGATGGTAATCGGATAGGGCGAGGCGAATGCGACGGCGGCACCTTCGCTGCGGGCGATCCGTTCGATCTGCTGAAGCCGTCCGTCGATCGCGATGCGCGAGGCTTCGCGATCGATATAGTGATTGTTGATTGCCATCGGCACGGCGATCTCCTGCGAGAGCGTCGGCAGCACGCTGAAGGGTGCCGCGCCGTTGTCGACATAAAGATAGCCGCGCTCGCCCAGCGCCTCGAGGATCGGGCGCATCAGCTCGGACGAGGTGGTGAAGCGCGAGCCCATGTGAACCGCGACACCGACCACGCCATCCGCCCGCGCGAGAATGCCGTCCATGCGGGTGATGTTGTCCTGCACCGGCAGCGTGCTCAGAAGGGCAAGCGGCCCGGGATCGTCGTCGGGATAGTTGAGCGGCTCCATCGGCAGCTCGATCAGTACTTCGTGGCCGTCCTCGCGCGCCCGTTCGATCCAATCGGTCAGCTTGCGGCTGTAGGGGCTGAACGCGAGCGTGACGCCCGGCGGCATATTCGCGATGATCGCGTCGCCCGCCGCATCGCTGAGCCCGAGCGAGGTGAACACGATCGCGATGCGCGGCCGCGGATCGGACACCGGGAATTCGCTGGCATAAAGCCGCCAGGGTAGTTCGGCACCGCTCGGCATCGTGGGCAGCGCAGCGGTCTGGGTTGCCGCATCGGGCGTCGCAGCATTGGATGCTGGAGTATCGGCGGTCACATTCCCGGGCGCGATGGTATCGGGCGCGGCGGCTTCGTCCGGCTTGGATGGCGGCGGTGCGCTCGAGCCGTCACCGGCCGGGTCGGACGCTGCCATCGTTCTCGCCGCATCGACCGCCGCGCTTTCCGATTCCGTTGTCGCGTCGAGCATCGCGGTATCGGACGATGCAGGGTCGGCCGATGCAGGGTCGGCAGGCGCGTCGGTTGCTATGCCGGTTGCTATGTCGGCCGCGACATCGGCCGCAGATCCGGTCGCGACATCCGCGGCGGAATTGGCCGACGCCTCGGCCGCGATGCTGTCGGTGTCGCTGGCGGTCTCGCCGGCCGCTTCGAGCGCAGCGGAGACGGCATCGGCGATCGTGACGCCGCTACCGGCAGCCGCATCGCCCGTGGTCGCGTCCGGTTCAACCGCCGCATCGTCAGTCCTGTCGATTGTCGCTCCCGATGCCGGCTCTGCCGGCGCCGCTTCCGCTGGTTCCGGAATCGATGCGATTTGCGGATCGGGAATCGGGGCGGGTGGATCGAGTTCGAACACCACCATTGGCGCGGTCGACAGAAACGGTCGCAGCTGACCGGTCGCGTCGAACCATATGAGGAATGCCGCGACCGCGGCGACGAGCATCCCCGCCAGGACGGTCCCGGCGCGCATCACGCTCGGAGCGAGCGGCCCGGCGTTGCGAAGATCGCCGCCGGCAAGGGAACTATTCCGTTGCCTGGCCGGTTATCAGGGCCAATCCGCGCAACAGATCGAGCGCACGGGTAAGCTGATAATCGACCGGTTCCGGCGCCTCTTCCGCCGGCGCCGCCACGGGCTCCGCGTCCTCTTCGGCGTCGGTTTCGTCATCGGTTTCGGCGGGCGTTTCGGATTCGGCGGGTTCGTCGAGCTCTTCGGCTTCGAGCTCGATCGGCTCGGTCACGCCCATCGTTTCGTTCTGCAGCGCACCGCGCAGATCGGCTTCGCTGCGGTCTTGGTCGGCTTCGACGATCTCGACGATGGCTTGCTGCACTTCGATATCGGGTTCGATGCCGAGCGCCTGGATCGAGCGACCCGAGGGCGTGTAATAGCGCGCCGTTGTCAGGCGGATCGCTCCCTGTCCCTGCAACGGAATGACGGTCTGCACCGAGCCTTTGCCGAAGGTGCGGGTGCCGAGAAGGATGGCGCGGTGATGATCCTGCAGCGCACCGGCGACAATCTCGGAGGCCGAGGCCGAGCCGCCGTTGATCAGGACGATCATCGGCACGCCGTTCAGCACGTCGCCCGCTTCGGCGTTGAAACGCTGCGCATTGCCGTCGTCGCGGCCGCGCGTCGAGACGATCTCGCCCTTGTCGAGGAAATCGTCGGACATGGCGATCGCCTGGTCGAGCAACCCGCCCGGATTGTTGCGCAGATCGAGAATGAAGCCCGAGAGCTGGCCGCCGGCTTCTTCCGTGAGTTCGGCGATGGTTGCCTGCAATTCGGTGTCGGTCTTCTCGCTGAACGTCGTGACGCGCACATAGCCGATATCGCCTTCGAGCCGGCCGCGGACCGATTCGATGACGATGACGGCACGCTTGAGCGTCACGTCGAAGGGTTCTGTCTCGCCACGCAGGATCGTGAGCGTGATCTCGGTATCGACCTTGCCACGCATGCGCTCGACCGCGTCCGCGAGCGTCATGCCGAGCACCGGCTCGCCGTCGAGATGCGAAATGTAGTCGCCCGGCTGGATGCCGGCGCGGAAGGCGGGCGTGTCGTCGATCGGCGACACGACGCGAACCAGGCCGTTTTCCAGCGTGACCTCGATGCCGAGGCCACCGAATTCGCCACGCGTCTGCACTTGCATGTCGTCGAAGCTTTCGGCGCTGAGATAGCTCGAATGCGGATCCAGCGAACTCAACATGCCGTTGATCGCCGCCTCGATCAGCTCCTTGTCCGATACCTCTTCGACATAGCTGGCCCGGACGCGCTCGAACACGTCGCCGAACAGGCTCAGTTGCCGATAGGTTTCGGAGCTGTCGGAGGCGGCGAAGGTCCCGGCGCTGGCCGAGACGAGCAGCAGGGTCGCAAGGGCGGCCGGGCGAATGATGCGCTTCATCAGCAAGAGATCACCTCGAAATCATGGTTTTTTAGGGTCGTTGGATCGGCCCGGGCGGATCATCCGCCGATGACCGTGCCAAGCCAAGGCGCCGGGTCCACCGGCTGGCCTGCGCGGCGCAGTTCGACATAAAGTTGCGGATTGATGCCGGCTTCGGCATCCATCGCGCCGGCCGGCTCGCCCGCGAGAACCCATTGGTCCACGCTGGCATCGACGCGCGCAAGCCCGGCTAACAGCGAATGATACCCGTCGCTATGTTCGACGATCAAGATTAGCCCATATCCGCGGAACGGTCCCGCAAAGACGACCCGCCCGTCGAACGGCACGACGACCTGCGCGCCCGGCCGCGTCTCGATCACGATGCCGCGGGAGGCCTCGCCGGTGGCCGTGGCGGCGCCATAGGCGACCGCGAGCCGGCCGCGGACCGGCAGGACGAGGCCGCCCGGCCCGCTCGGGAAGGGGCGAAGATCCGGTGCCGGAAGGGCGGCCAGCGCGGTCGGTTCGGCCGGATCGGCCGGGTCGGCCTCCATCGGCTCGTCGGGTTTGGTCGGCGGCAATGTCGCCAGCCTTGCCATCAGATCGCGCAGGTCGGCGGCTTCGAGTGCCAGGGTCTCGATCCGGGCTTCGGCGGCAAGCCGCTCGGCTTCGGTTTCGCTGCGCATCCCCTCCATGCGCTCGACCAGAGCGGCGAGTTCGCTGTTTTCGGCGGCGAGCGCTTCGGCTTCGGCGACCACAGCTTCCTGTTGCAAAGCGATGTCGCTGCGCATCGCCGCCAAAGAATCGAGGTCGGCGCGCATCGCTGCGGCGCGTGCGGCCAAGAGCGGCTGGATGCGGTCGAGCAAAGCGGCGGCGCGCGCGCGATCGAGCGGATCGCCGGGCGCGAACAGGCTCGCTTCGGGTGGCGTCAGCGCGAGACGCTGCAAGGCCGCAAGCGTAGCGGCCTGACCGGCGCGGTCGGCGGCAAGGCCCTCTTCCAGCGTGGCCGCACCCGCTTCGAGTTCCACAATCCGGCTCTCGAGTGCGTTCAGCGTTTCTTCGCGATCCTGCGATGCAGCGGCGGCGGCGATCAGTTGCTGGCGCAGATCGGCAAGCTCACCTTCGAGTGTTTGCGATTCACGCTCGAGCGTTGCCGCGCGGTCGCGTTCGCTCTCGATGGTCTCCTCGATCGCCTCGAGTGTTGCCGGTTCTTCCGCGCGCGCGAATTCATGCGACGCACAGGATATGCCGATCGCGAGGGCGCCGACGATCGGGACAAGGCGCAGCAAGGACGGGGTGCCGCTTCGCGTCAGCGGGCGGCGCGGCGTTCGGAGCTCGCCGATGCCGGCAGCAGGGAATGGCCGGTCATGGCCGCCGGCTGTGGAAGCCCCATCAACGACAGCACGGTTGGCGCGATGTCGGCCAGTTTGCCGTTCGCCAGCGTTGTTCCGGCGGTTCGCGCGCGACGCGCCACGAGGACGACCGGAACCGGGTTGATGGTGTGCGCGGTGTGTGGCTGATCGCTCGTCGAATCGTGCATCATCTCGGCATTGCCGTGATCGGCGGTTATCAGCATGGCGCCGCCAACCTCTTCGATCGCCGCTGCCAGGCGCCCGAGACAAATATCGACCGCTTCGACGGCACGCATCGCCGCGGCGCGATCGCCGCTATGGCCGACCATGTCGGTGTTCGCGTAGTTCGCGACAATAAGATCGTATTTGCCGCTGCGAATTGCCTCCACCAGCCGGTCGGTCAGTTCGGGCGCCGACATCTCCGGTTGGAGATCGTAGGTCGCAACCTTTGGCGACGGGACGAGAATGCGGTCTTCGCCCTCGAACAGACGTTCTTCGCCGCCGTTCAGGAAAAACGTCACATGCGCGTATTTTTCGGTTTCCGCGGCGCGCAACTGTTTCAGTCCGGCGCGCGCAACAACTTCGCCCAGCGTGTCGGTCAGCGCTTCCGAGGGAAAGATCGTCGTCATGAAGGGATTGAGCGCGCTCGAATACTCGGTCATCCCCGCTGCGGCGACGAATGTCAGTTGGCGCACCCGCACGAACCCGGCGAACGACGGATCGAGGAGTGCTGTCAAAATCTGGCGCATGCGGTCTGCGCGGAAATTGGCGGCAACCAGCGCATCGCCATCATGCATGCCGTCATAGCCGGCGATCGCAGTCGGGCGCAGGAACTCGTCGGTTTCTCCGCGCGCATAACCCTGTTCGATCGCAGCCAGCGGATCGGTCGTGCGTTCGCCCTCGCCGAGCACCAATGTGCGCCAGGCAAGTTCGGTACGCTCCCAGCGCGTGTCGCGATCCATCGCATAATAGCGGCCGGTCACGCTTGCGATCCGCGCGCCGGCGAGTGGCGCGATGGCGGCCTGAAGCGCGCGCATGTAGTCGATCGCGCTTTGCGGCGGCGTATCGCGGCCGTCGAGGAAGGCATGGATCGCGACCGGCACGCCCGCCGCGTCGATCCGCCGGGCAAGCGCATAGATATGCGCCTCGTGGGAATGAACGCCGCCGGGCGAAAGCAGCCCCATCAGATGGCATGTGCCGCCCGCCGCGCGCGCCCGCGCGATCAGATCGGTCAGTACGGGGTTCGTATCGAGCGTTCCGTCGGCGATCGCGGCGTCGATCCGCGGCAGGTCCTGCATGACGACGCGGCCGGCGCCGAGATTCATGTGGCCGACTTCGGAATTGCCCATCTGGCCGGCCGGCAGGCCGACATGGGATTCCGAGGCCTCGATCAACGCATGCGGCGCCTCGGCCATGAAGCGATCCCAGTTTGGCGTCCGCGCGAGCGCGATGGCGTTGTGCTCGGACGGGGGTGCCTCGCCCCAGCCATCGAGAATACAGAGCAGGACGGGCCTGGGGGCAGTTTCGGACATGGCGGCAATATAGGGGCTCGGCTGGGCCCGGGAAACGGGAAGGTCGCTCGGGTTTCCGGTCCCGCAACCCGTTCAGAATCCGCGGGAAAACCGCTTCCGGGGCTGCCGGTGTGCCTGTACTCTCGGCGCGCTGGCCCGATGGCAGGGGGTGGTCTGCAGTTCCTCGATCGGCGATGCCGGCGCAGGGGGTCGATGGTGGAGCGATCGATCTATCTGATCAATCCGCGTGAGAACGCGCCGGGCTACTACAATATGGAAGTGCTGAGCGCCTGGGGCGTTTCTCGGATGGTCAATCTTGCGGATCTGACCACGCCCACGGTCGCAGCCATGCTGCCGGCGGACTGGCGCGTTGCTCTCTGTGACGAGCGAATCGAGCCGGTCGATTTTGAAACCGATGCCGAAATCGTTGGTATCACCGGCAAGGTGTCGCAGCGCGACCGCATTGTCGAGCTCGCCGCCGAGTTTCGCGCGCGCGGCAAGCTGGTGATGATCGGCGGTCCTTATGCCTCGCTCAATCCGGACGACATGCGCCCGCATGCCGACATTCTGGTACGCGGCGAGATCGAGGATATCGCGGCCGGCATGTTTGCCGAAATCGCATCGGGTAAATTCCAGTCCGAGTATGTCGGCACGAGACCCGATCTTCGGAACTCGCCGATGCCGCGCTGGGACTTGTATCCGAAGCAGTTGGCGATGGTTGCGCAGATCCAGACCTCGCGCGGCTGTCCGTTCGAATGCGAGTTCTGCGACGTGATCCAGTATCTCGGCCGCAAACAGCGCTGGAAGGAACCTGATCAGGTCATCCGGGAGCTCGACGTCCTGTACGATATGGGTTACCGGCACATTTATCTTGCCGACGACAATCTGACGGTCGTGCGCCGCCGCGCGCGGGAACTTCTCGCGGCGCTGGTGAAATGGAACGAGAGCAAGCCTCCGGCCGAACGGGTTTCCTTCTCGACGCAGCTTTCAATCGACATCTCGCGCGATGAAGACATTCTCGATCTCTGCGTCCGTGCGGGTTTGCGCAACGTCTTCATCGGCGTCGAAACCCCGAACGAGGAAAGCCTCGCCGAAACCAAGAAACGGCAGAACCTGAAAATCGACATGGTCGAGGAGATCGGCAAGTTTGCGCGGCACGGAATCGTGGTGACGGCCGGCATGATTGTCGGGTTCGACCATGACGGGCTGGACATTTTCGAGCGCCAGTACAGCTTCGTGCAGAGGCTGCCCGTGCCGCTGCCGATGATCAGCATTCTCGTGGCACCCGCTGCCACACCGCTGCGCGCGCGCATGGCGACAGAAGGTCGTCTCATCGGCGACGATCGCGTCGGCGGCGGCGGCCTCCTGCGCACGAACATCATGCCAAAGAACATGACCTACGATCAGCTTATCGCCGGAACGCGCTGGCTGCTTCATGCGGTTTATGAGCCAATGGCGTTTCTACATCGAATCGAGACGATGGTGGCGTTGGTGCCGGATCCGAATATTTCGAGCCGGCGTCGCGAACCGACCCCGAGAGAGCGAAAGCTGTACACGCAGTTGGCCCGCCGCGGTCCGGCCGAAAGACGGATGATCCGGCGCGTCTGGTCGCTTGCCATGGCGCGCGGCGACCTGCGACGCGAACTGCTGTACTGCCTGATGATCTATTGCCAGATCCGTTACATGCTGGAAGCGCAGGATATCTGGCGGCCCGAACTCGTCGGTGCGTCGCGCCCGCATTTTCTCGACGCGCCCGATCGCAGCCCCGATCACAGCCCCGATCACAGCCCCGAGCGCAATGCCGGCGGGCCGGCGGCCTCAGCCGCGATGGTAGGGGTGGCCTGAGAGGATCGCGCTCGCGCGATAGAGCTGCTCGGCAAGCATCGCGCGCACCATGAGATGCGGCCATGTCATCGCACCGAACGATAACGAGAAATCCGCCGCCTCGCGGACCGGCGTTGCGAGACCGTCCGCACCGCCGATCGTAAAGACCAGAGCCGGTGCGCCGCTCTCCTGCCAACCGCGCAACCGATCGGCAAATCCGGCGCTGTCGAGCGAGCGACCGCGTTCGTCGAGTGCGATGAGGATGCCCCCGGGGGTCGCGGCGACCGCCTCGAGCATGCGCGCACCCTCGCGCGCCGTCCGTTCGGCTTGATCGGTCAACCGCGGATCGATTTCGACCAGTTCGATGGGCCGATTGAGCCGGCGCACATACTCGTCATAGAGGGCACGGGCTGGATCGTCGGCCCGCCAGCGACCGCCGGCGAGGATACGGATGAGGGGCCCGGCGTTGCGCCGGCCGGCCGGCGCCCGGCCGTCACCGCGCCGTCCGGCCTCGCTCCTGACGTCCTTATGCGACCTCTTTGTTCCCATGGCGACAAGAGACTATGCTGCCGCGGCGCCAATGTCTTGCGCCGCTTCAACTGTTCCCGCCTTGCCGTCGCCCGCACGAGGAATCCCGATCGCATGTTCGCTCGCCGCCCCGCCTCGCAGCCGGAACGGATCGGCTTTCTGGCGATCCCGCGCTTCAGTCTGGTCGGGTTTGCCGCACTCATCGATTCGATGCGCAGCGCCAACCGGATGTCGGGCCGCGAGCTTTACTCCTGGCATTTCGTGTCGGCCGACGGCGCGCCGGTCCTGTCCTCGAGCGGCGTGCCGGTCATGCCGGAAGCCTCGATCGCCGATGCGCCGCCATTCGATGCGGTGGTGGTCGTGGCCGGGCTCGATGCGCACGAATACGACAACAAGGCGGTGTTCGCCTGGCTGCGCCGGCTGGCGCGCAACGGCATCGAGATCGGCGCATCGTCGCTCGGTCCCTACATTCTCGCGAAAGCGGGCCTGCTCGACGGCTATCGCTGCACCGTGCATTGGGAAAACATTGCGGGCTTCGCCGAGGCATTTCCCGAGCTCGAGGTGACCGGCGAAATCTTCGAGATCGATCGCGACCGTTTCACCTGTTCGGGCGGTATCGCCGGGCTCGACATGATGCTGCACCTGATCGCAACGCAGCATGGCCGGGCCCTCGCCAACGCGGTCTCCGAACAATTCATCCACGATCGCATCCGCGATCGGCACGACCGCCAGCGCATGGCCCTGCCGGCGCGGCTCGGCGTGCGTCATCCGAAACTTGTCGCCGTGATCCAGAAGATGGAGAAAAGCCTGGAGGAGCCGGTCTCGCGGGCGAAACTGGCGCGTGAGGTCGGGCTGTCGACGCGCCAGCTCGAGCGCCTGTTCCGCAAATATCTCGGCTGCACGCCGACCCGACATTATCTCGAGCTCAGACTCGAACATGCGCGGCGGCTCTTGTTGCAGACGGATATGTCGGTACTCGACGTGGCGCTCGCCTGCGGATTCGTCTCCGCCTCGCATTTCTCGAAATGCTTCCGCGAGCTGTTTCGCGTGACGCCGCGCGCGGTGCGGACGGGCTGAGGCCGGCACGCGCCGATGGGGGCGCGCTATCGTGCTGCCGCAGTCACTGTGCGGTCGCGATGGGGTCCGCCCTCGTCCGGCGTCGCGTCGAGCCTGCCGGTCATGAGCAGGGCGACGATCGCAATCGTGGCGATCGCCCCTATCAGGCAGGTCGTAAGTCGTAATGGTCGCTGTCGCACTGATTCGCCCCTCCGAATTGACGAAGTCAGTAGACGCGATGCAGGTGACGGAAATTAGGCGATGACGGGGTATTCGCGCGACATTGTCGCCGCCCTGCGGCAAACATTGGCGGCTCATGCGTCGATCCCCCATGAAAAAGGGCGGCCCGCAGGCCGCCCTTTTATTGACTTACGGATCGACCGTCAGATCGTCAGCGCGCGGCCTGCTCTGCGGCCGCCGAACCCTGGCGCTTGGCCATGAACTGCTTTGCGGTTTCGACCGCAACGGCCGCATCGCGGCAATAGGCGTCGGCACCGATCGATTCGGCGAACTGTTCGTTCAGCGGTGCGCCGCCGACCAGCACGACATAGTCGTTGCGGATGCCTTTTTCGATCATCGCATCGATCACGACCTTCATGTAGGGCATGGTCGTCGTCAGCAGCGCCGACATGCCGATGATGTCGGGCTGATGTTCCTCGATCGCCTTCAGGTAGTTCTCGACCGGATTGTTGATGCCGATATTGATCACCTCGAAGCCGGCGCCTTCCATCATCATCGCAACGAGATTCTTGCCGATGTCGTGGATGTCGCCCTTGACGGTGCCGATCACCATCTTGCCGATCTTCGGTGCGCCGGTTTCCGCGAGCAGCGGCCGCAGGATGAACATGCCCGCCTTCATCGCGTTGGCGGCGAGCAGCACTTCCGGCACGAACAGGATGCCGTCGCGGAAATCGATGCCGACGATCTTCATGCCGGCGACGAGTGCCTCGGTCAGAACCCGATAGGGAGTCCAGCCGCGCTCGAGCAGGATGTTGACGCCCTGGTCGACCTCTTCCTTGAGGCCGTCATAGAGATCGTCCTGCATCTGCTGAACAAGGTCTTCGTCGTTCAGGCTTCGGAGATCGAGTTCGCCCTCGTCGGCCATCGGTAACCTCCCGCGGGAAAAAGCCGTTGCGAAACCGGGTCTTGACCGGAAACGCGGACCGGCAGGATAGGCGCCTCTTTGTGCCACGAAACGCGCGCGCGTGCGACAGGAATTGATACGGCGGCGACATGAGCGCGCCCGGTTCTACGGGGAAATCGCCCGCATACCGTGTGGCGCGATGCCGCGCCCCCGATGCAGGGGCGTTCAGCCGTGCGGGCCGGCCGGCAAGGCCCGGTTATTGGCCCGGTCGACCCGGAAGCCGCGCCCGTAATGGCGTTCGATCCGGGCCTGGATGAGTTCGAAGGCGATCGACATGACCCAGTAGATGACGGCCGCCGTCAGCAGCATTTCGATATAGCGATACTCAGCGCGCCCATAGGAGCGGGCGAGATACATGACCTCCCAGATTCCCATCATCGAGACCAAAGATGAATCCTTAAGCATGGAGATGAACTGGCTGCCGGTCGGCGGCACGATGACGCGCATCGCCTGCGGCAGGATCACCTTGCGCATCACGAGGCCGGGCCTGAGGCCGAGCGCGGTTGCCGCCTCCCACTGTCCGCGCGCGATCGACTGGATGCCGCCCCGGACGATCTCCGCGAGATAGGCGCCGTAGCAGAGCGACAGCGCGATGATGCCGGCCGGCACCGCGTCGATGACGATGCCGATCTGCGGCAGGCCGAGATAGATGAGGAATACCTGGACCAGCAGCGGCGTGCCCCGAAAGAACGAGATGTAGAATGTCGCGGCGCCGAACAGCACGCCGTTGCTCGAGAGCCGGCCGAGCGCCGCGATCAGACCGAGTGCGGTCGAACAGACGATCGAGATTAAGCACAGGAACAGCGTCATCGCCGCGCCCTGCAGGAAGCCCGAGGGCGTCAATCGGATGCCGAGGAGGAACGGCAGCTTCTCGCCGATGACCGAGAGTTTCAGATCGAACGACCAGCCGAACCAGAGGAAGAGGCCGAGCAACGCAACCCACATGCCGACCGTCTGGATCCGCACGGGCAGCGGCCGCAACGCCAACGCAAAGCCGGTCGCCGCGAGGGCGATTACCAGACCGGTTGCGATATGGAGCGCCCATCCGGGCGCCGCGGCATCGAGCCCGACGATCGGTGCGACCAGACGGCCGATTGACGTGCCGCCGAGCCCCGCGACACAGGCAATCGCGGCGACTGCGGCAAACCCGCCGGCCCAGCGGAGCCAGTTGACGGGTTGCCGCCGGCCGCCGCCGGCGTCAGGTAACATCGATGCCCCCGGATCGCGCCGGGCCGATTAGCTGCCGGGCGGCTGGGTGATGTCGGCGCCGAGCCGCTCTTCGGAAAGCCGTGCCAGCGTGCCGTCGGCGCGCATCGCATCGAAGATCTCGACGATCTTCGCCGCGAACTCGGGATCGCCCTTGTCGATCGCGACCGCGATCGGTTCCATGAAGACCGGATCGCCGACGATCTTGAGTGGCTTGCCGGCCTTGATCGCCTCGACCGTCGTGAGCATGCCGGTCACCATCGCATCGAGACGCACCCCATCGCCCAGCGACAGATCTTCCAGCGCCAGCGGTTCGCTCTCATAGGCGATGATTTCGGCCTCGGTCACCTTGAAGTCGACCGGCGGCGCGTCGATCGCATCGATCACCAGATCGCCGCGCAGATAGTTTTCGTATGTCGTCGCGGCCTGGGCGCCGACCCGCTTGCCGTTCAGATCTTCGGCGCTGGTGATCGACGTGTTGTCCTGGTGCACGATCACGGACGCCGGCGTGTAGTAGTAGACCGTCGGGAAATCGACGACCTCGGCACGCGCCGCGGTCGGCGTCATCGAGCCGATGCAGATGTCCCAGCGACCGGCCCACTTGCCGGCGGTGATCACGTCCCAGCCCGGCGTCACCACTTCGAGCTCGACGCCGAGACGGCTTGCGAACTCCTTGGCCACATCGACGTCGAAGCCGGCCATCTCGTTGTTCTCGTCGAGATAGGAGAAGGGCGGGTACTCGGCATCGACCGCGAGCACCAGCTTGCCGTTCGCCATGACGCGGTCGAGCGTCTCGCCGGCCATCGCGCCGCTGCCGGCGGAAGCCAGCAGGACGGCGGCCATCGTCGCCAGCCCGCTACGAATCCAGCTCTTGATTATCATGTTCCTTGTCCCCCCTGTCTGAGCGCCGGCCCCGGGCGACCGATTGCCTCTGTCGCCGGCCGGCTCTGCCATCAAAGACGGGGCGGCTCTGCCCGTCAATCGCGTCGATGGCGCGCCGTTTGACCGCCGCGGGAAGCCAGCCTTACAGTCGTCCACGCGGTCTGCGGAGGAAACATCGATGGCCCTGGCCCTGGCGCCCAACGATGCCGGCTTGAACGATTTGAGCGACCTGGTCGATCTGGATCGGTATCCGCTCCATGAAAGCGGCGGCGCGCGTTTGCAGGAACTTGTCGAGGATTGTCGCGCGCAACTGGCAACGCGCGGCGTCGCCACATTGCCGGGGCTGGTGCAGCCCGATGCGGTGCGGCGCATGGCGGCCGAGACCGAAGCGGTCATCGATCGCACCTATTTCTGCGACAGCCAGCACAACGCTTACCTGAAGGCGCCCGATCTCGATCTGCCGCGGACCCATCCGCGCAATCGCGATCTCGCGACGCAGGTCGGATCGGTCGCGTGGGATCTGATCGACCCGCAGGCGACCTTGCGCCGGCTCTATCTCTGGGATCCGCTGGTCGCGTTCGTCGGCGCGGTGCTCGACCGCAGCCCGTTCTTTCGTTTCGCCGATCCGCTCGGCGCCTGTTCGGTCAACGTGTTCCGACCGGGCATGGGTCACAACTGGCATTTCGATGAGGCAAAAATTTCAACGACCCTGATGCTGCAGAAAGCGGAGAAGGGCGGCGATTTCGAATATGTGCCGTTCCTCAGGCCCGAGCGCGGCGAGGATTTCGAAGCGGTCGGGCGTATTCTCGACGGCGACGAGACCGATGTCGTGCGCCTGCCGTTCGAACCGGGCACGCTCTCGATCTTTCACGGCTCGCGTTCGCTGCATCGGGTGACGCGCTGCGGCGGCAAGCGCGACCGGCTGGTCGCCGTGCTCTGCTTCGCGAGCGAAGCCGGTGCGGTCAATTCCGAAGCCGTGCGCAAACTGTTCTGGGGCCGGACACGCTGAAAAAGCGGGAGGTCGTATGGCTGCGGCGAGGATGACGATTCGTCCGGGCCATCTGACGCTCGCCGATTGCGCGGCGCTTGCCGCCGGCGGTTTTACCCTTCGCCTCGATCCGAAAGCCTGGCCGGCGGTCGAAGCCTCCGCCGCGACCGTCGCGAAACTGGTTAAGGCGGGGAAGCCGGTCTACGGCATCAATACCGGCTTCGGCTCGCTCGCCCGCGCGCGTATCGCCGACAGCGATCTTGCCGAACTGCAGCGCCGCCTCGTGCTCTCGCACATGGCGGGCACAGGCGCGGCACTAAACGATCGCGTGGTGCGGCTCGTACTCGCGCTCAAGGCGGCGTCGCTTGCGCAGGGCTTCTCCGGCGTGCGGCGGCAGATCGTCGAGATGCTGATCGCGCTCCATAACAAAAACGTGCTGCCGATCGTTCCGGCACAGGGCTCCGTCGGCGCCTCGGGCGATCTGGCACCGCTCGCACATATGTCGGCGCTGCTGATCGGGCACGGCAAGGCGAAGCTCGGCGGCAGGATCGTGGCAGCGAAGAAAGCGCTCGCCGCTGCGGGCCTCGAGCCGATTGTGCTCGGCGCGAAGGAAGGGCTGGCGCTGCTTAACGGCACGCAAGTGTCGACCGCGCTCGCACTCACCGCCCTGATCGATGCGCAAATGCTGCTCGCCAGCGCGATCGTCACCGGCACGATGAGTGTCGATGCGGCCGCCGGATCCGACGTGCCGTTCGATCCGCGCATTCATGCGGTGCGCGGGCAAGCGGGGCAGGTTGCGGTTGCGACAATCTATCGGCGCCTGCTGAAGGGCAGCCAGATCCGCGACAGCCATCTCGATTGCGACCGGGTGCAGGATCCCTATTCGCTGCGCTGCCAGCCGCAGGTGATGGGTGCGTGCCATACGCTGCTCCAACAGGCGGCATCCGTGCTGATCGCCGAAGCGAACGGCGTTTCCGACAATCCGCTGGTCTTCACCAAAGAAGGCCAGATTCTCTCGGGCGGCAACTTCCATGCCGAACCGGTAGCGCTCGCGGCCGACACGATCGCACTGGCGATCGCCGAGATCGGTTCGCTCGCGGAACGGCGCATCGCGCTGCTGACCGATTCGCGGATGAGCGAGCTGCCGGCGTTCCTGGTGCCCGAGCCCGGGCTCAATTCCGGTTTCATGATCGCGCAGGTGACGGCGGCCGCACTCGCGTCGGAAAACAAGCAGCGCGCCGCACCGGCATCGATCGACAGCCTGCCGACATCGGCCAATCAGGAAGACCATGTCTCGATGGCGACGCATGCGGCGCGACGGCTGCACGAGATGAATACGAACCTCGCCGGCATCGTCGCGATCGAATATCTGGCGGCAGCGCAGGGCATCGACCTGAGAGCACCCTTGAAGACCAGCCCGGCGCTTGCGAAGGCGATGAAGGCGCTGCGGGCCAAAGTCAAAATGTGGCGCAAGGATCGCGAGATGGCGGTCGATATCGAAGCCGCCCGCGCGATCGTCGAGGCGGGCACGCTGGCAGTGGTGGCGCAGGGCTGATCCCCGCGATTACGCCACCAACGGCTTGATCGATTTGTCGAGATCGTCGTTGAGGGCCTCGCCGAGACATTCGAGATCGTAACGGCTCTGCAGGTTCATCCAGAACTGCGGCGACGTGCGCAGCGCGCGGCCGAGCCGGAGTGCGGTATCCGCCGTGATGCCGCGATTGCCCTGCACGATTTCGCCGATGCGGCGCTGCGGCACGCCGATCGTCTTGGCCAGACGGTATTGCGTGATGCCGAGCGGCTTCAGGAATTCCTCGATCAGAATCTCGCCGGGGTGAACCGGGGCCATCGTTTTCTTGCTCGAAGCCATGACTCTCTCCTAGCGGTGGTAATCCACAATTTCCACATCCTCGACATCGCCGCCGCGCCATCGAAAGCAGATCCGCCACTGATCGTTGATGCGGATGCTGTGCTGACCGGCCCGATCGCCATGCATCACCTCCAGGCGGTTGCCGGGCGGAACACGCAGATCGTCGAGCGACACCGCCGCATCCAGAATGAGCAGCTTTCGCAAGGCCGCCCGTTGCAGACTGGCCGGCAAGGCTCGGGCCCGTTCGCGCCGGAAAATCGCCGCCGTTTCCTTGTTCGCAAAGCTCCGGATCACGCCGGCACTCCCACGACGACCCAACTCTCAATACTAACGGATATCAATACTAACGACAAGAGATACTATGGGGCACCGCGCGGTATTCGCTGTCGCGCCGCGTCGCACCCGCGACAACCGAGGTCGAATGGCCGTGCGCTGGCGCAGGTCCCGCCGGCCTTCAATCCTCTCACCGAATTCGCGCAAACGCGCGGCGGATCGAACTGGCGCAACGGTTCGGATCCGATATTGAAGCGGAGAGGACAATCCCATGGCCGGGAAGAATGGCGGCAGTAACGGCGGCGGTAACGGCATGAATGGCGCTGGCACGATCGGTGGCGGCAAGCTGCCGGCGAAGGTGCCCTATCTGGTGATCGGCGCCGGGGTGAACGGGCTCTCGACGGCCTGGCATCTCGCGATGGAGCTCGAGGCGCGCGGCACGGGCAAAGGCAGCGACATCCTGCTGATCGACAAAGGCGGTGTCGGCGCGGGCGCATCGGGCATCGCCTGCGGCCTGCTGCGCGGCTTTTACATGAACCCGGCGATGCACCCGCTGATCAAGCATTCGCTCGACGTGTGGACTTACGACCGCGTCACGTTCGGCTTCCAGCAGGTCGGCTATGTCTCCTGCGGCGAGGCGAACCAGCTTCCCGACTATGAGCGCATCCACAAGAGCCAGAACGAGGTCGGCTATCTCTCCGATCTCTACACCGGCAAGGACGCGCATAAATTCCTGAAGTCGATCTGGCCGGATGTCGACACGACCGGCATCGACGTCGTGCTGAATGAAAAGCTCTCCGGCTATTCCGGCACCAAGCAGGCGATGCGCGGCTTCGCCGAAAAATGCACCGAATGGGGTGTCGATATCCGTGGCGGCGTCGAAGTGCTGGGTTATGAGACCACCAACGGCCGCGTTACCAAGGTGCGCACCAACAAGGGCGATGTCGAAGCCGATTGCATCGTGCTCGGCGTCGGCCCGTGGGCGGCGCAGCACTGGGAGATGCTGGGCCTCCCGGAAAAACTCGATCTCACATATCCCGACGGCTCGACGCGCCAATCGGCCGACATGTGGATCTACTGGCGGCTGGTCGAAGGCGAAGCCTATGTCGACGAGCCCTATCTGACGGCCGACCGGCGCGATCCGCCGATCCTCAAGATGGAACTGATGAACACGCCCGTCATCGATCCGATCACAAAAAAGCAGATGGGCGACTACACGTATTTCTATCTGAAATATGCGGCCGAGCGCACGCGCAAGCCCGGAATCCAGGGCGGCAGCGTGCCGGTCCGGATCGGCCCGAAGGCGCAGCTCGAACCGTACGGTACCGCGAACCCGCTTTATCAGTCGGGCGACGATTTCCGCGATTACTTCTGCGCCTGTGCGGCGAGCCGCGTCGGCCGCTTCCGCAACATCCGCGCGAATTATATCGAGCGGCCGTCCGGCGGCATCGGTGCGTTCACACCGGACAATCTGCCGGTGATCGACTGGGTGCGCGATAACGTGATGATGATCGCGGATTCGAACCACGGCTATAAATTCACCGGCGTCGGCAAACTGGTCGCAAAACATATCGCGAGCGGGCAGAAGGTTGCCGAGCTGGAGCCGTTCCGTTTCTCGCGCTACGCGGAAGGCCGGACGTTCGGCAAGTCGAACAGCCACTCGCCCTGGGTGTGAGGATTACACCCCATGTTTGCGTAATGCGGGTGCGGCGGTCCGACGCCGGAGTTATCAGTCGGCGGTTGCCGCGACCCGTTCGAGCGCGGCCCCGTTGAGTTCGAGTATGCGCGCATCGTCGTCCCTGACACCGAGCGTTTCATAGAACGCGCGCGCCTTCGCATTGCGGTTGCGCACGCCCCACCAGAGCGAGACGCAGCCGCGCGCGACCGCCTCGCTTGCGACCGCCGCCATCAGGCGCTTGCCGAGCCCCTTGCCGCGCGAATCCGGATCGACGAACAGATCGGACAGCCAGATGCCGCGGCCGGGAATTTCGGAATTGTAGAATTCGTCGAAGAGGGCGTAACCGACGGCGAGACTGTCCTGCTCGGCCAATAGCACGTCGAAGGCCGGCTTCGGGCCGAACCCGTCGCGCATGACGATCGCCGCGCTGAAAATATCGTCGGCCTCCCCCTCCAATGCGCCGAAGCGATTGGCCAGCCGCGCGATCTCCGCCGCGTCGCCGGCGATTGCCTTCCTGATCGTTATCGATGCCATGTCATGTCCGAACCAGCCGCTTGCGCGGATGTGTCCCTTTCCGCCAGAGTCCGGCCGCCAATCTAACGGGAGAACAAGCAATGATCACGGCGGATCTGACGGGCAAGCGCGCACTCGTGACCGGGGCGGCATCCGGCATCGGCATGGCGGCGGCGGAAAAACTGGCGCGGGCAGGGGCGAGCGTCGCGATCAACGATCTCGCCGGCAATCCGCGGCTCGAGGAGACCGTGGCGCGGCTCAAAGGCGACGGACTCAAGGTGATGGCAGCACCGGGCAATATCGGCGATGCCGACGATGCGCGCCGCATGACGCGCGATGCGATCGCCGCGTTGGGCGGTCTCGATTATCTGGTCAACAACGGGGCGACGCCCGGCACGAAGGCGCCGATTCCGCCGGCCGATTTCGCCCGCCAGGACGAGGCGTTCTGGAACAAGCTGCTCAACATCAACGTGCTCGGCGCGTTCCGCTCGGTCGAGGTCGCAGCGCCGTATCTGAAAAAATCGAAGGGCGCGATTGTGTCGACCGCGTCGAACAGCGCGTTCTATGGCGGCGGTTCATCCTCGCCTTATTGCGCCACGAAGGCGGCGATCGTGACGCTGACCCGCGAATGGGCGCGCGCATTGGCACCCGACGTGCGCGTCAATGCGATCGCACCGGGCTGGGTCGAGGGCTCGAACTGGGAATGCAAATGGTCGGAAGACGAGCGCAGCGACACCAGCAAGCTGATCCCGCTCGGCCGGCCCGGCCATATCACCGAATATGCCGAGGCGATCTTTTTCCTGCTGGCGGGCGGCTCCTACATCAACGCGCAGACGATCCTGGTCGATGGCGGCATGATGAGCTGACGGTACGCGCCCGCCGGATTACCCCCTCACCCCGACCCTCTCCCCCACGCCGCGATCGGCCGCGGCCGATCGCGACGCAAGGGAGAGGGGGAAGAAGATCGACGGCGGGCTCAGGACGAGGATGTCTTTCACGTTCCAAGCATCTCCCGATGGATCGCCGGATCAAGTCCGGCGAGGACGAAATTGGTGTGGTCAGAGCATTGTGTTTACCTCGATCGTCACATTGTCGTTTCCGGTTCGCTGCATGGCAGAGCCGCGCCATCCGGGTTGCGCGGTATCCGTTCTGAAACGGGCGCCGCGGCTTCGATTGCGCAGCCGTAGCTGCGACTGGGGCCCTTTTCGGGCGATGCCCGCCGGTCTTGCGGCGGGACTTGGTGGTTCTGGATGGCGCGGCTCAACGATGCAGCGGATCCGGGTCGGGGAGCGAGGGGAGGCGGGGCTTCCATGGCGGCCCGTTTTCCGGATCGTTCCAACCGCTGCATTAACGCATATTACGCAATTAGTGTCAATTTAAATGATGCGGCCCTATGAAAACCTAGAGGTGGATTGCCGCCCTGCGTAATAACAATATAACAATGTTGTTTATAAAATTTAAATGCCTGGTGCCGTGAAATATGTCAGGATGGCTCTATCGCGCCTGCACCCGGGCTGATACACCGGCCATTCCGGGATGCAATCGGGCTTGTCGCAAACGTGGCGACAGGATTGCCCCGGGACCGCCGCCGGTGGTGGCACGACCACCCGCTCTGGAACCTGCCGTGACCGACACGCTGACACTCGCCCATTCTCTGGGCTTCGCCGATCTGTACGATCCCGCCGGTCTGGCGCGGATCGATGCGCTGTTCTGCGAACATCTCGGTGCGGCCAACGCCGATCTGGCGGCTGCGCTCGCAGCGGCGCGCGGCAATCCGGCGGCGCTCGAAAACAAGGCGGAATCCGATCTGCTGATCGCGGCAGCACCCCATCTCGACGATTTTCTCGGCCGGCTGTTCGACATCGAAGCGCCATTGCGCGCGCTCTCGGAAAAACATACCGATCTGGCGCCGCTCTTCGCCTGCAAGCGTCTCTTCGTGCAGCGCCGCGCCACGCGCGCCTACAAAGAAGATGTGGCACGCGAACTCGACGGGCCCGCGATCCAGGCCGAACTCGAGACCTTGTTCGGCGAGACAATGACAGAACAGAGTTTTGCGCGTCATGTGATGGCCTGGTCGGCGGACGAGAAGGCGAACGATGCGGCGCTCGATCTCGCCGCGCGCTATGCCGCCTGGGCACTCCATTCCGATGCCGGTCGCGCGAAGCATCGCAAGGGCGTGCTGTTCAAAGTTCCGCACAAGATCGATCTCGAACATCTGGTGCCGGTCAAAACGGCCGAGCATCATCCGGCGAAGGCGCTCGAACTACCGCCGACGATGTTGCGCCACCGCGAAGGATTCGCGCTCACGGATGCCGGTACCGATCTCGTCGGCGCGCTCGACCAGGCGCATTACTGCATCTTCTGCCACAACCAGGGCAAGGATAGCTGCTCGAAGGGATATCGCGAGAAGGACGGCAGTTTCCGCAAGACAGTATTCGGCGTGACGCTCGCGGGCTGCCCGCTCGAAGAGAAAATCTCCGAGATGCATGTTCTCAAGACCGACGGCGTGGTGATCGGGTCGCTCGCGGTTGCGGTCGTCGACAATCCGATGATCGCCGGTACCGGGCACCGCATCTGCAACGATTGCATGAAGGCCTGCATCTATCAGAAGCAGGATCCGGTCGACATTCCGCAGGCCGAGACGCGCACGCTCAAGGACGTGCTCGAACTGCCCTGGGGTTTCGAGATCTATTCGCTGCTGACGCGCTGGAACCCGCTCAATCTGCGCGAGCCGGTCGCGAAGCCGCATTCGGGCCGCCGCGTGCTGATCGCGGGGCTCGGGCCCGCCGGGTTTACGCTTTCGCATTATCTCCTGAACCAGGGCCATACGGTGATCGCGGTCGACGGGCTGAAGATCGAACCGCTGCCGGCCGATATTTCGGGCGTGAAACCTGATGGCAGCCGCGTGGCGTTCAAGCCGATCCGCGACGTGAACGAGCTTTACGAAAATCTCGATGCCCGCGTGATGGCCGGCTTCGGTGGCGTCGCCGAATACGGCATCACGGTGCGTTGGAACAAGAATTTCCTGAAGCTGATCCGACTGCTGCTGGAGCGGCGCGCGAGTTTCGCGATGTATGGCGGCGTGCGCTTCGGCGGCACGATCACGACCGAACAGGCGTTCCAGCGCGGCTTCGATCATGTTGCACTGGCCCTCGGCGCCGGTAAGCCCACGATTCTCGATCTGCCGAACGGGCTCGCGCCCGGGGTGCGCGCGGCATCGGATTTCCTGATGGCGCTGCAATTGACGGGTGCGGCGCGGCGCGATTCGATTGCCAATCTGCAGATCCGCCTGCCGGTCGTGGTAATCGGCGGCGGTCTGACCGCGATCGACACCGCGACCGAGGCGATGGCCTACTACCCGGTCCAGGTCGAGAAGTTCCTCAAACGTTACGAAACACTGGTCGCCGAGCGCGGCGAGAAAGCCGTGCGGGCGCGCTGGTTGCCGGTCGAGGCCGACATCGCCTCCGAGTTTCTCGATCATGCGCGTGCCATTCGCCAGGAACGCGCGCGGGCCGAAGCGGCCGGCGAGGTGCCGAACATCCGCGCGCTGATCGATCGCTGGGGCGGCATCACACTCGCTTATCGCCGCCGGATGATCGATTCGCCGTCCTACACGCTGAATCACGAAGAGGTGCACAAGGCGCTCGAGGAAGGCATTCGATTTGCCGAAGAACTGACGCCGGAGGAAGTCGAGATCGACGCAGCCGGCGTTGCGAGCGCCGTGCGTTTCCGCAAGGGCCAGGATGTTCCCGTGACCTTGCCGGCGCGCGCCGTGCTGGTCGCGGCCGGAACGCGGCCCAACACCGTGCTCGCACGCGAAGACGCGCTGCATTATGCGATCGACGGCAGGTTCTTCCGCCTGGTGGACGAAAAAGGCGCGCAGGTCGAACCGGAATGGAGCGCCAAGCCCGGCGAAGTGCATGTGCTGCATGCGTTGCGCGAGGACGGGCGCGCCGTGTCGTTCTTCGGCGATCTGCATCCGTCCTGGGCGGGCAACGTGGTGAAGGCGATGGCGTCGGCGAAGCAGGGCTGGCCGGTCGTGCAGCAGATGCTCGATACGCTGCCGGCGGCTGCGGCCAACGATCGCGACGATTTCATCGCAAACTGCAATCGCGATTTCCGGGCGCGCGTGCATCAGGTGAACCGCCTGACGCCCGGCATTATCGAAGTCGTCGTGCAGGCGCCGGCAGCGGCGCGCAATTTCAAGCCGGGCGAATTCTACCGGCTGCAGAATTTCGAGACGCTCGCGCCGCGCACGGCAGATACGGTGCTCGGCATGGAAGGGCTGGCGATGACCGGCGCCTGGGTCGATCGCGAAAACGGGCTGGTCTCGATCATCGCGCTCGAGATGGGCGGTTCATCCGATCTCTGCGCGCTGCTCAAGGAAGGCGAGCCGGTCATCCTGATGGGACCGACCGGCCATCCCACCGAGATTCCCGAAGGCGAAACCGTGCTGCTCGCTGGCGGCGGTCTCGGCAATGCGGTTTTGTTCTCGATCGGCAAGGCACTGCGCCAGGCCGGCAGCCGCGTCCTCTATTTCGCCGGCTACAAGAAGCTGATCGATCGCTACAAGGTCGCGGACATTGAAGCGGCATCCGACGTCGTCATCTGGACCACGGACGAGGCGCCCGGCTTCAAGCCGTCGCGCGACGGCGATCTCAGCCATGTCGGCAATATCGTCGAAGCGATGCGCGATTACGCCGAAGGAAAACTGGGCCCGACACCGATCCGCCTGCACGATGTTGATCGCATCATCGCGATCGGTTCCGACGGTATGATGTCGGCAGTACAGCAGGCGCGGCACGGTGTGCTGCAGCCCTATCTAAAGCCCTCGCATGCGGCGATCGGTTCGATCAACTCGCCGATGCAATGCATGATGAAGGAAATCTGCGCGCAGTGCCTGCAGCCCTGGATCGATCCGGAGACGGGGCAGGAGACGGTCGTGTTCTCCTGCTTCAACCAGGACCAGCCGCTCGACCGCGTCGACTTCAAGGGTTTGCGCAAGCGCCTCACGCAGAACGGCGTCCAGGAAAAGCTGACCGCGCAATGGATCGACCGTTGCCTGGTGCAGCTCGGGCGGCGGGAGCGGGCGGCGTAAGGCACGGCCGCTGCCCTGCCGAACGATAACGATGGCTCCACGGTAATGGCCCGCTGTCGCAATTGGGATCGCGAAGGTCGCCGCCAAGGCAGCCCGACCCCACCCCGCGGGCGCCACAATCCGCTTGCATTTCCTAGGGTTTGCGGCGAAATGCGAGGCCGTGCGATGGCGCGGGGCGAGAGGGTCCGATTTTGGCGTTTGCGACCATGAGCGAGGCTGAAACCCACAAGGCTGCTGCCCGCGCCGCGACCGGCGCCGGGGCGGCTGTGGGCCGTGCCGTGGGTGGCGATGCCGGCACCCTGATCATCGCCTGCGGTGCGCTGGCGCGCGAGATCGTCGATCTGATTTCAGCCTATGGATTCGATCGGCTCGCGGTCACCTGCCTGCCGGCGATCTGGCACAACACACCCGACAAAATCCCTGAAGGCGTGCGCACGAAAATTCATGCCGCGCGCGGACAGTACAGTCGCATCCTCGTCGCCTATGGCGATTGCGGCACCGGCGGCCTGCTCGATCGTGTGCTCGAAGAAGAGGGCGTCGATCGCATCGACGGTCCGCATTGCTACCAGTTCTTCATGGGCACCGCCGACTTTGCGGCGCTGGCCGATGCGGAGCCCGGCTGTTTCTTTCTCACCGATTATCTCGCACGCCATTTCGACCGGCTGATCATCGAAGGTCTCGGCCTCGATCGTCATCCCGAACTGCGCGACGATTATTTCGGCAACTACACCAAGCTGGTTTATCTCTCGCAGATCGAAGACGCGGCGCTGGAAGCGATTGCCGAACGCGCGGCGGCGCAGCTCGGTCTCGAATACGAACATCGCCGAACCGGCTATGGCGAACTCGGCGATTTCGTCAAGGATGCGGCGCGCGACATCGGCGCCCCGGTAAAGAGGAACGGCTGATGGCGCAGATCACGATCGTCTACTGGCGCGATATTCCGGCACAGGTCATCGCCAAGAAGGGCCGCGAAACGGCGAAGCGCCATCTCGGCGAACGCTTCGAACAGGCGATCGACCGCGCCGCCATGCGCGCGCATCTGCGCGACACCGACGGCTATCTCGCCGAATGGCGCCGGTCGGCACCGCAGGAATGTGGCGACGATCTGGAAGCAGCGGCAATCGCGCTCTCGGAACAGCTCATCGCCGAATTCGACGAGGAGCGGTTGAAGGCTCTGGTAATGGCCGGCGGCAAGCTCGAAAATGCCGCGGCCGACGGTGCCAAAGGGGATCAGGAATGACCGAGCTGAAATCGGCCGGTCGCCTCGAAGCCACGCTGCGCGCCGGACATTTCGCGCTGACCGCGGAAACGACGCCGCCCGATGCGGCCGGCGCCGACGCGGTGCTGCGCAAGGCCGGCTGCCTCAAGGGGCTGGCCGATGCGGTCAATGTGACGGACGCGGCCGGTGCACGCGCGCATATGGGCGCGCTGCCGGCTTCGGCGATCCTTGCGCGCGAGGGTATCGAACCGGTGCTGCAATTCACCATGCGCGATCGCAACCGCATTGCGATGCAGGGCGATCTCATCGGTGCGGCAGCACTCGGTATTCCCAACATTCTCTCGCTCTATGGCGACGATCCGAAGGGCGGCGACCAGCCCGACGCGAAACCGGTGCACGACATCGACGGGCGGCAGTTCCTGACGATGACACGTGCGATGCGCGACACCGGCGCGTTTCCCTCGGGACGCAAGATCGAACCGGCGCCGCGGCTCTTTCTCGGTGCCGCCGACAGCCCGCGCGAGCCCGATGCGAAATGGAAGCCGGACGGGTTGCTGGCCAAGATCGATAGCGGCGCCGATTTCATCCAGACCCAATATTGCTTCGATATGGCGCTGCTGCGCCGCTATATGGCGGCGCTCGCCGATCACGGCATTCCCGAGCGGATCTTCATTCTGGTCGGCATTGGCCCGATCGCCTCGGCCAAAGGGGGGCGCTGGATGAACGAGAATCTGCACGGCGTGCATGTGCCCGACGCGCTGATCGCGCGGCTCGAGACGGCACAGGATCAGGCCGCCGAAGGGCGTCGCATCTGCGTCGAGCTGCTGCACGAGCTGACGGAAATTCCGGGCGTTGCCGGCGCGCATCTGATGGCGCCGCGCGGCGAACAGGCCGCGGCCGACGTGATCGCCGAATCGGGCCTGCTCGCCCGGCGCGCCGCCTGACGCGACAACCGGAACAGACGCGAAAGGCGATCGGGGAAAATCCCATGTATACGGTTCGGCTCTGGTCGGTGCGGCATGCGGGCGCCCTCGAACGGGTTTATGCGCTGTTCGAGCGGAGTCTCGTGTCTGCAGCCCCGGTCCTGCGGCGGATCGGCTGGCAGCGGCTGGAAAAGCCGGTCGCCTTCGTCGAGCGCAACGTCAAAGGTTTTCTCTTCGACTGCCAGATGTGCGGACGCTGCGTCTTGTCCTCGACCGGCATGTCCTGCCCGATGAACTGCCCGAAGAACCTGCGCAACGGTCCCTGCGGCGGCGTTCGCGAGAACGGCCATTGCGAGGTCAAGCCGGAAATGCGCTGCGTCTGGGTGCAGGGCTGGACCGGTTCGCGCGAGATGGCCGACGGCGATCGCATTCTCGACGTGCAGAACCCGGTCGATTTCAGCCTGAAGGGCACATCGGCCTGGCTGCGCGTCGCGCGCGAGAAGAGCGGCGAAGAAGCGACCCAAGGCAAGCACGGGGCGGCGCACGCATGAACGCTCCCGCCACCCAGCCGCCCGGACCGCTCTACGATCCCTCGGCGCCGTTGGCCCCACTGCCCGGCCATTCCTCGCGCGGCCGGCTCGAGCGGCTGTTGCGCGCCGGGAAGTTCGCGGTGACGGCCGAGCTCAATCCGCCCGATTCCGCCGATCCGCGCGACGTGTTCGAGCGCGCTTTGGTGCTCTCCGAAGTCTGCGATGCAATCAACGCCACCGATGCGCCGGGCGCGCATGTGCATATGTCGAGCGTCGGTATCTGTTCGCTGCTCACGCGCGCCGGCTATTCGGTCGTGCTGCAGATCTCCTGCCGCGACCGCAACCGCATCGCGATCCAGGGCGACGTGCTGGGCGCCTCGGCGATGGGCGTGCAGAACGTGCTCTGTCTCACCGGCGACGGCGTGCAGGTCGCCGATCAGCCGGGTGCGAAGCCGGTGTTCGACCTCGATTCGACCTCGCTGCTGCGGACGATCCGCACCATGCGCGACGAGAGCAAGTTCCTCTCCGGTCGCAAGCTCACTTATCCGCCGCAGGTTTTCCTCGGCGGCGCCGCCAATCCTTTCGTGCCGCCCTATGAGTATCGCGCACTCCATATGGCGAAGAAGATCGAGGCCGGCGCGCAGTTCATCCAGACGCAATATTGCTTCGATCTGCCGATGCTCGAGCGGTTCATGGCGACGGTGCGCGAACACGGGCTGCACAAGAAATGCTTTATTCTGGTCGGAGTCGGGCCGCTCGCCTCGGCGCGCGCCGCCCGATTCATGAAAAACAACGTGCCCGGCGTTCATATTCCCGAGCATGTCATCGAGCGCCTCGAGAAATCGGACAAGCCGAAGCTCGAAGGCAAAAAGCTCTGCATCGAGCTGATCCAGCAGATCCGCGAGATCGAGGGCGTCGCCGGGGTCCATGTCATGGCCTATCGGCAGGAGGAACTGGTTTCCGAAATCATCACCGCTTCCGGCGTCATGCAGGGCCGGCAGGCGCGTCGTACGCCCATGCAAAGACAGGAAAGAAAAAGGACCACCGTGCCATGACCGATACCGTTATCAGTTCGGCGACCAGGGAGGTCGTCATCGGATTCGACCGTCCGTTCGTCATTATCGGCGAACGCATCAACCCGACCGGGCGCAAGTTGCTGGCGGCGGAAATGGCAGCGGGCGACTACAGCCGCGTCCAGTCGGATGCGCTGGCGCAGGTTGCCGCCGGGGCGCATATGCTCGATGTGAATGCGGGCATTCCGTTGGCCGATGAGCCGCGCATCCTCGCCGAAGCGGTGCAGCTCGTGCAGTCGCTGACCGACGTGCCGCTGTCGATCGACAGCTCGATCGTCGCTGCACTGGAAGCCGGGCTTGCCGTCTACAAGGGAAAGCCTTTGGTCAATTCGGTGACCGGCGAAGAGGAACGGCTCGAAGTGGTGCTGCCGCTGATCAAGAAATATGGCGCCGCCGTGGTTGCAATCTCGAATGACGAGACCGGGATCTCCGAAGATCCCGACGTACGTTTCGCGGTCGCCAAGAAGATCGTCGAGCGCGCCGCCGATTTCGGCATTCCCTATTCGGATATCGTGGTCGATCCGCTGGTCATGCCGGTCGGCGCGATCAACGAGGCGGGGCGGCAGGTGTTCCATATCATCCGGCGTCTGCGCGACGAGCTGAAGGTCAACACGACCTGCGGCGCGTCCAACTTCTCGTTCGGTCTGCCAAACCGGCACGGGCTCAACGCCTCGTTCCTCTCGATGCTGATCGGGGCGGGGATGACCTCGGCGATCACCAATCCGCTGCATAACGAAGAGATGACGGCGGTGATGGGCGCCGACGTCGCGATGGGCCACGATCCGAACTGCATGCGCTGGATTCAGAAATATCGCGAGAACGCGCCGGCAGCGGCACCCGGTTCGGCGGGCGAGGACGGTGCCAACCGCCGTCGCGATCGCGAGAACCGTCGTCGCGCGCGGGCTTAACATATAAGGTCACCAGAAGCAGAATTGAATGAACGCCACCAACGACGCCCTTCTCGTCT
The DNA here is from genome assembly GCA_034439975.1 of Rhodospirillaceae bacterium. Classification (GTDB taxonomy): domain Bacteria; phylum Pseudomonadota; class Alphaproteobacteria; order Dongiales; family Dongiaceae; genus JAWXBK01. The sequence goes on along the minus strand of JAWXBK010000041.1, from coordinate 31,549 downwards.
TCATGCCCTCGGGCCGGCGTGGCCGTTTTCCGCACGGAACGCCGATCCTGCAGGCCGCGCGTGCGCTCGGCGTCGACATCGATTCGGTGTGCGGCGGCCGCGGCATTTGCGGGCGCTGCCAGGTCGAGGTGTCGGAAGGCGATTTCCCGAAGCTCGGCGTCGTTTCGAAGAGCGAGCATCTTTCGGCCTTCTCCGATGTCGAGAAGCGCTATTCGGCAAAGCGCGCGACGCTGAAGGAGGGCAGGCGGCTTTCCTGTTCGTCCGTGCTGCTTGGCGATCTGGTGATCGACGTGCCGGAAGAGAGCCAGGTGCATCGCCAGGTCGTGCGCAAGCGCGCCGAGGTGCGGGCAATCGAACTCGATCCGGTGGTGAAGCTGCATTATGTCGAGGTGCGCGAGCCCGACATGCACGACCCGTCGGGCGATCTGCAGCGCCTCCAGGTCGCGCTGGCGCAGCAATGGGGCCTGCAGAATCTCGATTGCGACCTGCGCGCGATCCAGGGATTGCAGAAAGCGCTGCGCAAGGGCGAATGGAAGGTGACGGTCGCCGTGCATTACGGGCGGCAGATCACCGCGGTCTGGCCGGGTTTCAAGGATCGCGTCTACGGCTTCGCGGTCGATATCGGTTCGACGACGATCGCGGGCCATCTCTGCGATCTGACGTCAGGCGAAGTGGTGGCCTCGGCGGGCGTCATGAACCCGCAGATCCGCTTCGGCGAAGATCTGATGAGCCGGGTTTCCTACGTGATGATGAACCCCGGCGGCGACGTCGAGATGACGCGCGTCGTGCGCCAGGCGGTCAACCAGCTTGCCGCCACGGTGTCGAAGGAAGCCGGTATCGAAACCGCCGATATTCTCGAGGCGGTCTTCGTCGGCAATCCGATCATGCATCATCTGCTGCTCGGCATCGATCCGGTCGAGCTCGGCGGCGCGCCCTTTGCGCTCGCGACCGACGGACCGATCACCATCTGGGCCTCCGAGATCGAGATGCAGATCCACCCGAATGCGCGGATCTTCGTGCTGCCCTGCATCGCGGGCCATGTCGGCGCCGATACGGCGGGCGTCATTCTGTCGGAGACCCCGCATCTTTCCGACGAGATGACCCTCGTGGTCGACGTCGGCACCAATGCCGAGATCGTGCTCGGCAACCGGCATCGGTTGCTGGCGGCGTCGTCGCCGACCGGTCCCGCCTTCGAAGGCGCGCAGATCTCTGGCGGCCAGCGCGCTGCACCGGGTGCGATCGAGCGCGTGCGCATCGATCCCGACACGCTCGAGCCGCGCTTTCGCGTGATCGGCTCGGAGAAATGGTCGAACGATCCGGATTTTGCCGCCGAGACGAAATCGACCGGCGTTACCGGCATCTGCGGTTCGGGAATCATCGAGGCGCTCGCCGAAATGTATCTCGTCGGGATCGTCAACCAGGACGGCGTTATCGACGGTTCGATGGCAGCGAAAAGTCCGCGCATCGAAGCCGAGGGTCGCACCTTCAGTTACCTGCTCAATGATGGCGAGCCGCGCATCCGCATCACGCAGACCGATGTGCGTGCGATCCAGCTTGCCAAGGCCGCGCTTTACGCTGGTGCGAGGCTGCTGATGGATCATCTGGGCATCGACCATGTCGACCGCATCACGCTGGCCGGCGCCTTCGGCAGCCATATCGACGTGAAATATGCGATGGTGCTCGGCATGATTCCGGATTGCGAGCTGACCAAGGTCGGTTCGGCCGGCAACGCGGCCGGCACCGGCGCGCGCATCGCGCTTCTGAACCTCAAGTCGCGGGCCGAGATCGCGCGTGTCGTCAAACAGGTCGAGAAAATCGAGACCGCCGTCGAGCCGCGCTTCCAGGAACATTTCGTCGATGCGATGGCGATCCCGCACAAGACGGCATCCTATCCGCATCTTTCCGCCGCGGTGCGCCTGCCCGCGCCGAAGGAAATCATCTCGGGTGACGGCGAGCGCGAGCGGAGAAGGCGGAGACGGGCTTAAGGCATCGACTGATCCGGTCGGTGTCACTCCGTCTCAAACTACGGATGCGTCATCGCCGGGCTTGACCCGTCAATGACGATTTTCAGAATGCGGGTCGATTGCCGCGACGCAATAGATGGGCAACGCAGCATTGCTGCGGCGCGCACGGAAACGATGCAGCTTGGCTCAGCCCATCGCAACGGCGCGATGCGATTCCGGCAATTCCGCGCCCCACATCTTTTCCAGATTGTAGAAGCTGCGGATCTCCGGCCGGAACAGATGCACGATGACATCGCCGCCGTCGACCAGCACCCAGTCGCCAAGGCGCTCGCCTTCGACGCCCACATCGGGAACGCCGGCGGTCTTGAGCTTGGCGCGCAGATGCTCGGCCATGGCGCCGACCTGACGGGACGAACGCCCGCTGGCGATCACCATGAAGTCGGCAAAGCTCGATTTGTTGCGGAGATCGATGACGACGACATCTTCGGCTTTGTCGGCGTCGAGGGACTTCCCGACCATGTCGAGAAGCATCGTGGATGCGGCCGGTCTGCGACCGGCGATGGACGTGCGGCGAATGGCGATCACCCTTTCCTGGTTGCGCCTGCGTTCTTTGTCATTCGGCGCCCGCCCGTTCGCTGCTTCGTGTCAATCGTCGCTGCACTCCTGGTCCGGGCCCGAATCTCGGTGGCCGACTGGCGGTTCGCTGGGCCGTGAATGAAGACCCAGGCGGGAGGCTCCGTATCGGCCAACTCCGGGGCCCTGGGGCCGGGGAGCCGGGCCTTTGCGAAGCGACGCGCCGCTTTGCCGGCCAACGCTTTCATAGAATAGGAAGGACGCGAGAAAACGGCAACGGGCAGCGTGTTAAATATCCGTTGCCAGTCCTGCCAGCGTTCGATCTGGATCAAATTATCGGCCCCCATCAGCCAGACGAAGCGATGTTCGGGGTAGCGCCGTACCAAAGCGGGCAGGGTTTCCGCCGTGTATCGGCTACGCAGCCGGTGCTCGATATCGGTCACCTCGATCTTCGGATGCTGGGCGGCGACGCGCGCGAGAGCGAGCCGCTCCTTGAAGGGCGCCATGCCGTCGACCGGCTTCAGCGGGTTCTGCGGGCTCACCATCCACCAGACCCGGTCGAGCGCGAGCCGGTCGAGCGCCCAGAGGCTGATCTCGCGATGCCCGTCATGGGCGGGGTTGAACGACCCGCCGAGAATGCCGATGCGGAGGGGGCGGTGAGTTCGGTCGGTCAATACAAATGGCTCGACGACTAAGCGGGTGTGGAAGCGCTGGCTTCAGGATACTCGTCCCAAGTCTTTCCGCGAAACTCTCGGCCGGTCCGCTTCTTGTTCTTGCCACCCCATTGTTTGAAGAAAAACGAGGCGCCCTGTCGTTGACAGGCAGAATGAATATCCTCGACCCATTTTTGATCAATTGGGCGCGACCGTGGTCCTGACTCTCCGCCGACGATTGCCCAATCAATGCCAATCAAGTCGGGCTTACCAACCGAGCCTATCAACGGCTCGAAGGATACAAACCGAACTGCTGCCGGGACGGTACGAAGGGCGTCCAAGCGATGCAGGTAGCTGCTCGATTCGACGGAAGTTCCCAGCCAGGCATTCGCCAGGACCGGAAAACCTTTCTGCCGCAGTACTTTCGCCATACGCGCCGGACGCTTCGTCAGGATCTGGTAGGTGTGCTGCGGCGTATCACCCATTACTTTCCAAACCTGACGGATGAACGCTGCAGGGACCGGCTCCTGAAACAAATCACTCATTGAATTAACAAATATCCGGCGCGGCTGCTTCCAGCGATAGGGTGCATCAAGCGCGCTCTCGATCAGGTTGACGTGACCAGTCCAAACATAGCGCGGCCCACTCTTGCGCGTTGTCCCGCGATAGTTCTCTTGCCTCATTGCTTCGAGCCGTGCGGCCATTCGCATGGCATAGCAGTTGGTACAACCCGGTGACGCCATGGAACATCCCGTTACGGGATTCCAGGTCGCGTCGGTCCATTCGATATCGGAGAGGCCGGCCATGTGAGCACCTATTTAGTCGACTAATCGGGGTTCATTCTCAATCAGCCAATTTGCAATTCTTAGCGCATGCTCTCGTGCGTTCTTACTCGGGTTCGCCATAGCAAAATACAATTGATACGCGGGCCTGTTGTTTATCAAAATATGCACTGGTCGAGGCGCGACACCTGGGAAAATTTCAGAAAGCCGTCTAATCAAGAATCGCTCGATCGATGTTGCAGTGAAGGTTCTTTCCAAACGGTTTGGAGTGGAATCAAAGAAATTACCTTGGGTCTCTTCAATCGCTTCATAGAATGCTGGTTGCCACTGATTTGTGCCAAGCGCTTCATCAAGTGTCCTCTTCCAATCGTCAGGAATGTCGCCATCCTTCGGTAGCATTCTCCCAACACCCATATGCGATGGAAACAACCACCACATATCAATAGCTTTTGTTTCGGCAATTGCCTCTATGGTTTTCCATTTGACCTGCATTCCATACGGATCAAGAAAAGCAACTGCGCGCGTATTCTTCCAATCAATGCTAGTGCAAATGCGCGGGATAGCGGAATTTGCATCTTCTTTCAGAAATTCCGCGACTGATTTCTCCGGTACTTCTGATTTCAACTCAAGCAGTTTATCGAAATAGACCCGATTATTCTCGATAAACCAGTAGCGGTGGAAAGGCGGTACCACACTTAGTGCTGCAGCAGCAGAGCCGATTTGAACTTTGGCAAGTTCCGGAAAGAAATCGAAATCATCCGACCCCTGCGCTGAATGTATACGGTATCCGGTACCCGCAAACGCATCGATGTAGCCAAGCTGAAATGACTGGTACTTCATTACCTTTATGTAGGCTTCGAGGTATCGAAGTACTCGCACCAGTTTGATGTCAGTCCATCTGCCGCCGAACGTATGCATGGTCATGGGATTCCATGTGCGAGTTCACGAAATGTTCCCATAGTGTCTGAAAGTTGTCAACAGGGTTGAAAGACAACTTGGGATTACGGTCGGATCTGCCCGGTGCCGCGCACGAGATATTTGTACGAGGTGAGCTGTTCGGCGCCGACCGGCCCGCGCGCATGCAGCTTGCCGGTCGAGATGCCGATCTCGGCGCCCATGCCGAACTCGCCACCATCGGCGAACTGGGTCGAGGCGTTGACCAGCAATATGCCGGCGTCGATCTCGTTGAGGAAACGCGCGGCAGCACTCTCGTCCTCGGTCACGATCGCCTCGGTATGATGCGAGCCATGCCGGTTGATATGCGCAATCGCCTCGCCGACGCCGTCGACGATCTTTACCGAGAGGATCGCATCGAGATACTCGGTGTCCCAGTCGGTATCGGTTGCGGCAATCGCGCGCGGATCGAGACCTTGCACGATCGCATCGCCGCGAATCTCGCAGCCTTTGTCGTGCAGCGCGGCCAGGATCGGCGGCAGCATCGCGAGTGCCGGCCGGTCGACCAGCAAAGTCTCGGTTGCACCGCAGACGCCGGTGCGACGCATCTTCGCGTTGACCGCAATCGCCAGCGCCTTCTCGGGATCGGCGGCGGCGTCGATATAGGTATGACAGATGCCGTCGAGATGTTTGATGACCGGGATGCGGCTTTCGGCGACGACGCGCTCGATCAGCCCGCGCCCGCCGCGCGGCACGATCACGTCGATCACGTCGTCCATCGCGAGCAGGATGCCGACAGCCTCGCGATCGCGTACCGGCACGAGCTGGATCGATTCTTTCGGCAATCCGGCGGATTCGAGACCGGCCTGCAGCGCGCTTAGAATCGCCAAGGAGCTGCGCAGGCTTTCCGAGCCGCAGCGCAGAATCGCCGCATTGCCCGAACGCAGACAGAGCGCGCCGGCATCGGCGGTTACGTTCGGGCGCGATTCATAGACGATGCCGATGACGCCGAGCGGCACGCGGACGCGCGCGATCTTGAGCCCGTTGGGCCGATCCCATTCGGCGAGCACGGTTCCGACGGGATCGGGTTGGGCCGCGACCTCTTCGATGCCCCTGGCCATCGCCTCGATCCGCGCATCGTCGAGCGCAAGCCGGTCGACGAAGGCGCCCTTCAGCCCCGCTTTGGTGCCGTCGGCGAGATCCTGTGCGTTGGCGTCGCAAATATTTTTGGCCTGCGCGCGAATGGCGTTCGCCATCGCTTTCAGCGCGGCGGTCTTTGTCGCCGGTGCGGCAAGCGCGAGCACGGCCGACGCCGATTTTGCCCCAACGCCGATCGCGCGCATGGTCGCGGCCAGCGTCTCGGGCGGCTGTCTGTCGTCGGGCACTTTGTCCGTCGCCGTTTTGAGTTTGGTGACGCTCATGGCCGGGTCAGCACCAGATCGTCGCGATGGATCATTTCGTCGCGGCCACGGTAACCCAGGACCGCCTCGATTTCACGGGATTTATGGCCGCGGATGCGCTCGGCATCGGCGGCCGAATAGGCTGAAAGACCGCGTGCGATCTCGCGGCCGATCTTGTCGGCGACGATGACCGCATCGCCGCGCTCGAAGGGACCGGCGACAGCGACGATGCCGGCGGGCAACAGGCTCTTGCCTGCTTCGAGGGCCGCGCAGGCCCCGTCGTCGACCGTCAGGGTACCGACCGGTCTCAGCGCGCCTGCGATCCATTGCTTGCGCGCGGCCATCGGCTGCATCTGCGGCATGAACCAAGTGGCGCGACCGCCTTTCGCCAGGGCGGCCAGTGGATTCAAACGCCTGCCATCGGCGATCGCCATGCGGCAACCGGCATGGGTCGCGATGCGCGCGGCGGCGAGTTTGGTCACCATGCCGCCCGAGCTGTAACCGGGCAGCGCTTCGCCGGCCATCGCTTCGATCGCCGGCGTGATCGCATCGACGACCGGCACAAGTTCGGCTTTGGAATCGCGCTTGGGATCGGCGGTGTAGAGCCCGTCGATGTCGGAAAGCAGCACCAGCGCATCGGCGAGGATCATCGCGGCGACGCGCGCGGCGAGCCGGTCATTGTCGCCGAAGCGGATCTCGCTGGTTGCGACGGTGTCGTTCTCGTTGATAACCGGTACGACGCCGAGCTTGAGCAAGGCTGCGATGGTCGAGCGCGCATTGAGATGGCGTCGCCGTGCTTCGGTGTCCTCGATCGTGAGCAGCACCTGCGCGACCGTGATGCCGTGCCGCGCGAGCGTTTCCTGATAGGCATGCGCAAGACGGATCTGGCCGGTCGCGGCAGCCGCCTGTTTTTCCTCGAGCTTGAGGCGCTGATGGGTCAAGCCGAGATGGCGACGGCCGACGGCAATCGCACCCGACGAGACGATGACGATCTCGGTACCCTTCGCGCGCAACGCGGCGACATCGTCGGCGAGTGCATCGAGCCACTTGCGATGGATCGCGCCGCTTTCCTGCTCGACCAGGAGCGCCGAACCGATCTTGACGATCAGCCGCTTCGCGCCGGCGAGCCCGGGTTTGCCGCGCGCGCTCATGGCCGGATCATTGTCTCTTCTTCGAGGCGACGCTCTTCGATGCGCGCTTCCTCGATGGCCGTCCAGGCACGGCGCAGCAGTTCGACAATGCCGGTACCGGCGACGCCGGAAATCCGGTGCACGGTGACACCGGCTGCCTCAGAGAGTTCGGCGGCGCGCGCCTCGATCGTCTCGTCGTCGAGCGCGTCGATCTTGTTAAGAGTGAGCAGTTCGAGTTTGTCCGAAAGTCCGCCGCCATAGGCAGCGAGTTCGCCGCGCACGGTGCGCCAGTTCGCGACGACATCGTCGGCTGTGCCGTCGACCAGATGGATCAGTACGCGACAGCGCTCGACATGGCCGAGGAACCGATCGCCAAGGCCGGCGCCCTGATGCGCGCCTTCGATGAGGCCGGGAATATCGGCAAGCACGAACTCGTTGCTGTCGGAGCGGACCACGCCGAGCTGCGGGTGCAGTGTGGTGAAAGGGTAATCGGCGATCTTCGGCTTCGCGCGGCTGACCGCGGCCAGAAAAGTCGATTTGCCGGCATTGGGCAGACCGACGAGGCCGGCATCGGCGATCAGCTTCAGACGCAGCCAGACCCAGCGTTCCTCGCCCGGCCAGCCGGGTTCGAATCGGCGCGGCGCGCGATTGGTCGAGGATTTGAACGCGGTATTGCCGCGCCCGCCATCGCCGCCGCGGCAGAGCGTCAGGCGATCGCCCGGCTTGCTCAGATCGGCGATTACGGTTTCCTTGTCTTCGTCGAGAATCTGCGTGCCGGTCGGCACGCGCAGCTCGATGCCTTCACCGGCGGGTCCGCTGCGATTGCGCCCCATGCCGTGATGGCCGCGCTGTGCCTTGAAATGCTGCTGGTAGCGATAGTCGATCAGCGTGTTGAGGCCATCCATGGCGACGACAACGATGTCGCCGCCGCGGCCGCCATCGCCGCCATCGGGTCCGCCGAACTCGATGAATTTCTCACGGCGAAAGCTGACGGCGCCGGCACCGCCGTCGCCGCTTTTTATGAAAATCTTTGCTTCGTCGAGAAACTTCATCGCCGGATCCGGGCAAGAAAAAAGGGGAACGGCGCCGCCGTTCCCCTTCTCATCCGTTGCCGGTAGAGCGGCGGCGACGCGTTAGCGTCAGCTCTGCGGCTGCTCCACCGAAACAAACACCCGATCGCGATGGCCGCGATGAAACGAAACCCGTCCCTCGGTCAGCGCGAAGATGGTGTGATCCTTGCCGATGCCGACATTGGTGCCCGGGTGATACTTGGTGCCGCGCTGGCGAATGATGATGTTGCCCGGGATGACGGCCTGGCCGCCGAACTTCTTGACGCCGAGACGGCGGCCCGCCGTATCGCGCCCGTTGCGCGAACTGCCGCCTGCTTTTTTATGTGCCATCGGAGGGGCTCCTTACTTCTTCTTCGCGGCCGGCTTCTTGGCCGCGGTCTTCTTGGTGGCGCTCTTGGTCGTGGTCTTCTTTTCTGTGCCCTGGGCGGCGCTCTTCGGCGCAGCCTTGGTCTTCGTCTTGGTCTTGGCAGCAGCCTTCTTCGCCGGCGCCTTCTTCACGGCCGTCTTCTTTTCGTCGGCGTCGATCTTATCCCGGTTCTTCGTCTGCTTCGCGCGATAGGCCTCGATCGCAGCCGTGACGGCCTTGTCGTCCGGTGCCTTGCCGTCGGTCAGGATGTCGACGATCTGGACCAGCGCCAGTTCCTGGCGATGACCCTTCTTGCGGCGATAATTCTGGCGGCGCTTCTTCTTGAAGATGATGACCTTGTCGGCGCGAATTTCATCGAGCAGCGCACCGGCAACGACGGCGCCGGAAATCAGCGGCGCTCCGATTGTCGACTTGTCGCCGTCGCCGAGCAGCAGCACCTCTTCGAAACGGATCAACCCATCCTTGCCGGCTTCGCGGCGCTCGATGCGGATCACGTCGTCTTTGGTGACCTTGTATTGCTTGCCGCCGGTGCGGATGACTGCGTACATGATTTCCCTGCCGCCGGGGCGGCCCTATTTCAAACCGCCGAAGCGGCCCTAAGCATCTGTAAAGATTGGATTTCGCCCCACTTTCCTGGGCGAGACGCGGCACTATAGCGATGGCGGTACGGCTGTCAACGGGAAAGGGCCGGTTTACCGGCTCTTTTGCAGCCCCCGATGGGCCCTAACCGGAGCCCGGCGGGCCCTCCCGGTACGGCTCCACGGCGGGGGCCGGCCGGGTTTCCGGCATATGCGGTGCCGGTCCGACCGGGGGCTTGAGGGGGACTGCGGGTCGGGCTGCGGCATCGCGCCGCCGCCTCTGGCCGATCGTGCTGAGCGCCACCCCGGTCAAAACGAGGGCAAGGCCGAGTACATCGCCCGGGTTCGGCCATTGCGCCAGCATGATCAGGATGATCGCGGTCGCGGCGATTGGCTCGAGAAAGCTCAAGGCTGCGATCGTCACCGGATCGCCGCGGCGCATCGAAATATCCCAGAGCGCATTGGCAATGCCCATCGGCAGAACGCCGACGGCGACGGCGATGAGCACGTGATGCGGCACGGCCGCGAACGGTTCGCCCAGGACGAAATGACCAATCCAGGACGCAACCGCCGCGGTCACCGCAAAGGCGGTCAGCGCGTCGGGCGGTCCCGCCGGAACCTTGGTGCGCGCGCCTGAATAGAACGCCCAGAGAAAACCGCTGACGAGCGCCAGCGCGAGCCCGATATGAAACGTAAAGCCGCCATCGCTGGTCGCGACCGAGACGAGGCCGGCAAATCCGAAGGCAAGCGCGAACAAATCCCAGATCGTGCCGCGGGAGATGCGCAAGGCGAGTATGACGGCGACCATCATGATCGGCCAGGTGTGCGACACGATGGTCGCGGAGACCGGCTCGGCGCCGAGCCGCAGCGCGACGCTGAACACGACGTTGGAGCCCCACAGCCCCGCGAATCCAAGCGCGAGCGTCGGAAGCGGTATGCGCCAGAGATCGCTGAAGCCGCGCCGCAGGATGACGCGGCGCGAGAGCATCACAACGGATGCCGAGGTGAAGGCGGTGGCGATGAAGAGGAACGGCGGCATCGCGCCGCCCGCCACCATCAGCGGTGCCCAGACCGACCAGAGCATGATGGCGAAGAGGCCGAGAAAATTGCCGCGACGCTTCGCGGCAGAATCAGGCGCGCCGGCGGCGATCGAACTCATGGTTCCCCTGGTTGCTGTCCGGCGTATCGCTCGAGCAATCGAGCCGCAGCACGCGCGTTGCCGGCCCGTCGGCTTCGAACCCCTGCAGCAGCAATCGGCCGCTCGCCGGTTCCATTTCGGCGGCAAGCCGCGTGAGCTCGTTCAACACTGGCGGTACCAGCCAGGCGAACTCCCGCCGCCCCCCGTTCAGTTCCGCCAGCATGGCGCGGCGGCGATCTTCGCTCCACTGGCTGCGCTGCCGACCGCCGAGCGCGGCTGCGACCCAATGATTGGCAGCGCAGCGCGCGCTGTCTTCTTCTTCCGTATGCTCGTAGGCGCGCGTCTCGGTGCGCTCGATGACCGCGATCTCGCCCGGTTTGGTGCCGCACAAAACGAAGAAGGCGCGCATCGCGATCGGCGTTTCGCTGAGCATGCGTTTTGCCGCCGCGAAATCGGCGCAGGTTTCGAAAACGAGGCGCAGCAGATGCGCGGGTGGCAAAGCGCGGCTGGTCCCGATGCGCAACCGTTCGATCAGCCAGTCGGGGCCGAGCCAGCCGAGCCGCCTGCGCATCGGCGGCTGATTGAACGCGGCGGCAAACCGTCCCGGTGCAAGGCCGGTCAGCGATCCGACGAATCCGGGCCAGGTCAGATTGAGCCAGGCGCCATGTTCGCTAGCGAGTTTGGCGACGACCAGATTGCGACCGAGGCCCGCCAACGGCCAGTCGAGCGTGCGCAGCATGTGCGGCACATCGGCCGAGGGCGAAAGGCCCGCACCCGTTGTGCAGCCCCATTCGTAGGAGAGATTGAGCATATAGAGGCCGCGTGCCGGCAGGCCGCTGGCCGCGATCCGGTCGAGCTCGCCGAGATAGGGATTGTGCTGTTTCCTGAGCCAGCGGCACGAGCGGCGATCGCCGAAATCGAGCAGCCAGGCCGGATAAGTGGCCTCGCCGATGCCGACGAGATCGCCCATGCGCGCGGGCTCGGCGGCAGCCAGTGCCGCCATGCCGGCGGCGCCCGCCTGCGTCAGATCGTGGACTGGAATGGTCGGCAGATGCGGCCAGTCGAATTGCATGGCGCTAGAGTGGCGTCGCGATGCGCCCGACGCAAGGCAGCGCCGGTCGGATTCCCCAGCCGAATTCGCCCATCAGATTCCGACAACCGGATCGCCGCCATTCGGGCAGAGAACCTGCCCGGTCATGAAGTTTCCGGTCGGCTCCATCAGGAAGCGCACGACCGCAGCGATCTCTTCCGGCTCGGCGGCGCGCTTCAGCAGATTAAGATCGGCCTCTTCCTGGATGGCCGCTTCGCCATGACGCAACGTCATCGCGGTGCGCACGACGCCCGGTGCGATCGCGTTGACCAGGATCCCGTGCGGTGCCAGTTCGCGCGCCCAGGATTTGGCGAAACCGATCAGCGCCGATTTTGCCGCGTTGTAATGCGACCCGTCGGACCAGCCGACCTGGCCGCGATTGGACGCGATGTTGACGATGCGCCCGAAGCGCTCGTCCTTCATGCCAGCGACGACGGCGCGCGTCGCGGCGAGCGCACCCCAGACATGGCAGTCGAACATGCGTTGCCACGAGGCGCGGTCGATCGCCTCGATCGTGCGATCGGGGCTGCCGACGCCGGCATTGTTGACCAGCAGCGTGACGGCGGGGCCGGCATCGACCGCGCGACGCAATGCCGCTTCGTCGGCCACGTCGCAGGCGGCAGGCTCGGCGATGCCGCCCGCGGTTGCGATCTCGCGCGCGACCGCATCGGTGCGGCCCGCATCGATATCCTGCACGATGACGCGCACACCGGCCGATGCGAGCAGGCGGGCGGTGGCGCGGCCGATGCCGCTGCCGGCACCCGTGACCAGGGCGCGGCGGCCGGCGAGGGGACGCTCGGAAGCGGCGGTTCTTGCGGTTGGCATGGGAGCTCTCCGGTCGGGGCAAATCGGGGTGCGGCGGTGGCACAAGGGATATCGCAGGGCCGCGCCGCTGCCGGCAAGCCCGCGCGGCCGATGCGGCGGGAGCTGCTGAGAACGCGCCGGAGAATGTGACCAAAAACAGGCTCAAGACCAGCCCAAGAAGGGGAACAGGGCGGCCGGTACTGCTTGTCCACCGGGAGCTAATTCGTTAGGGTCCGCGCCGCTTCGAAAGGGCGGCCCCTCGATCGGTTGAACGCCGGTTCGCTGGTGTCCGTTCACCCGCGCCGACGACAACCATGTCGGCCGGGATCATGCCGAAGAGCCTGCGGACGGGTGGCAGAGCGGTTGAATGCACCGCACTCGAAATGCGGCATACCTGCAAGGGTATCGGGAGTTCGAATCTCCCCCCGTCCGCCAACTCCCTATAGCCCGTCATTCTCTAGCTGGTTCAGGCAGCCTGGCATCGCGCGGATCGGCGGGAATTGTTGCGATTACCTATGGACTGATCCTCTTCATGAGTTGCCTTAGAGTCTTCTCCATAGACGGATTTTCTCTGCGGCTTTGGACCTTGCTAGGGTAGAACGGATTCTAAGTTATCGAAATCGCTCACGTTCCAGTGTCGAAACACACTATTTTTCGAAGACTGCATCGCGCAGCGACAGATACTTAGACCGAAACAAAAGTCAGACGGCGTTATGCCGTCTGCGGATGAAAGACTTGCACCGCGACCTTGCGCAATCTGATCTAACTATCCCTGTTTTCCGAATCTAACCGCGATCAAGGTGTCGTATAAGTTTCTCGATCTCGATCCGGAACTGCGTGGTGACGCGTGTGACTCCGATCTCTTCGGCTAATGTCCGGATCGGGTCGTTACTTCTACGTTCCAATATTTTTTGCACGAGCCAGAGCTTTTCTGGAAAGGGAACCTCGCGCCACTCCCGTCGTTCGCCCTCGATCCCGAGGCCTCGGTAACTTGTCAAATCCTGGGGTGGCACGCCGTTTGGCCAGAAAACTTTGTGACCATCTGGTGTTGCAACATTAGTACGCAGGCGCCTGCAGGCCGCCCAAACGGTGCTACGAATCTGCCGCCCAGTCCGCTGGAATCCATGTGCCCGTGCGATCCGGTCGCATAACCTTTTAAACGTTATAGGCCCCTCAGCATCGATCATGGCCGCTGCCAAGACCTTTAACTGTGAACCATATGCCGCTTCATAGAAGCGGTCCGGGTCGCACGAAGCCCCAAGGGCAGTCATTGCTCGCGCAGTCCCGCTGGTCGCCGGTGAATCCGAGCTACCTCGGGCGCTGCGGTTGGACAAAGTCTCATCTAAGTTACTGTCGAAATCGTCGTTATCCCGTTCGCCTGCTTCGCTGAGTTCCTCTTCGTCGCGGATACGATCATTGGCGTTACTGTCATTGCCAGCATTGTGCTCCCAAGTCTTTGTACCCGGTAACTCTGCGTGGTCAGACCTCGCAGCCTCTTCTATTGCGGCTCGATCGGCACGCAGAAGCCCGTTGAATGCATGCGCCGGCCGATCCTGAACAACAGCAGCCCGGGTCAGGCGATCTACGACCCGTTTCTAGGCAGCGGCACGACGGTGATCGCCGCCGAGACGACGAAGCGGGTCTGCGCCGGGATGGAACTGGATCCCCTTTACGTCGACGTGGCCGTCCGGCGCTGGCAAGCGTTCACCGGCGCCGAAGCCATGCTCGGGCCCGATGGGAGTTCATTCGCTGAAATCGCCACCGAGCGCCTCACCGACGGCGCATTGGCCTTCGCTGCCAGCGAAATCACAAAACCGCAGCCGACGGGCCCTGCTGCGCCACGGAAGACTTTTCGTGACCGCAGCGCGATCGTGCCGGTCGCGCCCATCAAGAGAGCAGGGTGACGTCGATGCGCGGTCGAAAACCAAAGCCGACGCGGCTGAAAGTGATAAACGGAAATCCGGGGAAGCGGTCACTCAATCACCTTGAGCCGCGGCCACTGGCGAACGTGCCCGAATGCCCGGCGGAACTAAGTCCTGCGGCGCAGACTGAGTGGCAACGGATTGTCAGCGAACTTGCGGATTTGAAGATGTTGACCAATCTCGATCGGGTGGCTCTTGCGACCTACTGCGAGGCCTACTCACTATGGGTCGAGTCGATCTCCGCGATTCGCAAATACGGAACGATGGTCAAATCGCCGTCGGGTTACCCGATGCAGTCGCCCTATCTGGCAATCGCCAACAAACAGGCGGAAATCATGATGCGGATTGCATCGGAATTCGGGCTGACACCGGCGAGCCGAAGTCGGATCGCTGTGCCCACTGAGCCAGAGCCGACGCTGTTTGATATAATCAAGAATAGCAATCGGTGAGCCCAATGGTTTCCAAGACCTCTGGCTCAAACTCCACCCACATGAGTTCACGATGAATTTGAAGCAAAGTAAGTCACCAATTCTAATTGCGCTAGCGGATGATTGGCCTGAGGACGTTGCACTGCTGGTCGGTCAGATCGGTATTGCATTCGCTCAACTCACAAGAGAGGTTTACTTGGCAACCAAACGAATTGAAGGTGCCACTATCGAGGAATGGGAGCGTGAGAATAAAAGCGATCAGCTGGGTAAATGGTGCTGTGAAATTCGGAAGCGCTTTGCCACTGAGACGGCACTGATTTCGCTGATCGATCGTGTCGATATGGTGGCCAAGCAGCGCCATGACATCTTTCACGCTATTTGGGGGCGCCATCGGGACGGGCATCTTGGCCGATGGAGGGATGGCAGCGACCTTGGAATCGACCCTGGGCCGATGGATCAGGTGCTGCAGGAAATCCGATGCCTGCGGGATGCGATCAACTCACGCAGCCGTCCAGAGAAGGGTTAACATTTCTCGAATTGGATTCGCATAACGTCGGAGTATGAGAAGCAGGAAGTTCCCGCCCCGAACTAACATTTGAACTGGACCACTCGGTGGGGGCCGGTCAGTCACGCTGCCTCGCGATAGGGCATGTCCCCCAGATAGATCTTCTTGCCCACCTCTACGCCGTTGTGACGCAAGATCGCGTAGGCCGTTGTCACGTGGAAATACAAGTTTGGGATAACATGCTGAATCAGGAATTCCTGGCCAGAAAGTGTTTTTCCCTTCCAGCGAGGTTGGGAAATCCGTCGCTCTGCCGCGACGGCAAAATCCGCAGGTGTGAGAGTATGCAGATACGACATGACGCTCTTGATGCGTGCCTCGATTTCGCTAAGGGTTTGCTCGGTATCGGCGTGCGCCGGGGCAACCTTTTCGGTATCGGTCAGCCGGGCGGCGCCTAGCGTTGCCGTATCGCAGGCGACCTGCAACTGACGCATCAGACTGAACTGATCCGGCGCCAAGCGCGATTGCAGAAGAATACCGACATCGAATTGCTTCTCTGCCGCGTATTTTTTGGCCTCATCCAAGATGGCCAGCAGATTCCCCAGCATTTTGGTGAACTGTGGGACGACAAGTTCGTAGATCATATAACCCTCTAATTGTGAGTGGGCGGGGCGGCGTTGTAAGAGTAGAATTCCAAATACTTGGAACGGCCATCGAACCGCTCAGATCGAGCCTTAAAAATGCGGCGAAATCAATGGTCGCGAAGAACCTGCCTCGATTTAGTCCGACACTGCCTATTCGACGATAGCAAACGGATCGGCCTACCATGTTGCCCGGCGAACCGGCGACAGCCCATGACGAGGGTCTCGGTGGCATAGGAGCAAGAGGTATGGGTAAGCGGACGGATGGAGCTGCCACGAATTCATCTCGAATCAACAGCGGGCAGTCGCGTTCATTTTCCGATCTTACCATCGCCCACTACGATCGGATCGCCCCCACGTTCTGGATTGGCACGCGGGATCACGATGTCACCCAAAACTATGCCGCGCTCCTGGACGCGATCGAGGGCGATCACCCTTACTCCATCCTTGATCTAGGTTGTGGGCCAGGTAGGGACCTCTGCCATTTTCGTGCATTGGGACATAATGCCGTGGGCTTGGACTGGTCGAAAGAATTCGTGTCAATGGCGCGCTCCAACTCCGGGTGCGAAGTCCTCCACCAGGATTTTCTTGCGATGGCCTTGCCCAAGACCCATTTCCACGGTGTGTTTGCAAACGCTTCGCTGTTCCACGTTCCGAGCAAAGAGTTGCCGAGGGTATTGCGCGAACTTTACGCGTCCTTGCGCGCCGGAGGCGTACTTTTCTGTTCAAACCCACGGGGGAACAATGAAGAGGGGCTGAGCGATGGACGCTATTGTTGTTTTTTCAATCTTGATACCTGGCGCGCCTATGTCACCGCTGCGGGATTTTCCGAAATACGGCATTACTACCGTCCACCGGGGCTGCCCCGTGACAAGCAACCCTGGCTCGCCACTGTTTGGCGCAAAGACTAGTGACCGAACCCCAATCACGCAGCCACCCCTTATGTAACCACTCTTGTCCCCGGCCCTGAATTTAGCTTCAAGAGAGCTGCCATTTGGAAGAGAATTAGATCCGCATAACATCGGAATGTGGGAAATGTAGAAGTCCTTACAGGCTGGCATATCCCAACTATTCTTCTAATAAGTAAATCTTATTAATTTCCCTATATTTCTGAATTGAAAAATTATCGGCAAAGCCCCCATCATTCTTGTGTGCTATGTCGACCGCCGCGGAATCGGAAGGTATCGACAAGAACGAAGCTTGGGAGGATTCCACAATGGGTACCACTTACGTCCGTCAGGACAGGTCAGGTTGCCGTCGTCACATTGTCGCCGTCATGGCCGCAGTATCTGCCTTTGCATTCGCAGATCTTTCCGATGCAATGGCGCAATCGAGCTTGGAAGAGGTTCAATCGGAGAGTGCCGCGACAATCGCGGTATCCAACTACACGCCGATCATGATCGTCGACGCCGATGGCACAGTCAGTGGCATCAGCCCGGACATCGATCGCGCCGTGCTGCAGCGCATGGGTGTCGAAACCGTCGAAAGTCAGGTCGTAGACTATAGCGCGCTGATTCCGGCCGTTCAGGCGAAGCGCGCGACCTTCGCTAGCGGAGCGGCACTTTACATTACGCCAGAGCGTTGCGCATCGGTTGCATTCTCTGAACCCGTATTGTGCCTCGCGGAATCCTTTATCATTCGCAAGGACCTCGAAGGCTCGGTCAGCACATATCAGGACGTCGCCGATCAGGGCCTTCGGATCGCGCTCTGCGGCGGATGTGTCTATGAGCAGTACGCTCTGGACGCCGGCGTGTCCCAGGACAAGATCATCTACTGGCCGGACAAGGAAAGCGGCATGAAAATGCTGCAGGACGGCCGTGTCGATGTGGTGGCGGTTGATATGCTTGGCGCCCTCGATTCCCAGAACAAGTCCGATCAGCCGGAACTTACTGCGGTCGTTCAGGCCACCGACCTGCCGCTGTTCTGCACCGGTGCGATCTTTCACCAGGACAATGCGGATCTGCGTGATGCGTACAACGAGGGCTTGAACGAGGTGATCGAGGACGGCACTTACGCCGCAATTCTCGAGGAATACGGGTTCGGACAGCTCGCAGAGGTCCGGACCGGAACCACCGAGGGCTATTGCAGCGCGAACTGACGCAGCTACCATACCGTTGGCGGGCCGGCGGGCGGCAGATGATGCCACTGTGCCGGCCCGGGAGCGTGCCCGTGCGGGAGTGACAATATTGGAGCAGACAGGGGCGCCTCGGGCGGAATCGTCGATCGTCGAGTTCGTCGATGTCGAGAAGAGTTTCGGCAGCCACCGGGTCCTCGATTGCCTGTCATTCTCCGCCAAGCGCGGCGACCATATTGCGCTGATCGGACCGTCGGGTTCCGGTAAAACGACTATCCTGCGCATCCTGATGACGCTGGAGAGCATCAGCCGCGGCGACGTGATCGTCGACGGCATAAATCTCTACAAGGAATCCGTGAACGGGGTGCACCGGACCGCATCCGAGCGCCATGTGCGGGATGTGCGCAGCAAGATCGGAATGGTGTTCCAGCACTTCAATCTGTTTCCGCACAAATCCGTTCTGGCAAACATTACGCTCGCCCCGGTCCTCAACGGGAAACTGACCAAATCGGCGGCCAGAGAGAAGGCGCTGGACTTGCTCAATATGGTCGGCCTGGCCGACAAGGCCGACGCTATGCCGGCCAGCCTGTCTGGCGGACAGAAGCAGCGCGTCGCCATCGCGCGGGCCCTCGCGCTGGAGCCCCAGATACTTCTTTGCGACGAGATCACCTCGGCCCTCGATCCTGAACTGGTCGAGGAAGTGCTGAACGTGATCAAGCGTCTCGGACAGCAAACCGACATGACGATGTTGCTGGTCACGCACGAGATGAGCTTCGCGCATGAGTTCGCCGATCGGGTTCTCTTTCTCGAATCCGGCCGCATCATAGAGGAAGGTACGCCCGATCGCATCTTCTCGAATCCGGAGAAAGAGCGGACCCGGGCGTTTCTCAGAAAGATCATCGCAGCCGGTCATCGCGTGTAGGCGGGACATGCTGTCGAACTTGGATTGAGCTTCAAGGCAGGATGATGGCGCTCAGCATCGAGGACTGGCTTGGATATCTTCTTCTGCTCGGGCGCGGCGGTATGGTCACGGTCAAGCTGACGATCGCTTCCTGTGCCATCGGATTCTCGCTGGCACTCGTCATTGGCCTCTGCCGACTCTCGCGATTCGCGGCGATCCGGTGGGCAACGACCGCCTATGTCGAGTTCTTTCGCAGCACCTCGATCTATGTTCAGTTGTTCTGGGTTTACTATGTTCTGCCGCTGGTCGGCGTCAATCTGAGCGCCATCGAAGCCGGCATACTCGGTCTTTCGCTGAACACTGCGGCATACGGATCCGAGCTGGTGCGGGCGGCGGTTCAGACGGTCCCGCGCGAGCAGCACGAAGCCGGAATCGCCCTCAACCTGACGCGCTGGCAGAGATTACGTCACGTCACGCTGCCGCAGTCGTTCGTTGTTATGCTTCCTCTATTCAACAATCTGTCGATTGAGGTCATGAAGCTGACGGCGATCGTGTCCCTCATAACGATCACCGAACTGACATTCCAGGCGCAAATCATTCGGGTCCAGACCGGCAGTACGGCTATTCCATATCTCGCCAGCCTGGCCTTCTATTTTCTGTTCGCATCCCTGATCGCGTTCGGCTTCCGCACCCTCGAACGCCGTTTCGCCCGCGGTCATGAAGGCGTCAGGGGCTAGGCGATGAGCTGGGATTGGGACTTTGCCATCTCGATTCTCCCGCGCCTCCTCAGCGGCGCCGTAGTAACCGTCCAGGCGACTCTGTTGGGCTCGACGCTCGCGATGGTTCTGGGGCTGGCAATAGCCATACTGAGGCGGACAGCGCACCGACCGCTTCGTTGGACAATCCATTCCATCGTCGAATTCATTCGGCGCACCCCGTTGCTGGTGCAGCTTTACTTCCTTTTCTATGTACTGCCGGACGCGGGCATTCTGCTCTCGCCTTTGACCGCCGGCGTGCTGGGTATCGGGATTCACTATGCGTCCTACACCGCGGAGGTGTACCGGGCCGGAATCGAAGGTGTGCATCGCGGTCAGTGGGACGCGGCCAGAGCCTGCAACCTGCGGGCATCACAGACCTGGCTGCATGTCGTGCTTCCACAGGCGGTACCGCCCATGGTCCCGGCGCTGGCAAACTATCTGATTGTCATGTTCAAGGAGACGCCGCTCCTGGCGGCGATCGCCGTGGCGGAGCTGATGAACCAGGGCCTCAGCGTTGCCAATTTTCATTACCGCTATCTGGAACCGCTGACGATGGTGGGCCTCTTCTTCGTCATCATTACGGTTCCAGCGATGCTCGGCGCGCGGTGGCTCGAGCACAAGGTTCGCCAGACCAGATAGGGTAACGATTGCGATAATTTTTTTCGATCAATACGCCGATATTTCTGATTGGATTAAAGGTGGACACCATTCGTACCCTTATTCCTCACTCGCCGTTCTTGAGATTTCCGCACCGGGTCTGCACGGGCCCCAGTTACGCAAGGCAAGAAATCGTCTGTCCATGACAGAAAGGGAGACTATGCCTCACGATACCGAACAGCTGGCGCAGCTGAAGCTTGACCTCAAGCACATCGTGACCTTGCCCGACTCGGCGGGGATCGCCTTGCCGCCGGCAGCCTATGCGCTACCGGAGGCTTTCGAGCTCGAAGTCGAGCGTATCTTTAGGCACGAATGGGTCTGTCTCGGCCGCGTGGACGAAGTGGCGAAGCCTGGCGACTATTTTACCACCAAACTCGTCGGCGAACCCCTTATCGTCGTCATGGGCGATGACCGGAAAATCCGGGTCCTGTCGAATATCTGCCGTCACCGCTGGTGCGAAGTGGCGAGCGGCAAGGGCAACACGCGCGGGTTTGTCTGCCCCTATCACGCCTGGACATATCGGCCCGACGGCACCCTTGTCAGTGCGCGGTTCATGGATCGCACCGATGGTTTCGATCGAAAAGATATTGCTCTTCCGGCGATTAGAAGCGAAATCTGGGGCGGGTTCATTTTTGCGACGCTCGACGAGAACGCCACGCCGTTGAGCGAGCGTCTCACCAAGCTGGATGCCGCGATCGAGCGATATCATATGCAGGACATGCAGCGCTTCACTGGCGACGACGAGACCTGGGATACGAACTGGAAGCTTCTGGTCGAGAACTTCACCGAGGGCTATCACACCTTTTATACGCATGCGGAAAGCCTGCAGAATTCCACGCCGAGCGAGCTAACCTATTGGGGGCACGACGAAGCCGCGTTCAGCGCGTTCTATTCCCCGATAGCGCCAGAGGAACCGGCGCGGGAACCGTCCCATCCCGATCTGACCGACAAGGAGCGGAAGACCGTCTTCATGATCTGTCTTTATCCTTCGCTAGTGATCGCTCTGGCGCCGGATCGGGTGTTCTATATGGCGATTTCGCCGATCGAAACGGGGCGCGTGCTGACGCGCTGGGGCGTGGCCAGTTACGGCGAAGAGTTCACGAACAGCTCACGCAAGAAAATCTCCGCCTTCTACGATCTCGTCAATCAGGAAGACCGGGTACGGCTTGAGAGCATCCAGCGGGCGGTTGGCTCGTCCTATGCCAACACACGCAGCCGACGTTCGTGGCTCGAGCGCACGAACATTCATTTCGGCCGGTATGTGGCGTCAAAGCTCGCGAGCTAGATCGACAGAGTCACGCCCGAACGTGACGGCCTTCCGGCCCAGGCCGGAAGCGGCTTTGCCGACCCGGACCGGCCTGCAGTGTCAACGGTCCGGGACTTCGATCCATTGATGGGTGCACCCAAGCTGTTCGATCTGCGCGAGAAGGATCGACTGGAACGCCTCCGCTGCGCGAGAGATCGATCGAATCTTTCGCGACACGAAGTAGATGGAGCGCATGATTGGCGGCTTCTGCAGCGGCCGGAACCGAAGCGATTTCCGATGGCCCGACTGATAGGCGAGCGCAGGCAGAACGGCGACGCCGAGACCGGAATAGAGCATCGCATCCAGCGCCGAAGCATTCGACACCTGAAGTTTCGGCGACCGGAGCGATTCGGGTAGCGATTCCATTTGCAGAAGTGCCTGTGCGGGACCGGTATCGGGCCCGAGACCGAGAATTTCGTAGCCCTCCAGCTCGTGCCAGAAAATCGGCGTTTTCTTTTTCATGAGCGGGTGATCCGACCGGGCAACGAGCCCCAGCGGGTCGCGGAATGCCAATTTAAAATCCAGCTCCGGGTCCTGCGAATCGCGGCTGGCTAAGCCGATATCGACTTCGTTGCGGCGAACGCGCCGACAGACGCCGCCCGAACTGTCGTCCACGATATGGAGGCTCATCATGGGATAGAGCTTCCGGAACTTTCGCACCGCGCCCGGCACGATCTCACTCGCAACCGAAGACGTCGAGGCCACGCTGACCCGACCGCGCCGTTGATTGGCGATCTTCTGAAGATCCTCGACGGCGAGTTCGAAATCGCCGAGGAGGCGCATCGCGGTCGGCAGAAACTCTTCCCCTTCTACCGAAAGCCGAACGCGCCGCGTCGTACGATCGAACAGAGTCACGCCCGCCTCCTCCTCGAGTTGGCGGATCATCATGGTAAGTGCCGGTTGCGACAGGCCGATCTGGCTGGCCGCCATCGTGAAACTTCCATTGCTGGCGATGGCGCAGAATGCGCGAAGCTGTTTCAACGTGATGTTACTGGTCCGAAGTGCCATATCGCATGGTCCTTTCGCCGTAACACGGCCGGCAACGCCGGCAATTTAAAATAAGGAAACCTAATTAATCAGATTATATTTCTGATTTGCGGATTTCTCAACAAGCCTCCTATCCTCGGCTCGGAAGGTCGTTCTCCTTCAATACGTTGCCCGGCGACATGGCGCGTGGGCAACGACGAACCCAGAGCGGAAAAGCCGGAATGCGACAGGCCGGACTAGCGGTTTGCCATCCGGACCGGGAGCCATCGAGGCTCATAAAGTTGGATGTCTTGTGAGGAGCCACATGAATCGGACGTCACCGAATGCGCGCAACTTCCACGAGCAGTTGATGGTCGTCGACGCGCTTGAGCATAGCAACTGGGATCGGGAACTGCTCGAAGAGCTCCGGTCCGGCGGGGTGACCGCCATTCACGTGACGATTGCCGTCTGGGAAAACTGCCGGGAAACGCTGCAGAACATCGCTGCGTGGCATCGGCTTTTCGAAGACCACGGCGATCTCGTTTGCCCCGCCCGCGATGCGAACGATATCCGGCACGCTAAAGAGACGGGAAGGACTGCCGTCATCTTCGGATTTCAGAACTCGTCTCCGATCGAAGACGATGTGGGCCTGGTCCAGGTTTTCCACGAGCTCGGCGTCCGCATCATGCAGCTCACCTACAACAATCAGAGCCTGATCGGGAGCTCCTGTTACGAGAAGAACGACAGCGGTATTCCGCGCTTTGGCCGCGAAGTTATCCGCGAGATGAACCGGGTGGGAATGATCGTCGACATCTCGCATTGCGGCGAGCGAACCGGATTTGAAGCGCTCGATATCTCCGAGAGGCCCATCGCGATCACGCACGCCAACCCTAAAACGTTCCACCCCGGAATCCGGAACAAGACTGACGATCTTATAAAGGCAGTGACCGGCGCCGGCGGTATGCTCGGATTCAGCGTCTACCCGCTGCATATCGGCGGACGCGAAACGTCGCGCGAAAAATTCTGCACGATGGTGGCCGAGACGGCCGAAATGGTCGGCGCGGAACGTCTCGGCTTCGGCACCGACCAGTCCCGCAAATGGGTCGATGCGGACCTTGACTGGATTCGAAGCGGTCGCTGGAAGAAGGGCGTCGATTTCGGCGAAGGCTCCAAGACTAGCCGATCCTGGCCGCAATGGCCCGACTGGTTCCGCACGCCGGTGGACTTCCCGAATCTTACGGAAGGCCTCCTGAAGGTCGGCTTCAGCCAGGATGAGGTGGCCGGGCTAATGGGTGGCAACTGGTTGCGCTTCTTCGAGGAGGGCTTCGGGCCGCAACAGGGCGCGGCGAAGACCAAAGCCGAGCTTCGCGTCGCCGCGAGTAGCTGAGGCCCATCGTAATGACGGGATCGGTCGCAGACGGCAACCTGATTGGCGGCCACTGGTTCGTCGGCGCCGAACCGTTGGAAAGCCGGAACCCGTCCGATCTGTCGGATATCGTCGGCCGGTTTGGCGCAGCGAGTCCGGATCAGGTGGATGATGCGGTGCGCGCGGCGCGCGCTGCTCTTCCCGCCTGGTCGGCGACGCCGTTTCGCGAGCGTGAACGCATCCTGCGCCGGATCGGCGACGCGCTGGCGGCGCAGGCCGATTCCCTCGGTCGGCTGATATCGAGGGAAGAAGGTAAGCCGCTGCGGGAGGGACTCGGCGAAGCCCAGCGCGCGGCGGAACTGTTCCACTATTACGCGGGCGAATGCTTGCGGCAGTTCGAGGAAAGCGCCCAGTCGATCCGGCCGGACATCACAATCGACATCACACGCGAGCCTGTCGGTGTGGTCGCGATCATCGCGCCGTGGAACTTTCCGGTGGCTCTTCCCGGCTGGAAGATCGCACCGGCATTGGCCTATGGAAACTGCGTCGTCTACAAGCCGTCGGAACTGGTACCGGCAAGCTCGGTCGCATTCGCGCGTGTTCTTGCGGAGTGCGGTCTGCCTCCCGGCGTCGCCAATGTCGTTCTGGGGCACGGTCCCGATATCGGTGCCGCCCTCGCAGCGCATGAAGGCGTGGATGCCATCAGCTTCACCGGTTCGATGGCGACGGGGGAACGGGTGGCGCAAGCGGGCATCCGCCATATGGCCAAGCTGCAACTCGAAATGGGCGGCAAGAACCCGCTGGTCGTTCTCGACGACGCCGATCTCGACCGTGCAGTCGAATGCGCGGCGCAGGGCGCTTTCTATGCAACGGGGCAGCGATGCACCGCCTCAAGCCGCCTGATCGTCACGAAAGGTATTCACGATCGATTCGTTGCCGGTCTCGGGCAGCGCATGGATCAGCTGCGCGTCGGGCACGCCCTTGACGACGACACGATCATCGGGCCGCTCGTGAACCGCCGACAGATGGAGCGAAGCCTCGAATATATCGATATCGGCAAGGCGGAAGGCGCGCGCCTCCTGCGCGGTGGACGCCCGGTCAAGGCGCGTTGCGATGGCCATTATCTCGAGCCGGCGCTGTTCATCGAAACCGACAACCGCATGCGGATCAACCAGGAAGAGATTTTTGGCCCGGTCGCAAGCGTGATCGCCGCCGCCGATTATGACGAGGCTCTGGCGATCGCCAACGATTCGCCCTTCGGGCTTACGGCCGGAATAATCACGACATCAGAGAAGAAGGCGCAGCATTTTCGGCGTCACATCCAGGCCGGCGTTGCGACGGTCAACCTGCCCACCGTGGGTCTCGACTTCCATGTACCGTTCGGCGGTCAGAAGCGATCGAGCTATGGGCCGCGCGAGCAGGGAACCTATGCGCGCGAATTCTACACCGAAACACGCATCGCCTATTCGCTGGATACGTGACCGAACGGGGAGCGCCCTTAATGATTCTTTTTTATTCGCCCAACTCACCGTATGTCCGAAAAGTCATTGTCGCGGTGATCGAGCTCGGGATCGGGCATCTCGTGGAGAAAAAGCCGACCGATGTGTGGGGCGCCGACTCGCCCGTGCAGGCGAGCAACCCACTTGGCAGAATTCCGACCCTGCTTAGCGATAGCGGCGAGGCCCTCTATGATTCGCCGGTCATCTGCGAGTACCTGGCTGCGACCTATGGCGGATCGGATTTTCTGCCGCTGGATCCTGCAAAGCGCTGGCCGGTGTTGCGTCGACAGGCGCTCGGCGACGGGCTGATCGATGCGGCCGTGCAGCGCGCGCTTGAAGTGCGTCGGCGGCCCAAAGAACTGCAATGGCCCGATTGGATCGCGCATCAGAAGGCCGTCATGCTCCGCGCAGCCGACGCGCTCGAGAAGGAGGCCGGACGCCTGAACAGCGAACCGGATCTGGGGAGCATCGCCATCGGCTGCGCGCTGGGCTACTGGGATGCGCGGTTTGGCGACGATCGCTGGTGGGATGGCCGCCCGTCGCTGAGCGCTTGGTTCGACAGGCTGTCGCAGCGCCCGTCATTTCGCGATAGCGCACCCGTATCCTGACGACGGAATCTGGAGGGCGACACGATCATGGCCGCACAATACGACGCCATCGTCATCGGCGCCGGTCACAATGGTCTCGTCGCCGCCGGCTATCTGGCACGCGCCCGCCGTAATGTTCTTGTACTGGAGCGCCGCGAGCGCGTCGGCGGCCCGTGCGGTGTCATCGAATATTTTCCAGGCTATACGGCCGCGATCACGAACTCGCCCGGTTCGCTTGAGCCTAAGATCATCGCGGACATGGAACTCGAGCATTATGGCCTGAAGTTCCATCATCCCGATCCGTCGATGGTCATGCCATTTCCGGACGGCCGGGCGTTCGTCGCCTGGCGCGAGCGCTCGCGCGTGGTCGACGAGCTGAAGAAATTCTCGCATCGGGACGCGGAGCGCTATTACGAGATATTCGACTATGTCGAAGCATTCGCGCGCCGTCTCGGAATCTCGCTCTTCGCGCCGCCCCCGACGCTGGCCGAGGTAGCCGCGCGTCTTAAGACGCCGGAAGACGAGGAGGCGTTCTCGAAGCTCTTCTTCGGAAGCATCCGCGACTTTCTCGACGATTATCTCGAGTCCGACGCCCTGAAGGCCGTCATTGCCATGGTCTCGATCCTGAGCAATCGGGTTGGTCCGTGGACGCCCGGTTCAGCGTGCCTGCTCCTCCATCGGCCGCTGTCGTTGGCTTCATCCGAAGAGCTCGCCATGAACGACCCGCGCCGGCAGGTTCTGCGCGGGTCCACCGGTCTGCCCATGGGCGGGATGGGTGCCATCGTGGAAGCCATGCGTAGCTCCATTGAGGCCAACGGCGCCACGGTCCGGACAAACGCGCCGGTCGCCGAAATCCTGGTCCGGAATGGGAAGGCGAGGGGTGTCGTGCTCGAATCGGGCGAGGAAATCCTCGCACCGATCGTCATCTCCAACCTGGCGCCGAAGTATACGCTGCTGCAATTCCTGCCCGCGGACAGTCTCGAATCGGATTTTCGAACTAAGGTCGAGCAGCTGAAGGTCGAGGGGAATGCGTTCAAGGTAGGGCTCGCTCTGGATGGCGTGCCGCGCTTTGCTGCCGCGACATCCGAATCCGAAGTCCAGAAATTCGCCGAATGTCAGTTCCGGATCTCACCGTCGCTCAAATATCTCGAGGATGCCTATGACGACATGAAGTTCGGGCGGCCGTCCCGCGGGCCGATCATCTGGGGTCTCACCCCATCGGTTGCCGACCCGTCGCTGGCGCCCGAAGGCAAGAACATCATGACCCTCAGCGTGTTTCACGCACCGTACAGGCTGGCCGAAGGCGACTGGAAGACAGAGCGCGATCGCTACGGGCAACGCATTATCGATACGCTGGCCGAGTATATTCCCAATCTGAAAGACATCCTTGTCGACGCCAAATTCTGGAGTCCATGCGACATCGAGGATGAGTTTGGTACATACGAAGGCAATATCACGCACGGCGACATACTGCCTCAGAACTATTTTTCACTCCGTCCTGTCCCGGGCTGGTCCGATTACCGGACACCGGTCAGAGGCGTCTATCTCTGCAGCGTCGGCACCTGGCCGGGTGGAAACGTCTCCGGCATCCCGGGACACAATGCGGCGCACCAAGTCCTCCGCGACCTGGCGACGGGCATCGACAGGCTCGATTTTTCCGGGCGGCCCGGCATTGTCGGGCAAAAAAAGTCCCATCTCGCCTAGGCGCATCCACAGACACCGACAGGTGACGTCATGCTGATCGACTGGCATACGAATCTCTGGCTGGACGAGCATCTTACCGAGGAACATCGCCGCGATATGAATGTTCGTAGCGGCGGCCGCAAGACGGACGCATCGCCGCAACGACATGAGCGGGACGTGGCCGGTGTGGCGGATCGGTTCGGCGTTGTTGCAATCAGGTGGCCGCGGCTTGGCGTCGACGTGCCCAACGATTTTGTCGCCGACTATGTTTCGCGCTTCCCGGACAGAGCCGTTGGGTTTGCCTGCGTCGATCCGATGGATCCCGGTGCGCCGGACGAGCTGGAGCGGGCGATCAAAACGCTCGGCCTGCACGGCCTGAAACTCGGCCCGACCTATCAGGGCTTCGATCCCTGGTCGAACGAGGCCTGGCAGCTATACGAGATTGCCAACGATCTCCGGATTCCCATCCTCTGGCATCAGGCGAGTGCCTTCCCCGCGCAGTCGATCCTCGAATACGGGCGGCCGTATCTGATCGACAAGATTGCACGCGCCTTTCCCGATATGCGGATGATCCTCGCTCATTTCGGCAAGCCCTGGGCGAACGAGACGGTTCACATCCTGCGTAAGCACAAGCAGATATTTACCGACGTGTCGGCGGTCGTCTATCGCTCCTGGGAAATGTACGACGCCCTGCTTCGTGCCAAGGATTACGGCGTGATGGATCAGGTCCTGTTCGGGTCCGACTTCCCCGTTCAGACGACGACGGAAGCTCTTGCGTCGCTGCGGAACGTGGCGGCCGAGTACCAAGGAATGCCCAGAATTTCTGATACCGTCATCGAAGACATCATTTTCAACCGCCCGTTCGACCTGGTCTGGGGTCGGGATCCGCTGGCTGCGATCTGACGATGCGCAACGCCTCGACAGATCAGCGCGGGAATCCAAAGATCCTCGTCCACTCGGATCGGGCTGATTATTTCGTCGACCGGATCAGGGTTCACGTTCCATCGGCGGAGATCGCGGTTTGCCGGACCTATGCGGCAATTGCCGATTCTCTGGCAGCGGTGCGCCCCGAAATCGTCCTCACGCATAAGTTCGAGCAGACCCCTTATCCCGGGCACGCTGTCGCGGAAAGCAGCAGCGTGCGCTGGATTCAATCGGGGGGAACCGGCGTCGACCATTTCCGCCCGTGGGACAGCACTCGTATCACGGTGACGAACTCGGCCGGTGCGCCACGGACGGCCATGGCCGAATTTGCGATCGGTGCCATCTATGCGCTGAACCATTATTTTCCACGCTACTTCCGGCAGCAGATGCAGCATGAATGGCGCCGCGGCACGATCCGGATGACGGCCGGCGGTACCGCCGTCGTCATCGGCCTCGGCCGCATCGGCAGCACCATCGCACAACTCGCAAGCGCCGTCGGTTTGCAGGTGATCGGCGTTCGTTCACGTCCGGAACCTGTTGCAGGAATCGACGAAATCTATGGGGTCGATCGCCTGGGCGATGCGCTCGCGCTGGCGGATTATGTGATCGTCATCGTGCCGCGAACCGATGAGACGGCCGGCCTTCTGAACGAAGCGGCCTTTGCACGGCTGAAACCCGGCGCGCTCCTGGTCGACTTGTCCCGGGGCGGCGTCGTTCGCGAAGCAGCCTTGCTCGATGCACTGCGCAGCGGCCAAGTGCGCGGTGCTTTCCTGGATGTGTTCGAGACCGAGCCGCTGCCGGCCGACAGCCCGTTCTGGGATATGGAGAATGTTATCGTGACACCGCATGTCGCCGGCTTTTTCGAGGGCTGGGAATCCATTACGGCCGATATCTTCTGCGACAATCTCGATCGCTGGCTTGCGGGCGAGCCGCTCCGGAATGTCGTGGATCCGGATCTGGGATACTAGCGAGCGGATGTTCTCTGGAGCCCGATCCGCCAACATATAGGTAAGCTTTTTATGCCTCTCGACCGGTCGGTGTGTCAGAAAATCTGGGACGTCGTCATTATCGGCAGCGGATCGGCAGGTTGCGTTGCGGCCGCAACGCTGTCGGCAGCGCCGAACCGCAGCGTCCTCGTGCTCGAGGCCGGCCGCGATACGCCGCCCGGTCGCGAACCCGACGGCATTCGCGATCCCTATTACGCGCGGGCGATGCAGGACCAGAATTTCTGGCCGGGGCTGCAGGTCTCGTGGATCAGCGACCGGTTTGCGACGGATCGCAATCCGTCATTCTACGAACAGGCCCGGATCATGGGCGGCGGGTCGAGCGTCAATTCCATGGTCGCTATTCGCGCTCTGCCGGAAGATTTCGCCGAGTGGACCTCTCTGGGGCTCGAAGGCTGGGCGTGGGACGACATTCTGCCGTACTTCATGGCGATCGAGGCGGACCAGGATTTCACGGGCGACCAGCACGGGCGTGATGGCCCCATTCCGATCCGTCGCCATGCGACCGCGGACTGGCCCGAATTCTGCAAGGCCATCGCACAGAATGCGGCAACCCGCGGCTTGCCGTTCATCGACGACATGAATGCGGATTTCCGCGACGGCTATACGCGTGTTCCGATGAGCAGTCTTCCGACCCAGCGCATGTCGGCGGCTATGGGATTCCTGACGCGCGAAGTCCGAAGTCGGCCCAATCTGACGATCGCGACCGAAGCTCATGTGAACAGAATCGTTTTTGATGGGCGCCGCGCGATCGGCGTGGAAGTCGATGACGGCACTGAACCCGTCGCCCTGCGGACACGATCGGTCGTCCTTGCTGCCGGCGCCATTCACTCGCCGGCGATCCTGCAGCGATCTGGCATCGGTCGTGGCGAAATCCTGCGCGATCTCGGGATCGATATCGTGTCGGATCGGCATGGCATCGGACAGAATCTGCAGGAACATCCCACCGTATCGGTGGCGGCGTACCTGAAACCAGAAGCCAGCCAGAAGGCATCGCTCCGCGCGCACGCCAATCTGGGCTTCCGGATCTCGTCGTCCCAAGCCTGGGCACCGCGGGGCGATGTCTATGCCTCCGTCATGGCCAAATCTTCCTGGCACGCGCTCGGCCGTCGGATGGGTAACATCCTGATTTCACTTCACAAGCCGCTTTCGAGGGGCGAGGTGCGACTGCGGAGCGCTGATCCACGGCTCGAACCTGCCGTTGCGTTCCGCTTCTTCGATGACCCGAGGGACATGGAACGCATGGTCGAGGCAGTTCGTTGTTTCTGGTCGATCGCCGGATCGCCCGATGTTGCAGGCACATACAGGAAGCGTTTCCTTGCTTCCTACAGTCCCTTCGTCCAGCGGCTCAATCGATACCATATGATGAACCGTCTCTTGGCCTGGAGCGCCGTCCGAATGCTCGACATGGGAAGCGGCATCCGGAACCGGATGTTCGGTCTCGTCCTGGCCGACGGCCGCGATCCCGATGACGTCGTGCGCAACGATCAGGCGATCGAAGAATGGATCTGCAGAAACGCTACTGGATTCTTCCATCCCGTCGGCACATGTGCAATGGGTCCGGCCGGCGATCCGATGTCGGTGGTGGATTCGCACGGCAAGTTAATCGAAATCGATGGGGTTTGGGTCGTCGATGCATCGGTGATGCCGCGTATTGTACGGGCGACGACGAATATCACGACGATGGCGGTCGCGCTCAAATTGTCACAGCTCTTGAGCAATCAGGCAGCATAAGAGTGCTTAAGTAAGATTCGCATAAGATCAAAGTAAGAGAAGCAGGAAGTTCCATTGGTCTTGACCCTCGAAACTGATCCGATTGCAGTGCGAAAATTCGGGCACGAATCCTTGAAGAGAGGAGTGCTCAAATGCCGAAGAAACGCTTTGCTGA